>NZ_AUAT01000007.1:59337-98712 GCF_000428865.1 Eremococcus coleocola DSM 15696
TGGTAAGTAAAGAAAACTGAGCTGATTTTTCCATACTTATGTGGTAAGTAAAGAAAGCTAACCTGGGCTTTCTGTACTTGACTAATAAGTATAAAAAATCTGTCACAACAAGCAAAATTTAAGCAGGCAAGCTTGGGTAGAACCCTGATTCTTGGCTTCCACCCGCTAGAAAAATTACACTAAATAAAAAGCCGCCACCAAGCCTATAATAAGGTGCTTGGTGGCGGTGGTTATCTTGCTGAGTTTTAAAAAAAGTAATTACTTTTTACTTAGGTAGTCATGGGCGGCGCTTAGGATGGCCTGGTCATTAGGATAGCTTAATTGAGCCAGGGCTTGGTCAAAGGGAAGCCAAGCATAGGCAAGGACTTCCTCAGCTTGAGTTTTAACCGTTTGACTTTGAGCTTGGGCTACAAAGTAGATGACATCCTTGGTCACACCTGGCTTGGGACTGTAGGTGGTAAGGTGACGAAAGCCTTGATCTAAGTCAACTTGAAGCTGAACTTCTTCTTGAATTTCACGTAAAGCCGTTTCTGCTTCACTTTCTTGGCCTTCAACGTGGCCCTTGGTAAAGGCCCAGTGACCACCATTTTTATGTTGAATTAATAAATAAATTACTTGGCCTTTACTATCTGTATGATAAACTAGGGCCCCACAGGATTTTTCTTTTTTCATAGGTTTTCCTTTCGTGAGTTAAACTGATTCAGTTTAAGCATGATGACTGTGTAAATGACAGTGGCATTGGCCGGGTGGGCATTGGCATGCAACCTGGTCAGGTGCAGTTTGAGCTTTTGTTTCCAAAACTTGGATGAGACGTTGGCAATCTGCCTGGGATAGGGTGGCTATATCCAAGCTATGTTGGATGAGGGCCCCCGCGTCTTTAGTGCAGTTTTTTTGAAACACTTGGTCTAATTTTTCATTGGAGACTTGGATTTGGTCGACTAGAGGGGTGTATTGGTAGGGTGAAACTAGGGTGTTTTTAGCTATGGCTTCTTTATCAACCAAGCGCTGGATGAGAGTTTTAACCGTGGCTTCTTTCCAGGGATGGAGGGTCAGAATCCGGTCAATAATTTGCCTTGATTCTAAAGGGGCTTGGGCCCACAAAACCCGCATGATTTCCCATTCAGCATCGGTAATATTATTTTTTTTAGTCTGAGTGGTGGACATGGGCAACTCCTTTCAAAACGTTATTTGCTTCTATTCTAGTTTACGCCTGTCAGCTGACTAAAACAAGTAAAGTAGATTTTATCCTAAGCAGGTATAAATTAATAATTTTTTCCTTTAAAAATTAAAGGGCGACGAGCTTAGTTATTTACAATCCCTTACATATGACCACAATATATTGTGTTGCATAAAATTCAAACCACTAAATATTCGGATTTTTATCCTTGTTGCCAAGGAAGCTACATGGTAAGATAATAATTGACATTTTTCCAAGGAGGTATTGAGATGTTACTAGTTTATATGTCCATCGTGGGCAATACGCGCCGCTTTGTAAACAAGTTTGACTATCCCTTATTAGAGATTTCCGAAGCCAATTGTTTTACCGAAGTTGACCAAGATTTTATTATGATTGTCCCCACCTATGAGATTGAAGTAACGGATATTATGAATGATTTCATTGAGACAGGTGCTAACTTAACCCACTGCCAAGGCGTTATTGGCGGGGGAAACCGCAATTTCAATGATTTATTCTGTTTTACCGCCAAAGATTTGGCCTTAGATTATGACCTCCCCCTCTTGCACGAGTTCGAATTTATGGGCTCCGTCAATGATGTCAACAAAGTAAAGGAGATAGTGAAGCACCTTGAAAACACCCATTCAGTCTAAAAGTCCTAACGAAATTACTTACTTTAAATTAAATAATGAATTAAATATTCCCGTGGACGGCAAAATCCCGCTTCATAAAGATAAGGAAGCAGCTCGAGCTTTTTTCTTGGAACATGTGAACCCTAATACAGTTTTCTTCTATACCTTGGATGAAAAATTAGATTACCTCATCGAGCATGAATATATTGAAGCTGAGTTTATTAATAAGTATGATCGGTCCTTTATTAAAGAACTCATGCAATCGACCTATGATTATAAATTCCGTTTTAAGTCTTTCATGGGAGCCCATAAGTTTTATAACCAATATGCCCTTAAGACTAATGACGGCAAGCGGTATTTAGAACGCTTTGAAGACCGGATTGTCTTTAATGCCTTGTATTTAGCTAATGGTGACCCTGACTTTGCCCGCAAATTACGGGATGAATTGATTACCCAACGTTTCCAACCGGCGACCCCAACTTTCTTAAATGCGGGTCGTAAACGGCGGGGAGAAATGGTTTCTTGTTTCTTGATTGAAATTTCTGATGATATGAATGCCATAGGTCGGTCAATTAACTCAGCCTTGCAGCTATCTAAGCGTGGAGGTGGGGTTGGAATCAACTTATCTAATCTTCGTGAAGAAGGTGCTCCAATCAAAAAAGTGGAAAATGCTGCTTCCGGAGTTGTCCCAGTCATGAAATTATTCGAAGATTCCTTTTCTTATGCCAACCAATTAGGCCAACGGAATGGGGCTGGTGTGGTTTACCTATCCGTTTTCCACCCAGACGTAGTCCGTTTCTTATCGACTAAGAAAGAAAATGCCGATGAAAAAATCCGGGTCAAGACCTTATCTTTAGGCTTAACTGTTCCGGATAAGTTCTACGAATTAGTGGCAGAAAATGCCGATATGTTCTTGTTCTCACCTTATGACGTGGAACGAGAATACGGCCAAGCTTTTGCTTATGTCGATATTACCGAAGAATATGAAAATATGGTCCATAACCCTAATATTCGCAAGTATAAAGTCAAAGCCCGTGAGTTAGAAAATGAAATTTCTAAGCTCCAACAAGAATCTGGCTACCCTTATATCATTAATATTGATACCGCCAATGAAGCCAACCCGATTGATGGTCGGATTGTCATGTCTAACTTATGTTCTGAAATTCTCCAAGTCCAAAAACCATCTAAAATTCGAGATGACCAAAGTTATGAAGAAATGGGCATGGATATTTCATGCAATTTAGGTTCAACCAATGTGGTCAATATGGTGCAATCACCTAATTTCGCCCAATCCATTGATGTCGCTGTGCGGGCATTGACCTTTGTTACTGACCATACTTCAATTGATGCAGTTCCTTCCGTTAAAAACGGAAATGAGCTCCAACATACCATTGGTCTAGGGGCCATGGGGCTTCACACCTTATTCGCGATTAATCAGATCGACTATGGTTCTGACGAATCCTTAGAATTAACCGAAGCTTACTTCTATGCGGTAAATTATTATACCTTGCTTTCGTCTAATCAGATTGCCCAAGAACGGGGTCAATCCTTCTATAACTTTGATAAGTCTGATTATGCTTCTGGTCTTTATTTTGACCGTTATATTGACCAACCTTTTGAAATCCAATCCGATAAAGTCAAAGAGATTATGAAGGGGATTCACCTACCAACGGCTGAGGACTGGCAAGCCCTCAAAGAAAAAGTTCAAGTCCATGGCCTCTATCACGCTTACCGACAAGCCATCGCACCGACTGGATCCATTTCATACGTCAATGAAACTTCAGCAAGTCTGCATCCAATCATTCGCTTAATTGAAGAACGCCAAGAAAAGAAAACAGGTAAAACCTATTATCCAGCTCCATACTTATCCAATGATACCATTGACTATTATAAGTCTGCATATGACATTGACATGCGTCTGGTGATTGATGTGTATGCGGCAGCCCAAAAACATATCGACCAAGGTATGTCTATGACTCTCTTTATGCGGTCTGAAATTCCATCGGGTCTATATCCTTGGAAAAAAGCTGATGATAATAAATTAACCACGCGAGACTTAAATATTCTACGGAACTATGCCTGGAACCAAGGGATCAAATCAATTTACTACGTCCGTACCTTTACCGATGATGGGGATGAAATTGGGTCAAATTACTGTGAATCTTGTTCAATTTAGGGTCAATAAGAAAGGAAGTCGACATGGTTCAACCAAATTATAAAGCAATCAACTGGAACGATATTGAAGACGTCATTGATAAACTCACCTGGGAAAAATTAACCGAGCAGTTCTGGCTCGATACCCGGATTCCGGTTTCGAATGACTTAGATGACTGGCGCCGCCTCTCTAAGGCTGAGCAAGATATGGTGGGGAAAGTTTTTGGGGGCTTGACCCTCTTAGATACCGTCCAATCTGAACAGGGAGCGATCGTTCTGTTACCAGATGCTCGGACTAGTCATGAACGTTCTGTTTTATCCAATATCCATTTCATGGAATCTGTCCACGCTAAATCCTATTCAACGATTTTCATCACTTTAAATACCAATGCGGAAATTGATGCGATTTTTGAATGGACGGATACCCACGAGTTAATCCAATTTAAGTCTGATAAAATTAACCGGATTTATCAAACCGGGACTCCGCTTCAGAAAAAAGCCGCTTCAGTCTTGTTAGAATCTTTTTTATTCTATTCCGGTTTCTATGCACCATTATGGTATTTGGGTAATAATAAATTGCCTAATGTGGCTGAAATTATTAAACTAATTTTGCGGGATGAATCCGTTCATGGAACCTATATTGGCTATAAATTCCAGTTAGGCTACAATGCCTTGAGTGAAACTGACCAAGAAGAACTCAAACAATGGGTCTTCAATCTTTGTTTTGAGTTATATAACAATGAAGAAAAATACACTTCATACATTTATGATGAATTAGGCTGGACCGAAGAAGTTAATACCTTTGTCCGCTACAATGCCAATAAAGCCTTACAAAACCTTGGATTTGACCCACTTTTTGCTGACACGGCTGAAGATGTCAACCCTATCGTGATGAATGGAATCTCTACAGGTACCTCTAACCATGATTTCTTCTCCCAAGTGGGAAATGGTTATCTCTTGGGACAAGTGCAAGCCATGGAAGAAGAAGACTATTCTAAATGGGCTACTTCTAACCGACAAAAACAACGACGAGCTTACCGGGCGGAAAAGAAACGGCAACGGGAAGAACAAACCAGTAGTCCAGTGAATTTCGAAACAATTAAGGCGCAAACTCCAGAAAATCCAGATAATAATTAGAGTCCACCACCACGACATTAAAAGTTTTGATGTTTGCTTTTAAACGACGAAGTCATTTTATTTTGATGTGCTTAGTAAATTATTATGATTGAGTTTTTTTAGGAATAGTAAATGCAAAGGATGGCAATGGGCCATCCTTTTTTTATATCCCAAGCTGACCAGGTGGGAGGATGTCCAAGCTATAACCTGAGCTTATATTCTATATTATGCTTTCATATTGTGCTTAGGGCCTATCTAGCGATATAATAAAAGTAGTAATTGTGTTAGCACAAACAAAAATGGAGGAATATGCATGAAAAAAGATGTAATTAAGACACTCTCAGCACACTTGAAAGGGCAACATGTATCCATTGTCTATCCAGAAGCTACCGATCCTCGCGTCCTTGGCGCAGCGGTTCGTTTGAAAGCAGATGAATTAGTGGATCCAGTCTTAATTGGTAACCCTGATGAAATTAAAGAAATTGCGCAAAAGAACTCTTGGATTATTGATGGAATTGAAATTATCGATCCAGAAAATTATCCAGAATACGACCAAATGGTAGCTGCTTTTGTTGAACGTCGTAAAGGTAAAGTTGACGAAGCTAAAGCTCAAACCATGTTAAAAGACCATGCATACTTCGGTACAATGTTAGTGTATATGGACAAAGCGGATGGAATGGTCTGCGGTGCTCAATACTCAACCGGTGATACTGTACGTCCAGCTCTACAAATTATCAAGACTAAAGAAGGTATTTCATCAACCTCTGGTGCTTTCTTAATGATTCCGCGTGAAAATGATGGTCAACGTTTAATTTTTGCTGACTGTGCCATTAATATTGCCCCATCTGCTCAACAATTAGCTGAAATTGCGGTTGTTTCTGCAAAAACTGCTGAAATGTTTGAAATTGATCCTCGCATTGCTTTGTTGAGTTTCTCAAGCAAAGGTTCTGCAAAATCGGATGATGTTGACCGGGTCGTTGAAGCGACTAAATTAGCTCAAGAATTAGCTCCTGAACTACCAATCGATGGTGAATTACAATTTGATGCGGCTTATGTTGAAGCGGTTGCTGAAAAGAAAGCTCCTGAATCAAAAGTAGCAGGTCACGCAACAGTCTTTGTTTTCCCAGAAATCCAATCTGGTAACATCGGCTACAAGATCGCCCAACGTTTGGGGGGTTACCAAGCTATTGGCCCAATCCTTCAAGGTTTGAACAAGCCAGTATCTGACTTATCTCGTGGTTGTGTGGAAGAAGATGTGTATAAAGTGTCTGTCATCACTGCCCGCCAAGCTCAAATGGGATAATTTCAGTAAAAAGTTAGATTTTAAAGTGCCCCTAGTTGTCACCTTGCGTGATTGGCTGGGGGCCTTTTAATTTTTTTTAGGAGGAAATAATATGTGTCAACATCATGGAATTGCAGGGAAATATGAAAGTCCCGGCTGCTTTTGACCGGGATTTTACTTGTTAGAAAAGATTTTGGTAATTTTACAGGAGCCAGACGTGCCAAGAAATTTATCTTCGCAAGTCTTAGCGAACAATAGTTACCAAAAATTTTTTCTGGGCAAGTTACTACACTAATGTTAAATACCACCCCTCATACAAGCTAAACAAAAACGCTGCCCCTAGGGGCAGCGTTCAATTTTTAATATGAAACAATATTATTCAGCGTCTTCTTCAGTTGTAGCATCTTCTTCAGCTGGAATAATAATTTCTGGTAGGTCATCAGCAGTACCGTAGTACCAAGCAATCTTGTCACCAGCTTTAAGCTTTTGTGACACAACCCCTAATTCGGCAAATTGGTCGTTAAAGAGATATGTCCAGGTAACGCCATTTTCGTAATCATTTTCGTATTCAGCAATATGGTCAATTACACCTTCTTCTTCATTGAAGGTGAAGTCTAAATCATCGATACTTTCCATGGCATCTAGAACGCTCATGTCTTCAGTTACAGGAACATCTGCTTCTAAGATAGCACCTTCTTGACCTGCGATATAGAAGCTAAATTTAGCAGTTTCGCCCATAGCTTCGTCACCATTTGCTTCGCTATCGCTGGCAGATTCATCTGAGTTAGCTTCTGATTCTGAGTTATTTTCGGAGCCACTCGTCATAGAATCTGAACTGGTACTTTCGCTAGTTGAAGAGCTAGCAGCTTCAGAACTTTGGCTTTCGACCGCTGAGCTAGCGGCTTCTTGACTAGCGGCTTGGTCAGTATTGTGGTTATTATTATTACATGCCACTAATAATAAGGATAAGGCAGCCATTGCCATAAATTTAAGTGATTTTTTCATAAAAAACCCTCCTTGATTTTTTTACTTATTCCTATTAAAAATAGCAATAAAATAGGGAAAAGTCAAATAAATCGCATTAAAATAGAACTTTCGTTATAATGGAAACGACATCAGAAAATATAAGGGAAAGGTAGCTGACCCCGAAATGCAAATTATTACACAATCCAGTCAAGAAACTCAGGCCTTGGCAGCCGCTTTAGCCCCTTATTTACAGGCGGGAATGGTACTACGTTTAGAAGGTAATCTAGGAGCAGGTAAGACGACCTTTACCCAGGGTCTGGGCCGAGCCTTAGGCATCCAGCGTGCCATCAAAAGCCCCACTTACACCATCGTAAAAGAATATTCCCTAGATCAAATGACTTTGGTTCATATCGATGCTTATCGTCTTGAGGCGGGGGGGCAAGAAGACATGGATTGGGACTATTATCTGGCAGCGGATAAAGTTGTTTTAATTGAATGGGCCCAATTTATGGAACCTGCTTTACCTAATGATTATTTGTGGATTGAGTTTTCAGGTCAAGGGGACCAAGATCGGTTAATCCAAATCCATAGCCAGCAAGAAGCTGGAATTTATACAGATTTACTAGATAAATGGTTGAAAAAATTTTTTAGGAGGACCTAATGCTAAAAAATGAAGATAATCAAGCGGAGATTAAAACGGAAGAATTAGAAACTATAATACGAGAACCCCGACTCTCAGATGCCAAAGCGATTATTGGTCTGTTGCGTCATGTCTCTCGGGAAACTAATTTTATTATGTTTGATCCGGGCATGACACTTGACCGGGAGAAAACCCTCATTCAGCAATATCTCAACAGTGACCGGGACCTCTTTTTAGTGATTGAGGTGGATGACCAACTGGTAGGTTTAGCTAATTTAATCTCCTTGAATCACTCTCGTCAAGCCCATGTGGCAGAAATTGGGATGGCTATTATCAAAGAATATTGGGGCTACGGTATGGGATCAGTTTTTATGGAAGAGTTGATTCTGTTTGCGGAAGAAAATAATATTAAGGTACTTAATTTAGAGGTTATGGCGAATAATCAAAGAGCTATCAAGTTATATAAGCGTTATGGTTTTCAACAAGTAGGCCGTTTAAGCAAGCGAATCCAGATTGACCATGTTTTCTATGATACCCTTCTTATGGAAAAAATAATTTAATGGATTTTGACTTAGTTTTCGGAATAATAAATAATTAGACTGTCTGGCCTTTACAGACGGTCTTTTATTTACTAGAATCAAAGGGATAAGATAAAGAATAATAAAAGGACGTAATTAAATGAAATTAAATACTTTAGTCAAGGCCTTCCCAATGATGGAAATCAAATTAGATGCGCCTTTGGCCGATTATAGTTACACCAAAACTGGGGGACCAGCTGATGCCATTGTCTTTCCTCGTTCCGTTGAAGAGGTGCGTGACATTGTTGTTTGGGTTAAGGAAAACCAAGTACCTCTAACCATTTTAGGTAACCTCTCTAACTTAATTGTACGCGACGGGGGCATCCGGGGTGTGGTGATGATTTTGACCTTGATGGATCAAATCCTTGTTAACCAAACCCAGATTACAGCCTTGAGCGGCGCCAAAATCATCGATGTCAGTCAGGCAGCCTATAAAGCTGGTTTAACTGGTTTAGAATTTGCTTGTGGTATCCCAGGCTCAACTGGGGGGGCTATTTTTATGAATGCAGGAGCTTACGGCGGTGAAATGGTGGACATTCCTTTGACGGTTCTTACCATTGACCGAGACAACCAACTCCACGAATACGACCGGTCCATGTGTGATTTTTCCTACCGGCATAGTGTTTTTCAGGAAAATAATGAGATAATTTTATCAGTGACCCTCAATTTAACTTCTGGCGATGCTCTTAAAATTAAGGCGGAAATGGATCGCTTAACTGATTTGCGCCAATCCAAGCAACCCTTGGAGTACCCATCTTGTGGGTCTGTATTTAAGCGTCCTCCAGGACACTTTACCGGGAAATTAATCCAAGATGCTGGTTTACAAGGAATGCAAATGGGTGGGGCGCAAATCTCTACTAAGCATGCTGGATTCATTGTCAATATTGCGGGCGCAACCGCCACTGATTATGAAAATCTTATTCATTTTATTCAAGCCAAAATTTGGGAACTGAATGAAGTTAAGTTGGAAACCGAAGTCCGAATTATTGGGCAGCCTTTGGAAGAAGCATAATTTAATAAGATTAAAAAGAGTCTGGCGATCGCCAGACTCTTTCTTTGTCGTCCCTCAACCCAAGCTAACCTGTCTGACTCTCAGTTCCGTTTTTCTTTAGCTGAATATTCTCAATTTTCAAATGGGAATTTGATAAAAAACCGTTTTTTTAAAGTCAGCTATGTTATAATTTTTGGCGAGGCTGGGCAAAAAGTCTCAGTCCCGCTCATTTATCTTAAAATTTGAATGAGACAAGGCAGTAGTTGACTGGATGGAAACGGCGTCGCAATACGACTTCTTCCATCCCAGTCAAGAATGCGCTGGGCGGGCAGACGAAGCGAAAATCAGAGATTTTCATGCTTCTTGCCCGCTTCCTACAAAACCAATTATAAGGGGGCATGTTTGATGCAGACAGAATACAGTGTGCGACTTGAAGGCGTTAAAAAATCCTTCGATGACACCGAAATCTTAAAGTCGATTGATATGGAATTGGAGGAGGGCAAGTTCTATACGCTACTGGGTCCATCTGGCTGTGGCAAGACAACCCTCCTACGAATTATTGCCGGGTTCACGCAAGTAACTGCTGGCGATGTTTATTTAGGTAGCAAAAAAGTGAATGATATTCCCGCTAACAAACGCAAGGTTAATACGGTCTTCCAAGACTACGCCTTGTTTCCACACATGAATGTCTTTGATAATGTTGCTTTTGGTCTATCAATCAAGGGCACACCAAAAAAAGAACTAGAAAGCAAAGTTCACGAGGCCTTAAATATGGTCCAACTGGGCGAATTGGCCCAAAGACAAATATCAGAATTATCCGGGGGGCAACGCCAACGGGTAGCGATTGCGCGTGCCTTGGTGAATGAACCGGATGTACTTTTACTCGATGAGCCGCTGTCTGCCTTAGATTTAAAACTACGGACGGATATGCAGTATGAATTACGGGAACTCCAAAAAAGACTAGGGATTACCTTTGTCTTTGTCACCCATGACCAGGAAGAAGCCTTAGCCATGTCTGATTGGATTTTTGTCATGAATGATGGTGAGATTGTTCAATCTGGGACGCCAACCGATATTTATGATGAACCCATTAACCATTTTGTGGCTGACTTTATCGGTGAATCTAATATTGTGAATGCCAAGATGATTGAAGACTACTTAGTTGAATTTAACGGCCGTCGATTCGAATGTGAAGATGCTGGGATTCCCCAAGGGGAGGCCGTAGAAGTGGTCATCCGGCCAGAAGATATCCTCATAGTGCCGCGCGACCAAGGTAAGTTGAATGTTACCATTGATACCAGTCTTTTCCGGGGTGTCTTCAATGAAATTATTGCCTATGACCAAGAAGGTAATGAATGGATGATCCATACCACCCAAAAGGTTCAAGCAGGTTCAGTCTATGGTTTGAGTTTTACGCCTTCCGACATTCACGTGATGCGCTTTAACGAAAGTGAAGAAGACTTCGACGCCCGTTTAGAACAATACGAAGATTAGGAGGGCGACCATGAACCGTAAGAATAATCATTATTTGGCTATTCCCTATTATTTATGGATTGCCATTTTCGTGATTGCACCGATATTACTTCTGATATACCGGTCACTGTTTGATATTGAGGGCCATTTTACCTTAAATAATTATCTCTATTACTTCACCTCAGCTAATTACCTGATTATGACCGTTTCATCTTTTGTGACAGCCTTTTTGGTGACCGCTATCACGCTTTTATTGGCCTATCCTTTTGCCTATCTTTTGACCAAAACTAAACGTAAAAACCTGTGGCTGCTCTTAGTCATTTTGCCCACTTGGATTAATCTTTTGCTCAAAATTTATGCTTTTATTGGGATCCTATCCAAATCAGGTCCAATTGTAGGATGGTTAGAAGCCATTGGTTTCTATGATGTTCAATTGCTCTTTACCAATACCGCCTTTATCCTAGTGGCGGTCTATGTAGAATTGCCTTTTATGGTCTTACCGATTTTTAACTCCATTGATGATATTCCTGATTCCTTGATGGAAGCGTCACTGGATTTGGGGGCCAATTCCTTGAAACGCCTACAAAAAGTTATTTTCCCCCTATCAATTCGCGGGGTGAAGTCTGGCGTTCAAGCGGTCTTTATCCCTTCCTTATCCCTTTTTATGTTAACCCGTTTAATCGGAGGGAACCGGGTGATTACTTTAGGTACTGCAGTGGAACAACATTTCCTCGTCACGCAAAACTGGGGGATGGGGGCGACCATTGGGGTAATTCTACTCTTGGCTATGATCCTTATCATGTACTTAACCCGTGACCGCCATGAACAAGGGGGGCAAGATTAAATGAAAGAAAAGTTTAAATTTTCCTACTTGTATTTAATTCTAATTTTTGTCATTCTGTATATTCCGATTGCCTACCTGATTTTCTATTCCTTTAATGCCGGTGGAAACATGAGCCAATTCACTGGTTTTACCTGGGAACATTATCAAACTCTCTTTGCTGATACCCGGCTCTTGGTCTACATCCTCAACACCTTCATTGTGGCTATCTTATCTGCCTTATTAGCCACCATGATCGGGACGGCGGGCGCCATTGCGATTTATTATACCCGGCATAAAAAAATCCGGGCCGCCTTGTTGAACTTAAATAATGTCTTAATGGTGACCCCGGATGTTATGATTGGGGCTTCCTTCTTGATTTTATTTACCTCTTTAATTCCAATTAAAATGGGTTTTTGGACGGTTTTGATTGCCCATGTGGCCTTTTCGGTCCCGATTGTGGTCTTGATGGTTCTACCTCGGATGTATGAACTTAACCTGAATATGGTGACCGCGGCCCAGGACTTAGGCGCTAATTATTGGCAAATTCTGACCCGAGTGCTGCTTCCGAATTTAACGCCAGGGATTATCGCTGGTTTCTTTATGGCCTTTACTTATTCCTTGGATGACTTTGCCGTGACCTTCTTCTTAACCGGAAACGGTTTTTCTACAGTGTCGGTGGAAGTTTATTCCCGGGCCCGGACTGGGATTTCACTGGAAATTAATGCCTTATCAGCCTTAATGTTTATCGTGGCATTGCTCCTCGTATCGGGATATTACTATTTACAAGTTTCCGAACAACGGTCTAGCTACCGACAATTAAAACGGAAGGGGGCGGCGCGTTCATGAAACTCTTAAGAAATTTTGTTTCTTTAGCCCTATTACTCGTGGCAATCTTGTTCTTAGCCCGTCACCAAATGGAAGCTGGCTCGGCCAATGATGCGGCTAATGTGATTAACTTTTATAATTGGGGTGATTATATTGATCCAGCCCTGATTGATGAATTTGAATCAGAAACGGGCTACCGGGTAATCTATGAAACCTTTGACTCCAATGAAGCCATGATGACCAAGGTTCAACAAGGAGGGACAAACTATGATGTGATAGTCCCTTCTGAATACATGGTGGAGGCCATGAAAGAAAATGACCTCCTTTTGCCTTTGGACCATAGTAAATTACCGAATTTAGCTCAAATTGACCCTCAATTTTTGGACTTAGCCTATGATCCCCAAAATCAATATTCAGTCCCTTATTTCTGGGGCACCTTAGGCATTATCTACAATACCTCAATGATTGAAGAAGGTTCTATCCACGATTGGGCCGACCTTTGGAATCCAGCCTACCAAGGCAAAATTCTCATGATTGACGGGGCCCGCGAAATGATTGGGATTGGCTTGCAAAGTCTGGGTTACTCCTTGAATGATATAGATTCAAGCCATATCCGGGCAGCGGCTGACAAGATGAAAACCCTCATGCCGAATGTGGTCGGTTTAATTACTGATGAAATTAAGATGCATATTGCTGAGGGCGAAGTGCCTTTGGCAGTGACCTTCTCCGGAGAAGCCGCTACGGCCATGGATCAAAATGAAGACTTAGCTTACGTGGTTCCGGAAAAGGGGTCTAATCTTTGGTTGGATACCTTTGCCATCCCTAAGATTGCTGATAATGTAGAAGGAGCCTATGCCTTAATTAACTTTCTTACTTCCAAAGAAGCTTCGATTGCTAATGCTGAGTATGTTGGTTACGCTACGCCGAATATGGAAGCTAAAGCGGCCCTACCTAAAGAAATTACGGATGATAAGGCTTTTTATCCCGACCAAGCGATTATGGATAAGTTAGAAGTCTACCGAAACTTAGGTCAAGCCAAGTTAATTGAATATAATGATCGTTTCTTAGAAGTTAAAATTGAACCAAAATCGTAATCCGTAAAGGGTTGGAAATAAATACGAGGCATGACTATCAAAAAACTTGCCAAGCTTTACTTAAAAGCGGTATTGTGTAAAAGGAAAGCTGTGTTTCGCTTGGAATTACTCAATCATGTCTTGGGGGAAGCCTTGGAACTGCCGCACTTGGGAGCGGGCAAGAAGTAGAAAATCTTTGATTTTTGCTTGCTGAAGCACTCGGAGCAAAGCGACATAGTGATCCAGTAGCTGAGTGAACAAGTGAGCTCAGCTGCCTTGATTACCCGCCCAGTGCATTCTTGACTAGGGTGGAACACATCGCTTTGCTACATAGAAGTTAGGCTTATCCCTTCGCTTAACTACTGTGTTTCTAAGTCGTTTCACTCCAAGAACCACAGCAAACCACTGCGATAATTTACTTATATTTAATTAATTGAAGCGGGACTGGGCTTTTTTTGCCCAGCCCCCTATGCCTGCCGGTTTAAGCATTACTCTGGTTTGCGGACAAATGGGTTCTATTTTAATGATAGCTAGGAGGGCGGGGCAAGCGGGAAAGAAAAATTTCCTTGCTAATCATCCCGCCCATTTTTATTTAGAAAGAGGGATTGTTCTGAAAACTATCCAGCACTTAATCAAGCAGATAATGGATTTTGCTATTGTGGGTGTGATTGCGACTGTCATTGATTATATGATTTTTGTTTTTATCTATAATCTTTTAGGTTGGCATTACAATGTAGCCACGGTGATTGCTTTTTCCCTATCGACTATCTTCAACTATTGGGCTTCCATGAAATATGTCTTTAAAAGTAAATATGCTAAGGAAGATCGCCACCGGGAATTTATGATTTTTGTGGGTCTATCCATCATTGGTTTAATTCTGAATGTGGTCTTAATGCGGTTTAGTGTGGAAACTCTTCAAATTATCCCTAATATTGCCAAAATCCTAGTCACGGGTGTGGTTATGGTCTTTAACTTTGTGACCAGGAAGTTGCTCTTAGAAGGAGGGTCATCCCTGCATGAAGATTAAAGCAGAAACAATGAGTATTGTGGTTCCTTGCTATAATGAGGAAGTCAGTCTTGATTTATTTTACCAAGCCATCAAAAAGCTCCAGACTGAGTTTAGTCAAGTTTATCTAGAACTTATTTTGGTCAATGACGGTTCTAAGGACCAAACCTTAGCAAAGATGAAGACCTTGCAAGCAACTGACCCTAAAAGGATTTCCTATCTTTCATTTTCACGAAATTTCGGTAAGGAAGCGGCAATTAAAGCGGGCTTAGAGGTTGCCAAGGGTCAATGGGTGGCTCTCATGGATGCCGACCTGCAAGATCCACCGGAACTACTTAAAGAGATGCATGAAACTTTGGTAAGTGGGAATTATGATGTGGTGGCAACTCGCCGGAAGGACCGTGCCGGGGAACCGCCCGTTCGGTCTTTCTTTGCCAACCTTTATTATAAGCTGAATAATTTGATTTCTGATGTTAAATTAGAAGAAGGGGCACGTGACTTTCGTTTGATGACTCAAGAGGTTGTCCAAGCGGTGATTTCCTTACCTGAAATTAATCGTTTTTCCAAGGGGATTTTTTCCTGGGTGGGCTTTAATGTTGCTTATATATCCTATCCCAATGTGGAACGGTCAGCGGGTGGGTCATCCTGGTCCTTCCAAAAATTGGTGTCGTATGCCGTCGAAGGCTTGATTTCTTTTTCTGATATGCCCTTGACCATTGCTAGTGTCTTAGGTTTTATCTCTTTCTTGTTTGCCTTGATTTATGGGGCTTATATCTTCTTTCGGACTATCTTGTTTGGCGGTGACGTTGCGGGTTGGCCCACCTTGGTTGTCCTGGTTTCAGGCTTGGGTGGCATGCAGTTACTATGCCTAGGTATTCTAGGTAAATACATCGGTAAAATATTTATCGAAAGCAAACAACGCCCTCTTTATATTATTAAAGAAGCCGTCTTAAATGATTCTGATAGTCTTTTGGATACTGAAGAAGTATAAGAAGATAAGTAAGTTAAAATAAAGAAAATAAAAAGCGGAAGTAGGACTAAAAGTCTTGCTCCCGCTTTTTTATGATTTAATGAGTGGTCTTAGTGAGTAAACGGCCCAAATTATAGGCTAAAGTTTCTAGATTCTTAGGCCCTAGGTTCAGGGCATGGGCAAGACTCTGAGGTCTGGGATTGATGGAAAAGAGAGCAGTAAAACCAGCCCGGTAAAGGGGAATTAGGTCTTGGCCCAGATGACCGGCAATCCCAATTAGGGGGAATTTGTATTTATTGGCAAGGTGGGCGACCCCCATGGGCGCTTTACCAAAGAGCGTTTGACCATCAATTTTACCTTTTCTATTTACTTAATAGCTGTTCTGCATAAGCTTGGTCAATTACTTGCCATTGTCCTTTCACCGTTGCAGTGGTTGCTTTTTTAAATTTATCGATAGCAAAATCCATTAAAGATTGATTGAAGTCGACCAGAACTTGATCATCACTCAAAAGGTACAGTATTTTTCGTTGGTCTCCTTGTTTGTAAAAGAACCGTCCCTGCACTTGGGCATCTTGTTTTTCCTTGGCCAAGAGCCCGTCGGTTAAAAGTTTGACAATCTCAACAATCCGATCGTCTAAATCATCTTCAAAAATTTGAATTTTTTCGACCAAATAGGCTAGGCTAGGGACTAAGCGAAGTTGGTAGCTCCTTGGATCGCTAATTTTTTCCTTAAGGATGACCTGACCTCTAGCTAGAGCTTGTTCTTGGTTTTGGTAAAGGCCAGGATAATTGATTAACAAATAATTTTTATCAGGGTTATGGTAAACAAATTGGCTTTCTAATTGCCGTTTGGCACCACATTGGTCACACTCGAAAAGAAAGAGTTTGTTATTTTTTAAATCTGCAACTGCTTGGGAATTTTCACGAGTGTTAATGTATGTTTCTAGTTCTTGTTGACTGGGATGGTCACAAACTGGACACCGTAGTTCAATATTTTTAGACATAAGCCGCCTCCTAGATAATAGATATATTTAGCCTATCATAATTTAAGCTTTTTTTACATACAAAACTTAGTTGCTATATCAGTGTAACTAAGTTTTGTCTCACTCTGTCTTGCTTAGAGATTTTCTTTACTTATTAGGCGACTTAAAAACTATATTGAAACCGCATTCTAGATAGGGTATGATAATTTTATTGAGAAAAGCACCTTAAGATGTTGCGCCTTGCAATAAAAGGCAGTCAGATACAGATGGCACCAACTTAAGGAGAACAATATTATGATGAGACCGATTGTAATTGCTTAGAGAGCATTTGTTTGAATCATTGAGTGAGTAAGTTCATAAGTTCATTCTTAGATTCATTCAAAAAATATATTTAGTTGCAGGAATATTTATAGGGAAATAGCGTCACAATGTGACTGCACCCTCTTTATCAGCTGTGCAGGAGCGGATAGATGAAGCGGAAATCTGAGATTTTCTACTTCTAGTCCGTTCCCTTTTTATGCAAGATAATGTAGCCAGCCAATGGTTTATGTTATAATCTCTATAACTATAATGACGCTCGAGTGGGGTGAAGCAATGGTAAATATGAAAGAAAATGCGGGTAAGTACGCCGTGAGCCATGTACGTGATGGCATGGTGGTTGGTTTAGGGACGGGATCTACCGCTTATTATTTTATAAAAGAATTAGGACAGCAAATTGCTAATGGGGACTTACAGGCAATTCGTGCAGTTGCCACTTCCAAAGAATCCTTTCAGCTCGGTTTAGACTTTGGAATTGATATGGTCCGTATTGATGATGTTGAAAAAGTTGATCTCCTAGTGGATGGGGCTGATGAAGCAACCCTAGATTTTAATGGAATAAAGGGTGGTGGTGGCGCCCTCCTTTATGAGAAAATCTTGTCTCTCTATAGTGACAGGGTAATTTGGATTGTGTCTCAAGATAAGATAAAAGATAAACTGGGGGCCTTTCCAATTGCAGTTGAAGTGATTAAATTTGGTGCCTGGAAACTATTTAAGACCTTCCATCAGGCCGGTATGAATCCTAGTTTTCGTAAAGCCGGTAAGGATAAACTTTATTGTACCGATGCTGACAACTATATTATTGACCTTCACCTCGGTCCAACCGATGATATTCAACGACTGGCTTTTGAATTAAAAAATATGGTTGGGGTAGTAGACCACGGCCTTTTTCTTAATATTGCAGATATGATTATTGTGGGAACCAGTGATGGTAATATTGATGAACACCATAAAAAATTAGACGGGAGCGTTTAACCATGCGAATGATTGACTTAATCGAGAAAAAACAAATGGGCCAAGCCTTGACTCAGGATGAAATCCAATATATCGTGACTAATTTTACCAATGAAACGATTCCTAATTATCAAATGGCTGCTTTTATGATGGCGGTTTATTTCCAAGGAATGTCTAAAGAAGAAGCGGGATGGCTCACCATGGCTATGGCTGAATCAGGTGACCAAATGGACTTGTCTGCGATTGAAGGGGTTAAGGTAGATAAACATTCCACTGGCGGAGTGGGAGATACTACCACTATTATTTTGGCCCCTCTAGTAGCTGCCTGTGGTGTCCCAGTTGCTAAAATGTCTGGTCGTGGCTTGGGTCATACTGGTGGGACCATTGATAAGCTAGAAGCGATTCCTGGTTTCCACACTGAAGTTCCGGTAGAGGATTTTATTAAACTAGTTAATAAGAATAAGTTAGCGGTCGTGGGTCAAACAGGTAACCTAACGCCTGCGGATAAGAAAATGTATGCCTTGAGGGATGTCACTTCAACGGTCCAATCGATTCCCTTAATTGCCTCTTCCATTATGAGTAAGAAAATTGCGGCTGGGGCGGATGCTATTGTCTTAGATGTTAAGGTCGGCGATGGAGCCTTTATGAAAAATGTGGACCAAGCCCGTGAATTAGCCCAGACCATGGTATCGATTGGCCAAGTTGTAGGCCGTCAAGTCTTGGCAGTGATTTCTGATATGAGTCAACCCTTAGGCCGGGCAGTCGGAAATGCCCTTGAAATTCAAGAAGCGATCGATACCTTAAAAGGTCATGGTCCCCAAGATTTAACCGACCTATGTTTAGTTTTGGGAAGCCAAATGTTAATTGCAGCGGGCGCTGCTGATAATTTAGAAGTGGGTAAGGCAATGTTACAAGCTAAGATTGACGATGGGTCTGCCTTAGCTAAATTTAAGGATTTTGTCCAAGCTCAAGGGGGGAATCCGGCCGTGGCTGATGACCCTAGCTTGTTACCTCAAGCTAAGTATAAAATAGAAGTACCCGCTCCACAGGCAGGATATGTCACTGATTGGGTGGCTCATGATATAGGGGTAGCAGCCAATTTATTGGGTGCCGGCCGAAATACTTTAGACGATGTGATTGATCCTGCTGTGGGACTGATGGTTCAAGCTAAGATTGGGGATTATGTAGATCAAGGACAAAGTCTTGCCACTATTTATGCTGACCGTGAACAGGTAGACGATGTGATTGAAAAAATTCTGGCCGCAGTAACACTAGGCGAAACAGTTAAGCAACCGACATTAATTATCGATACGATAGGTCATGTTTAAACTAAGATAGGATAAAGGAGGGATATTTATGTTTAAGGATAATTTAAAACGAATTCGCTTAGAACATGACATGTCCCAAGAGGATTTGGCTCAGGTGATGGCGGTTACGCGTCAATCCATCTCTAAATATGAAAAAGGGACAGCTGAACCAAGTTTTGAGAAATTAGCTATTTTAGTTGATTATTTTAACCTATCTTATGATGATATTTTAGGTCAGGAAAAGAAGCAGCCAGCCAAAAAGGCTAACTTGTCAGGACAGGCTAAATTAATCAAAACAACCAAACCCCAACCACAATTTATCATGATTCAAAGTAAGATAGACTCAGATGTTAATGAAGCTTTTTACGATTTTGAAATCATTGAGAAATATGCCTATGCTGATTATAAGCCTGACGCTCTTTTGGTCGGCTTACAACCGCATTCTTTTTTCAAAGCGGTGAAAAAAGACTTAGCCTGGTACCGGAGTGTTGACCAAGCTCAAGCAGAAGTGGCGGCGATTAAACAGGCTATGGCTGCAGGACAGCTGCATTATCAATTACAATATGATGTTCGTGTGAAACGACGCGGTTTCTTCAGTGTTCAATATGAAGAATAATAAAAAAGAAAACATTCTTATAGGATGTTTTCTTTTTTTTGTGGTCATTAAACCTATAAGAATAAAGGAGGGTAGTTGGTTGTTTGAATATTTTCAGAATAGCTAAGTTATATTAATTAAAGATTAAAAAAGTTAAAATTGAATTACTATCACAAAATGATATAAAAAATATTTTTTCAAAACTAAATTTATTAAAAAAGTGAATAAAATTAACTTATATTAAGCTATCCTTAAAAGGATAGCTTAATTATACTATAAGTAAATTTAATAGTATTATCATAAATAATATCTTGATACTTTTTTTATAATTGTATATGATTATTGGTGTAAGCGCTGACAAAATCATGATTGATTTAAGGGCCATTAGATCAATTAAATAATCTAGAGAAGGAAGGTTAAACTATATGCCTGAATTTGTTACCAAGCGTCGATTTGATAATCCACTATTAAATGGTTTCATGTTATTTTTATTTATGATTATTTATGCCAGTATTGCTTGGATTATTTTTTCTCAATTCTTTAATTTAATTATTACACTGATTGCAGGGTCTGCCTTAGACGCCTTACCCCATGAAATTTCCCATAAATATCGTGAAGTTTTTGTAGAAGGGGCCTTCTTCTGGTTGGCGATTACGCCGTGGATTTGGATGGCCTTAAACCTGGGAAATCCGAATAAATATGACAAGGGTTACAAGCAACCCATGGTTGGGATTATTTACGTCGGCAAGGCATTTCTTTGGGGATTGATTGGTTTCTTATTCTCATGCCTTTTATTAGGAATTTTCTGGAAACCTTTTAATTTAGCTTATATCTTTAATCCACAAACGGAAGAACAAGCGATGATTGCGATTAAGGGCCTAACGGCATCCAACTTCTTTGCTTTAGCTTCAATCTTAGGTCAAATTTCATCCGTATCTTTATTCGGTAAGTGGCCAGCCCAATTATTTACCAATGAACCTAAGGCGATTAACTTTATTAACTGGTCCCTATCGCTAGCATTAGCAATTTTAATTTGGGCAGCCATTATGATTCCTGGTTTCTTGGATCCTTTAGCTTTTAATGGCACTGAGATTACCGCTAACCCATGGGGTTCTTGGGTAGGAACGAATGCTTGGTTCCAAGCCTTTATCTTCTTATTCTTGATGCCAGCAGAAGGTTTTGCGGGTTATCCACAACGTTTGGTAACACGTAAACAACCTTGGTCTGGTTTAGTAGGTTTAGCGATTGCTATTGGCGGTGCCTTCCTCTTAAGAGGAGCAGCAAATGTCTTATTAGGCGGTATTGCAGAAGTGTCAGGCCTTGCGCTTGATGTTGTGGTGGCAGCCTTTTTCTTATCCTGGATTAACGTGATGTTGACTTGGCACCAATACTTCGAAGACTATCCAAGCCTTGAACAAGCAGGTGGCAATGAAGGAAAACGGATCTTGACTCAGTTAGCCATTGTCCTAGTCTTAGGTACAATCTGGGGTCTTGCTTGGCCATTTGTTTATAAATATTTACCAATTGCTGGTAATGATTTAGGCTTGGGTCATCCAGTTTTAGGTCCGGTTGCGGGTCAATTTGTCTACATGGTTCCAATGTTATATTCAGCTACTGGTTTTGATAGATGGCCAATTAATCAAAATGTGCCAAAGGTTTAAAAACATATAGATTAAACCAAAGAATGGGAGCTAGACAAAGTGTCTGGTTCCTTTTTTAAAGGACGATTTTTAGCTTTAGTAACCTATATTTTTATAATCAAAAACCGTTTAGAACATTTTTTGTTCTAAACGGTTTTTACTTAAAGCTTTACTTTAGATGGTTTGTTTATTAGATTATGAATTAGTGTAAGTATTCGAAGATACCAGCAGCACCCATACCATGGCCGATACACATTGATACCATACCATATTTAGAGTCAGGGCGGCGTTCCATTTCAGACAAGAGGCGGGCAGTTAGGATTGTACCAGTTGCTCCTAAGGGGTGACCAAGGGCGATGGCGCCACCATTTACGTTGGTGATATCAGTATTAATACCTAATTGACGGATGGAAGCAACGGCTTGGGCCGCGAAGGCTTCATTTAATTCAATTAAGTCAATATCTTCTAATTTCATATCTGTTAATTCTAAAACTTCAGGAATAGCATAAGCAGGCCCAATCCCCATGATGGATGGGTCTACACCAACTGCTTTGAAACCGATGAACTTAGCAATTGGTTTTACGCCAAGTTTTTCGACCATACGGCCAGACATTACCACTACGAAACCAGCTCCATCAGAAATTTGAGATGCGTTTCCGGCAGTTACCCCACCATCTTTTTTAAAGATGGTTCTTAACTTGCTGAGGCTTTCTACATAAGAACCTGGACGGATACCTTCATCTTGGTCGAAAATAAATTCTTCCACTTCAAATGAGCCATCTTCTTTATAAACAGGACGTTGGGCGTGAACCGGTACAATTTCGCGTTCGAATTTGCCGGCTTCTTGTGCTTCATGGGCGCGGCGATGGCTTTCAGCTGCAAAAGCATTTTGGTCTTCAGCGGAAATGTTGTATTGAGCCGCAACGTTTTCGGCAGTCACACCCATTGGGTCGCCTAGGCTTGGACCATTGTCTTGAAGGTAGGGGTTATTAGTCATTTCGCTACCACCTAAAGGTGTAGTAGACATTAATTCAACCCCTCCAGCAGCGATAATGTCGCCTTGGCCGGCCATAATTTGGTTGGCAGCTAAGGCAATCGTTTGTAGACCAGAAGAACACCAACGGTTTACAGTTTGACCGGCAACTTTTAAGTCTAAGCCAGCTCTTAAAGCAATCGTCCGGGCGATATTGTGACCTTGAATTCCTTCAGGGAAGGCACAACCCACGATAAGGTCTTCAACCATTTCTGGTTTGAAGTCACCGCCTACGCGGTCTAAGACACCTTCTAAAACTTCAGCAGCAACATCATCAGGACGTGAATAATATAAAGAACCTTTTTTACTTCCTTTTCCTACAGCAGAACGGCCGTAAGCAACAATATATGCATCTTGCATGTAATAATCTCCTCTCAGTTGACCAGGTATTCTTAGTTTCTTAATGGTTTTTTAGTCTTAAGCATGTGTTGGATACGCTCAGATGTCTTTACATTCTTAGTTAAGGCGATGAAACCTTCTCTTTCCAAGCTTTGTAAGTAACGTTGGTTAACCACAGTGTTCAATGGAACGTCCCCACCAGCTAATACCTTACCAGCTGCGGTTGCAATCGTTGCGTCATAGTCAGAGGCAAAGTTGCCAGAGGTTAAGGTTTGGATATCTGCCTTAGCGATGGCAAAGAAGTTAGAGCCTTCTACCGCATATTCTGCCACTGGTTTTGGTACATAGTTATAGCTAGCTTCTAGGTCAGCCTTCTTTAAAGCGGCTTCTAGAATCAGCTCATCGTTAGCAATAATCATATCGGTATCGCGGAGAATGCCCATGGCTTTAGCGTCGTATGCATTTTTAGAAACTTTAGCATTAATTACATTATTAAAGGCTTTTTGTAAGTCTTTAATTTCTTGACTCCGTTCATTATTCTTAAGATACACACGTTCAGCTAGTTCAGCTAAGCCACCGCCAGCTGGAATAACACCCACGCCCATTTCAACTAAACCAAGATAAGATTCAGCCGCAGCCACAACGAATGGGGAATAAAGAACTAACTCACAACCGCCACCTAGGGCCATCCCCCGCATAGCGGTCACCACTGGTTTATTGGCATGTTTCATGGCTAGCACGCCTTCATGTAATTGGTCAATCATGTCGCCAATTTCAGAATCTTGTTTGCCTTGGTTAATCATATCATGGATTTGATCTAAGTTAGCACCAAGGGAGAAGTTTTTACCTTCAGAATAGATCACCATACCTCGGTAGGCTTCGTTTTCTAAGGTAGCTACCGCTTCTTTAATATCGCCACATAATTCTTGGGTAATGGTGTTGTTTGGCGTTCTTAAGACAAAAATTAAGAGTCTATTGTCGGATTCATATAAATCAGACACCTTGTCATGGTTCCAAACGGTTCCCTTCACGTAGTCATTTAGGCCGGCAACATTAGAAATATCTTCTTGGTCTTGATAAAAACCTTGATTCCGGTCTTCAATCCATTGTGGTAGAGATCCGAATTTAGCTTTCAAACGGTCTTTCACTTCATTGAAACCAATCGCATCCCAGATTTGGAATGGTCCTAATTTCCAGTTGAAGCCCCAAACCATAGCACGGTCGACATTTTTATAATCATCGGTTGCTTTTGTCACATTAATGGCTGAATAGTAAAGGACATTACCTAAAGAGTCCCACATATATTGGGCTGCTGGATCATCTGATTGGAAGATAGCTTTTAAGTTTTTATTTAAGTCACGACCTAATTCATTCAAGAATGGAATGTCAACTTTAGAGGCTGCTTGGTAGTCGCCGCTTTCAAAGTCATAAACTAGGTTGTTTTTGCCTTCACGTTTGTAGTAACCGTGTTGGACCTTGTTGCCTAAGGCGCCCGCTGCCACTAATTTACTTAGGGATTCAGGTACCACATAGAAGTCTTTTTCAGCAGGGTCTTCTAGGAGTCCTTCAGCTACGTGCATGGCAATATCTAAACCTACGAGGTCATTTAAGCGGTAAGTTGCAGTCTTAGGCCGGCCAAGGAAAAGTCCGGTCATAGCATCGACTTCAGTGATAGAATAGCTTAGGTCTTCGCCCCGTTTCATGGCGTCGACTAAGGCATAAACCCCAATTCGGTTAGCGACAAAGCCAGACACATCTTTAGCATGGACTGCTCCTTTACCTAATTTACGGCTGGTGAAGTCTTCTAGTTGTTCAACGGTTGCTTGGCTGGTCTTGCTGTGAGGGATAATTTCAATCAATTTCATATGACGAGGTGGGTTGAAGAAGTGGTAGCCAACAAAACGACTAGCTTGTTCTTCTGTTAAAACGGAAGCAATTTTTTCAATAGGGATACCAGAAGTATTGGTGGCTAAGATAGCTGAATCTTTAGCAATGCTGGCAACATTCTTCCAGAGGTCATGTTTAATCTCTAGGACCTCTGACACGGCTTCAATATATAAGTCAGAATCATCGTCTTCTTTAAGATCTTGGTCAAAATTACCAAAAGATAAGTTTTTGGCAAAGCTTGCATCGAAAAGAAGTCCTTTACGTTTATCAGTAATCCGGTCAAAAGCTCCCTTAGATAATTTATTTGGATCCTCTTGGTCGATAACAAGATCGAGTAGCTTAACTTGGAGTCCGGCATTGACAAGCAGAGCAGCGATTTGGCTACCCATATTGCCAGCACCAAGGACAGTTACTTTATTAATAGACATGTTTTAATTCCTCCAATATTTTATTAATTTGATTAACGTAAATAGCCAGCTTCTTCAGCTTGTTTGGTTAGTTCTTCACGGAAGTCTGGGTGAGCCACTGCAATTAAACGTTTGGCCCGTTCACTAATTGGTTGGTTATGGATATCAGCAATTCCATATTCAGTTACCACATTCATAATATCTTGTCGAGGGCAGGTGACTGGTGTAGCAGGTGGAAGGGCAAAGATTATATTAGACGTCCGTTTACCTTCCTTGTTTACATTAGATGAAGAAACACAAACGAAAGATTTACCGCCCTTAGAGTGACTCGCACCACGGACGAAATCAGAGGCCCCTCCAACAGAAGAGACTTGGCGGTGACCAATTCCTTCAGAGGCGACTTGACCGGTTAGGTCAACCATGAGGCAAGCATTAATTGAAACAAATTTATCAATAGCAGAGATGTTACTTGGCTTATTGACTTCAGCTAAAGGTAGGAAAACCACATTGTCATCTTCCTCAGTAAATTCATAGAGTGCTTGGGTTCCTAAGGCAAAAGCCCCTGTGATAGTTTCAGTGATAACCCCTTGTTTACGTAGTTCTATCATGGATTCAGTAATCATTTCTGTATGAACGGCTAGTCCTGTTACCTTACCAATCATTCCTAAAGAGACGGCATTGGATAGACCACCAAAGCCGACTTGGAGGGTGGCACCATCTGGAATATGTGGGATAATTTGGTCTGCAATTTTATTTTCTAGTTCGGTTGGAACAGATGAAGGAATACCGACCATGGCTTCATCGAATTCACAAATATAATCGACTTCATCGATATGGGCTAAGTGGATGGACTCTTTACATGGTGTTTCATGTTTGTTGATTTTGGTTACTTTTTTGTTGACCTGTAAGATTACTGTCATATCTTTGTCAAGCGCTTGGCGTGAATAAGGACTTCCCATGGGTCCAAGGTTGAAATAGCCATCTTCATCCATTGGGGTGCCTTGTAAAACGAAAACATTCGGTTTGACTTGTTCAATCATCCGGTAAGATAAGTCGGAGAAGTTACAAGAATCGACATGGAAAAGTTTATTTGGATAAAGTTTCCGTTCAACTGGTCCCATAAAATGAGAAGTATATTTGATATGACTGGCAGCTTCTGGATCTACTAGGAAATTAAAGGGTTCCAAAATAAATAATGAATGCAATTCGACATGATCTAATTCCTCTGCGCGCGCTCCGATTTGGCGGATTAATTCCATTGGCATCCCCGAAATAGGGTTGGATAGGATTTTATCTCCCGATTTAATTACTTGAGCTGCTTCTTTAACCGAAACTAGTTTGCTATTATATTGTTCAGAAAACATTTTTACTTCCTCCTTAATAATATTTATGACAAAAGTAACCAAACAGCAAAATAACTAATACTATTAAACTTTTGAATACAAGTATTAATTGTATTAACGATCTATAGTATAAGAAGTTTAGAAAGCGATTACAAATACCTATTGTTTATGATACTATAACCTCAAGTTATATTACTTGTGATAATTATAATGATGGGGGTTTAAGAAAGGTTAATTTATAAGTAACTTTTTATTGTTATTAATTATAGTATTGTGAAATATATTTTAAAAAATCCCATCAAGATGCTGTTAAATGGCCTTGTTAATTAGAAAATTATACTGCTTAAGAAAAATCAATAACTAAATCTTATATAAAATTCAGATGAATTTATAGTTTAGGAATGCTTACATAATCAGTTTGGTTTGTCTTTTATGTCTTTAGGTTATAGTAATATAAAAGATATTTATTGGAAAAACAAAAAAATGCCTCTTATAATTCAAGGTGTGAAAACGCTTTAATTAATAAGGAGGAAAGAATATGTCAAAAGCCGAAAAATTAGCTCAATTGTTCCCAGAGGATTTATATAAATTTTCAGATTGCCTTACTGAAAAGGAAGTCGATGTTTTAATGGAGGTAGAAGCAGCCCTTGAAAAACATTTGCGTCCAGTTATTACCGAGCATAGTGAAAAGGCAGAATTTCCTATGGATGCCTTCTATGCTTTCGTGAATGAAGTTGCTATTATGAGCGACCCTCGTTTATATGAAGACCGGGAAGATAAATATACCCCATCTCAATATTACTATGCTTATCTATGGTATCTCATGTCTCGTTTTGATACTTCAATTGCGACTTTCTTCGGTGTTCATGGTGGTTTAGGTTACTATACCTTCCTATTAGGTGGATCACCTGAACAGGTAGAACGTTGGGTTCCAAAATTACAAAACTTTGAACTCCAAACGTGTTTTGGTTTAACTGAACCTGAACATGGATCTGATATTGCGGGAGGTCTAGCAACAACGGCAACTCGCCAAGGTGATAAGTGGATTATTAATGGCGAAAAACGTTGGATTGGTGGCGCAGGCTCAGCTGATGTCTTACCAATTTTTGCTCGCGATACGGAAGATAATAAAATTAAATGTTTTATCTTAGAAAAAGGCCAAAAGGGTCTAACAATCGATAAAATTGAAAATAAAATTGCCTTACGGATGGTACAAAACGGTCACATTACCATGAAAGATGTGGAAGTAGCCGATGATCATCGGTTGGTTAATATTAATGGCTTTAAAGATGTTGCCCGTGTATTATATGTGACTCGGTCAGGTGTCGCTAATTTAGCTGCTGGTAATTCTGCCGGTGCCTTCCGTGCGGCCTTAAAATATACCAAAGAACGTAAACAATTTACTAAATCTCTCGTTGAATTCCAATTAGTCCAAGAAAAATTAGCCCGTATGCAAGCCAATGTCATTTCAGAATTAGCTTTAATCACTCAAATTGCTAAGTTACAAACTAGTGGGGAATTCGATGAAGTACGCTCATCCATTGCCAAAATGTTCAACTCCCTACGTTCCCGTGAAACCGTTGCTTTAGCGCGGGAAGTCTGTGGTGGAAATGGGATTACTTATGACTACGATGTAGCTCGTTTCTTCCAAGATGCGGAAGCAATCTATACCTATGAAGGAACCCATGAGGTAAACTCCTTAGTCATCGGTCGTGCGATTACTGGTAAGGGTGCCTTTGTCTAATTTATAATAAGAGAGGGAGGAGGGCTTAGATTACCGAGCCCTTTTCCACATTTTCTGCTTAATAGCAAAATTTCCTAAATTTTTACACATTGAGTCAAGTTAAGCTTTAAAAATTAGGCTGACTCGTTTAAGTCAGCCCACTAATTAAAGAAAAGGGGTTATAAAAATGTACGAAACAATTTTATTTAAAATCGAGGAAGGGATCGCCACTATTTCAATCAACCGTCCAGAGGTCGGCAATGCTTTTGGCGATAAGACCTATGATGAAATTCGTTTAGCTTTGGAAGAGTGTTCAGGTAATGATGAAGTTAAGACTGTAGTTATTCGTGGGGAAGGACGTTTCTTCTCAGCAGGTGGTGATGTGAAATCCTTTAAAGAAATGTTGGATGCTGGCACTCCAGTCACAGAAGACTTGGTAAAGATGGCCGGTGCTATGGGTCGGGCACCGAAACTTTGCCAAAAACCAGTGGTAGCCATGATTAATGGCGCTGCTGCGGGCGCTGGGGCTGCTCTCGCCATGGCGGCTGATTTCCGGGTAATGAGTGAGTCATCTTCAATTGTGACCGCCTTTATTAATATGGCCTTTCCAGGCGATACTGGTTTAATCTATTATCTACAACAAGCCTTAGGTACACCACGTCTCATGGAATATCTAGCTTTTTCCAAACCGATTAAGGGGGCAGAAGCCAAGGAATTAGGTCTAACCACTCTATTAGTGGCGGATGAAGACTTAGAAAGTGCAACTTATGATTTTGCTAAGAAATTGACTCGATTACCATTGAAGGCCTTTGCCCGTCAAAAAGCTATTGTGAATGAGTTCTTCTATAAAGATTTAGAAGCCTTTAACAATCGTGAAGCCCAATTTATGCATGCTTCAGCTATTGAACCAGACCATGCCGAAGCCGTCAATGCTTTCTTGGAAAAACGTCGGCCAGACTTTAATAAATAAGTTTGATTTGAATTCCAAGTTTTTGGATTAACTAAAAAACCCATCGCCTTATAGTGATCCCAAAAAGTTGGATCAGAGAGATGAGTACATATTTTATGTACTTGTCTCTCTTATTTTTTTGTTTTGGCGAGAGCGTTTTAATCTTTCAATTCCAAACGCTTGGTAGGCATTAACTCAAACTTCAATTTGAGAAGAAGACTTAAATTTATATTTTTTACTTAACAATCCATACCCAATCGTATCCGAAAGATATTCTGCGACGACTTTCATTTTTAAATCTAAGCTATATTTAGCGAACAAAGCCCCCCTAAAGTTGGATTTTTTGGGCCAACTTTAGGGGGGCAGTACACCTACCAATTTTGGTAAGCGACGGAATTTTTTTATGTTTGCAATTAGTTTTTTTCGGGATAATTAATATATACTGCCAAGCGGTCTGCTAAATCATCCGGAGTAGCGTGTTCTAGTACTTCGGCTAATTCATGGACTTCTACTTGATTATAGTTTAATTCTTTTGCTAAGAAGTATTCCCAAATTTCATGTTTGCGGATTAAGTCCTGAGCCATTTGGCGCCCACTGTCAGTTAATTCCATCCCTTGATAGGGTGTGTAAGCCACGAGATTTTCTGCGGCTAATTTGGCAATCATTTCTGACACAGAAGGAGCAGAAATTTTAAGCCCTTGGGCAATCATTTTATTGGAGACTAGTTGATCATTTTGACTGTGCTCGTAGATGTATTTAATATAGTCTTCCCGGCTTTGTGACATGGTGAATCCTCCCTTTGTATGCGTATTAATATTTTACCATGGATGGGAAGTAAGAACAATTTTTAGGTTTACATAAAAATTTTTAGGTAAACCTATTGATTTTTAAAAATCATTCCCTTATACTGAGTTCAGAAAATAAGTTAGGTAAACCTAAAAGGAGGAACACAATGTTTCGTAAAATCTCAAAAATATTATTTGTATTAAGTTTAGTCGTATCTGTTTTGGTGACACCTTCCGCTTTGGCGGCTGACAAGCCAAAAGTTACAGTCACTACCTCATTCTTAGCCGATATGGTTAAGAATTTAGCGGGTGATGCGGTTGAGGTTGAAATGATTATGCCGGCCGGTTCTGACCCTCACCTTTATGAAGCCAAGGCTCAAGATATTGAAAAAATTGCCCAAGCTGATTTAGTTTTATATCACGGCTTGCACTTTGAAGGAAAAATGGTCGATATCTTAGAAGAAAAAGGTCAAGCAGTGACCCGCGATTTTGATCCAGCTTCAATCAATGAAATGGATGAAGATGGTCAAAAAGCGATCGACCCACATTTCTGGTTTGATATTGACTTGTATAAACAAGCCACTCAAGCTGCTTCAGAATCTTTACAAGCAAGCTTTCCTGATATCAAAGACCAAGTAGCTAAAAATACTGAAAGCTACTTAGGCCAATTGGATGAATTAAAAACTTGGGTGGCTGACCAATTAAAAGACCTGCCAGAAGACCAACGCTATCTTGTGACCCCACATGATGCCTTTAATTATTTTGCTAAGGCCAACGGTTTTACCGTAATTGCTCCGCAAGGAGTGTCTACTGATTCAGAAGTCTCTAACCAACAAATTGGTGAAACAGTTGACTTTATAATTGAACATAAGATTCCAGCTATCTTTGCAGAATCGACCACCAATCCGGAACGGATGGAAAAATTACAAGAGGCTGTGAAAGCTAAAGGTGGTTCAGTGGCCGTGGTAACTGGAGACGATGAATCCTTATTTTCTGACTCCCTTGCTCCTGAAGGTAAAAAAGGTGATACTTATATCACCATGTATCAACACAATATTAATTTAATTGTTAAATATTTAAAAGCTTAATAAAATTCACTCCTATCTTATTTGATGCCGCAAAGTAGAGCGCTGTGACAAAAAATTGTTTCAGCTGCTTTACTTTTTCGGCATATATAAAGGTTTCTAGCTAAGTAGGGCCTGGTGGCTAGCTAAAAGTCTAGTCCCTCTCAGTTACGATAATATAGATAATTTATCGCAGTGGTTGATTGGATGGGAACTGCGTCACTTTGTGACTGGTTCCATCCTGATCAGCTTTGCGGGAGTGGGCAGACGAAGCGAAAATAAGAAATTTTCTATTTTCTTGTTTCTTGCCCGCTCCCTAGATATATTTTTGCAACACAAGGAAAGGAAATGTCTTATGGACAAATTATTAGAAGTGCACGATTTAAGTGTGACTTATCAAAACGTCACAGCCTTAGACCATGTGCAATTGGACTTGCCGCAAGGCCGCCGGATTGCTGTGATTGGACCTAATGGGGCTGGTAAATCGACTTTAATGCAGGCCTCCTTAGGTTTAATCAAGTCTCAGGGACAAGTGAAATTACTCGGTCAGCCCGTTGACCAAGTGCGTCAAAAAATTGCTTATGTACCGCAAAGAGCCAATGTCAATTGGTATTTCCCTGTGACCGTCGAAGAGGTGGTTCTGATGGGGATTTCTTCTAAACGATGGGGATTTCGTCGGATTTCAAAAGAAGCACGGGCCCAAGCCTATGCGGCTCTAGAAACCATGCAATTAATGGATTTAAAGAACCGACAAATTAATCAGTTATCTGGTGGTCAAAAGCAAAGGGTCTTTTTAGCTCGGGCCATTGCACAAGATGCCCAAGCTTATTTCTTAGATGAACCCCTAGCTGGGGTGGATCAAAATAGTGAAAAAATCATTATGGATCAAATTAAAGCCTTTCAGGCCCAAGGAAAATCTTCCGTAACGGTCCACCATCAATTAGAAACCTTAAAAGAGTATTTTGATTATGTTGTGCTAGTGAATAAAAAGATTGTGGGCGCTGGTCCGCTGGAACAAGTCCTCAACCAAGATATAATTAATTTAACCTATACGGGTACTAATAATTTAGGCTTGGAGGGATAAACATGCTGAATTTTTGGAATCAACATTATTTATTTCTAGTAGTAGGCTTGGGGGTTAGTCTCTTAAGTATGGCGGCTGCTATGATTGGCTCTTCCCTAGTTTTTCAAAAACAAAGCCAATTAGGCGATGCCATTGGCCATGCTGCCTATCCTGGGATTATTGCGGCCTTTATGGTGACCCAGTCCCGTAATCCTTTTACTTTGTTACTGGGAGCCGTGGCTTCAGGGATATTAGCCCTTATCTTAATTCACTTCTTTTCGAAAGAACCGGCCTTTCATTTTGAATCAATTCTGGCTTTAGTTTTGTCGGCCTTGTTTGGTCTTGGTATGGTCTTGATGTCCTATATTCAAGGTAATGACAATTATCAAGGTGCTTCTCAAGCGGGACTCAAGACTTATATCATGGGGCAGGCGGCTTTTTTGAAACAAGATGATGTGATTTTGATTGCCTTAGTCTCTAGTATTACAATCCTCATCTTCTTTATGGCCTTACCTCGAATTAAATTAAGTCTCTTTGATCCAGTTTTTGCCGCTAGCATTGGAATTGATAGTCGCAAACTTTCTTTATTAAACTTATCTTTGGCGGTGGTAGTGATTTCGGTAGGTCTTAAAGCAGTCGGTGCAATTTTGATTGCTGCGCTTTTGATTACTCCGACCATTATTGGGATGCAATGGTCTCGAAATTATCAGGGGGTTCTCTGGGTTGCTGTTGGGTCCGCCGTAGTAGGCTCTTTATTTGGCACCTGGTTGTCGACCGTCGTTGATAAGCTAGCGACCGGTCCATCTGTTGTTTTGACCTTATTTTTCTTGGCCTTGCTATCTTTTATTATTGGACCCCAAGGTCTCATTGCAGCAAGGGGGTATCAACATGATTGAGTCTTTATGGATTTTGATTTTAGTTGGTGTTACTTGTTCTTTGGTGGGGAACCTATTAGTTCAAAAACAAGAAGTGATGGTTGGGGATGCCATTTCCCATACGATTTTGCTAGGGATTGCCGTGGCCTTCTTTTTGGTTCAAGACTTGGATTCTCCTTGGTTAATTATCGGAGCTACAGTCTTCGGTGTCTTAACGGTCCTAGCAATTGAAGTTGTCGTGGCAAAAACTAATGTCCAAAATGATGCAGCTATTGCCTTGATTTTGACTGCCTTTTTCTCCTTAGCAGTTATCCTCATTTCCAAGTTCTTTGCTAATGTCCATTTGGATATAGACATGGTTTTGCTGGGCCAAGTGATTTTTGCGCCCTTGAACCGCATGACCTTGTTTGGTCATACGCTGCCTAGGGCGATGGTAGAAAATGGTTTATCTTTGTTAGCAGTTCTGGTTTTTATTACGCTAGCATATCAGCCTTTAAAAATGCGGCTTTTTGATGAATCTTTCGCCCGGATGCGGGGTATCCGCTTGTTAACCTTCGATTTGATTTTGATGACCTTAGTATCCTTGACTGCTGTGGTTTCCTTCCAGAATGTTGGCGCCATATTGGTGATTGCTATGATGGTGGCACCAGCCATGACAGCCCAACTATTTGCCAAATCATTTGTCAGTTTATTAACGATAGGGGCTTTGGTGGCCAGTCTTAATGCTGTCTTAGGCTACTATTTAGCCGTGCATTTTAATGTTTCTATGTCAGGTATGGTGGCGGTCGCTTCCTTTATAGTCTTTTGCTTGGCTTTTCTTTTAACTAGAAGTCGGGTAGCAGCTTAATAATTTTTGTCCTTTCCTTTGAGTCTAGGTTTCGACCTAGGCTCTTTTTGTTTCTTTTGTGTGGTGGGGAGGGGGAAATAGTTGCGAAGAATCGGTTCTTGGCAACTTTATTAAGTCGAGACTTGCCAAGATTCAGTTTTTCGCAACTTTTTTAAGTTAGGACTTGTCAAGAATTGTTTTTTCGAAACTTTACCTAGCTTAAACTTGCCAAGAAAAAATCTTCGCAACTCTACCGGCCTAATCTTTACTAATTAGTATTAATTTTTGCTCAAGTGGTGCGAACACAAAACTTTTCGCCCCATTCACAACCAAATAAACTCAACAAACTCATCAATTTTAGAAACTGTTTAGAATTACTTGATAATTACTTGAAAACCATTCGTTATGATAAGAGTGTAAAGAAAAAGAAGGAGGAATTGAGATGGAAAAAGTAATAGAAATCAAAGACTTGAATAAACGCTATAAAGACAAACTGGTTTTAAAGAATTTATCTATGACCCTTTATCAAGGTGATATCTATGGTTTAATTGGGAAGAACGGAGCGGGGAAAACCACTTTACTCAAAATCATCACCCGTTTGATTTCAGACTCAGGCGGTAAAATATCCCTCTTCGGTTCGCAAAACACTGCTCAATGGTCAAAAGCCTTAAAACGGACTGGATCTGTAATTGAAACTCCGGTGGCCTATGACCAATTAACCGCTGAAGAAAATTTGCGTTATTATGCTATTCTTCGCGGTATGGTGGATCAAGAAAAGGTAATCGCTGAAACTCTGAAATATGTTAACTTGTACCACGCCCGTAACCAAAAATTTAAAACCTTCTCCCTCGGTATGAAGCAAAAATTAGGGATTGCCATTGCCATGTTGTCCAAACCTGACCTACTCATTTTGGACGAGCCAATTAACGGTTTGGATCCACTGGCCATCGTCGAATTCCGCCAGTTAATTCGGCGACTAAATCAAGAATTTGGTATTTCGATTATTATTTCGTCTCATATTTTATCTGAGCTCTATCAAGTAGCTAACCGGTTTGGTTTCCTTAATGAAGGGCAGTTAGTCCGTGAGATTTCTAAGACTGATTTTGATCATCTGAGCGAAGACTTTATTATTCTCGAAAGTAATCAAATTCAAGCCGCTAGCCAATTAATTAAGGATAAACTCGATTTGACCTTTAAGGTGGTCAATGATCATCAATTACATATCTTTGGCAAAACCCATCATGTTCATGAAATTATCGTCCTCCTATTAAATGCTGGTATTCAAATTGACGGCATTCATTATTCTAGACATAATTTAGAAGATTACTTCACCCAATTAGTTCAAGAGAAAGGAGCGCAAGCCTAATGTTACATTCACTTAAAGCAGATTTCTATCGTTTGTTTAAATCACCCGGCTTCTATATCACTCTAATTGTTTTGACGCTTTATCAAGCAATGACCGTTTGGTTTGAAGCCATTGGTCATATTGGGATGGAAAGCGACCAAGCGGCCCAAAACCAAGCAAGGTTCCAAGATATGACCTGGACAGCGGATGTAGCTGCTCAAGCTATGTCTAACATGAGTTCACTGATGATTTACTTTGGACTGCCGCTCTTTGTCATGATTATTGGTTATGACACGAGCCGGCAAACTTATAAAAACATCCTGACTATGGGTGTGACTCGACTCCAATATTTTATCTCTAAAATTGTTGTCTTTGTCGTTGCCTTATTCTTAGAATTAGTTTTCTACTATGGAATCGGTATGTTAATCGCAGGTTTCCGGCATGGATGGGGCCAAATTAATATGGACTTTTGGCAAGACTTTTCGCAAATATTTTCAGTTGAATTTCTGAATATCCTAGCTATATTTGCGGTCGCAACCTTGATTCTTTATTGGTTCTTTTCCAATGTCGGTGCGGTGATTTCAACCATTGTTCTGCCTTTGATTACTACCGTGGTGATAACCTTATCACAAATTGAATGGTTAGCGCCTTTTAGTTTCCAAGCAGCTACTGATCTTGCCTGGCAATTGGACTGGAGTCAAGACTTTTGGACGCAGAACTTACTCGCCACTATTGGCACGATCATAGTGGTGAATGGGTTGGCCTATTGGGTCTTCCGACAAAAATCATTGTAATGACCCACAAAAAAACAGACTTGCAATCTTGCAAGTCTGTTTTTATCTGCTAGTTATTTTTGCTTGAATCATCGGAATTGAAGCTTGGCCAAACCAAGTTAACGGAAAATAAGGTATCGTCATAGTCCAATTCTAGGTAGCCATGATTTTTATCCATGAGTTCTTGGACAATATAAAGGCCTAAGCCAGAAGATTTCTCACTACCAGACAAGTCTTCCGAATAAAAGCGGTGGGTTAATTGGGCTAAGTTGCGGATAGCTTGTTTACTTTGGTTTTGGACCTGGAGGTAAACCTGGTCCGCTAATAATCCTAAAGATATTGCCATGGTTTTTTGGCCGTGTTGTAAGACGTTTCCTAATAGGTTGTCTAGAATTCGCTCGGTTTGTTGGGCATCTGCTTGAATATAAAGTTGGTCTGCAATATCTAAGTCAACCTGAAAATCAGCCTCAACAAAAGCATCATAATAGGTCATTAGCTTGCGTTTGACTAGGTCAGATAAATTGATCGCTTGACCATCGATTTTGACTTGATTTTCTAAGAGGTCTTGGTAGAGCAGTAAGTCTTCTAAACGTTGGGAAATACTCGTTAGATTGGTGTCGATTTTCTCTAAATAAGGGTCATCAGGTTGAGACTTGCGTAATTGTTGGACGTATCCTTTCGAGATAGTTAGGGGCGTCCGAATATCATGACTGACATTGTGGAGGGTTTGGTCTAAGTAGGCTTGGTCGCGCTTGATTGCTTGTTTACTGGCTTGAATTTCATTAAAAAGTTTATTGTAATCTTTAATTAATGGATCCAAGGATTTATGGGAGGATTGATTGGTTAATTGAAGATTACTTTGGTTATTTTGTTTCTCCTCCACTAAGCTAGAAAGCCCTTTGAGGGCCCGTCGAAGGGAGAGGATATAAATGATAAGAATCACAATAATGGCTGCAGCCACGGAAATAATCCACATAAGTTTATTCCTTTCCCTTTAAGCGAATGCCCAAGCCCCACATGGTTTCAATGTAATCATGATTGGGGCTTATTTTTTTGATTTTTTTTCGAATATTAGAAAGGTGAGTGTTAAGGTTGTTATCACCTGGTAAGTAGTCTTGTCCCCAGACGGAAGCGTAGAGTTGCTCCTTAGTAAAAACTTGTTGGGGATGATTGAATAAGAGTTTAAGGATATCGTATTCTTTAAGTCTTAGTTGGACGGCTTGGCCACCGCATAGTAATTGATATGTTTCTTCGTCGAGTTCTAAGTCACAAAAGCTAAGCTGACTTTGAACAGGTGCTTGGCGGTTGCGGAGGCAAACTTGAATGCGGGCTAAGACTTCCGCTTCATCAAAAGGTTTAGAAATATAATCATCCGCGCCATTTAAGAGATATTGGGTTACAGTTTTCTTGTCACTAATGGCGGTCAACATAATAACCGGGATATTGGAAGACTGTCTGATTTTAGCTAAAACTTGGCCACCATCCTTACCAGGTAGCATAATATCCAAAAGGACGAGGTCAGGCGCTTGGTTATGAAAATAGGCTAGGCCTTCCGTTCCAGAATAGGCTTGGATGACTTGGTAATGGGACACCAAGATGGTTTTAAGTAGTTCATTGATATCGTCATTATCTTCGACTACAAGGATTGTAGGCATACGAAACCTCCTATATTTAAACATAATTTAGGGCTTATTTGCTTATATTATAGCAAATAAAGCTAGGTTAAGTTAGGATCTTGTAAGCTGAAGATTATTTATATTATGTATTAGTTATCATACTTATTTACTAGTTTCTTTAGAAAGATAAGGTGTTCCTTATGGTTCCAGTAAATCAATTAATATAAAAAATAGGTCTGGACATTTTGTCCAGACCCTAGCTTCTATAATTAAGCAGTATTATTTGTCATAGTTTAATATTCAGTTCTGTCTTCTTTGAGTAGTTCTTGGTCGCCGTCTACATCAATTACTTCACGACGTACATTTTCAGAAACTTCTTGGTTCTCTATAGAAGTTGTTTTATCGATATTTACTTCACCAGTTACAACTGTTTCTTTATCGATTTTAACTTTTTCTTGAGTTAATGGGATAACAATCGTTTCATCTTCACCAAAGGTATCCACATCAGCATCCACGGTAGTATCTGGATTAGCATTCCGAGTAATATGCAATTCTTCCCGATCAAGAGGGACATTGACAGTATTATTTTCTTCCACGACATGCTTTCAGTGACCTTTTTGTTGTCTTTTAAGTTATCTTTTATATTTTGTGTTGTAGCCTTCATTCTCTTTTGGTCTATAGGCGTTAGGAAAGGCTTGGTCTGTTGAAACATCGAGAGATACTTTTTTAAGAAGTTTGTAGACATCGTAGGGATCTTCAATGGAAATAAATTTATTTGCATCAGCCTTAAAGCTGTAAGATGAATTTCCTGATTCGCCATTATAAGTTAGGATAATTGTGCCACGTCCCTTGATGTTTTCCATAAAATTTACTTCTACTTTCAAGTTTGTAAGCTCTCTGTGCTCATAATTATTTACATCTTTTCCAAAAACTCCCTGGCTGATGTAAACTCTCTTGTCTGTAATTGCATATTCTATAGACCCACAATTTAAAAGCCTGTAAATCGGCATTAAAATTGCAAACCATACAGGAAAAAGATGAATTAATTATAAAGAAAAGTATAAAAAATCCACGCATAAGGTTAAATTCTCTTAAAAAAATAGAAATAAAAAAGAAGTCAAAAATTCCCCAAATTAATGCAATTAAATAAATTCTTGGATCGCCTACAATATAAAGGAAGGCATTGGGCTTTCCTCGCCACAATATATTTTCATTGTCGTCAATAATTTTTTCAATCATAATTTCCTCCATTGCTTTCTCTTTATAAAGATAAAGTATTCTTGCTTATTATTATACCATAAATATACTTGTGGTATAATATTCGAACGGCTGAATCTCCCCTCATATTTGTAAATTTTTCTTTACATTTATTTGAATTAAAATGGCGGATTTTATAATGAAGTTAGCCACTTCAAAAAATCCAATTAAATAAAAAAATGCCATGTGAATTTCATGTTATTATTGAAGTTACCACACTCTCAATAGATAAGGATGAAATTACATGACGCATACTAATTCTAGCACATCATCACATAAAGGCAAACATCTCACCTATGAAGAACGGTGTCAAATTTCAATTTTGGTACATGAAAACTATTCAAATCGTCACAATGCTAAAACCATTGAACGTGCCCCACAAACCATCAACAATGAAATAAAACGTGGGACAATTCGTCAAATCCGTCGTCAAAAACAAGAAGATAAAGTTTATACGTATACCTACCAGGTTTACGACCCAAAACTTGCTCAATCACGCTATGAAGACTTACGTAAAAATTCAGGTAGACGTCCTAAATGGGTTGATTCCACTGACTTTATTGATTGGGCTGATCAAAAGATGTTAGAAG
>NZ_KE386808.1:0-37951 GCF_000428865.1 Eremococcus coleocola DSM 15696
CTTCTAACATCTTTTGATCAGCCCAATCAATAAAGTCAGTGGAATCAACCCATTTAGGACGTCTACCTGAATTTTTACGTAAGTCTTCATAGCGTGATTGAGCAAGTTTTGGGTCGTAAACCTGGTAGGTATACGTATAAACTTTATCTCCTAGTTTTTGACGACGGATTTGACGAATTGTCCCACGTTTTATTTCATTGTTGATGGTTTGTGGGGCACGGTCAATGGATTTAGCAATGTGACGATTTGAATAGTTTTCATGTACCAAAATTGAAATTTGACACCGTTCTTCATAGGTGAGATGTTTGCCTTTGTTGAGATTGAAGAGTATGAAGAAGCTCTTGTTCATCGATTAGTAAGTCAAGTAATAATACACGATGGAAAAGTTGAGGTTAGATTGAAAACAGGGGAAGTAATAACTGTCAATCAATAAAGAGGGACATAGGCACTATGCTAGGATGCGTAGTGCTGTGACTCTCTTTACTTGTCGTTATTTGTTTATAGAATTGTAGCTTGCGTCTGTTTAAGTGAAGTCAAAAAACCGATCCACCAATGAATCATAAGTCTCCTGATCAAATGCCTCCTCAAAGCTTTGGTAGTCATTAATACCCCCATTTCCAACACAACAAAGACAGACTCTACCAATATGACTACCGGCATTAGGCTGATGCGTATTCACTAAAAATATCCAATCATGTTCACTCAATTCCCCACTTTGACTTCTTCGAAATCTTAAGTGGGGCATAAAACCTAGCGCTCTAATCCCCTCAATAAACTCTTCAGAAGTAATTTTTTCTCTGGCAACATTCCAACCATTTTGAGTAATTTATTCAATTAAAAAGCACAACGAGATTCGTCGTGCTAGAAATAATAGTTTAGACTCATCTTTCTCTTTTGAGTTGGATTTAGCACCTTGCTAAAAAGTAGGTTGCTGCAGTTTCATCGGGCCAATTCCCTCCGCTTGCTCTGGATAAGTTGTGGGTTTTAATTGTAAAAGGATGGTAGCATAATAATTAGATGATTACTAGAAAATAGATGATGAAATAGAACATCTATGTTAAAATATAGTTAATAAATAGAAACGAGAGGTATAAAGACATGGTGTTATCAATTAACTAATTCTCTAGACTAAATTTCTCCGCCTAAATCAAGGGAGAAGTATGCAGTCAGACCGTTAGTTGATAGCTAACCATGTCTTTTTGTGTGCTTATTTTTAGTCTAGCTTTTTGTTTAAGATGAAAAGGAGGCTAATATAATGCCAGCAATTAAATTAAATAATATAAAAAAGGAAATTGCAGATCGTGTCTTATTTGAAATAGACTCATTGATAATTAAGAAAGCAGATCGTATTGGGATTGTAGGCAGAAATGGTAAAGGAAAATCAACCCTTTTAAAAATGATAACGGCTGAAGACAATGATTTTCATGGAGAGATAGAAATTCACGGCAGAATAGCATATATTCCCCAGTTAAAAGAGACTTCCACTATGTCTGGTGGAGAACAATCTATGGCCTTGATTCAAAAAGCGATTCAATCACATCCAGATATTTTGATTTTGGATGAGCCTACTTCCAATCTAGATGTAGAAAATTTGAATTTATTGATTGAATTGTTAAGAGAGTCAGCAGCAACCTTAATTCTTGTAAGCCATGATCGACACTTTCTGAATAAATTAGTTAATAACATTTGGGAAATAGATCGAGGAAAAGTGCAAACTTATTCTGGAAACTATGATGATTTTCATGCCGTGAAAGAGTTGAAGATCCGACAACATCAAGAAGCTTATAGTGGGTATCAAAATAAAGTTAAGCAATTAGAAAACGAAGCTCATAGACGTTTACAAAGAGCCTCAACTTTCAAAAAACGAAAAAAGAATGTAAGCAGATCGGACTACAAAGTAAATTCTTATGCAGGGAAATACGATGCTCAAGAAAAAGCAATGGCTAAATCAGCTAAAGCTCTAGAAAAGAGGATTGAGAAATTGAATCCTGTAGAAGCTCCGATTAGAGAGCGTTCTTTTATATTCAAAGAAGTAGGAAACTTGGATAACGATGCTTCTACCTTAATTAATTTAAATGAAGGTAAATTATTTATTGAGAATATAGAGTTATTTTCTTATCCTCCCTTTAAAATAACTTTTGGAGATAAGTTGTCTATAAGTGGACCCAATCAATCAGGAAAGACCTCTTTTTTGAGAGCCATATTAAGACAATCATTAAAAGGGTATTATTCCCAACAATTAAATATTGGTTATTTTTCCCAAAATTTCAATGTACTTGATTTGAATGACTCGATTTATCACAATGTAAGAAAAGGGAGCTTACAGTCTGATTTTGTTATAAAAAATGTTTTAGCTTCTTTAGGTTTTGACCATAAAGTAATTTATCAAAAAGCAAATGTTTTATCAGGTGGTGAGCGAGTACGTTTGTCATTTGCTAAAGTTTTATTAGGAGACCATAATTTATTATTATTAGATGAACCTACTAACTACTTAGATATTGATACTTTAGAGTCTGTAGAAGGCTTTATTAAGAATTATCCTGGAGCTGTCGTCTTAGTTTCTCATGATCAGACCTTCGTTGAAATGACGAAGGACCAGCATTATTTTATTGAAGGTGGACAGTTATTGTCTCCTGCCTATCAATTTAAGAGTAAAGATAAAGTTGAACAAGAACGATTATTATTACAATTTCAATTAGATGAAATGATTATGAATCAAGAGACGCAGTTAGATGATATAAGAGAGATCCAGAGAAAAATATCAAAATTAAAAAGCAATGACAGTTAATTACAATCTTATATCTTATTCGACATCTAGTTTTTCATACATAGATTATTCACGACACATGTGGAGAGCGTGATATTGATGTCAAGAAAATAGAGGAGTACAAAATGAATAATAGCAAAAATTTCAATCTTTTTTTAATGGATGGAGAAGTTACGGGAAGAATAAAGTGTACCTTATCAAATTGGACAGGATTAGCCTATAAGGTCCCAAGACCATATCTCGAAAAATGCAAAGACAGGCAAGATTTAAAGCAAAGTGGAGTATATTTTTTATTTGGTAAGAACGAAGACGGTGATGATGAAGTTTATATAGGACAAGCTGGAATAAGAAAAAATGGAGAGGGAGTTCTATTTAGGGTATCAGAACACTTAAAAGATGAAATTTATTTTTCAGATGCAGTCATGTTAACCACACAAAATAACTCATTTGGACCTACAGAAATCTCATATCTAGAGAATAAATTTACCAATATGGCTATCGATGTAGATAGATACAAAGTAAGAAATGGAAACGACCCAAACCCTGGGAATGTAACGGAAGAAAAAGAATCAGAATTAAAGGATTTTATAGAGTATTCAAAAATGGTTCTTGGTGTACTAGGGTATAAATTATTCGTTCCTATGGTTAAGAAAGAATTAAAAATAGAAAATAAAATCGATGATGATGAAATATTATATCTAAGTACTAAGACGAAAAAATCAGTAAAAATTATTAATGCTAAATGTAAAAGAACAAGTGAAGGATTTGTCGTACTAAAAGATAGTATGATAGAGATGATTGATTCAAAAAGTTTATCAAAAAGTATAAAAGAACTACGTGATAAATGTAAAGCTAATAATGAAATAATAGATGGTAAACTAACAAAAAACTATTTATTCAATAGTCCATCATATGCAGCTATGTTTGTACTTGGGATGAGTAGAAATGGTAAAACTGAATGGAAAATGGAAGATGGAACTACACTAAAAGAACTTGAGGAAAAAGAACTGAGATAGACTAAAAAAAGACGATATACAATGTAGTGCCCCTCAAAAGGCTGCTTTATCATTTTTTCGTAAGTGTCCGTATACTTACTGTGCTTGCTATTAAAATTATAAGCGTTAAGCGTATTATTTATAGTAAATAAACTTATACCCTACTCAGAATATAATTACAGGGCACTGTTGAGAAAGGTATAAGAAAGTGATAATCTTTATTAAAGAACGAGTGTCGGTTAATAGATGGTGAGATTTTGCAAAGAGAAATGCAAAAGATCCAGAAGAAAGAAAACAGGTGCTTATAGATATAGCATTTAGACTTTTTGAAAAGGATGGATATGAGAAAGTTTCTGTTTCTACGATAATCACCGCAGCTGACCCGAGTGTATATGAAATTGCAAGGGTTGCGGTTGCACAAATTGCATTTGGGGTGGTGCTAACGAGCATGATCACTCCAATATTAACTGAAAAATATTTAAGGAAACGCAAGTTGCAAAAGAGAAGTTTAAATATGTAAGGAGTAATTATGACTGATTATTTTAAAGAAGCTTTAGAATACAAAGATGAACTAATTGAAAAAAGAAGAGCCTTGCACCAAATTCCGGAAACTGGACTGGATTTACCAAAAACAAAGGCATATGTAAAGGGTGAGCTCGAAGGACTTGGCCTTGAAGTGAAAGAATATGGTACATCCGGTTTATCTACCCTGATTCAAGGTGAAAAAGGTGAAGGAAAATGCATTATGATTAGGGCAGATATGGATGCCCTTCCAATGAATGAAGAAAGTGGTTTGCCCTTTGCTTCAACCGGAAATACTGCCCACACCTGTGGCCACGATCTCCATTCTTCGATTGCCCTAACTGCTGCAAAAGCTCTATTAAAAGAAAAGGCAAATTTCAAGGGCACAGTGAAATTTATGTTCCAACCTGCTGAAGAAATTTTTGCAGGATCTAAAATGATGATTGAGAACGGAGTATTAGAAAATCCTCAGGTGGATAGGGCTCTTGCACTTCACACAGCGCTTGATAGAGAAACAGGTTCAATTTGTTACAATGAAGGCTATTTTGCAACAAGCTCAGATAACTTTAAAATTACAATTAAAGGTAAAGGCGGCCATGGCGCATATCCTCACACTACAATTGATCCGATACATGTAGCTATCAATATTTACACAAACTTCTTAGAGCTAATCGCCCGCGAATGTCCACCTCAAGAAACGAGTACATTGACCTTTGGAATGCTAAGTGCCGGTTCAAACTCAAATATTATTCCGGATCTTGCAGAAATGCAAGGAACACTTCGTGCATACAGTCCGGAGGTTAGAAATAAATTAAAATCAAGAATGCTGGAAATTATTGAAGGATTAAAGATCTCAACAAAAGCTGAAATCGATCTTGACTTTTTCACCGGAGTTCCAAGCCTTTATTCAGACCCGGAATTCACAAGAGAAATTGTGGGCTATCTAAAAAATAGTGATTTTGATGGCGAACTCATTCCAGATACAAAAATAATGGCAAGCGAAGATATGGCTCTTGTGGCTGAAAAAGTTCCAACCGCCTATTTCAATGTAAACTGCAAATTGCCGGGTAACAACTTTAGCCACCACAATCCTGGAGTGAATTTTGACGAGAATATGATGCCAATTGGGCTGGGGCTAATGCTTACAGCCGTTGTCAACTGGTTAAACAACAACTGATTTGCATTAAAAAAGCCCTTAAGATTTGACCACTTTGTACTGACCTCCAAAGCTTGAATTTCTTGATCTAACTTTTGGAGGTCAGTACATGACATAAACAGCTCTTTTATGGGCTGTTTTTTCTTTGCTCTGGAATAATATAATAAATTATAAAAATTCAAAATTTGTATGTATTATATAATTTTACCATGTTGAATTTCCTTCTTTCGCCCATAAAATTCCCCTTATAAATCAAATTATTTTATAATTTAAAGTAAAAGATTAGAAATATTAGCCTAATAAAAGATTAAACTAATTATTTAATTCTTGTTATAATGGGAATATGTGATAAATATAAGTTTATGATAGAGAGAGGTCCATATATGGTGAAAAATTATACAAAAGATTTAATTAAACATGAATTTATAAAGCTTTTAAATAAAAAGAATTTACATAATATAACTGTTACAGAAATTGCAAAACAGTGCAAAATAGAAAGAAAAACCTTCTACTATCATTATGAAAACTTATCACAACTTGTAAGGGAAATTTTTGATGAAGAACTTGAAAATGTTGTAGAAGAATTTAATGAGACCCTATCTTGGGAAGAAAGTTTTATTTCCGCAGCTAAGTTTATATTAGAAAATAAAAAAGTTGTTAAGCATATGTATGAGTCTGACTACAAGATTGAGCTTGAAAAGTATATATTTTCTATCTCTGGAGAAATTATGACAAAGTACGTGGAAAGAGTTGCTAAAGACACTTCTGCAAAAGACATAGATGTGAAACTAATAGCCTATTTTTATCAGTGTGCCCTAAGCTCTGCCCTAGTTCAATGGGTGGCAACAGATATGAAGACTGACCCAAAGTCTGTAACACGTAGGCTAGGAGACCTCATGGACGGAAATATTCTAGAAGCCCTAAAAAGAAGTGAAAAATTAGGTATCTTTACCCAAACTTTTGAAATTGAGTAAAAGTTACCCAAGGATCCTCTTTTGGGAGATGATACTTTATCATAACAATGATTTAATAAATATAGAAGAAATGATAAAGAATTATTTAAGGAGGATATTATGGAACTTAAAACTCATGATAAAAGATTACAACTTACTAATGGAGATTTCCAAAGATTAGTAAAAGCTAGAAAGCCTAAAGGAATTGAAGAAAAATCTGCTTACTTAGTAGGAACAGGAATTGCATCACTTACTGCAGCTTGTTTCTTAATTAGGGATGCCCACATGGAAGGTAAGAAAATAACTTTCTTGGAACAACTAGATATTCCAGGGGGATCACTCGATGGTGACTATATGGACACTAGAGGCTATGTTGCCCGTGGTGGTAGAGAAACTGGAGCTCACTTTGAATGTCTATGGGATATTTGGAGTTCAATCCCAAGTTTAGAAGACCCTGAAATGAGTATATTAGATTCTTACTTCTATACTAACTACGATGATCCAAACTATAGTAACTGTCGTATAACTCATAAACAAGGCGAAAGATATGATGATGGTAAATTTAACTTAACTCAAGACGAAGTTAAAGAAATTGCAGAACTTTGCATGACTAAAGATGAGCTTCTTGAAGATAAGGCTATTGAAGATATCTTTTCAGATGGACTTTTAAATTCTGACTTCTGGACATATTGGAGAACAATGTTTGCCTTTGAAAACTGGCACTCTGCACTAGAAATGAAATTATACCTAAATCGTTTCATCCACCACGTAGGAGGACTTACAAATTTATCTGCTCTTAGATTTACAAGATATGACCAATACAATTCAATTGTAAAACCAATGGTTAAATATCTAGAAAACCACGGATGTAAATTCCAATACAATATTAAAGTAACAGACGTTGACTTTGATATATCAGAAAATAGAAAAGTAGCTACAAAAATTATAGCTGAAGATAAAGATGGCAATGACAAATCCATTGACTTAACAGATAATGATTTAGTATTTATAACGAATGGATCAATGACTGAAAACTCAAGTTATGGGGATGATAATACTCCAGCAGAACTTAGTGACGAACAAACTGGTTGCTGGGAAATGTGGAAAAACATTGCAAAGAAATCTGATGATTTTGGTAATCCAGAAGTATTCTGCTCCGATGTAGAAAAGAGTAGCTGGGAATCTTGTACCGTAACTTGCCATGATGAATCCGTTCCAAAATATATTGAAAAAATTACTAAGAGAAGTCCTTATGGCGGAAAAACTGTTACAGGTGGTATTGTAACTTGTGTTGACTCAAGCTGGTTAATGTCTTGGACAATTAACAGACAAGGCCAATATCCAGAACAACCTGAAAATGATGTTTGTGTATGGGTTTACGGTCTATTTACTGATGTTGAAGGTGACTACATCAAGAAGAAGATGAGAGATTGTACAGGTAAAGAAATCACAAAAGAATGGTTATATCATATTGGTGTACCTGTTAATGAAATTGATGTTATTGCAGAAACTTGTACTGCAGTTCCAGTTATGATGCCTTATATTACATCTCAATTCATGCCAAGAAAAGCAGGAGACAGACCTTATGTAGTTCCAAAGGGTGGAGTTAACTTTGCTTTCTTAGGACAATTTGCTGAAACATTAGATGATCCAGGAAGAGATACAGTATTTACAACTGAGTACTCAGGAAGAACAGCAATGGAAGCAGTATATGTACTTTGTGGAGTAGAAAAAGCTGTGCCAGAAGTTTATGCATCTAGATACGACATTAGATATCTATTAAATGGTATGATTGCATTATCTGATGGGAAAAAACCAAAACTTCCACTTTCACCACTACAAAAAATGAAAGTTGCAAAACTTATTAAGGGAACAGATATCGAAGATATGTTAAAAGAATTTAATATAATCTAAGAATCATTAGATTAATATAAGTAAAAATGGCTCTTTGTCAAATAGGGTTGATAAAACACTTTTTAGGAATTAAGCTACTTTTTTGTAGCTTAGTTCCTTTTTTGTGTTTCCTTGAAACATACAGTCTTGATATTAAAAGAATTCGGTGACGGAAGTGATTGTAATTCCGATAGCCATAAGCATTACACTTGAGTACTTTAATTTTATTATTAATTCCTTCAAGGGGTCTAATACTTAGTTCTGGATAGTCACAAGTGTTTTGAATCGACTCTAGATAAGGGCAGTGAGATGACTGCCCTTAAGGAGGCCCTAGAAAGTGCAATCGATATCTATTATGCTCACCCATACGCTTCTTACGAACGCGGAAGCCAAGAGAATATGCACTGCCTGGTACGTCGCTTTATTCCTAAAGGAACACGGATAGAAAATGTCTCAGATGTAGAGATTGAACGAATCCAACCGTGGATTAACGCGTATCCTCGTAAAATCTTAGGCTATTCATCCGCGCCCAAGAATGCTTCATGGAAGAGCTAGAACAGCTGCAAAATGTCGCTTAAAAATTTTTCACCTCCATGGGGGTGAAGGGGATTAAAACTCACTGCCCTAGAGTACTTTGTTAAATCATATTACTTGTGCCTAACTTATAATTGAAATCTAGTTTTTTTATTTTCCAAAATCCATTTCATATTCATTTTATATACTTGTGATAAAGTTAAGCTATCAAATATGAAAGGATGTTTTTAAATGAAAAACAGTATCAAAACAAAATTATTAATTGCATCATTATTAAGTAGTAATTTAGTGGCACTTCCACTTTATCCTGTGAATGCAGAAGAAATGGATAATACTGAAATGACAGAAGAAATGGAAGACATGAACGAATCAGACACTACCATGGAAGAAACCATGGAAGAATCGATGGAAGAAACCATGGAAAGCAATATGGAAGGCGATATGGAAGAAACAACAGAGTCATCTGCGACGACGAAAGAAGAACATGTAGAAGAAAAAGATCCGATTCCAACGGATAAAGAAGAATTAAAAAAATTAATCAAAGATTATGGTACTAAGATTACGGTCAAAGATTTACAAATGAACGTTTATGAATTAGGTGCAGAACATAAAGGGGAATCTAAAACATTAGTCTTCATGCCAGGTTTAGGTGAAGCTTCTCAACCTTTAACCCATAAAAACTTATTGGATGCCTTAGCTAAAAAATATCATATTTTAGTGGTTGAGCCATTTGGTTATGGATTATCTGATGTAAGTAATGAAGAGCGTACAGTTGAAAACATTACCGAAGAGTTACATAGTGCATTAGAACAAATGGATGTTAAAGAATACTATTTAGTGGCCCATTCATTATCTGGTTTATATGCTTTAAAATATTCACAAATGTATCAAGATGAAGTCTTAGGTGTGATTGGGATGGATACGAGTACCCCAATGATGAACGGCTTTATGGAAATGCAACACGAAGAAGCACCAATCGATGATAGTGGTCAAGCGACCGATTTACCTGAGATTCCAGATGTAGACGATGAAGTGAATCTTCAATATCGATACATTGCACAATTGAACTTAAATAATCCCGATGTGGTGGATGAGAGTAACCGTTCAAATCAAGTTTTAATGGACTTCAAAGATGAAAAAATTCCTTCTGGCATTCCAGCATTATACTTATTAGCTCAAGATTCTTATGAAGATATCGAAATGCGGCGTGAATTCATGGATAAAATTACGGAAGATTGGGAAATGCAACATAAATTATTATCTGAAAACCCAGACGAAGTTGAAACTCATGTTTTAGAAGGGGACCACTTAATTTATATGACCCAATATGAAGAAATGGCACGATTAATTGATGAATTTATCAACAATCATAACTAGGAGATCACCGATGAAAAAGAGTTTTATCGTACTACTTTGCCTGTTAACGGCAAATATCATCTACACAACTGAAGTTTCAGCTGGTGAAATCAATTTACTTGAAAAGTATCCCGTTAACACACCACTGTTTACGCAAGGATTAGAACTCAATCAAGACAATGAATTAATTTTAGGAACAGGGTTACAAGGACAATCCAAAATAGGAAAATTTAACTTAGAAACTGGTCAATTAGAAGATGATCAACTCCTACCACATAATTATTTTGGTGAAGGTCTTACGCATACTGACAAATATTTATGGCAATTGACCTGGAAGGAAAAATTAGTTCTAAAACGTGACCCTAAAACATTTGAAATATTAGAAGAAATCCCAATGGAAACAGAAGGATGGGGGCTTTGTTATGATTCAGAAAACAAAGTACTTTGGCGTTCGGATGGGTCAAGCACTTTATATAAACATGATCCAGAGACGTTTGAAGTATTAGACAAAGTCAAAATTATGAATGGTAAATTAGCCGCTTCAAAATTAAATGAATTAGAATACTATAATGGATATATTTATGCAAATCGACTTTATCGTGATGAAATTGTTAAGATTGACACGAATAAAGGAGAAGTGGTCGATCAATATGATGTCCGCTCAATCATCGATGAGACAATGGATGAAGAGCAAATCGCTAGTATTGATACCTTAAACGGTATTGCACACATTAAGGATAATGAATTTTATATTACTGGGAAATTATATCCTTATGTCTATAAAGTAAGTTTAGATTAAAATGTTAATAAATGATAAAGAGGGGATATTTTGAATATACAAAAAAATGCGTGGGCTTATATTACCCGCAAAAAACACCGAACATTCATTATTTTTCTAATATTGATGTTTATTTTAACAAGTTTATTTACTTGTTTAACCATCTTAAATGCAAGTCAACAAATTGAAAATAATGTTTTTAAAATTTCAAACTCCTCTTTATCGATAACTAAAAATGATAGTTCTTCGTTTGCGATGAAAGATTTCGAACAGTTAAAGAGTATTAAGGAAATAGAGGACATTAATCCTGAATATCAAAGTTTGGCTAAATTAGTGGATCACCAAGTAATTGAAGGGGAACAACAAATTTTCCGTGAAGATACCCCGGAACAATTATCAAATGTGGTCGATGTTCAAGCCACCAATGATTCCCAACGAGACTTGTTATTTTCAAGTGGCGTGTTTACACTCGTCGCTGGGCAACCGATTCAATCTGACAGTCACCATCATGTACTCGTTCACCAAGCATTTGCCGATAAAAATGGTTTAAAATTGAATGATACCATTCGTTTGCAGTTAGTCGATACCGAAAGCTTAAACGTACATAAAACAATGGAATATACCATTAGCGGCATTTTTACAGGGAAAAAGCAAGAGAGTTACACGGGATTAAGTTCAGATTTTAGTGAGAACACCTTTTTTGTCGATTATCAAACCAGTCAGGAACAATTGGGACTAAACAAAGATCAAATGATCACGAATAAACTAACCCTCCATACCGATTCAGTTGAAAATTTAGAATCAGCTCATGAACAAATCAAAAATTTACCCATTGACTGGTCAAAATATGAAGTCGAGAAAAATGATAAAGCATTCCAAAAGACCCTTACGGCCTTGCAAAGTATGCAACAGATTATTGAAATTGTGACCAATGCCATGATTTTAGGTGGCTTAATCGTTCTTTCCTTAATCTTAGTCTTATGGCTAAGAGAAAGAATCTATGAAATAGGCATCTTCTTAGCTATCGGCATGAGTAAAAAGGTCATTATTTCACAGTTTATCTTGGAACTACTGCTCGTTTCCTTACCAGCGGCGGTACTTTCCTTTATCCTTGGATGGCAGCTAAATCAATTTTTCTTAACCGATTTTTTCAATTCGATTACCAACGAAAGTATCGGCAGCCAAATGTTACCGATTGAGAATATCGGTGATAATTTAACCCACTTTGGGATGGCTTATGGCTTATTACTGGTCATTATTTTCTTAGCCGTTATGTTATCCTGTTCGATCATTTTATTAAAGAAACCGAAGACCATCTTATCAGAAATTAGTTAGGAGTTAACAATGAAAATACTTGAATTAAAAAACGTTACGTATCAATATAAAAATAGCAATGAAAAAGTTTTATCGTTAGTGAACCAATCATTTGAGTCCGGCAAGTTTTATGCCATCATCGGTAAATCAGGTGCTGGTAAATCGACCCTCCTGTCACTATTAGCAGGTTTAGACACACCAAGAAGTGGCCAAATAGTATTTAAAGAGCAAGATATCGCAAAAAATGGTTATAGTTATCATCGTAAACATAATATTTCGCTAGTCTTTCAAAATTATAACTTAATCGATTATTTAAGCCCGCTGGAGAATTTAAAACTAGTCAATCCTGATGCGACTAAAGAAAGTTTATTGGAATTAGGCTTAGATGAAACCCAAATCAATCGTAATGTCTTAAAACTATCTGGTGGTCAACAACAAAGAGTGGCTGTCGCACGGGCATTGGTATCGAAAGCCCCTATTATTTTAGCGGACGAACCAACAGGTAATTTAGACAAGGAAACTGCGACCGAGATTATTGACATCTTAAAAGACATTGCTAAACAAAAAGGCAAATGCGTGATTGTGGTCACCCATAGTAACGAAGTAGCCGATGCCGCCGATATTGTCTTAGAGTTGAAGGACAAACAATTGGTCCCAGTTAAGAATAAGGGGGATCACTAATGTTTAAAAATGCGATTTCCTATGTAACCAAAAAGGCTTAAAATCATTCATTATCTTTTTAGTCATTTTAGTCATGGCTTCAATCGGATTAATGAGTGTTTCCATCAAACAATCAACCAATGAAATGGTAAGCTCGACCTTTGGTAATATTAATAGTAGTTTCTTAATGGAAATAAACCGCCAAGTCAATTTTGGGACACCTCGTGGTGGGGGAAATGTTAAAGGCGAAGACATTAAGAAAATTTCTGAGACAGAAGTCGTGGATTCATTTGTAAAGCGAATTAACAGTGTTGCCGACTTAGTCGATGGTGAGTTAATCGAAACACCTCAAACAGAACAAAACCAACGAGAAAACTTTAAAAATGCTGTCATGATTACCGGTGTCAACAATTCTGAAAAAGAAACGAAATTCGTCTCAGGTGCTTTTAATTTAATCGAAGGTAGTCATTTAAATGACCAAGACCAATACAAAGTGTTAATTCATAAAGATTTAGCGCAAAAAAATAATTTAAAGATTGGCGATAAAATCAAATTAAAATCTAATCTTTATGATGCCGATAATGTCAAACAAGCCAATGAAACGGTTGAAGTTGAAATCAAAGGGATATTTGATGGCCATAATAAAGGTGGGGTCGTTGCCGCTCAAGAGTTATATGAAAACAATATTATCTCGGATATCGATACCGCAGCGAAAGTATATGGTAATACTGAGGATACCGCTGTCTACCAAGATGCAACCTTTTTCGTAAAAGGTAATGTCAATGTCGATCAAGTCATCAAAACATTATCGAAGTTGGACATTGATTGGAGACAATATAATTTAATTAAGAGTACGGCTAATTACCCAGCATTACAATTATCGATTTCGAAAATCTTTGCGATTACCAACCAACTATTAATCGGTTCATTAGTGTTTGCGGGTATTATTATCACCTTACTATTAACGCTTTGGATGAATGCTCGTAAAAAAGAAATTGCGATTATGTTATCAATTGGTAGAACGAAAGGACAAATATTCTGCCAACACTTGTTGGAGATGATTCTAATTAGTGTGCCAGCCATGTTAGGTGCTTACTTACTCACCAATAAAGTCGGAACTCAGATTAGTAATCTTATCTTAGATAGAATTAATAATAATATCTTAAATGAAATTGCAGAAAAAGCAGCCTCAAGTCAATTAGGTGCTGGAGCAGAAACAGAAGGCTTTACTAAAACCCTCTCTGATCTTTCGATTCAGGTTGATTTACAATCATTATTATTAGTAGGAAGTTTCATTTTGCTAGTGTTAGTCATATCACTGTTTATCTCTTCATATCAAACCATTAGAAAAAATCCTCGTGAATTATTAATCGATACTAAATAAATTTTTAAGTGGATATTGGATAGAACCATGATTTTATCAATATCCACTTTATTGTATTTCTATTTAGTAGGCAACATAATCCTAAAGTAGGGAAGGAAAACAATGTTTGCTAGGCAAGATAGACCTAAAATATAAAAGGCAAACAGTGTATAGCGGCTGTATGTTAAGTGCCGTCATACACTCTTATATTATCAATTATTGTTTAGCAGGTTACATGTGAGGTTGGTTCGAGTGAATCCATATGTTATCAGAGATTATTTGGCGGACTCTATGTGAGATTTCCGCCAGTTAACTTATGTACTGTCGGTTAATCTTTGGCTGACTGTAGGTGAAGTGACACCCCTTCCCTAGAAGCGATCAGTCTTTGTTTGACGCGCTTTATGTGAAGCTAGTCCTGTTAACCTGTATGTTATCGGTGATTGTTTGGCTAATAGAATCGACTATTTGAATTCAGTTTTTCTAATGGTAAAAAGTTAAGCAGGTAAAAAGTGTGAGTATGTGTGGGAGTGGGCAAGAAGTCGAAAATTGAATAATTTTCGCTTCGTCTGCCCACCCCCGCACAGTTGAGTAGGCCTCAAACAAGTCGAAAGACGCCGTTTGAGGCCACTCAACCACTGCGCTTTTAATTAACGAACAATAATCTTAACTAAATTTATCAAGTTTACGCCCAGCTCTAATTGTTAATTCAAAATTTAAAATGAACGATTACCAAACCTTGTTCTGCCTTTGATATAATAAGGAAAGAGAGGTAAGCGGTATTTTAATGTTTTGAAGTGATTTCTTGCAGTATTCAAGTAGAAGTTTAGACCTGTCGCATAGACACTTTATTAATAGATAGCGTATTGGGTTTGAGTGATGATAGCTTAATAATACCTGCTACCAATTAAGTCTTTATGTCACAACAATTAATGGAGGATTATATGAAAATATTGATAGTTGAAGACGATCAAATGATTCGTGAAGGAGTGAGTGAATATTTAAAAGAATATAATTATTCGGTCATTGAAGCCAAAGATGGTGCGGAAGCACTGTCAAAATTTAATGCTGACATCGATTTAATTATTTTAGACATTCAGTTGCCTATCATTAATGGGATTGATGTTTTGAAAGAAATTCGCACAAAGTCAGATTTACCGGTGATTATGTTGACAGCTTTCGGTGATGAAGACTATAAAATCGATGCGTTTACGAATTTTGCAGATGGTTATATTCAAAAGCCATTTTCATTACCGGTATTAAAAGTTCGTATTGAAACCCTTTTGAAAAAATATTATGGGACAACGGATCAGTTTGTTTACAAGGATGTAGAGGTTAACTTTTTAAATTATACCGCCAAGTTAAAGGGTGAAATCGTTGACTCGAAAGTGAAGGAATTGGAAGTCTTGAAATATTTATCTAGCAATGAAGGACGGGTGGTAACCCGAAGCCAAATATTAGATAATGTTTGGAAAGATTCGGATGAGATACCGTTTGATCGCGTCATTGATGTCTATATTAAAGAGTTACGCAAGAAATTACAGTTAGATTGTATTGTGACGGTGCGTAACGTTGGCTATAAATTGGAGAGATAATGAAAAAATTAAAAATATTACCTAAAATGTTTATTCAAATTTTTTCGGTGCTCATGCTTTTTATTATGATGATTCACCTTTTAGTCTTCTTTATGTTTCCTAAATCATATTTAGAAACCCGCAAATATGAATTGACAGTTAAGGCGAATGAAATAGCTGAACATCTAGACGGCAAAGATTTAAATTACATTACTCAATCATTAGAATTTTTCTCAAGTAGTAATGATATTAAAGCCTTTATAAAAAAAGGGATGAATACGAATGAACTCGCGATAGATGAGGGCATTGATGTTAATTTAAACAGCAATACCAATTCATTAATTGTCGAAGAACGGGTCATTCATTCCAATAGGGGTAGTGACTTGATGATTAACTTTGTATCGACAGCTGATATGTTAAAAGAAGCCAAGTCCATCAGTTTTAAATTTTTACCATTAAGTTTAATTTTTTCAATAGCCGTTTCAATTATCATTGCCTTTATTTATGCCAAAATGATTAAGCGCAATGTAAGTGAAATAAAAGATGTGACCGATCAAATGATGCAACTCGATCGACAGGCGTATTTAAAGGTAAATAGTGCGGATGAAATCGCAGAATTAAAATTACAAATTAATGAATTATACCGATCATTATTAAGTTCGATCGATGATATCGAAGTGAAAAATAAAGAAATCATCAAACTCGAACAGATGAAGTATGACTTTTTAAGAGGTTCGTCGCATGAATTGAAGACACCTTTATCGCGAATGAAAATAATTTTAGAAAATATGAAATATAATATTGGTAAATATAAGAATCGTGATTTGTATATCGATAAATGTTTGGATATTACCAATGAGCTAACATATAATATTTCACAAATTTTAACTTTTTCATCTTTAGAATATTTAAAGGATGATGAGGAATGGGTCACCATTAAATCGGTGTTAGATGCGGTCTTAGTAAAATATGATGAATTAGCCACGCGCAATCATTTGACCTTTGACAGTAACATTCAATCAGAACAACTACTAATTGGCAAAAAAGCACTCAATTTGGTCTTGTCTAATTTAATTAGTAATGCGGTCAAATATTCAGAACCTAATAGTGTCATCGCAATTGATGTCAAAAACGACTGGTTGTGTGTCGCCAATGTGACACATTCTGAAGTTGATTTAAAACCATTAATGGACATCAAATTTGATTTGAATAAAGAAGATAGTCATGGTTTAGGACTATATATCATTAAAACCTTACTTAAAAATTATGGAATTGACTATGCAGTCGAAAATAATGAGCAAACTTTTATTTTTAAAATCAAATTAAGATAAAGTCCATATAATTGTGTAAAAAGAAAGGGTCATTAATCCCTCCATAACTGGTAAATGTTTTTAAGAATAATAAACAAACCAGGAGGGATCAACATGACCCAAGTATATTTTACACTGAATTTATATGAAGGCGATAAGAAATATCGAGCTAGCTTAGCGATTCTTGATGAGGGATTTGAAGACGCCTTTCCTTATCTTAATGAATTGGTTGTTCATTCTAGACTTAAAAGTACCAATTGTCTCGAACGGTTAAATTAAGAGATTAGAAGACGGGAAAGGATTATTCGAATATTTCCTAATGTTGCATCAGCTTATCCTTTAATCGGATCAATGTTAATCGATCAAGACGAAGAGTAGCTAACAGCAGATAGAACATCTATTCAAATGTAATACTTTCATTTTTGCCCTTAAACATTATAATTACTTCTAAGAACCTGTCAAGGGTCGCTTTACTTTTCCCCTTGACCAGAACCTTGCCTGCAATTAGTAGATTTCTAAGGAAAAAATGGAATAAAAAAGTACTAGTTATTTTTACATAATATTATGGACTTGACTAGAAATGTAATGAGGATAAGCATAAACTAAATAGATTTAGTCAAGTTATTGCGCGCTAATTACAAGTGCAGTGGTTGAGGGGGCTCAACTGTGTGGGGGTAGGCCGACGAAGCGAAAAATTACTCAATTTTCTACTTTGGCCAACTCACTGTAAAAACAATGTTTGACTGTTATTTATAATCACCATGTACTTTTAGTAAAACCATTAAATTATGGGGCAACTGGGAATGAAAAACAAACGGTTTTTTTACATTCTTAGTAGCTCCTATTTTATTTATCTAATGGACGAACATATAAGCTTAGGGATATTTATTATCATTAACTATCATACTTTCCTCGTTCATTGACACACAATCTCTCAAAAAGAGGTTTTTTTGACAAAAAATCAGATTCAATCACTGAAAACGCTCAAATTTATTCAATTCTGTCAAAAAAATCACCAATAGTATGACAAAGTATGCATTGTTGAACTATTGTGAAAGCCCTATCTTTGCCATATACTCAAGGTACAGAAAAAAGAGAGGAGCGATTTTGATGAAATCATCACAATCAACAATTCAAAAATTAGGTTCTTACCTAAGTGGTATGGTCATGCCAAACATCGGAGCATTAATTGCTTGGGGTATTATAACAGCCTTATTTATTCTAGATGGCTATTTTCCAAATGAAAACATTGCCGCATTAGTAGGTCCAATGATAAACTACTTAATCCCACTATTAATTGCATTTAAAGGTGGGGAAATGGTTCATGGGTTCCGTGGAGGTGTCGTAGGGACAGTTGCGACCATGGGTGCCATTGTTGGATCAGGTATTCCAATGCTATTAGGTGCTATGATGTTAGGTCCATTAGGTGGTTATGCTATCAAAAAATTTGATGAAGCTTTTGGTGACAAAATTCCGACTGGATTTGAAATGTTAATCAACAACTTCTCAAGTGGTATTATTGGTTTGATTTTAGCAATTTTCTCATTAAATATTATCGGACCTGTTGTTGAAGGTATCAATAACTTTATGGCAGCTGGGGTAGATATTTTAATGAAAGCTAATTTATTACCATTAACCAATATCTTAATTGAACCTGCAAAAATATTATTTATGAACAATGCGTTGAACCATGGTATTTTAACACCAATTGGGACGCAACAAGCTACTGAAATGGGTAGATCAGTTCTTTACTTATTAGAAACTAACCCTGGTCCTGGTCTAGGAGTATTATTAGCTTTTGCTTTATTAGGAAAAGGTTCAGCGAAATCTTCATCTTGGGGAGCTATGATTATTCACTTCTTAGGTGGTATCCATGAAATTTACTTCCCATATGTTTTAATGAAACCTTTAATGATTTTAGCTGTTATTGCAGGTGGGGTTGCTGGTACTTTTACTAACGTAATATTAGGTTCTGGTTTACGTGCACCAGCTTCACCAGGTTCTGTTATCGCTATTTTAGGGATGGCTCCAGAAGGACAACATATTAATGTCTTATTAGGTATCTTAGTAGCAACTGTGGTATCTTTTATTGTAGCAGCGATTGTTTTAAAAATGGATAAGGGTGTCGAAGTTGATTTAGAAGCAGCTCAACAACAAGTTCAAGCAGCTAAAAGTGCTTCAAAAGGTCAAACTGTTAATGAACCAACCACTGCTGTTTCAACGACTGAAGGCAAAGTAATCAACCGTGCTAATATTGACAACATCATTTTTGCTTGTGACGCGGGTATGGGTTCATCAGCAATGGGTGCTTCATTATTAAGAAAGAAAGTAAAAGATGCTGGAATTGATATTGCGGTATCAAATAGTCCAATCAATAGCTTAAAAGATAATGCGCGTACATTAATCATTACGCAAGAAGAATTAACTGAACGTGCTAAAGGAATGGCACCGAGTTCAGTGCATGTATCTGTTGATAATTTCTTAAGTAGTCCAAAATATGCGGAAATTATTGACCAATTGAAATAATAATTTAACCGATAAAAATAAAAAGGAGGGGCAATAATGTTATTTTCTAGACGTGAGAAACAACTACTAGATTTATGGTTATTAAATGCCTCTCCTTTGTCGATTAATTATTTAAGTGAAAAGTTAGATGTATCGACGCGAACAATCTATCGTGAAATTAATAAATTAAGTGAGAGTTTAGAAGCTTTCCAGATAAGCATATTAAATGATTCGGAGGGATTCTTTTTACAAGGATCCCCTGAAGCATTTGTAAAATTGAGACAAGAAGTAGAACAAACAGAAGTGGAACTAACCACTGCCGAAAGACAAACGCTATTAAGTATTTTATTATTGATTCAAAAAGATCAATTAAAAGTAAAGAATATTGCAGAGTATTTTAAAGTTAGTACGAGTACTGTTCAATCAGATTTAGAGGCGATAGAAGATTTATTTGAAGAATACAAAATTCAATTAATTCGACGTAAAAATTCTCAAATTGACATTATTGGTAAAGAGACAGATATTCGATTGATCGTTTCAACCATTATTTCAAATGAGCTAAATGAATATGATTTCTTTAGTTTGTTTACGAAAGAACAGCATTTAAAACTACATAAGTTCGAACAAACGAATCAACGTTTTTTACAATTATTGGATCCTAATGCCTTACATAGTGCTTATCAGGCGATACGCCATAATCAATATTATTCATTTGATGATGTGTCGGATGCACAGCTTCGTGGATTGACGATTTTTCTAACCATTACAATCATGAGGTTAAATCAAGGTCAACAAATTACCAATGAGGAAATCTCGCCCGTGGAATACTCTCATGTTCGCGATAGTAGTATCAAACTGGCGACTTATTTATTCGATGTGTTAGATAATATGAAAGTGGTAGAGTCCATTTCTAAGTTCGAAATCGATTTTCTAGCAATTCATATAGAAGGGATCAATTTTCCTTTTAAAATTGTTTTTTCAGAGGAATATGATATTGAGTTAAGCTATAAGGTTCAGCGTTTAATTCGAGAAGTGTCATCCGAATTTCAAGTGAATTTTACGAATGATGATAATTTATCGAAAAACCTATTGGCTCATTTATCGGCAGCCTTATCACGAAAACAGTTAGCAAAGTTATCAGAAGCGGACTCATTATTGGAAAAAGTTCGCAATGCTTATCCTGTGCTTTCTAAATTGATTGAAAAGCATTTAGCAATCATTTTTGCGCCAATTCAATTTAGTCAAGTAGAAGTGATGTATGTGGTGATTCATTTTGCCTCGGTGTATGAGCGAGAAATGAAATTAGACCGTTTAAATATTCTAATCATTTGTTCAGGTGGGATAGGGACCGCTAAAATATTAGAGAGTCGATTAAGACGGTATATACCGTCAATTCAAAATATTACATTATGTAAATCGTCTCAATTAAATCGGATGCCCATTGAAAGTTTTGATATTATTTTATCTACCATCTTCTTAGATAGTTTTGATGCCGATTATACTGTCGTTTCACCACTATTAATGGAAGATGAAATTGAAGTGATCAAGAAGAAAATTGAGCAGCTTCGCATTCAACTTTCTGAGACAGATTATCCTACAAAATCACCAGAAGCTATCATTGATTTCAATGAGATTTCGACTCATATCGACATTATTAAAGAATTAATTAAACAATTTAAACTGGAGACAATTGATAATGATGCTGAGATGGAAGCAACGATTCGTAAAGTGATCTCGAGCCTTCCAAGAGCATTATCATTGGTTCAATTGGAACGAATAGTTAACAAGCTCGTTGTGCGCCTAGATAAAGGGCCAATTGGCTTGCCTAATACGCGGATGGCTTTGTTCCATACGGTTGATGCTGCGGTTACTAAACCCTATTTTTCAGTGTTTGATTTAAAACAATCACTGGAAATGATGAGCATGAATCGTCAGCCAATGCAAGTGAGCCGTATATTGTTAATGATAGGTCCTGAACCTTTAAGTCCTGAAGATCAAAAGATTTTAGGTTACTTGAGTAGTTCGATTGTAGAATCTGTCTTTAATTTAAAAGTCTTCGATGAAGGGTCAGAGGAAATGATTCGTCACTATTTAAATACGATTTACATCGATTATATGCGAGAATTAATAAAATTGGAGGAATATTAACATGATGAAATTAACAAATGAAACAGTCTTATTAAACCAGTCGGTAGCAACGAAGGAAGAAGCGATTCACTTAGCAGGAGAATTATTAGTTAAAGCCGGATTTGTGTCACCAGAATATGTGGATGCAATGTTAGAAAGAGAAAAAATCGTTTCAACTTATATGGGAAATTTTTTAGCAATCCCTCATGGAACGGATGAAGCCAAAAAACACATTTTAAATTCTGGTATCTCATTAGTTCAAGTACCGGCAGGAGTTGAGTTTGGTAATGGAGATAAACCAGCCAAAGTAATTATTGGAATTGCAGGTAAAGGGGACGACCATTTAGAAGTGTTGTCAACTGTTGCGATTGCCTTTTCAGAAATTGAAGTCGCGGAACAAATTATTAATGCATCGAATGTCGATGAAATTAATGCCGTATTAGAGGGAGTAGAACTATAATGAATGCAGTTCATTTTGGAGCAGGTAATATCGGCCGTGGTTTTATTGGTGAAGTACTATATAAAAATGGCTATGAAATGATTTTTGTAGATATTAATGAAGCTGTTATCGATGCTTTAAATGCTGAAGAAAGTTATCAAATTACAATTTGTGATGATGAGTCACAAAATGTTACCGTAACAGGATTTAAAGGCATTAATAATGGTTTAAATCCTGAAGCTGTCGTTGAGGCGATTGCGGCAACGAACCTAGTTACAACTGCAATTGGTCCTAACGTTTTACCTTATATTGCACCATTAATGGCTAAAGGTATCGAATTACGCCAACAAAAGGGTGTTACCGAAGCGTTAGATATGGTCGCTTGTGAAAATATGATTGGTGGTTCTACATTCTTAAAAGAAAAGGTTTATGGCGAACTATCAGAAGAAGTAAAAGCCTATGCAGATCAATACATTGGTTTCCCTGATGCTGCGGTTGACCGCATCGTACCAAACCAAACGAATGAAAATATTTTAGATGTAACAGTTGAATTATATAAAGAATTAGTCATCAGTGAGTCAATGATGAAACAACCAAATGTTCGTTTAGATGGTGTTAAGTATGTGGTGGATTTAGAACCTTATATTGAACGTAAATTGTACACTGTCAATACAGGTCATGCAACCACTGCTTATTTCGGTTTTGCGAATGGGTTTGATACCATTGACCATGCCTTGGCGAATGAAGAAATTTATCAAAAAGTGCGTAAGACTTTATCTGAAACGGGACAATTATTAATTGAGAAATGGCAATTTAATGCCGATGAACACCAAGCATATATCGAAACGACATTAGAACGCTTTAAAAATCCAGCTTTAAAAGATGAAGTGACACGAGTTGGTCGGACACCCATTCGTAAATTAGGCTACAATGAGCGTTTTATTAACCCAATTCGTCAAGCGAGTGAACGTGGTTTAGCCATTGATGGTTTAATTGATACAGTTGTTCAAATCTTAAAATATAATGACCCTTCCGATGAACAAGCAGTACAACTACAAGCAATGTTAAAAGAAAAATCGGTAGAAGAAGTTATTAAAGAAGTGACCCAATTACAAGATCAAACGATTATTGATCGCATTGTGAAGGCATATGTTGATTAATTTTGTTACTTATCGGTTTGTTTAGTTTAGAGTTCTCAGCCTAATTTTAAAAGCAGTAAATTATTAAAGCCTCCCTCATTCTCAAAAGAGAGTGTAGGAGGCTTTATTGGATTAAAACTATACCTTGGAGTTTTTTTAGTTAGTGACAAGATTAGCGTGGCATTTGTTGATAAAGTCCATATAATTGTGTAAAAAGAAAGGGGCATTAATCCCTCCATAACTGGCACAATGTTTTTTAAGAACATAAACAAACCAGGAGGGATCAAAATGACCCAAGTATATTTTACACTGAATTTATATGAAGGCGACAAGAAATATCAAGCTAGCTTATAATAGTAGCAGTGTTGAATCTAAGGCTAGTCTATGCTATAGTTTGTGCGAGGTAGGTGAGGCTACTGATAGGATATGGGTTACCGCCGCAAAAAAATGGAGACATTATTCGCTGGTTAGCAGTTGTAATCGCTAAGGTTACGACTAGTGTAATTTCACCGCCTATCAGAGCTAAAGCTTGAACTAGGTTTTTAATTGTTTAAGTATTTTTTTGGTCTGCCTTTTATAAAGGGAGACTATTTTTTTCGCCAAAATTTATAATAAAGGAGTGGTTTATTTGAAGAGTGATGATTATCCCCAGGGACAAAGCTACAGTATCATATCAATAGCTTCACCTAAACCTCGAATTTATGATGAATTGAGGTATTGGTATGAAAGGAATTTTAGAACTTAACAAAAAAGAATTATTTGATCTAACAGAAAAATTAAATAGAATGCATGAAGTTGATTTGGCTCATTTTATGGAAGAGCTTGATACAGAAGAAGTCTTATTTATCAGTCGTCTTATTAAAAAAGAACAATTATCAGAAGCTATCGCTGAGTTGGGCACAGATTATAAACAAGCAATGATCGAGCATTTAAGTGATTCTGAGCTTGAGACCGTCATTCAACATCTGGATTCATTCGAATTAGCTGAAACCATGCGTGAAGTACCCGCTAATATCGTTAAACGATTAATCCGCCATATAGATGATAATAGACGCCCGTTAATCAATCAGGTGTTAGGTTATCCAGAAGAAAGTGTCGGCTCTATTATGGGGGTCGAGTTAGTAAAATGTTATGAAAATGATACGTTAGAGACGATGATTGAAAAAGTAAAGACCGCTCAATTTGATGCAGAATATTTACAAGTTATTTGGGTGGTCAATCACAGCCAACAATTACAGGGCTTCATTAATGTTGCGGATCTCTTAAGATATCAAGATCAACCATTATCAGAGTTAATCAAATACGATGTCATTTCCATTAACACATTAGCTGACCAAGAAGAAGCGGCTAAATTCATGAACAAATATCACTTAGCTGTTTTACCTGTTATTGATGAAGAAGGTTGCTTAGTAGGGGTTATTTCAACTGAGACCGTTTTAGATGTTATTGAAGAAGAGTTTTCTGAAGATATCGCCCAAATGCAAGGGATGGCTAATATTGATGAAGGCTATTTAGAAGAGTCTACCTATTCACATTTTTTAAAACGGATTAAATGGCTCTTGATATTAATGATTACCGCGACAATGACTGGTTACATTATTCAAAAATATGATGATATACTTTCAACTAGTGTCGTGCTGGCAGCCTATATTCCAATGTTAATGGATAGTGGTGGAAATGCTGGTGGCCAAGCCACAACGGTTATTATCCGTTCCCTTACTTTAGGTGAATTGGATAGTAAGGATATTTTAAAAATTGTTTGGAAAGAGTTAAGAATTGCCTTAATGGTCGGGCTAACCTTAGCTATCATCAATGTTATTCGAATTGGGATGATGGATCATGTTAGTTTAATGGTTAATTTAACTGTATCACTTAGTTTAATGTGTACTATCGTGATGGCTAAACTAGTTGGGGCTGTATTGCCATTTATTGGATTATTCTTTAAACAAGATCCAGTGGTCATGGCAGGTCCATTGATTACAACGATTGTTGATACTTTCGCTTTAATTATTTATTTTGAAATTGCTAGTCTTTTATTAGGTATTTAAGACTTTATGTCAAGTAGAATTAGTGTTAGGCGATCATACATATGTGACATAAAACTAAATAAAAAAGAAGCGTTACCGAAATAAAGTGATTGAATTTGCGATAAAACATGATAACAATTCAGCAGCGCAAGAAAAAACGGTATGAGTCGCCAGGATGTTAAAAGGTGGCGAGATCGTTTTGACGGGACCTGGGACAGCATCAGAAATAAAAGTCATCGCCCGCATTCCCATCCTAGTCAACATACATTGGAAGAATTGTTATTGATAAAATGGAATAAAAATGTGCTAGTTATTTTTACATAATATTATGGACTTAACTTGTTAGTCATCTAACTTTGTTTAATTTTCTATAGTTCGTGTTTGAGTTATACCGTCTTTTAGCCTAACCAAACCCTAATAGGTGAGATATGTCTTCGATTATATTAAAATAGAAAAATATAGTTTGAAACTGAGTATTATTTCTAAAAGGAGATGTATTATGGGATTATTAGTAGACGGTGTTTGGAAAGACCAATGGTATGATACAAAATCAACGGGTGGTCATTTTGTACGTAAAGATTCACAATTCAGAAATTGGATTACAATAGATGGTGCACCAGGTCTGACTGGTGAAGGTGGCTTTAAAGCGGAAGCTGGACGCTACCATCTATACGTCTCACTAGCTTGTCCATGGGCTAGTCGCACTTTAATGATGCGTAAATTAAAAGGTTTAGAAGATATAATTTCAATCTCTATCGTAAACCCAATCATGTTAGAAAACGGTTGGACATTTGCACCAGACCAAGGTGTAATTCCTGATCCAATCTTGAACGCTGATTTTTTACACCAAGTCTATACCTATGCTGACTCTGAGTACACTGGTCGAGTAACTGTTCCTGTTTTATATGATAAAAAAAAAGATACCATCGTCAACAACGAATCATCTGAAATTATGTTGATGTTAAACTCAGCCTTTGATGAAATTGGTGCTAAAGAAGGCGACTACTATCCAGAAGAATTGCGTGACCAAATTAAAGAAATGGATGACTATGTATATCCCAACATCAACAACGGTGTTTATAAAGCTGGTTTTGCGACAGATCAAGCAGTTTATGAAGAAGAAGTTGGTCATGTATTCGATGCCCTAAAGAAATTAGACAACATTTTAGCTGATAACAAGTTCTTACTAGGCGACAAATTTACTACTTCTGATATTCGCTTATTCCCGACTTTAATACGTTTCGAGCATGTTTACTATGGTCACTTCAAGTGCAATATTAAACATTTAACTGATTTTGAAAATGTATGGCGTTATACACGTGAAATCTACAATATGCCAGGTATTTCTGACACAGTTGATTTCTACCACATCCAACACCATTACTACGGAAGCCACCCGACAATCAACCCGAACGGTATTATTCCAGCAGGTCCTGCAATTAGCTTAGACATTTAGATATAGATAATCACCTGGAGAACGTTTCTATAGGTGATTTTTTGTCTAGGTTCGCCCAGCATGGGCGTTAACTTGGCGGGTCAAGCCCGCTACTTCTAACGCATGTGAGACTGTAATGACTAAAGTCAAACAGTCTCAGCAAGTCTTTGCAGTAGGAACTTCTAGCCAAGGGCAAGGATGTCGGTACCCTATCCTTATATTATTTCAGCAGAGATCATCAAGAATCGCTACGCTTTCCTCCTTGACAAACTCCTTTGAAAGAATAGTTAGTCGTTAGGTCTAGGGCATCAGAAGTTTTAGTATGTGTAACATATGTTTGACAACTCTAGTCCTGTCAAGTGTCGCTTTGCTTTTCCCCCCTTGACAGAACCTTGCCAGCAATACCTTAAAGAGATTAGCAAAAGCATTCGGTAAAAATTTAAAGTTTCTTTTGAGGAACCAACAGAGAACAAAGAAAAGGTAGAGTTTTCAATCGCAGAAGAACCTACAGCATATCAATTGAAAAAAATGAAATACCTCCATTTGGCGAACTTATTTCTCAACAGACGATAGTAAAGCGTTATAAGGAAAGAATATGTTCAAAGAAGGATGGAAGACTTTTTAGGAACTCAGTTGCATTTAGCAGCTTAGTTCTTTTTTTAGTATACGGGTAAGTCATATATCTAGGGTGAAAATCCCTAAGGCACTAGCTATCGGTGATATTCATCATGCTTGCTAAGCTGGACTCAAGCGAAGTAGCGTAGAGAAGAAACGATAAGGAAATCGTGACTTCACCAATAATAAAAAAAAACGACCCTGTCTATAGTGGATAAAACGGTATATCAGTGGCTGAAATCGAACCGTCCATTCGAGCAAACTGGTAAGATATCAAACAACAGACCATCCATCGCAAATGCAAAAAGAACTTCGTGAAAAAAACCGAAATACCACAGGTAGATGGTATTAAGTGAAAATAAGGCAAGCGCATCTGTATAAAAATCAAGCGTATCTTTGAGATTCCAGGTTAGGCGGCTAATGCCTCTATACTAGACTAATATTATGGGGTACCTAATGATTTTCAAGTTTTTGAACTTTATTTTCGATTATCGGGTTAAGAGAATGGGCTTATAATAAAGACATAAATAAATATTTCAAGGAGGCGCATAATCATGGTACAAAGTGAATTGTTGATGAGTTCTGTGTTTATTGCTGGTTTTCTCTCATTTTTCGCACCGTGTACATTTCCCTTATTGCCGGTATATATTGGGCTGTTGACAGATAAAGCAGGAGAATACAATAAAATGACAATCGGAAGGCTAGAGATTAATAAAGGAGCCATTATCAAGACCATGGCATTCGTTCTGGGACTTTCAACGAGTTTCGTTATTTTAGGTTTTGGGGCAGGTATTATTGGAAAATTGTTAATCAATCGATGGTTATTGACGATTGCCGGATTCATAGTATTTTTATTGGGTATTCATCAAATGGATTTAATCCAATTTGAAAAAATAAATCAATTCAATGGTATTCAGGTTAACCATAATAAGCCAAAAGCACTGGGGGCCTATTTAATGGGTGTATCATTCAGTTTAGGTTGGACCCCTTGCGTCGGACCCATCTTAGCCGCCGTCTTAATAACTTCTGCTAGCAGTGGTCAACAATTTTATGGAGCATTCTTAATGTTGGTTTATTCAATCGGCTTAATGATTCCCTTTTTAATCATGGCCATCGCTTCCAGTGCCTTGATGAATCATTTCGAACAAGTAAAGAAACATTTAGTCACCATTAAACGTATCGGAGGATTTTTAGTTGCTTTAATGGGAATTGTGCTAATGAGTAATCAGTTACCAAATTTAACCGCCTTTTTTAACAACTTATTTAACTAGCAAACAAGGAGGAAAAAATTATGAAAAAGAGATTATTATTTGGATTAGTGGCAATGTCAATCGTATTAAGTGCTTGTGAATCAGGAAATCAGTCAAACAATGAAGGAATGAAAGACGGAGAATCGACAAAAATGGAGACGAAGATGGCCGGAAGTGAATCAAAAGACATGATGGATGACGCATCAGACGACATGGAATCGGAATCAATGATGGATAGTGCCACAGACAAAATGGACGAACCGGAATCAGACAAAATGGATGATAAGATGGCCGGAAGTGAATCAAAAGACATGATGGATGACGCATCAGACGACATGGAATCGGAATCAATGATGGATAGTGCCACAGACAAAATGGACGAACCGGAATCAGACAAAATGGATGATAACATGGCCGGAAGTGAATCAAAAGACTTGATGGATGACGCATCAGACGACATGGACGAAATGGAATCGGAATCAATGATGGATAGTACCACAGACAATATGGACGAATCGGAATCAGACAAAAAGGATGACAAGATGACCGAAAGCGAATCAAGCAAAAAGGATGATACCATGACTAGCGAAAAAATGAACCAAGGTGAATTAGCACCAGATTTCAACTTACCAGATATAGACGGCAATATGTATAAATTAAGTGACCAAAAAGGTAAGAAAGTATATATAAAATATTGGGCTTCATGGTGTCCGATTTGTTTAGCTGGCTTATCAGAAATAGATGAGCTTTCAAAAACGTCAGAAGACTATGAAATTGTAACGGTCGTTTCACCGGGGCATAATGGCGAAAAGAATAAAGAAGATTTTATCAAATGGTTTAAGAGCTTAAACTATAAAAATATAAAAGTTTTAGTAGATGAATCAGGCAAATTCATTGAAGATTACGGCATTCGTTCAACACCGACCAATGTGATTGTAGGTTCAGATGGTGTGTTAGTAAAAGTTGTTCCAGGACAATTAAATAAAGAGACATTAGATCAAATTTATAAAGAAGTTCAGTAGGGAGGGGTAAAAATGAAAAAAATACTTTTATTAATGGTATTGGCAGCGACTTTATTAGTTACAGCGTATATAGTCAAAGCAAATACAACTCATAATGAGCTGGCAAATAGCGAGATGACCAATAAGGAGATGACTCATAACGAGATGAAAAATGACGATACGAGGAATAAAATCGATGAAATTATCACCCAACAACAAAAGAAATCAGCGGATGAAAATCCAAATGATGCAGTAGACTATTCAAAAGCAGAATTAAAAACAATCTATTTAGCTGGTGGCTGTTTCTGGGGAGTAGAAGCCTATTTAGAAAAAGTATATGGAGTGGCCGATGTAGTAAGCGGTTATGCCAATGGTGATACAGAAAATCCAACTTATGAGGATGTTTCCTATAAAAATTCCGGACATGCAGAAACAGTAAAAGTAGACTATGACCCAGCAAGAATCTCATTGGAACAAATTCTAGACTATTATCTATTAGTGGTAGACCCTACCAGTATGAATAGACAGGGAAATGACCGAGGTCTTCAATACAGATCGGGTGTATATTACACGGATGAAAGTGAAAGAAAAATTATTGAAGAGCGATTGAACAAAGAACAAGCAAAATATGAAGATAAAATCGTGGTAGAAGTTGAAAAATTAGACAATTTCTATGAAGCGGAAGAATACCATCAAGATTACTTAAAGAAAAATCCTAATGGCTATTGTCATATTGATATTTCAAAAGCCAATGAAGTAATCATTGATCAATCGAAATATCCAAAACCATCAGATGAAGAGTTAAAGAAGAAATTAACAGACGTTCAATACAAGGTTACACAAGAAAATGATACTGAACATGCCTTTTCAAATGAATATTGGGATAATAAGGATAAAGGCATTTATGTTGATGTCGCAACCGGGGAACCTTTATTTAGTTCAACCGATAAATTTGACTCTGGCTGTGGTTGGCCATCTTTCTCAAAACCGATAGCCAAAGAGGTCGTGACTTATCATACGGATTTAAGTTATAATATGAAGCGAACAGAAGTTAGAAGTCGCTCAGGAAATTCGCACCTAGGTCATGTGTTTGAGGATGGACCAAAGGAATTGGGCGGATTAAGATATTGTATCAATAGTGCTTCCATTCGCTTTGTACCTTTAGAAGAGATGGAGCAAGAAGGATATGGCTATTTAACCCATTTAATAAAGTAGGTAAATATGTATAAATTATTAATTGCAGATGATGAATCCATCATCAGAAAAGGGATAAAAAAATTAGTTAACTATGACAAGCTCAATATTACGGAAGTTTTAGAAGCTGAAGAAGGACGAGAAGCCATAGACTTGGCTAATACGCATCAACCTGATATTGTTTTGATGGATATCAATATGCCTGAAATGGATGGATTAACCGCTGCAAAAATAATTAAAGAAAATAATCCTAATGTCTATCTGATTATTCTGACGGGATATGATTACTTTGAATATGCCCAAACAGCTATTCGGGCAAAAGTTGATGAATATCTATTAAAGCCTATTTCTAAAAAAGACATTGAATATATTTTGAAAAATGCGATCGATAAAATTGATCACCTAAGAAAAGAACAATCCATAAAAAATATAGAGCAAACTGAAACGATCGAAATTGATGAGGAAAATAAGCTAATCAAGGAATATGTTGAAGAAAACTTATTTAATATGGATCTGTCCTTGAATCAAATGGCCGAAGATATTGGCTATAACAGCAACTATTTAAGTGTGCTCGTTAAAAAAATCTATGGGATTCCTTTTCAAGATTATATCAATAAGAAACGAATGGAAAAGGCGAAAATTCTGCTTCTTTCAACGGATATGAAAAATTATGAAATAGCTAAAACGATAGGAATTGACGATGTAAATTATTTTTTGACCAAATTTAAGAAATATTACAGTATAACGCCCAAGCAGTTTAAGCAAGGATTAACCGATGAAAAATCATCTGAGAAAATTTAGCACAAAAATAAGTGTTTATTTCTTCGTTATTTCCATATTATTGGTAACGATTTTGTCGTATCGCCATTACACCTATTCTGTCACTATCTTAAAGGACAGCAAGTACCAACAAACAGAGCAGCAATTAAAAAATGCTAGCACTTATATTTCCTCTTATTTAGAGAAAACAAAAGGTATTTCAAGTGTATTAGCCATGACACCCGAAATTGAAAATTTAGATCAGTCCAGTAGCGATTCAATTCAAAACATCATTGATTTAATCGAACAAAATGACCAATTGATTAAGAGGATATTTGTCATCTCAAAAAGTGGTAATTTGATTTCATCATCTGCCAGCGATTTTGAATTGTCGGATAATATGAATGAGTTGGAATGGTATCAAAACCTCCAAAAATCAAATAACATGGCCATGGTCACAACGGAAAATCATAAAGGATTTTCAATGAATAAAACCGAGCGCGTTATATCCATTAGTCATCAGATCGTCAAAGATAAGAAAGTGCTGGGGTATGCCGTGATTGATCTGTCCTATAAATTGATTGAAGATTATGTATCAGCGATTAATTTTGGTGAAAAAGGGTATACTTTTATTACCACTTCAGAAGAAAAATTATTATTCGACTCCAATCAGATGGATACCAGCTCATTGGTAGAACAAGATAAATATTTACAACTGATTAATAACAGAATGAAATCCTTAGATGAAGGGTTTGTTGGAGCGCATGTCTACATCCCCAATACCGACTGGTTACTCGTAGGCGTTGCTTCAACCGAGCAAATTGAGGAGCTTCAAAAGAAATTAATTGAAAATACAGTGACTTGGTCTGTGATTATCTTAATCTTAACGGTGGCTCTATCCATCCTTATTTCTCAATGGATTAGTAAGCCGATTACAAATTTAGCTGAAGAAATGAAAAAGGTCGATGAGATATTTTCAAAGATAGAGCTTGAAGACAGCGATTCGATTGAAATTCATACCTTAAAAAAAGAGTACAATTTATTGTTGGATCGAATTAAAATACTGACTAAAAATATCGAAGAAAAAGAGAATGCGAAAAGAAATTTTGAGTTGAAAGCTTTGCAGAGTCAAATCAACCCACACTTTATTTATAATACTTTAGACACGATTCTTTGGCTTATCGAATTTGGTGAAAATGAAAAAGCAATTGAGGTCACGAAAGCACTAGGAATGATTTTAAGAAGTAGCTTGAGTATTAATCAAGATTTCATCCCTTTAGCCAAAGAAATAGAGCATGTTCAAAATTATATGGACATCCAAAAAGTTCGCTATGACGATAAGTTTGAATACCTATTGGAACTCGACCAAGCTACACCTGAAATAATGGTCCCTAAGTTAATATTGCAACCCATTGTAGAAAATGCCATTTATCATGGCATCAAGCCTAAAAAAACAAAATCATTCATCAAAATTACTTCTTATATTGAGAATGAAGACTTGATCATTAAAGTAGCAAATAATGGTGTAGACTTTGAAAGAGACCATCAAAATCGGATCAAAACGAAACTGGGTGGCATCGGAATGAAGAATGTGGAACAGAGAATTAAGATTCTTTGTGGCAACCAATACGGTATCAAAATGTATCGACAAGATGCGCTCACTATAGTGAAATATCGATTGAGTTTATAGTAAAGTATTCGAACTTTTAGGCATAACTTTTTAATTAGTTGAAGGATGTTCATGAAAGACTAAGCAACGAAATGTTGTTTGGTCTTTTTGTTATATATATAGGGTTTATTTGTATTCTGTTATCTTTGATAAAAAAGATGAATGAAGGTTAGAAAAAATTAATAAAGCCCTAATTTTTGCAAAATCTGGACGAAAATGTTATTGACTTGGTAGTTGGCTTGGTATATACTCAATTCATAATATTATTAGGAGGGTATTGTTGTGGTAAGTAAAAACAATAAAAAGTTATTACGAGAAAAACAATCAAACAAAGTGTATAAGTACGCAATTAAGCGTATGACGTTCGGCGTTGCATCGGTTGCAGTTGCTGCTGGATTGTTATTCGCAGGCGGTACGATTGCAAGTGCAGAGGAGGCACCAGCTGAAGGTACACCAACTGAAGAAATTTCAGCTGTGGAAACAGAATCAGGTGAAGTGAATGGATCAACTATCGGTTCTACTGATGAACCTACCACTGTTTCAACCGTATCTAATGGGGAAGAGCTAAAAGAAGAACCGGCTCAAGATACATTAGAAGATACGCAAGATTAAAATACAGTAGAAAATACGCAAGCTCAAGATACTGTAGGACAAAATGAGGATGATAAAGACTTTCAATTATCCGAAGCACAAAAAGCACGTCTAAGAGATGCGGGCTACACCGATCAAGAGATAGCCAGTATCGAAGCTGAAGCAAAAGCTAATAAAGCAGCTGATGAAAACTTTGATGTGGATGCATTTATTGAGCAAAAAGTTGCTGCAAAAAAACAAATTCAAACGCGTAGTGCAGAGCCAGAACTTGAACTAAGCGAAGAAGCGGAAAAAGAAGCCGTTGAAGCTGAGAATGGCCAGGTTAGTACCGCTACAAGAGAAGCAGCGGCACCAGAAGAATCAGACGTAAACAATGAATCTAGAGATGCTGTTCACGCCTTTGTTGGTGTACAAACAGGTGGGGACTTAAACCTCCCATTATCAGGTGCAACAGGTCAACAATTCACACCAATTGAAGGAGTAAGAGGTTTCTTCCAATGGTTTGAAGACGGTGGATATGTATCTCCAATATATACTGCGGTATCCGATGAAAATGGCCGACTTAACATTGGGGCAAAATCATATATCGCAGGAGACGGTAAACTTATTAAATTTGACGCAGACCCAACAGTATCAGCTGGTAATGAAAGATACCGTTTCTGGGTAGATCAAGCTACCATTCCAGAAGGTTACCAACTCCAATATATTACAGGTGAACAAGTTGTATTCCCTGATCAAGGCTTGCCAATTACCCAAGGTGGATCAGGTTCAGACACACCTAAAAACACCCATGAAAACTGGAAGATTCTTTTAATGCAAAAGCCAAAGGCTGAAATGCACAGAGAAGATGCTAAAGAAACACCAGTACAATCTGATACCGGTGGCTATATGACCGGTACGGTTTCTTGGGACTACAGTTCAGGGATAGGTGGTGTTCAGTGGAAAACTGTTGCTACCCATATCACTCCAGCTCCAGATGTCACCGTTAGAGCATCTTATCTATCTGACTATGCTATGAAGCAAATTTATAGCGCTGAAACAGCTAGACTCATGGGAGTATCTGATGCATCTAAAATCAGAGGACGTGGATGGACATCAGCCCAAGAAGCAGAACTACAAAAGTGGGTTAAAGAACAAGTAGCTAAAGACCCTACAAAATGGATAGCAGAAACTGTGACTGCCAAGACGAATGCAGAAGGAAAATACATCCTTCAATTTAACGGTATTTGGGGAGCTAACAGAAACGCTGATGCAGCCAAAGAATACACATATAAAGTAGGCGATCGGTCAAGTGGAAATGTTTGGAATAAATGGACCCAAGAGCAAATAGATAGGCTTGGAAAAGTTGCCGAAATAGCAAACGATGGTTCTTTTAATTATACAACTTCAACTAATAACGTAAAACACATCAACCACGACTGGATGTTTGTATCTACGGATGAGACAGATGACCTACGTGTCATGACTCCTTACAACAACAACTATTACACAGCCATGAACTCTGACTGGGGAATTCACTCAGGATGGTCAGGAATAGGCGTTGGTGTTGGTGTTTCAAACGTAAATGTAAGCACACTAAGATCAGACTTCGTATTAGGGATAAACAATGTTAACTTCAACATTACCAACTACGACTCTGGTGCTAACACAGCCTTACCAGGAGATGTGGCAGAAACTAAGACAACAGGTCTGCCATACTCGAAGACTTCTGAGAGATTTAGAATTGTTTGGTATGACCCAGCAGGGAACATCGTTAAAGAAGGTAAGGCAGTTCAACCAAATGGAACAGGCCAAATCCCATCAGAACCTTTTGATACTAAAGATGTTAAGAAAACAACAGAATTTACAGCTAAACTTATTAAAGTTGATAAAAATGGAAAAGACAAGGAAGTGCTCGCTGTTGACTCTTTTGTCGTACAAATTTCCAACCTAATTGCATCAAGATATGATGAATATAAAATTGAGCATCCGAACCCTGAAAAGAACGCAGTGTACGAAGCAGAAGGTCTTCCAGAAGGTCTTTCTATCGATCCAACAAATGGTACTATTTCAGGAAAACCAACCAAGGCTGGTGAATATTCTGTAAAAATACTACAACGATCCAAGACGAAGCTGGAGAAATCAAGGGTTCAAGATATTACACAGCCCTAATAACAGACTCGCCATTAGTAGATGGAGTAGTAGGACAAGAATATAACCAAGAAGTTAAGCCACAAGCAATCGAAGGTTATGTATTTAAGAATGTTACATCTAAATTCATAGACGGAAAAGCAATCGACGGTCTAACAATAGAAAATAACCAGATCACAGGTACACCTACAAAAGAAGTTCCAGCAACCCAAACAACAGATGATGGAGCCATGGGACCAAACGTAGAAGTAACTTATGATATCTACAAGGTAAATGATAAGGGCGAAGAAGTTCTAATCAAAGAAGGCCACACTGACAAGGTTCCATTATTAGTAACAAAAGAAGGTGAAGCTACTAAATATGATCCATCATATACAGCAGTAGATGGTAAAGTAGGAGAAGAAGCAACAGTAGCAGCGCCAACATTTACTGATAAAGAAGGAAATCCAGCTACACCAGAAAACGTAACATACGAACTAGGTGAAGGCGCTCCAGCAGACGCAGTAGTTAATGCTGATGGTAGTGTAACTTACACACCAGTTGACGGAGATGCAGGAAAAGCTGTAAATATTCCTGTAGTAGTAAAATACTCAGATGGTACAACAGACAATGCGACAGCAACAATTAATGTAGCAGCAAAAGATACAACCGCACCAGTCATCACAGCAGACAATGTTACAGCAGTAGAAGGTAAAGAAATCACACCAGTACCAGTAACAACTGATGATGAAAAAGCAAAAGTAACAGTAGAAAATCTACCAGAAGGCTTAAAATACAATCCAGAAACAAAACAAATCGAAGGAACCGTACCAAAAGCAGAAGACTGGGGAGATAAAGAAGAAAAAACTGTTACAGCAACCGTAAAAGCAGTTGATGAAGCAGGCAACAAATCAACCAAAGAAATCACAGTTACAATCCAAAGAGATAAAGACGGTGATGGTACACCAGACGTAACAGATAAAGACGATGATGGTGACGGCATTCCAGATGAAGACGATGAGAATCCAAAAGTAGCTGATGAATTAACCCTAACAGTTACCCCAGAAACTCAAACAAAAATTGAAGGCAAAGATGGAACAGAAATTGATCCAATCAAAGCTGAATCCAACAAACCTGGAGCAACAATTACAACAGACAATCCAAACCTAATAGTAGGCGAAGATGGTACAATCACAGGCACTCTACCAAAAATCGAAGATTGGGGAGATACTGAAGAAGAAAGAACCATCGAAGTAAAAGTAACCTCAACAGTAGAAGGCGAAGATCCTGTAGAAAAAACAGTTACAATCACCGTCCAAAGAGACACCGACGGTGACGGAGATCCAGACGTAACAGATAAAGACGATGATGGTGACGGCATTCCAGATGAAGACGATGAGAATCCAAAATTAGCTGATGAATTAACCCTAACAGTTACCCCAGAAACTCAAACAAAAATTGAAGGTAAAGATGGAACAGAAATTGATCCAATCAAAGCTGAATCCAACAAACCTGGAGCAACAATTACAACAGACAATCCAAACCTAACAGTAGGCGAAGATGGTCAAATCACAGGCACTCTACCAAAAATTGAAGATTGGGGCGACGATGAAGAAGAAAGAACCATCGAAGTAAAAGTAACCTCAACAGTAGAAGGTGAAGACCCTGTAGAAAAAACAGTTACAATCAAAGTCCAAAGAGATACAGACGGTGATGGTACACCAGACGTAACTGACGAAGACGATGATAATGATGGAGTATCTGATGAAGATGAAAAAGAAGCTGGAACAGATCCAAAAGATCCAGATTCTAAGCCAGAAACTCCAGTAGAAAAAGACGCTGACAAGTATGATCCAACTGTAGAAAAAGAAGAAATCGAAAAAGGTGGAAAAGTTGACTTAACCGACAACGTAACCAAC
>NZ_KE386808.1:38416-93938 GCF_000428865.1 Eremococcus coleocola DSM 15696
TCAAAGATGTCACTCCAGAAGGCACAATCGATACAAATACCCCAGGAGATTACACAGGAAAAGTTGAAATAACTTATCCAGATGGATCAAGTGAAATCGTAGACGTACCAGTCACAGTTAAGGATACAACCCCAGGTGGGGAAGATCCAAAAGATCCAGAAACCCCAGGTGAGGAAGATCCAAAAGATCCAACTAAACCAGGTGCTGATCAACCAGGTTCAAATAACTCAACAGAAAACTCAAACACTTCAAACGCTGATTCAGCAACTCAAGCGGATAAAGCTGGTATGCTACCTGAAACAGGTGAAGAAATGTCAGCTCATATCTTTGGTGCTGCAGCACTTTCAATCCTATCAGGATTAGGACTAGTTGCTACTAAATGTCGCAAAGAAGAAGAGTAAGAGTAATTGAGCAAGTATTAACGAGTTATTCGGGATACACAAAAAAGCTAAGCAACATCGTTGCTTAGCTTTTTTGATTTTTCAATTTGAGGAAATTCGAATTATTAAGGCTCTATGTCAAGTGATGTTGGTAAATAGTAATAGTTGCACTTGTAAATATGCCTTTGATTGTAGCTTAGAGGTCTTTGATAAAATTGGACAAGGCTACGTGAAGGATAACCGCTTTAAAGAGAATATTGATCAATTCGATCAAGGAACCGCTCAATATGCTTGGGATGCGATGAGTGAATATTGTAGAGTGAATAAATAAGAATATGCCCCAGGTTAAGCCACCTGGGCTACTTTGATTTTTGTTAACATCACAAGGCTTTAGATATACATTTATTTAATGATTTGTGATATATTATCATTAAATTATGAGAAAAATCATTTGATCTTTTTAGGCGCAATTGTGATTGGATTAAACTGATTGATTCAAGCCTTTTACCAAGGGAGTGACTTGTTACAGTAACTTATTTATGAATGAAGTTATGATGTGTGCTTTGATTATTTGACATCCTATTATATGATTCTACATTGTATCGATCATAGAAAGTGAGGGCATTACATGTCGAAAAATAATACCCCCAGTTTGTATTATATAGGTTTCCTATTAATTTTCTTATTAGTTTTTTCACTCGTGTGTATCTACTTTCCCTTGGATGCTACCTTTCTTACGGGGAACTTATTCCATTTGTATATTTTAGGAATTAACCTTTTACTTTTATTTGACTACAAGTTGCCCAATAAAAAAGCCATCGGTAATGCTATGTTATTGACCTATTTAGTGGCTTTGACTGAAATAGATCGGCACCTGATTTGGGAATTCTATCGGTTTAATTGGTGGTCGCTTATGCCCATTTTATTAACCTTTCTGGCAAGTCTTAATTTTTTCCGTTTAAAAGAGGTTTATCCTGAGTCTGACCTCGTTTTTATTTCTCATGGAAAAATAAGGCTTGGTTAATCAGTGTATTGATTGGGATCCTCTGTGGTCTACTTGGAGCTGGGATAAACTTTATTATAAAAATCAATTATCTAGCCCCAACCCCTAATTGGTCCATCCATGCTTTGATACTTTCTTTAGATAGTGCAATTTTTGAAGAAATTGCGTTACGAACAAGTTTTTATACCTTAGCTCTCCATCTTTTTAAAGGAAATTTGACGAATAAATATGCCAATTACTTAACTTGGATTGGCATGATCTTACCTTTTGCAATCGTTAGGCAAACAAACGTGTTTATGAATGAGGGCCTGGTTGCAGGTGTGATTTCTAGCTTGATTCTTTCACTTGTTTTTTATTTCATTTTTGCCTTTCTCCAACGAAGACGAGATATTCTATCGGCTATGGTGGCCCATGGGCTTGTTTCTGCAATTTATTATATGTTTTCTCAGGTGAATTTCTAGGAGAATTATCAGTGGTTTTTGACAAATAGAATGTAAAAAAGTAACTATCCGACTTAGGTCTAATTAATAAATCAAGACAAGTTCATATAATAAAGACAGTTAAGCAGTACTCAAAGAAAGGTGGTAAAATCATGGGAGTCATCATAAAAACCTTGAAAGCGCTATTACTATTTATCCTTGCTGGTATTTGTATTTTCTATTTAACAGGAGGTCGCTTTGTTTTGGGATCGAATGTAAAAGAGATGGATACCCAAAACTTTGATAATTATAAAGATATCAAAGCGTTAGATATTGACTTGAATTTGAACGAAGTTATGATTGAGCCCAGTGATGAACCTATGATTGAAGTGGAGTATCCAGTGTATTCCAATCAAGCAGTGCAAATAAAGGTCAACCAAGAAGGCGATACCCTTCGAATAACAGATAGTGGTAAAAAATTTGCGCATGTAGACTTTCCCTTCTTCCATAACTCTCTCGCTCTAACTACGGTGCGAATCCCCAAGGATTATATCCTAGATCAAATGACCTTTAAACTGGATATGGGGTCACTATCTGTATCAGAGGTTAAATCTCGACAGACTCTTCTTGACCTTCAAATGGGGTCTTTAACTGCAGAGTATGCTAATTTAGGTGCTTTAACCGCAGACTTAAATATGGGATCAATTGCATTTGATGAGGTCGAACTTGCTGGAGATTCTGACTTAGATTTAGATATGGGAAGTTTCGATGGTTCGATGAAGGCTAGTAAGGGTACTGTTAAAATGAAAGTATCCATGGGATCAGTTGATCTTGAGATGTATGATGGTAATTATAAGTATTTAACTGATGCAGATATGGGAGATATCTCTGTCAATAACGATGGCAACTCTAGTCAAGAATATGATGCCGTGATTGATATTAAGGCCTCAATGGGTAACGTGGATATTCAATAATTAAATAATAGGGAGTCCAGACTAATGACAGTTTGGACTTTTTTTATATAAGTGGCTGCATTTATCCTTTGATTTGCAATCTTAAAATTTTGAAATGAAAAGTTAGATGATTATTTATAGCAAAATTAAACTGAGAGCAACTATAACAATTTTATTAGTTTATTATTATAATAGGAATTAGGTTGACTTTAGCTTCTTAAACTTTGTATTATTAATATGATTAATAAATTATTGGAAGATTTGTTGATGTATTATTTATTCTTGCTCTTAGCTATCCTAGCGCTGATCGGCTTCTTTGTCTTTCTCTTTCGTAAGATTAGACCTCTTTGGAAGAAATTATTGGGGCTTTTGGGCTCTTTAATTATGGTATTTGTGGCTTTGTTCTTTTTTGTATTTCCACCCTTTGGACAAATTGATTCTGGCGTGGCTGATGAGGTTGAGAGTCAGATAATTTATCTTAAGCATGAAACGGCCTATAAGGAATATGAAACGGAAAAAGGTCAGCGGGAAATTCCCGTACGAGTTTGGTGTCCTAAGAATAATTCAAAAAAAATTTACCAGTCTTAATTTTCTCCCATGGGTCTTTCGGGATTGACCAGTCTAATGAAATTCTTTTCCAACAATTAGCTGCTAAGGGTTATCTAGTCATGTCTTTATCTCATCCTTACCACAGCTTCTTTACGACCCTATCCGATGGCAAAATTATCAATGTGGATATGGCTTATATGCAAGAAGTTCTGGCTCAAAACCAAGGGCTAAATTATCAAGAATGCTTAGATAATTTTAGAAAATGGGTGGGTTTACAGGTAGAAGATATGGCATATCTAGTTGACCAGTTAGAAGATAATCAACTCGAATCAATGATTAATCAACCCATTGATAAGGATACAATTTTCTTAGCCGGACATTCCTTAGGTGGGGCGGCGGCTTTAGAAATTGGACGCCAAGAGCCTCAATTATTTAAGGGAATTGTATCGTTAGAAGCTCCTTTCTTTGGGGATATTATCAGTGCGGATGAAAATCAATTTAATTTCATTGAGGAAGAGTATCCCTTGCCAGTCTTGCAAATTTATTCCGATGCCCTTTGGGATAAACTACCAGAGCTAGGGGATAGTGAGTATCATACGAATGTGAAGTTACTCGACGCCAATCAGGATAAATTTATTAATTATCATGTAACGGATGTGGGCCACTTAGGTTTAACTGATCTAAGAGTTTCCTCACCATTCTTAACCAACTTAATTGATGGGAATATCAATAGCAAAGACTATGAGGATGTCTTAGATGAAATTAATAATCAAATCTTTAAGTTTTTAGAGGATAAAAGTTAAAAACATATTTATTAGCCCCCTAAAATTGAGTTTTTATTCAATTTTAAGGGGGCTATATTTTATTGAAGTTTTATAGTCAATGATTCATTTTGCATACTTCTTTATTTATATTAAACATTCAAAAAAACTTAATTCTTTGGTCGGATGTAAGCTGAAATTTATTAGATGATGGTTAAATTAGATAAAGTACTTAGGTGCGATTACACTATCAATCAGTAGTTTTCTATCAGGAGAAAATGCCCAACAAATGGCTGGTTGTGCCGATAAATTGTGGGCAGCATCCTGCTTTGTGTCTGCGATCGGCCTGGTAATATCCTTGATTATTTTACGATTTTATAAATTAAATAATCATGATGTCCAATTAATGGCATGGTGTAATGCTGGGGAAATTAGTCGTCAAGAAGCAGAATGTCAAATGATTAATCAATACTAAGAGTAATAAAAGCTATGATAACGCTTTATTCCATTGACATATTTATGCTACAATAAAATAAAAAATAGTGAGGGATGCTTATGCAAGAAACATTATTTATTGTGAAACCAGATGGAGTTAAGCGTGGACTTGTCGGTGAGGTATTACGGCGAATTGAACGACGAGGCTTTAAATTAACGCGGCTAGAAATGCGTCAGGCTGACAAAGCAATTTTAGCTCGCCATTATGAAGATTTACTAGAGAAGCCTTTTTACCATCAAATTGAAAGATATATGATGGAAGGGCCACTAGTCGTTGGAACTTTCTATGGTCCGGATGCGGTGAAAACTTGGCGCAAGACTATGGGGGTTACAAATCCCGCCGAAGCTGATATGGGAACTATTCGGGCAGATTTTGCCATGGGCCCTGATGAAAATGGAGATATGCGGAATGTGGTTCATGGTTCCGACTCAGTTGAATCCGCTGAACGTGAAATTAATATTTGGTTTGGTGAAGGATAAATTTATCCTTAGAAAATTAAAATAACCTTGCTAATATGGTCCCCCTAAGTGGAAGTTTTAGGTCCAACTTTAAGGGGGACTATTTAATATTATTCGGGTTATTTTTTATTTACTCTCATTGGCAAAAATCAATTGTCAGCCAGACGTTCAAAGACAAATAGGTCCGGTTTGGATAGGTCAGCCTTATAGTAGTAGCCGTCTTCGCTAAAGTCTTTAATTTTTGCTAGATCAACAATTTGATGCTGGGCGAGAAATTTAACCATGCGACCGCGTCCTTTTTTGGAAATGGTTGAGTGCTTTTTGACCTTACCCTCTTTTAATTCTTGAAATTCAAAATCAATCCACTGGTAATCTGTTTGCTTGAATAGGCTAGAAAACTCATCAGAGGCTAGGTTTAGGATAGTCTCTCCTTTTGTAAAAGTTTTATTATAGACCGGTTTCCAATAAGCCTTTAAACTTTTTTTACCTAGCTTTAGCGAAGTAGTGAAATCTAAACGGTAGGGCTTTATGGCCTGATTAGCGGGAACCGGGCCATAAAGGGCAGATAGGATGGTTAAATGGTCATCAAGATAGGTTAGGGCGGACTGATCCAAAGCGTCAAGGTCCATCCAGCGGTAGGCCAAACCATGGTACATATCGATAGCCTTATATGTTATGGTTTTATCAAAGGCCCGGATATAGGCTAAATTTTCAGTCAAAAGCGAATCATTGATTTTTAACGTCTTTTTTAATTCACTGGGACTTAAATTCTTTAAGTGAGTCACAATTTCTTGGCTTTCAGCACTTAGCTGCCAGTCTTGAGCAAGTGGGTGAACTAAGTTCATTTCTTTGGCAGGGGAGATGATAATTTGCATACAAGACCTCCTTAGGGTGTTTAACTTATTATACAGGAATATAACGGAATTTGATATTTTTCATAACATTCAACAAAAAATAAAACGCTCCCATTGCCTTAATGATAGGATAATGATAAAATTAATATATAAATTTTGATTAAAAAGGAGCTTAGAAAAATGACTGAACATGCCCATAAAATTGCCATTCAAGATACCTACGGTGAACGTTTCCAACATTGTTGGGGTTGTGGCCCTAAAAATCCAGACGGCTTACATCTCCATACCTATCCAAGCGAGGATGGTGAAACGACTATTTGCCAAATTAAATCTGATCCACAATATACCGGTGGTGTTCCAGCAAACCTATACGGTGGTATGATTGCTATGATTTTTGACTGTCATGGGACTGCATCAGCCGCATGGTTTAACCACCATCAAAAGGGCTTGGAATTAACAGAAGATACCGTGATTGGTCGTTATATCACAGCAAGACTCGAAGTGGACTTTAAGAAGCCTATCCCAATTGATGCCCTGATTACCGTTAGGGCACGGCCAGAAGAGATTGGTGAACGCAAGATAATCGTCAATATGGAAATGGAAGCCGAAGGAGTAATCCGTGCCAAAGCTCGAATGGTAGCCGTTGGCGTTAAGGATGATATGTAATAAAATTTGTTAGTGGTGGATTAATGAACACAAATGAGACATTTTATAAAGGTACCCAAGCTGCTTTGAAAGACTTCTACAGTCAAATGACCTTAGAAAACTATCAAGAACAAACAGATTTGATGATTAAAAGATTAGGAAATATCCCCTATACTTCCCTAGAATTGGGGGCTGGTGTAGGATTAGTAGCTATTGACTTAAATCTACGTGGAGCTACTGTAACGGCGCTCGATTTTGATGAGACGGTTCATCAAATTGCTCAAGTCAATCAAGAAAAGTATGGCAGTCAGGTAGAGTTTATCCAGGCTGATTTTTATCAATTTCAACCATCTAAAAAGTTTGATTTAGTGTATTATTTAGATGGTTTTGGCCTAGGCAGTGATGACGATCAATTGAAGCTCTTAAAACAGATTCATACTTGGTTGAAACCTGAGGGTAGAGCGTATATTGAGGTTTACCAGCCTGACTACTGGCGAAAAGCAGCGGGTCAGCAGATGGCTCTGGGTTCTGATTTTAAGCGAGTCTATGCTTTTGATGAGAAAGACCAGGCCATGGTAGATACTTGGACTCAAATATCAAGCAAGCAATCATTTGTCCAAAAATTAAGGTGTTACAAGCCGGACCGAATGAGCGCTTTGGCTAGTCAGGCAAATTTAAAGGTAGATGCAGTCTTTCCAAATGGTAAAATGGATTACAAGACCATGCAGTATTATTCAGAAGCCAATATTGATGAATGTATGTCCTATGCTTTAATTTTAAGTAAATCAATTTAATATATGATAATTATGGATTAAAAAATTTGATTAATTGTCCAATTAGAAGCAGGTTAGTAATGGAAAATTCACAATTTTCTATTATCTATCTGCTTTTTCCTTGCCTATATTAATAGCTTATTTCTGAAGAAATGATAAAATATAGCTATAGTTATTTAGTAACAAAGGTGAGCCAATTCAATGATTTATATTAATAATTAACTATTTAAGTGAGGAAAAGGAGGGAGATTATGAATTTTCAAGAATTAGTTGATTTAGATTTTCAAGCGCTTAATTTTATTACCATTTCAGTCAGAGTGCTTATGGCGATAGTCGTAGGTGCCATTCTTGGTTATGAACGGGAAAAGTGAACCGGTCAGCGGGTTTGCGGACCCATACCTTGGTTTGTTTGACGGCATGTACGGTGATGATGACCAATGTTTATGCTTATGATTTTTATGAAGCCTCGTCCGTGACCCGGATGGCAGCCCAGGTCATTTCTGGAATCGGTTTTTTAGGGGCGGGGACGATTTTGGTCACCCGAGGGAATCAAATTAGGGGCCTTACCACGGCTGCTTCACTTTGGTCGGCTGCTTGTATAGGTTTGACGATTGGTATTGGCTTCTATGAAGCGGCTATTGTTGTGACAATTGCTATCGTCATCATTTTGGTTTCTTTTAGTCCTATTAAAGACCGGATTCAAAGTCGGTCAGATTATATTGAAGCGCTTGTGGACTTATCAGGCGAGAATGCCCTCATGAATTTATTCAATTTCTGTCATAAAAAAGATATTCATATTTCCAGTCTCCACCCCCATGAATTACAGGGGCAGGCTAAGTCTTTATATTATTTATCGGCTAGTTTGAATGGGTCAGATAGAGCTAAGTTTTTGGAAGAATTTAAATCAGAAACCGGCATTGAAATTACTTTGATTAGTAGCCAAATGGAATAAAGTGTGTCCAAGCTAAGGTCGCAAGATAACGTGGCGGTCAAGGTTAATCTGTAGTAATTACTATTTAGAATCTTTACAATTAAGACTTGTATTTGAATAATAATTAACCTATAATACAAGTATAGAAAAACAACTTAATAAATGAACAAGCGGTGGAAACCCATGCAGCCGGATGATTGGCTAGTCGCCAATCATAGCAGTTCGCTCAAGAGCGCAATTGTGAGACGTATTACTATGTCTTATTTTTGCGATATTTTTTATTAAGGGTAAAAGATTATTTAGGAGGGATTACTATGGTAAAGTACTTTTTATCAACGCAATCTGGTCGTTTACTCGTCGCTGGAACACTTTTGTTTATTGTCGCTTATTTCTTGACCCAACCCCTACAAGCCTATGTCACATATCTTGCAATGATCTTTTTAGGTTATGAATCGACTCATCATGCTGTCATCGATACCTTTGAAAAAAGAAAACCGAATGTTGATTTATTGATGGTCCTAGCTGCGGTCGGAGCGGCTTTGATCCATTATGAAATGGAAGGGGCCATGTTACTCTTTATTTTTAACTTAGCCGAAAACTTAGAACACTATGCCAACCAAAAATCTACCAAGGAAATTAAAGCCTTGATGAATCAAGTGCCTCAAAAAGCTAAGAAAATCCAAGCTTCTGGTGAAGTTTTAGAGGTTGAAACGGAGAGCCTCCAAGTAGGCGACCGCGTTTTAGTCTCTAAAGGCGACCAAGTTCCGATTGATGGTTATGCAGACCAAGTGGTCCAAGTAAATGAAGCAGCCTTGACGGGTGAATCTGTGCCGGTAGCCAAGGAAGCGGGAGCTGAAGTTTTTGCCGGAACAGTCAATGAAGGAAATGCCTTTAATCTGGAAGTTTCTAAAGCGGCCGACCAGACCATCTTCTCTAATATTATCCGAATGGTTAAAACAGCTCAAGAACGTCCTTCCCGGGTCTCTAAACGTATTGATAAAATAGAACCTTATTATGTGACCGCCGTTTTATTATTAGTGCCACTTTTCATTTTTCTATTGATGCAATGGCAAGGCCTACCATTTAGAGAGGCCTTTTACCGGGGGATGGTCTTCCTAACGGTGGCCAGTCCATGTGCCTTGGTGGCTTCTGTGACGCCGGCGACCCTGTCTGCTATCTCTAATGGGGCTCGTCATGGCATTCTTTTCAAGGGGGGTGCTGCCCTAGAAGCTTTAGCTTCAATGTCTGTTTTATTAAGTGATAAGACTGGGACTTTAACGGTGGGGGACTTTGCCGTGGTAGATTCTCAAATGGCTGATCCTGCTTATTTAGCTCAAGTGATAACCATGGAACAAGAATCTAACCATCCGATTGCTAAAGCTTTAGTCACTTATTTGGACAAAATGGATATTCATCCTTTAAGTAAATCAGCTAAGGTTGAAGAAGTTGCGGGTAAAGGACTTAAAATGGGGGACCTAATGATTGGTAAACCGGCCAATTTTACCGAATTTGCTGACCCCCACAATTACCGCCAAGCTTATCAAGCCAACCATTCAGTCGTTTTAGTTACTGATAAGGATCAAATTGTCGGTTACTTTGCCTTATCTGACCAAATACGTCCCCAAGCTAAAGCAGCAGTGAATGACTTTAAAGCGGCCGGGGTGGATGTTCATTTGTTAACAGGCGACAATCTTCAAGTAGCTCAAGCTGTTGCTCATGAAGTTGGGATTGACCATGTTGAAGCTGGGATGATGCCGGAAGATAAATACAATCAAGTTCTTGATCTTCAAAAGACGCAAGCGATTGTAGGTATGATTGGGGATGGCATCAATGATGCGCCGGCCCTAGCTGCTGCAGATATTGGAATTGGTATGGGGGCCGGTTCAGCCGTTGCTTTAGAATCATCCGATGTGATAATTGCTAAGAACAACTTGCAAGAATTGCTCTATGCTTATCAAGTGAGTCACCATTTAAATCATATTATTAATCAAAATATGATTTTTGCGGTGGGGGTTATCATCTTTTTAATTAGCTTAAATCTATTTGGCGTTTTACCTCTACCTTTAGCGGTAGCTTGTCATGAAGGGTCAACGATTTTAGTCATTTTAAATGGCCTTCGCTTATTAGCAGGCAAACCTCAAGAAAAGAAATAGTAAAGTTAAAATAAAAAGTCCTCAAAGTAGGAGACTGGGTCAAAGGGTCCAGTTTCCATTACTTTGAGGATTTTTTAAATGGAGCAAGGTAAAAATCGAGTCCCGCTTATTTTTCTAAGAGGTCATTGATTTGTTGACTGAGTTGGTGGCCAATATCTGTTTGGCCCACCATTTTCCGGGTTGCCCGTTTAAAAACAATTTCTTGTTGTGGAAGTTCTTCTTGGAGATTTTTGATTGCGTTTGCCCGGCTTGTAAATGGGTGGTGAGCCACTAAATAAACTTCATTTGAGTTATCAATCAGGGTGTAGCCAGCTAAGCCAGTCTTTTTTTGGTAGGCCCGGGATAAGCCCCCATCGATAACTAAACACTTGCCATGGGCTTTAATTGGACGCTCACCTTTTAAGGCTTTAACGGGGGTATGACCATTAACAATGTAACCTGATTCATCTAAACCAAATTCTTGCAAGAGTTTAACACAGAAGTCTTCATGATTACGGAATTCATAATAAGGATTTTGAGGTTCTTTATGGGTAGTCTTATCTGGAATGAAGTATCGTTCAAAGGTTTTCATCGTTTTCTTGCCAAAAAGAGTTGACCCTTCACCACACCAGATATACCATACCAGATCGGTGGCATGATCGTCGGTAATTTCAGGGTGGTTATAAGCTTCATGAATGGCTTGATCATAGAAATCCATTAAAGATCGACCTCTATAGGATTTGCCTTGGAATGTCACTGGCATAAAATCGCCATTCGGTAGACAAGGCATGCAACCGTGGAAAAGTAGGTTCCCATTATTCAAAGTATAAAGTTGGCCCAGACTCATTAAGAAGTCAATATGTTTTTTGAACCGTTTAGAGTGTTGGAGTTGATTGGCAAGGTCCAAAATTAATAGTTCTTCACCTAGGGTTAATTCGTACGGTTTTTCTGGATCTACTAATTGGAAACACCCATTTTCAATGGGGTAGGTTTGACCATCAATTGTAATCTGACTATAGTCTTCATTCATAATATGTAATTGTTTGCGGTCATCCATCTTAAAGTCGGGACGGCGATCGATGATTTGACCTTCTAGTTTAAATTGGATGATTGAGATAGCCTGGTGCATTTTGGTAATCGATAGGAATTTATCGGGACGAATCGAATTTTTATCAATGCCTCTTGGATGGAAGGCGGGGTTATCTTCATAGTATTTATCCGCAAATTTAGCAAGACGCGATAAATCAATACCATAACCTTCTTCTAACAAACGAATATGACCATAGCGTAAGGAAATCCGTAAGGCGATAGCTAAAAGAGCGAGGGAACCGGAATAAGCTCCAATCCAGATGATATCATGGTTACCTAATTGTAAGTCCATGCTAGGCACTTCCATCAGGGCATCAATAATGGAATCTGGATGAGACCCCCGGTCGTAGATATCACCTAAGATATGCAGGTGATCTACTACAAATTGCTGAATAACCCGAGCTAGACTGACCGCAAAGTGGGAGGCTAGGTCCAAATCAATGATCGACTGGAAGATAGCGTCATAATAGGCTTGTTTATTTGAATCTTGGTCGTATTGATAAAGGAGTTCTTCCATAATGTAGGCATATTCTTCTGGTAAGGCTTTACGTACCTTGGACCGGGTATATTTACTTGAAACATGGCGGGTGACCTTAACCAGTCGGTTCAGTAAGACCTTCCATTGGTCTGAAGAATACGTTTTATTCTCAATAAATTCTTCGGGATAATAAATAGTAAAACAGAGAATATTTTGTTCTTTCTGGGTTAATTCTCCCGAGAATAATTCAGCTATTTTGATAGAAATGATACCCGAACATGATCGTTTAAGATGGTCAAAGGCTTCAAATTCACCATGAATATCAGAAATAAAGTGTTCTGTTGCTTTAGGTAAGGCTTGAATGGCTTTAAGGTTAATAATTTCTGTTAAATCAGCCGAAGTTTTACAACTTGTCATAGATAGGATCCAACTCCTTTTTATTTGTTTAAACAGATTATAACAGAAAAATTTTATTTGGGATATATTTTCTGTGACTTTAAGCCTGATATGTTATACTGACTTATATAAGCTGAAATGGAGTGATAGAATGTCTGTGATTAATGATAATTTTGTTCAACTTTTAAATAGTAAAAAGGTGCCACTTAAAAGCCAAGAAATTGAAAATGGACATATGTTACATCGTATGAATTTCCAAATTCAAAAAAATCGTGCCTCAGCCATTGAAGTAATTATTCAGGGTGGTCAAGATGACTATGCTGATGCCCAAGTAATCTATCGTAATATCTATAATATGAAAGATCGGGCGCAAGAAGGTCAAGCTTTAGAATTAATTAACCAGCTTAATGAAATGCGGACCGGTTATTATAATCTATTCTTAGCTGGCGATGGCGAAATCTTTTTAAGGACCTTGATGCGGGTGGGTCAAGATCCAGAACCTCTTTATCAAACCATGATTATGGGATCTGGCATTGCTCGAAACTTAGTTAAAGAATTTGAGACCAGCCTCGATGGCAAAAAAGCGTAGGTAGTTCTTGTGATGAATCGTCTACTAGTAAAATATCCAGCCTTAAATTATGTTTTTACGGTTCTTTTGATTTTATTTTCATCCCTTTGTTTTGGGGTGTCCTTGAATTTATTCTTAATTCCGGGTCATATTTATTCTGGTGGTTTAATTGGTTTCGCCCAGTTAGTAACCTATGCCTTGGAAAATCTCCTCCCCCAACCTATCATGGTGCAAACTGGTACAATTTACTTCTTAATGAATATTCCAGTTATCATCTTATCCTGGGTGCAATTAGGGCGTAAATTCACCCTCCTAACCCTAGTTGTGGTTGCCGTATCATCTTTAGCGTCAAATATAATCCCGATTACTCAAATTTCATCCGAACCCTTGTTGAATGCCATTGTCGGCGGGGTGATTGCCGGTGTGGGGATTGGACCCTTAATTCGTTATGGGATGTCCTCAGGTGGTCTAGATATTGTTTCAATGGTTATTCACCGTAAGACTGGGATGAATGTGGGCTCTTTGAACTTTATGATGAATATGATTATTATTGGCTTTTCAGCGGCCATTTATTCGCTAGAGTTAGCCCTATTTACTCTAATTTCTATGTTCGTTACTTCTTATATGATTAATATCATCCATACGAATGAAGAACGTTTAACTGTTTTTATCGTTACCAGTGAGGTTAATCCAGTGGTTCAGTCAATTTATGCCAATCTTCATCGGGGAATTACTATTTTGGATGCCTACGGGGGTTATTCTAATTCGACACGAAAGGTTTTAATGGTTGTGATTAACCGGTATGAACTCTTCGACTTAGAAATGGCCGTGGAAGAAGTCGATCCCAAGGCCTTCGTCAATATTATTAAATCAATCCGGGTTAATGGTCATTTCTTAACCCGGCAGCAACAAGAAAGAATGGATAAAATGAAAGCCGGTATGACAGACAGCCGGAAATTTTACGAATCCTAATTTATAACAATTCGGGGAGCGGGCAAAAAGCCCAGCTCCCTTCATTTTTTATTCGTGCTTTTTGATATATTTAGTTTTTGGGGTGGGAATAATCTAGAGTTTCTGGCAAAATCGGTGAACGCATGATCTCAAGTCCATCGCTGGATTCACCGAATACAATCCACCCATTCTAGCGAAAACCATAGAATATTCTTAACCTTCCGCTCAAATTTCCTTCATCTTTGAGACGATTTTTATAAGTCGATAATAAAAAAGCTTGGCCTACAATTAGCCAAGCTTTAATTATTTTCTATTAAATGATTATTTCAGATTAAAATATTCTTCCAAGAATAAGGCTAAGCCATCTTGGTCATTGGTATAATCGGTCACGGCATCTGCCACAGCTAAAACTTCTGGCACAGCATTCTTCATGGCTACCCCTAAACCGGCATATTGGAGCATTTCTAAATCATTATTTTCGTCTCCAAAAGCCAAGATATTTTGGAGAGGAATATGATAAAAATCGGCAATGGCTTGGACGCCGCGGTTCTTATAGATTCCTGCATGAATGACTTCTAGTAAAGGTAAAACTCCACCCCAAGTTCTAACGGAAACACTATCCCCATAATGAGCAATAATTCTGTCTTCAATGACCTTCATATTACTTTCAGCACAAAGAATAGTAAGGGCAGTCGGATTATCTAAAAGGGATTTACGGTTCAGGCTAGCAATAAGATTGGAATCCTTTGGGAAAAAGGGACTGTCTGGAATATTTAGGTTGGAAGAATAAAGTTGTTCTTTTCCTTCAGCCAAGATCATGTCAATTCCTAACTCATCCTGTTTGGTTAGCAAATCAAAGGCAATTTCTTTATCCAATTCATAATGATATCCGCCTAGCCAAGCTGGTCGACTAGGATAATGGCAATAAGCACCGTTAAAATTTACAATGGGATTATCTAAGCCGATTTGGCGGTATATATCACGACTATTCCGGTAAGGTCGACCGGTTACAATACAAACTAAATGACCTAATTGGTCCAATTTGCGTAGGGTTTCAATCGTTTTTTCACTTAATTGGGCTTGGTCGTTTAAGGTGGTGCCATCTAAATCGATGGCAATTAGGTGTTGTTGCATGCAGCTACCCCTTTCTACTACACTTTATTATAGCGAATTGTTGGACTTTGTAAAATTTTTTTACTATATTAAAGTAAATCTGTGAATAGGGAGAAGTCGACCATGTCAGTTGAAATTATTGAAAAAAAAGTTGCATCGATACCCCTCTTAGAGTTTGTTGCCCAAGAGGGGATAGACCAAGCGCGACCCTTAGTGGTCTTCTATCATGGTTGGACTTCCTGCCGTGAAGAGTGTGCGGCTGCTGGTTTTGAGTTAGCCAAACAAGGCTACCGGGTGCTAATACCAGATTGTCTTCATCATGGCCTGCGCCGTCAAGAAGACCTTCCCTTTGATAACCAAGAATTTATTGAAACCATTTTGGCGAATGTCAAAGAATTTCCGTTATTAGTCGCAGCCTACCGTGACCAGAACTTAATTAAGGATGACTATGTGGCGGTTGCAGGGATTTCAATGGGAGGGATTACTTCTTGTATGCTCCTTAGCCAAAATTTTGGAATAAAATCGGCTGCAGTCTTAATGGGTTCACCCCAACTCTTAAAATTAGCCCGTCATTTAATCCGGATGAATCAAGATGATAGTCAGTTGAATGCCGAAACCTTATTACACGACGAAAATAGACTCTTGAAAGCCTTGGGTCTTTACCAAGAATTTTTTGCCTTAGACTTGTCATTGCATAAAGACAATCTAAAAGATATGCCACTTTATTTCTGGCACGGCTGCAAGGATCATTTTGTTGAATATAATCTAACCGAGGAATTCATTAAAATGAATGTCAAAAAACCTTTTGCAAATTACTTATATTTTGACCCTCAAGTTGGCAAGGCCCATCAAGTAGACTATAAAGAAGTATATAAAGCAGCAATCTTTTTAGGTCAGGCTTACCTTTATAAAGATGATAAAAAAGAAATTTGGACCCACACGGTTGACTTAATTCGCCAACGTTATCAATTTATAGATTTTCAAAGTGAGGAGGGGTGAGGTGTCTCGCGCTCAATTACTAACCCATACCATTAATTTAAACCATCTGAGCCCGGCGCCAGTCGGACATTGCCAATTATTGTTACTTATCGAAGTAGCCCAAAGTCATATTGCGACGGATATTCGAACTGGCTTTCCCCAACTGATGTTAGCAGACCGTCGCCGACTCCTAGAGTATGTAGAGGATATCTATTTAACTCGTACGTCGCAGATAAAGATAGATTTATCCAGTCTCTTAAGCTTTATAGAAGAAATAAAACAAGAGTTACCTAGCTTTGTTAATCAGCTAGAAGGAATTAAATTACAATCCTTATCCTTTGATTTCTTCTTAGACTTATATGATGACCAGGCCTCTCAATTAACTGATGGAGAAAAGTTTGACCAAAACCATAAAAATATTTGACCTTTTTTGACTAAAGGTATATACTAAGAATTGTTAAAAGTTATAAATAAGCTTTTAGCAATTTTTTTAGAAGAAAAAGTTTGACTTTATTTGACCAATATCAAAGTTACGAGAAAGGTTGTGACATGATGATTGATAAAATGACTACGACCATGCAACAAGCCATTGGCGAAGCCCAACAAATTGCGATGCGTCGTCATCACCAAGAAATTGATTTACCGCATTTATGGTTGGTTTTCTTACAAGCAGACCATTTTGCGAAACACTTATATGATGAATTAAATATTGATACCGAAGCCTTTAAGCGTCTGGTTGAGAATGAAATTGATAAAATTGCGGAAGTTTCCGGATCCAATGTGAATTATGGCCAAGCCATTAGTCCACGGATGAATCAATTAATCGCGGATGCGGGTCAATTAGCTGAGGACAATGGGGATAAGTTTATTGCCACAGAAATGGTCCTCTTAGCTTTAATGAAACAAAAGCATAATCCGCTCACTGAGTTTTTGACCCAACAAGGCTTAAAGGAAGCTGACTTAAAGGCTAAGATTGATGAAATTAGAGGAGGCGATCACGTGACTCAACAAAATGCTGAAGAAACTTATGAAGCTTTGTCACAATATGCCGTAAATCTTAATGAAGCGGTTAAAAATAATAAAATGGACCCAATCATTGGGCGCGAGGAAGAAATTCGTGATGTCATCCGGATTTTAACCCGCAAAACCAAAAATAACCCAGTCCTCATCGGGGAACCTGGGGTGGGTAAAACGGCCATTGTTGAAGGTCTAGCCCAACGGATTGTCCGTAAGGATGTCCCTGATAACTTAAAAGATAAAGAGATTTACTCCCTAGATATGGGGGCCTTGATTGCCGGGGCTAAATACCGGGGTGAATTTGAAGAACGTTTGAAAGCAGTTCTTAAAGAAGTTCAAAAATCAGAAGGCCAAATCTTGCTCTTTATTGATGAAATCCATACCATTGTCGGGGCAGGTAAAACGGAAGGATCTATGGATGCGGGCAACTTATTAAAACCAATGCTTGCCCGGGGTGAACTCCACTGTATTGGGGCGACGACCTTGGATGAATATCGGCAAAACTTTGAAAAAGACAAAGCCTTGGAACGTCGTTTCCAAAAAGTTTTGGTTAAAGAACCCGATGTGGAAGCGACCATTACGATTTTGCGGGGCTTAAAAGAACGGTTTGAAATCCACCATGGGGTAAATATCCATGATGGGGCTCTAGTGGCAGCCGCAACTTTGTCTAATCGTTATATTACCGACCGGTTTTTACCTGATAAGGCTATTGACTTGGTTGATGAAGCTTGTGCCACTATCCGGATGGAATTAAATTCTGTACCTTTAGAAATGGACCAAGTTAATCGACGCTTGATGACCTTAGAAATTGAAGAAGCAGCCCTCAAAAAAGAAGAGGATGATGCTTCAAAACGGCGTTTGGAAATTCTTCAAGAAGAATTAGCTGACTTAAGAGAACAAGCCAATCAATTGAAGATGCGTTGGGAAACTGAAAAGGAATCCATCAATGCTCTCCGCAATAAACGTCAAGAATTAGACCAAGCTCGCCATGATTTAGAAGAAGCTGAATCAAATTACGATTTAGAAAAAGCAGCTCAACTCCGTCATGGTATGATTCCGCAATTGGAAAAAGAACTTAAAGCCTTAAATGAAGCAGAACAAGAAAGTGACCATAAGTTAACCCAAGAATCTGTGACTGATGAAGAAATTGCTAAAGTGATCGGTCGTTTGACGGGTATTCCGGTTTCTAAATTAGTCGAAGGTGAACGGACTAAGTTATTGAACTTAGATAAGGTGTTAGCTCAACGCGTGATTGGCCAAGACCAAGCCATCGAACGGGTCACTGAAGCTGTCTTACGGTCACGGGCTGGTATCCAGGATCCTTCTAAACCAATTGGTTCCTTCTTATTCTTAGGTCCAACTGGGGTCGGTAAAACTGAATTGGCTAAAGCCTTAGCCCAACAACTCTTTGACTCTGAAGACCATATGATTCGGATTGATATGTCCGAATACATGGAAAAACACACCGTGTCTCGTTTAGTCGGAGCCCCTCCAGGATACATTGGTCACGAAGAGGGGGGGCAATTAACTGAAGCGGTCCGTCGTAATCCATATACCATTGTTTTGTTAGATGAAATTGAAAAAGCCCATCCAGATGTCTTCAATATTCTCTTGCAAGTCTTGGATGATGGTCGTTTGACCGATTCAATGGGGCGGACAGTTGATTTCAAGAATACCGTCGTGATTATGACGTCTAATGTTGGGTCTCATCTCCTCTTAGAAGGGGTGGATGACCAAGGTCATATCGAAGACCAAACTACCCAACAAGTAAAACAAATCTTACGACAACAATTTAAGCCAGAATTCTTGAACCGGATTGACGACATTGTTATGTTCTCACCATTAACCCTGACTAATATGTCTAAGATTGTCTTGAAAATGGTGGCTTTACTCCAAAGCCGTCTTCAAGCACAAGATATTCACTTAGATTTGACTGACCAAGCAGTTGAATGGTTGGCGGATTCTGGTTACGATCCTTTGTATGGTGCACGGCCACTCCAACGCTTTATCACCAAACAGTTGGAAACGCCTTTGGCCAAAGAAATTATTGCTGGTAAAGTGATGCCGAACTCAACCATTCAGGTTGACTATGTGGATGATCACTTGACCTTTGACACCCAAGTCTTAAATCCGACCCTTTAATCGGTCTAATTGAATTAGCAGAGCTAAGCCTAGTTTTTTCTCTAAGAAAATCTAGAAGATGGGCTCTGCTTTTTTGTTTAAAGGGAAAAATAAATGAAAAATTGATGTTCTTGCTGGAGCTTATGATAACTTTGATGTTATAATATTTTTGAAGGGAGTTGCCTTATGAAAAAAGATGATCGGCTCGACCGACTATTAATTAAATATATTATTTTTATTGCTTTTATTATCTTAATTTTACTTAACCATCAAGTCATTCTTGCTTTTTTCCGTACTGCTTTGAATGTCCTCAAACCCATTTTTATTGGTGGGGTCCTGGCCTTTATTTTTAATATTATTATGAAGCAAATTGAGAAAATTTATTTTACAAAATCGGATGCAAAATGGGTTAAAAAGACCCGGCGTCCGGTCTCCTTACTCTTGGCGATTATTACCGTGCTGCTTGTTTTGGTTTTTGTCCTAAATCTGGTGATTCCGCAATTAGTGTCGGTCGTCTTAGAAATTGTCAATGCGATTCCTAAGTTGGTCGACCAAGTTCAACGTTTTATTGTCGACCATGAGGATTTCTTCCCACCCTTGGCTCAAGCCGCCGAAAACTTTGACATTCAAAATATTACGGGTCGTTTGGTAGAATTCTTAAATAATCTCTCACAAAATCTCATTGGTAGGACTGTAGCGACGATTACTACGACTTTAAGTGGAATCGTGAATGGAATCTTAGCTCTCATGTTAGCTATTTATATTCTCCTTTCTAAAGAGAAGTTGGCTGAACAATTTAACCGCTTAGGCCAAGCCTACCTACCAGCAATCTGGTGTCGTCGTCTCCATTATGTCTTAGACGTAGCCAACCGGTCTTTTACAGGTTTTATCGGAGGACAATTAATTGAAGCCCTCATTATTGGGTCGCTAGTATCAATTGGGATGATGATTTTCCGTTTTCCCTATCCAAGTATGATTGGAGCCTTAACGGGTGTGACAGCGGTGATTCCTGTTCTAGGTGCCTATATTTCTGGGGTAGTCGGTTTTCTCTTAATCTCAGTTCAGTCTCCTTTACAGGGCTTAGCCTTTCTGGTTTTCATTATAGTGTTACAACAAATCGAGGGTAATATTATTTATCCAAAAGTAGTTGGCGGTAAACTAGGTCTACCAGCCTTATGGATATTAGCGGCTGTCACAGTTGGCGGTGGTTTATTTGGAATTATGGGAATGCTTTTCGCCGTACCAATTACTTCTACCTTGTATACCTTGATTAAAAATGATGTGGCTTATCGTGAAGCGCAAATGCAACCGATAAAATAAATTGTCTAAAAGTACTTGAGAGGAGAGACCTATGTTATTTTTTTTCTTTCTCGGAATATTACTTGTGGTAACCGCAATTTTTATTCGCCCCTCATGGCTTTTTGGTATTTTATCCCTAGTTAGTTTTGCCGTATTTTTTGAAGTTTGGCAGAATGGCTGGAGTGATTATTTATTTTTTGTCGCTGGGATTTTTGTCCTTGTCTTAGAATTATTCACACCTACAGCCGGTCTCCTCGGCTTTGCAGGCTTAATTTTAGCTGGCTTTGGATTATACCAATCGATGTTGACCCTTGAATACTTTTTGACCCTAATGGTGCTTGCTTTAATCTTTGCTGGTTTTCTTACCTACGCTTACTTAAGGGGTGGTAAAGAACCAGTCATGGCGGGCAGCTTAGTTTTAAACCTGAGCTTGAACCAAAAATCTGGTTATTCCAGTCACGATGATTTAAGTAATTTGATAGGAGCTCGTGGTCGGGTTCTTAATGATCTTCGTCCCGTCGGGCGGGTAGATTTCTCTGGGGATTTTCGTCAGGCCATTAGTCAAGAAGATTTAATTCGCGCAGGCGAGTGGGTTCGAGTGGTCAAAGTTTCTGGTGCGCAGATTTATGTAAGGAAGGAAGTAGAAGATGGATATTAATATTGGGTTAGCTGTCGTTTTAGTCCTGATTTTATTTTTATTGATTTTATTTTTCCACTTTGTGCCTGTAGGCTTGTGGATTACCGCCTTTTTCTCTGGTGTAAAGATAGGAATTGGTGATTTGATTGGGATGCGGATCCGGCGTGTTTCACCAGCCATCATTGTTCAACCCTTGATTAAAGCCACCAAGGCAGGCTTGAGTCTAAATACCAACCAGTTAGAAGCTCATTACCTAGCCGGTGGGAACATTAACCAAGTTGTCGATTCATTAATTGCGGCGCAACGTGCAAATATTGACCTAGAATTTGAACAAGCAGCAGCCATTGATTTGGCAGGACGGAATGTTTTTGAGGCCGTTCAAGTATCGGTAAACCCTAAGGTGATTGAAACCCCAATTATTGCTGGGGTGGCTCGTAATGGGATCGAAGTAAAGGCCAAGGCTAAAGTAACGGTTCGTGCTAACATCGAACGATTAGTCGGTGGGGCAGGTGAAGAAACAATTATTGCCCGAGTTGGTGAAGGTATTGTTACCACGGTTGGTTCGGCCGAAACTCATTCGGTTGTTTTAGAAAATCCCGATTCAATTTCCCAAACTATCTTGCGTAAAGGGTTAGACTCTGGTACAGCCTTTGAAATCCTATCCATCGATATTGCGGATGTTGATGTCGGCCGGAATATTGGGGCTAAATTACAAGCAGACCAAGCGGTGGCTGATAAGAATGTAGCTCAAGCTAAAGCAGAAGAACGTCGGGCTTTTGCAGTGGCTGAAGAACAAGAAATGATTGCCGAAGTCCAACGGATGCGGGCTAGGGTCGTTGAAGCCGAATCTGAAGTGCCGCTTGCCTTAGCAGAGGCTTTCCGGGCAGGAAACTTAGGTGTGATGGATTATTATAACCTTAAGAATATTCAATCTGATACAAAGATGCGGGAAGCAATTGCTGAAAATGGAACGGATACTGATTCTGACAGTACCCAACAAATCCAAGAGTAGGTGAGAGGAATGCTTTTTGACAGATTTAAAGACTTGATCGATCAAGCAAATGTCCAGTTAGATGCTTTACAAGAGGAGTATAAACGTCAAGTGGCTGCGTCACGTTCACCCAAACATACGTTAAGACAAGAGTTAATTAATCTTAGTCAAAAAAAAGCCAAAACAAATCTAGTCCCTGCTTTAAATGATATTAAGGCAAAACATCGGGATCCACTTTTTAAAGAGGTTGATCAGTTATTAGATTTGGATTTAGCGGAATCCAAGGATTTAATGGCTCAAGTGGATGACCTCCTAGACCAAGACCTCAAGATAAAGGTGTCACAAAAGGTTCATAAGGCCAAGCGTGAGCTTAAGCAGTTGAAAAAAAAGCCTCAGCTGAGTGCAAAAGGTCCGGTTAAGCCGGTGACGGTTAAACGGAAAAAACAGGTTCCTAATATCCAACAGGCAGTCATTTGGTCTGAAATTTTAAATCCACCGCTTGCAAAGCGGTCTAAACGGTTTTAAGTGGATTAAATATAAAAAGCCAAATCAAACAGGAAAGGACTGAACGAAAAAAGTTCAGTCCTTTCCTGTTTGGCTTATTTTTGCAGAAAATTAAATTGGGCAAAGAACACTTCTAAATTAGATTTTGAGAAGTCCCAAGCTAGATTACTTTTCCAGGTTTGGTAGGAAGCAAGATTCCATTGGTGACTACTTTGGTGCCAAGCTTTGAGGAGTTGCCCCGTGATACCTTCTAATTTGCGGCGGGTTTCTGGGTCAGATTTACCAAAAACGCCTCTTAATTTATGGAGAAAATCACGGACAGACTTTTCTTTTTCCAGATCATTGAGGGTGGTATATTTCATTTGGTCGAGTAGTTGGAAGAGGTGTTCAACAAAAAAATCTAGATCTTCATTCGGAACTTGATCAACCCAAATTTTTAAGGCTTGGTCCATTATCTGACTTAACCGTGAATTTTTTGGACAAGGGATAAAGGCTTGGTCTTGAACCCGCCAAAGTTTACAATCGTGTTGGGAAAAACCTCGTTGATGACTTTTTATAATGGTGGGATGACAGTCATGAAAAAGCATATAACCAACTAAGGAGTCTTCTGGGACAATGCGTTTGATTTTTCGGCGTACCCGCTTATAAGCTTGGCTCTTTAAAATGATAGCTTGTAAACCGGGACTATCTAAACAATAAATGGATTGGATACGGTCTTGATAATATTGTTTGGAGAAGACCGCTGCAAAGAGGGCAAGATTGCCACCTTTTGAGTGACCAACTAAGATATATTTTCCATGACTGTGGCTTTGGGCAAAATTTTCAAAATAATCCCGGGCCGCCAGTTGCGCTGGGACAGTTTCCTGGTAGGCCATTTTTAAATCTTCTTTCCAACCAATCAGGGTATCGTCAGTGCCACGGTAGGAAATGAGACTTAAATCTTCTTTTAATTGGAAGGTCATGGCACAAAACTGCATTTCTCTGTCTGGGTCAATGACTTCGGTGAAATTTTGACAAATTATGTTGGCAAAGCGAGGGCTATTAGCTAGTGTATAAAACAGCTTGAGCCGGTCCGGCGTGGTTAAGAAAGGATTATCTACAATATGGACACTTTCGTTTAGATTGAAGGCATGGCAAAGATCGATTAGAGTCCAACGATCTTTTTGTTGGAAGTAGAGATTGAAGGGGAGATAGACTAATTCATTGAGTGCAACGATATCCAGGTCATTCAAGGGTCTTTGCCAGAAGGTATCTGTACCCCAGTCTTTGAGATAATGATTAATGATGTCCATAAGCAACTCCTTTAAGGTAATATAATAAATCGGGTGAAAGACTTGATATCTGGTTAGGACTATTGTACAATAAAAAGCGGTCTTATGGCCAATACACACGCTTATGGTTAAGTTCTAGGGTGCTTCTTACGGGAGTCTAGGTCTTTTATGCGATAAGCGGAGGAAAATAACCAAATGGAGGAATGAAAAAATGGCAGTAATTTCTATGAAACAATTGCTTGAAGCTGGTGTTCACTTTGGACATCAAACACGTCGTTGGAACCCTAAAATGAAAAAGTATATCTTTACTGAACGTAACGGTATCTATATCATTGACTTACAAAAAACAGTGAAGTTAGTGGATCAAGCTTATAACTTTATGCGTGACAACTCAGCTGATGGTGGTGTGGTACTTTTTGTTGGGACTAAGAAACAAGCTCAACAAGCTATCCAAGAAGCCGCTGAACGCTCAGGTCAATACTACATTAACCATCGTTGGTTAGGTGGTTTATTAACTAACTGGGAAACTATCCAACAATCAATTCGTCGTCTTAAATCAATCGAAAAGATGGAAGAAGATGGCACGTTTGATTTACTTCCTAAGAAAGAAGTGCTTCAATTACGTAAAGAATTAGCTCGTCTTGAACAAAACTTAGGTGGTATCAAAGATATGCCACGGATTCCAGATGTAATCTTTGTGGTTGACCCTCGTAAAGAACAAATTGCGGTTAAAGAAGCTCATACCTTAAATATCCCAGTGGTAGCTATGGTTGATACTAACTGTGATCCAGATGAAATCGATGCTGTTATCCCATCAAACGATGACGCAATCCGCGCAATCAAATTGATTGCTAACACTATGGCTGAAGCCGTAATCGAATCTAACCAAGGTCAAGCTGAAGAAAGTACTGAAGAAGAAGCTTCTGATAAAGAATTCTTCGACAACTTATTCGAAAAAGAAGAAACAGCAGATGCTGAATAATTAATTAATCAAACTATCTTAATACAGGGTTGATCACGGGTTCTGCCTACGCCTGTGTTAAGATAGCTTTTTTATTGTAAAAGAATGGTCACTGACTATTGTCTTTGTTATAATATGCTACAGAAGGATATAAGGAGGAAGTATTTTAATGTCAAAAATTTCTGCAAAACAAGTTAAAGAATTACGTGATATGACCGGTGTAGGTATGATGGATGCTAAGAATGCCTTAGTTGAAACTGATGGCGATATGGATGCAGCCGTAGATTTCCTACGGACTAAAGGTCTAGCTAAAGCTGCAAAGAAAGCTGACCGTATTGCAGCTGAAGGTTTAACTGCTACTTATGTTGACGGCAATACTGCTGCAATCGTTGAAGTTAACTCAGAAACAGACTTCGTATCTAAGAATGAAAAATTCCAAGACCTAGTAGCTACCATTGTTAAAGCAGTCGCTGAAAATAAACCTGCTGACATTGAAGCAGCTAAAGCAATTGAAATTGATGGTAAAACCATTGATACTATTGTGACTGAAGCTACGACAGTTATCGGTGAAAAATTAGACTTCCGTCGTTTCGCAGTTTTAACTAAAGAAGATGCTGATGTTTTTGGTGAATACGTTCATGCGGGTGGTTCAATTTCTGCTATCGTTAAAATCACTGGCGCTAGCAATGAAGCGGTTGCTAAAGATGTCGCAATGCACGTGGCTGCCATCAACCCTCGTTATGTAAATCCTGATCAAGTAGATGCTGAAGTATATGAACATGAAAAACAAGTTCAAACTGAAAAATCTTTAGCTGAAGGGAAACCAGCCAATATCGTTGAAAAAATGGTTCAAGGTCGGATGCATAAATTCTTAGCCGAAATCTCATTAACTGAACAAGATTTCATTAAAGAACCAGACTTATCTGTTTCTAAATATGTAACAGCTAATGGTGGCGGTCAAATTGATTCATTCGTTCGTTTCCAAGTGGGCGAAGGCATTGAAAAACGTCAAGACAACTTCGCAGATGAAGTTGCAGCTCAAATGAAAAAATAATTTTTAACTTTGGCCCCTACGGGGGCCTTTTTGGGAGCGGGCCAAAGTTGAAATTATCAGATTTTCAATTTGTCTGCCCGCCCCCGCACAGCCGATTAGGACGAAACAAGGGCAGAGCACCGAAGTTTCATCCAATCGGCTACTGCGTTTAAGTAGATGTTTTTATAAATAACTGTAGCAACCGATGCTTTTTGCACAGTCTTCTTTTATAAAAGCATGACCTTAAGAAAGGAAAACTTATGACAAACGAAGCGATTAAATATAAACGCATCGTCCTAAAATTGAGTGGCGAAGCCATTGCTGGAGAAAAAGGCTTTGGGATTGACCCTGCTACAATTAAGACGATGGTAGCTGAATTAAAAAAAGTATATGAATTAGGTACGGAAATTTGTATCGTTGTGGGTGGCGGTAATATCTGGCGGGGCAATATTGGCCAAGAAATGGGTATGGAACGCGCTCAAGCTGATTATATGGGTATGTTAGCGACTGTTATGAATGCCTTAGCCTTGCAAGATGTGCTTGAAAATGCAGGTGTGCCAACTCGAGTTCAAACTTCAATTGAAATGCGCCAAATTGCTGAACCTTATATTCGGCGTAAGGCAACCCGCCACTTAGAAAAAGGCCGGGTGGTTATTTTCGCAGGCGGAACAGGTAACCCATACTTCACGACTGATACCACAGCAGCTCTACGTGCTGCTGAAATTGATGCCGATGTAATTTTGATGGCTAAGAATAATGTGGATGGTGTTTACAATGCCGATCCTAATGTTGATGCAAACGCCACTAAATATGATAACTTGACTCACTTAGATGTAATTGCTAAAGGCTTAAAAGTTATGGATTCAACTGCATCCTCATTATCAATGGATAATGATATTCCTTTAATTGTCTTTAATCTCAATGAACCCGGTAATATTGTACGGGTCGTTAAAGGTGAAAATATTGGAACGATTGTCCGTGGCCACTAAGTATAAAACAGAATAGTATTTTAGAGTTGGGCCTTGGCTCAACTCTTTTTTTACAAGCTCAGCTGTTAAGTGAGACAAAAAGAATAGTTAGCCAGGAAATGAGATTCAATCAAAACAATTTGAAAAATTCGTCGGCGATTGCTAGAACATCATTTTGTCTTAACAGATTTTTTATGTTATAATTAATTGATAAATAAAGCAGGAGGATGTCATTATGGCAGATACAATTTTAAAAGAAACGAAAGACCGCATGGCCAAATCTGTCGAAGCTTTCTCACGAGAATTAGCTTCTATCCGTGCAGGTGTTGCCAATGCAAGTATCTTAGATCGGATTCAAGTCACTTATTATGGAGTACCAACACCATTAAATCAATTAGCTAGTATTACTGTGCCAGAAGCACGGATGCTTTTGGTGACACCTTATGATAAATCGTCAACCACCGAGATTGAAAAAGCCATTTTACAATCTGATGTAGGGATTAACCCGACCTCAGATGGAGATGTGATTCGCCTAGTTATCCCAGCCTTGACTAAAGAGCGACGGGAAGAATTGGTGAAAGTTGTCGGTAAAGAAAACGAAACTGCTAAAATCTCAATCCGTAATATTCGTCGTGATCAAATTGATGCGGCTAAAAAATTAGAAAAGAATAATGAATTAACTGAAGATGATGTGAAAGATTATGAAAAACAAATCCAAGCGATCACTGATGAAAAGGTTAAAGAATTAGATGCTTTAGCTAAGGCTAAAGAAGATGAAATTATGAATAATTAGGAATTTACTTCCTAAGAGACAAACAGGATACCATTCAGATTACGCTTATATTGAGCAGAAAGTCATGGTTTATCTTGTTTGTTTTTTAGTCTAATTAGATCTTTTGCTAATGGTTAGATGGCCCAGCTCATAGTCTTCTTTAAGAAAATGTAAAATGGCTAGAAAAAACAATATGCTTTAAGTATAATAGATTCTAAGTGTAGTAAGAAGGAGAGTCTTATGGATAATAAATTTAAAGCAATTCCCAACCATGTGGCCATTATCATGGATGGCAATGGGCGTTGGGCAAAGAAACGTTTGCTGCCGCGGGTTGCTGGCCACCATCAAGGAGCTCAGACGATTAAGAAAGTGGCGAAGCGTGCCAATCAATTAGGAATTAAGGTTCTTTCACTGTATGCTTTTTCAACTGAAAATTGGGGTCGTCCTGAAAAAGAAGTTAAGTTCTTAATGGATTTACCCAAGGAGTTTTTTAAAACCTATCTTCCTGAGTTGATGGAAGAGGGGGTTAAATTAGAAGTTATGGGTGATTTATCTACCTTGCCAAGTGCAACTAGAGAAATTATTGAAACTGCCTTAGACCAAACCAAGCATAATACGGGTTTGATCTTGAATTTTCTTATCAATTATGGCGGACGTCAAGAAATTACTAAAGCAATGCAAGCCATTGGTCAAGAAATTCAAGCTGGACGAATCCAAGCAGACCAGGTGGATGAAACTTATATAGAACAACACCTAATGTCAGCTAAATTAGGAGCTTATGCCCAACCAGATTTAATGATTCGGACGAGTGGTGAGGAACGGTTATCTAATTTTCTCTTATGGCAAGTGGCTTATAGCGAATTTTATTTCACCAATACTCTTTGGCCGGATTTTGATGCCGAGGCTTTAGATTTGGCAATTCAAGAATATGGTCAAAGGCAACGTCGTTATGGTAAAGTACTTTAAAAGATAAGGGGGAGTTATATGAAAGTCAGAGTTCGTTCAGCTTGGCTTGGCTTGGCTATTTTCTTACCCTTTATTATGTTAGGGCAGGGTTATTTTGCCTTTGCTATTGCTGTGATTGGTTTAGTATCACTTTATGAATTAGCCCGAATGGCTCAAATACAATACTTATCTTTGATTGGTGTAATATCTTCAATTGCATTACTTTCCATGCTTTTACCCCAATATTACACAAAGGTTTTACTAAGTCACCGATTAGACACTTCTTTATTTTTCTATTTATGTTGTTTGTTGTTGTTAGTCTTAACTGTCTTCAAACATCGCACCTTTAATTTTACTCAAGCGGCTATTTTGATATTAGGGGCACTTTACATTGGGTCTGGCTTCCGTTATTTAATCATTATACGTGATATGGGCCTAGCTACCTTAGCTTTCGTGTTTGTCGTGATTTGGTCAACGGATATTGGTGCATACTTAGTCGGGCGTAAATTTGGAAAACACTTATTAGCGCCTGAAATCTCACCCAAGAAAACCGTTGAGGGTATGGTGGGAGGAACTGCAACCTCTTTATTGGTGTCACTCTTATTTCTATGGATTTTCCCAGTAAACCATAGTCAAATGCAGTATATTCCTATTTTAATCATCCTGATTTCGATTTTTGGTCAATTAGGAGATTTAGTGGAATCAGCCTACAAACGTCATTATAATGTCAAAGATTCTGGTAAAATTCTACCAGGTCATGGAGGTTTTTTAGACCGGTTTGATTCAACCCTATTTGCATCAATTTTGATGATGGTGTGGATGAATTTAATGCACTAGTCTAGCTAACTTGGTTCAAAAACCAACTAGTGTAAAATATATTCTGTAATTAATTAAAGTCTGAGCGAAAATGGCTCAAGTGATTAGAAAGTGTGTGTCCATGAAAACACTATTAGTATTTTTATTAATCTTTTCAATTATTGTTGTAATCCATGAATTTGGCCATTTTTATTTTGCGCGACGGGCAGGAATTCGTGTCCGTGAGTTTTCAATTGGAATGGGTCCAAAATTATTTGCCCACCAAGGTAAAGACCATACAGCTTATACTATTCGGATGTTACCTTTAGGGGGCTATGTCCGGCTAGCGGGATTAAATGAAGAGGAAGACCTACAAGCGGGGATGGAAGTTTCCCTAGCTTTTAATGACCAAAATCAAGTGACTTTGATTAATAAGTCCAAAAAGAGTGGTCAAGATGAATTACCCGTCCGGATCAATGATTTTGACCTCTTGGATGACTTAACGATCGAAGCGATTCCGGTGGGCCAAGATGTAATGCAAACTTATTCCGTGTCTGACCAAGCCCTGCTCGTTGAAGAAGATGGCACCAAGATTCCTCTAGCTCCTCGGAGCATGCGTTATGAGTCTGCTTCAGTGTGGCATAAGTTTCTAACAAATATGGCGGGCCCTTTAAACAACTTTATTCTTTCAATTTTAATTTATACGCTTATTGCCTTTTTATTACCAGGTGTGCCAGTGGGGACTACCAGTGGAGAGAGTCAACCAGTTGTGGGTCAAGTATCACAGAATTCACCGGCAGCTGCGGCTGGCTTACAAGCAGATGATGAGATTAAGGCCATTAATGGCCAAACCATTGAGACTTGGGAGCAATTGACCCAAACTATTCAAGACAATGGTGCCAAAGAATTAAGCCTTACGGTTGAAAGGGCGGGTAAGGATGTCCAAGTCCAATTAACGCCTGAAAAGGCGGACAATGATGGGGGCGACCCAAACCGCTTAGTCATTGGGATTATGCAAAAGTCTAATGTAAGTTATGATTCTTCTTTAGGCGCCCGTTTAACCTATGGTTTTACCCAAACTTGGGCGGTTGTGACTGGGATTTTTGGAGTTCTAGGCTCTATGTTAGTCTCTGGTTTTAAGCTTGATAATTTTGGCGGACCAATTGCGATGGCGCAAATGACTAACCAGGTTGTCTCCTATGGTTTTACAACGATTTTATCATTTATGGCTTATATATCTGCCAACTTAGGCGTCTTTAATCTATTACCAATTCCAGCCTTGGATGGGGGCAAGATCCTCCTTAACCTAGTAGAGGCGGTCCGAGGTAAACCGCTAAGCCAATCAAAAGAAGGCATTATTACCCTGGTAGGGGTCTTTATCCTTTTTGTCTTTATGATTGCGGTCACTTGGAATGACATTCAACGCGCATTTTTTAATTAAGCTAAACAAATAATAAAGGGACAAGTGATCGATTCCCCGGGAATCTAATTTGTCCTTTTATACTGTACAAATGGAGGCAAACATGAGAGATAAGCGACATTTATTTGAAGTTTTATTACAACAGCTTCAAATTAAGGAAGAGAATATCTTACAACAACTAGAAGATGTAGAACTCGAACGGGTTGATGTGATTGCCAACCAAGGTGACTGGCATTTTTATTTGCGCAGTCCCCAAAGAGTTCATCCGGAAGTCTATCAAATATTTCACGCCCATATGTTAGATGCCTTCCAGGGTATCGCAAGTATTGAAATTCACTGGGCCTTTGCCCAAGATAACTTGGATGATGACTTACTCCAACACTATTGGTTTGCCGTCTATTCTGTCTTAGGTAGAGAAAAGCCAATAATTAAAGCAGCCCTTGCCCATGCCAACTTCTCTTATGAAGCGGGGGTCTTAGCGATTGCCTTACCCGGCCAAGCTCAATTAGAAACGGTGAAGGGTAAGTATGATGCCTTATTCAAACAGCGTCTCCACCAGGTCGCCATTGACAACTTAGAAATCAAGTATTTTGTCGATCAAGCTTTACAGAATCAACAAGTGGAGCATTTTATGGAGCTTCAGGAACAAGCGGAACAGGAATCTCTAGTCGCAGCGCTTGAGGCCCAAGAAAAACGGCAGGAACAGGTGGCCCAAGAAGAAGCGGCGGCCGACCGCCAAGATATTGGTCGGGATATTCCCAAGGATGCAGAAATTATCCCAATTATCGATTTGGAAAACCACCAATATCGGTCTGTCACTGAAGGTTATATCTTTAAGAAAGAGTTAATTAGCCTGCGGTCAGGTGCGACGCTATGTGTCATGATGATTACCGACTATACATCTTCTGTACAGGTTAAACTATTGTCAGGGAAACGGATTAAGGTAGAACAATTTGATCTCTATAATGTGGGCGATTGGGTCCGCCTGGAAGGGGATATGATCCCAGATAACTTCTCCTCCGAATTATACTTAAGACCGCGTTCCATTCGCCTAATTAAGAAGGCCAAACGTCAAGATAAGGCACCTGACGGACAAAAACGGGTCGAGTTGCATGCCCATACCCAAATGTCGACCTTAGATGCGACCAATTCAGCTAAGGATATTATTAAACAAGCGGCAGCCTGGGGCCATCCGGCAGTTGCTATTACTGACCATGCAACTGTCCAAGCTTTTCCAGAAGCCTATCATGCGGCCCAAGATAATAATATTAAAGTCATTTATGGGGTCGAAGCTTACTTGGTCAATGATGGTGAACCGGTAGCTTATAACCCGAAAGAAATCGCCTTAAAAGAAGCGACCTATGTAGTTTTTGACGTGGAAACGACAGGTTTATCCTCCGTCTACGACAAGATTATTGAGTTAGCGGCAGTTAAGATGAAAGAAGGTCAAGTAATCGATACCTTCGAGGCCTTTATCAATCCTAACCAACCCCTCTCCTCTTTTACGACGGAATTGACTGGGATTACCAATGCCATGGTCGAGGGTGCTCCCCAAGAAGATGTGGTCTTAAAAGATTTTTATGATTTTTCTCAAAATACAATCTTAGTAGCCCATAATGCTTCCTTTGATATCGGCTTCCTCAATAAGGGGTATGAACGAATAGGCATTGAAAATACCCCTATACCCGTGATTGATACCCTGGAATTATCGCGGATGGTTAATCCGCATTTGAAATCCCACCGCTTAAATACCCTGGCTAAACGCTATGGGGTTAATCTTGAACAACACCACCGGGCTGTTTATGATTCAGAGACTACCGGTTATTTGATGTATAAACTGCTTGATCAAGCGCTGGCTGATTTTGGGATGGAATATCATCACCAGTTAAATAATCAATTGGGGCAAGGGGATGCCTTTAAGCAAGCCCGCCCGATGCATGCCACCCTCTTAGTTAAGGAAAAAGATGGGCTTAAGGATTTATTCCGTTTGGTTTCAGAATCAAATATCCACTATTATCATCGGGTCCCTCGGGTGCCGCGGTCAATTTTGAATAAATACCGTCAGCACTTATTAGTAGGAACGGCATGTTCCGAAGGGGAAGTCTTTACTGCCATGATGCAGAAGGGATACGATGAAGCCAAGGAATTAGCCAAATACTATGACTTCATTGAAATCATGCCGAAGGGTGCCTATTTACCTCTTTTACATGATGAAAATATTCACTCGGAAAAAGAATTAGAAGAAATCATTGCTAATCTTTACCGGATGGGCAAGGAATTAAATAAACCGGTGGTTGCAACCGGTAATGTTCATTATTTAGATGAAAAAGATGCCATCTACCGGGAGGTTGTCCAACGTTCTTTAAAAATTAACCAGTCACGTGACTTGGTATTACCCCAAGTTCACTTCCGGACCACGGATGAAATGCTGGCTGAATTTGCTTTTTTAGACGAAGAGATTGCCTATGAAGTGGTAGTGACTAACTCACAAGCAATTGCTGATTCAATTGAAACAATCAAAGTAGTCAAAGACGAACTGTATGCTCCCCGGATTGAAGGGGCTGAGGATGAAATTACCCAGCTAACCTATCAACGGGCCCATGAATTGTACGGCCAAGACTTACCTGAAATTGTTGAAAAACGGATTGAAAAAGAATTAAATTCTATCATTAATAATGGCTTTGCGATTATGTACTTGATTGCTCAAAAATTGGTACATAAATCCAATCAAGATGGTTATCTGGTTGGCTCGCGTGGGTCAGTCGGGTCAAGTTTGGTCGCGACATTTACAGGGATTACTGAGGTCAACCCCTTAGCCCCCCATTATCATTGTCCTAATTGTCAGTATTCAGAATTTTATACCCAAGGAGAATATGGGTCTGGCTTTGACTTGCCGGATAAGGCATGTCCTAAGTGTGGTGCCCAATTGGCCAAAGACGGTCATGATATTCCCTTCGAGACTTTCCTCGGTTTCAATGGCGATAAGGTTCCCGATATCGATTTGAACTTCTCGGGTGATTACCAGGCACAAGCTCATGCTTATACCAAGGTCCTCTTTGGTGAAGATTATGTGTATAAGGCGGGTACGATTGGTACAGTTGCGGCCAAAACGGCTTTAGGTTATGTCCGGGGTTATATAGAATCAGTGGGCCACCAATTACCCCAAGCAGAAAAAGAACGCCTAGCTTATGGAATTGAAGGGGTGCGGCGGACGACCGGACAACACCCGGGCGGGATTATCGTAATTCCAGATTATATGGATGTCTATGACTTTACCCCAATTCAGTATCCGGCCGATGATTCTTCGGCTGACTGGCGGACCACCCATTTTGATTTCCACTCGATTGATGCCAATGTCTTGAAACTCGATATCCTCGGACACGATGATCCGACCGTTATTCGGATGCTCCAAGACTTATCGGGTATCGATCCAACCACCATTCCAACGGATGACGCCGATGTGATGAAGCTTTTCTCTGGGACTGAAATTTTAGGGGTCACTCCAGAACAAATCTATTCAGATACGGGGACTTTAGGGATTCCTGAATTTGGGACTAACTTTGTCCGAGGGATGGTTTCAGAAACTAAACCTAAGACGTTTGCCGAGTTACTACAAATTTCTGGTTTGTCTCACGGTACCGATGTTTGGTTAGGCAATGCCCAAGAATTGATTAAGAATAATGTCGTGCCTCTAGCTAAAGTAATTGGTTGTCGGGATGATATTATGGTGACCTTAATTCAATGGGGCATGGAGGAAGCCTTGGCCTTTAAGATTATGGAACATGTCCGAAAGGGCAAGGGCATTCCGGATGATTGGCAAGATAAAATGCGGGAGGCCAAGGTACCTGAGTGGTATATTGATTCCTGTCTTAAAATTAAGTATATGTTCCCTAAAGCCCATGCAGCGGCTTATGTACTAATGGCTTTACGGGTGGCTTATTTTAAGGTACACCATCCTCTGTATTATTATTGTGCCTATTTCTCTGTCCGGGCTAAAGATGTGGATATTGTTGCCATGTACCAAGGTAAGGAAATGGTCAAACGACGGATTAAAGAAATTAACGAAAAAGGCAATGACGCTTCAAATAAAGAAAAGGAATTAATTGTAGAATTATATATTGCCAACGAAATGCTAGAACGGGGTTATCATTTTAAAATGGTCGATTTGGAAAAATCACAAGCCCGTAATTATGTCATTGAAGGCGATAGTCTGATTCCACCTTTTAAAACGATTCCTGGTTTGGGAGCGTCAGTGGCCGACCAGATTGTGCAGGCCCGGAGCGAAGCTAGCTTTTTATCTAAAGAAGATTTAAGTAAACGGGGTAAGGTGTCTAAATCCTTAATCGATTATATGACCGAACAAGGGATTATTAATCACTTGCCAGACGAAGATCAATTGAGTCTTTTCTAGCTAGCTTATTTAACCTGCTGCGCAAGCGGCTTTGCTTGTCTTTTCTAATAAAGTATGGTATATTTATGATAGTAAATAGTGACTGAGAGGCAGTGAGCGGGTTACCGCTCGCTGTTTTATGTTTATAAGGTGAGAGGTGAAGAATGAGTACTGTTTTAGAAAAAGTAAGACCCATTATTGAAGAGACGGTTGCAGCCAATGATTGTCGGTTAGTTGATTTAGAATATCTTAAAGAAGGTCCTAATTGGTATCTTAGAGTATACGCCGATAAAGACGGCGGGATTGACTTAGATGACTGTGCTTTTATCAGTGAGAAGTTAAGTGAGGCGCTCGATTTAATCAAACCAGATCCTTTTCCTAAGTCTTATTATTTAGAAGTTTCTTCACCAGGAGCTGAACGTCCTTTGAAGACAGCGGCTGATATTGAGGCGGCAGTGGGCGAATATGTTCATTTTGACTATTATGTACCCCAATATGGTGAGAAATTCCATGAAGGCAACTTGCTAGCTGTGGAAGATACACTTTATCGTATTGAAGTCAAAGACAAGACCCGTCGCAAAGAACTTGAAATTGATAAGAAGGCGGTTGCTAAAGCGCGTCTAGCGATTGAATTTTAATAAGGTTAGGAGATAGAAATGAGTAAAGAATTAGTTCAAGCCATGCAGGTATTAGAAGAAGAAAAAGGTATCTCTGCAGATGTCATCAAAGATGCTTTAGAATCTGCCTTGGTTTTAGCTTATAAACGGAATTATGACCAATCCCAAAATGTGGAAGTGGTCTTTAATGCGGATAAGGGAACGATAAAGGTCTTCCAAGTGAAAAAAGTTGTGGAAGAAGTTAATGATCCTAATGAAGAAATCGCCCTCAGTGATGCGCTTGATATTCATAAAGCCTATGAATTAGATGACACCATCAAATTTGAAATTACCCCTAAAGATTTCGGACGGATTGCAACCCAAACAGCCAAGCATGTTATTTTGCAACGCTTACGGGAAGCAGAACGTAATATTGTTTATGATGAGTATATTCAATATGAAGATGAAATTTTGAATGGCACGGTAGAACGCCAAGACAATCGCTTTATCTATATAAACTTAGGCAAGATTGAAGCGGTCATGCCAGTGCGGGAACAAATTCCAACAGAAGAATTAACCATGGATCAACGGGTGAAAGTGTATGTTTCTAAAGTCGACAAAACCAATCGTGGGCCACAAATTATTGTATCGCGGGCACATGCTAACTTCTTACGTCGGCTCTTTGAAAACGAAGTGCCTGAAATTTTCAACGGGATTGTAGAAATCATGTCCATTGCTCGTGAAGCAGGTGACCGGTCTAAGGTGGCTGTACGGTCTCAAGATAGTCAAATCGATCCAATCGGTACCTGTGTCGGAGCAGGGGGAGAACGGGTTAATACAATTGTGGCCGAACTTAATGGGGAAAATATTGATATTGTTGAGTATGATGATGATCCCGCTCAATTTATCAAAAATGCAATGAGCCCTTCACAAGTCATTGATGTCGTCTTCAATGATCCTGAAAATCCTAACCACTGTATCGTGGTAGTGCCTGATTATCAATTATCCCTCGCTATCGGTAAAAAAGGCCAAAATGCCCGTTTAGCTGCCCGTTTAACTGGTTACAAGATTGATATTAAGTCAGAAAGTGATTTCCGAGTTTACCAAGAAGAAATGGCCAACCAAGACCTAACGAGTCAGGAAGTCGATATGATGGAAGGTCAAGAAGTCCTAGCCGCAGATGCTAGTATGGTAGAAGATCCAGTGACTGAATCACTCGAAGTCGTCGAAAATATGGAGGAAAATCCAGACTTCGAAGATATTATTGAAGATGAAGAAGCTACTGAGTCAGATGAAATTTTAGACTAAGCTAATTGAGGAGCGAAATGAAATGACCCAGACTAAGAAAACTAAAAAAATTCCCATGCGAAAATGTGTGGTTTCTGGTCAAATGTTTCCCAAAAAAGAATTGGTTCGGATTGTAAAAACACAAGACAATGAAGTCTTTATTGATCCAAGTGGTCGTAAAAATGGTCGCGGCGCTTATATTGCTTTAGTGCCTGAGTATGCAGAAAAAGCCCGAAAAGAGAAGACTTTTAATAAAGTGTTCGGCATTAATATTGCAGACGATTTCTATGACCAACTCTATGAATATGTAGACCATCAAAAGGCCAGACAGGAATTACTATGAAAGCAAGTGAAAAAGAATTAAATATGTTAGGCCTCTGCCAAAGAGCAGGCAAATTAGTGTCAGGAGACGAATTAGTAGAGAAAGCGCTGAAACAAGGCAAAGTTCATGTCCTAATTTGTGCCTCAGATGTCAGTGTTAAAACACTAGACCGCTATCAAAAGTATAGCCAGGCCTACCAAGTACCACTAAATACCCATTTTAATAAAATCCAATTGAGTCATGCTATCGGTAAAAGCCGCAGTCTTTGTGGTATTCAAGATAGAGGAATGGCTAAGAAATTTTTATCATATACTACTGGAAGTGAGGAAACTATATGATAATCGACTAATAGGAAGGTGATTATATGACGTCAATGCGTGTCTATGAATTCGCGAAACAACATAAACTAACAAGTAAGGCTGTCTTAGATTTAGCAAAGAAGAACGGGATTGAATTTGCTAGCCATATGTCTTCAGTTTCTGAGGAGAACCAAAAGAAATTACAGGACCTAGTTCAAGGAACAGCACCAAGCAAACCAGCACCAGAAAAAGCTAGTTCCAAAGCTAAAGCTACTCCAGTAGACAAGGCAAAATCAGAAAAACAGGGCTCTCAAGCTCAGCCAAAAGCTTCTTCTAAACCAGAACAAGCTAAAGCTAAGGCGGGTCAAGGATCAGTTAAAGCCAGTGCAAACAAAGAAGCGGCTAAGGATAATAAGACGCATCAAGTTAAAGATCATAAGCCGACAGCTGACCAATCTAAGTCCAATCAAGGTGATTTTCAAAAAAATAATTCAAATCAACGAAATAATAACCAACGAAATAATAATCAACGAAACAATAACCAGGATAACGGCTCTGGTCGGTCTAATCGTCGTCGTCGGGGAAATCGCCGTCGTGGTAACCAACAAAATAATCAAACTCCATCTAAAGGTCTTACTCAACGGAAACATAAAGATTTACCTGAAACTTTTGAATACTCAGAAGGGATCAATATTCAAGATATCGCTAAGGTATTTCACCGGGATGCCACTGAGATTATTAAGAAACTCATGATGTTAGGTGTTATGGCTAACCAAAACCAAGCCTTATCCAAAGATGTGATTGAATTAATCGCGATGGAATATGGGGTAGAACCGATTGAAAAAGTGGAAGTAGATAAGTCTGATTTGGAACTCTACTTTGAAGAAGAAATTCCAGAAGAAGCTAAAAAAATACGCCCACCTGTTGTTACGATCATGGGACACGTTGACCATGGTAAAACGACCTTACTTGACCAGTTACGTCATACCTCTGTAACGGCTGACGAAGCCGGCGGAATTACCCAACATATCGGAGCCTACCAAGTTGAGGTCGATGGTAATACGGTAACCTTTCTAGATACACCAGGACATGAGGCCTTCACCACCATGCGGGCGCGTGGTGCTGATGTGACCGATATTGCTATTATTGTTGTGGCGGCTGATGATGGGGTTATGCCTCAAACTGTCGAAGCCATTAACCATGCCAAAGCAGCCAATGTACCAATCATTATTGCAGTTAATAAGATTGATAAACCAACAGCCAATCCAGACCGAGTTAAACAAGAATTAACCGAATACGGTATTATTCCAGAAGATTGGGGCGGCGAAAATATCTTTGTTGAGATTTCCGCTAAGATGAACTTGAACTTAGATGAATTATTAGAAATGATTCTCTTAGTGGCAGAAGTCCAAGAATTAAAGGCAGACCCTAACCGGATGGCTATTGGATCTGTAATTGAAGCTCGTCTTGATAAGTCACAAGGCGCGACAGCTACCTTACTAGTTAAAGAAGGTACCCTTAAAGTCGGGGACCCTATTGTAGTGGGTAACACATACGGCCGCGTTCGTACCATGACCAATGACAAAAACCGTCGCATTAAGACAGCTGGTCCGGCGACTCCGGTCGAAATCACAGGTCTAAATGATGCCCCTCAAGCGGGTGACTTATTCGTTGTCTTTGAAGACGAAAAATCTGCCCGGGCAGCCGGTGAAGAAAGAGCCATGCGGGCCCAAGAAGCCCAACGGAATTCAACTAAGAAGGTCACTCTTGATAACTTATTTGAAAGCCTACAAGAAGGCGAATTGAAGTCTGTTAATGTAATTATTAAGGCGGACGTTCAAGGTTCTGTTGAAGCTCTTGCTGCTTCTTTACAAAAGATTGAAGTTGAAGGAGTTAAAGTTAATATTGTCCACAAGGCTGTCGGTGCGATTAACGAAAGTGATGTCACTTTAGCTAATGCTTCTGGTGCCATTGTGATTGGCTTCAATGTTCGTCCAACAGTTCAAGCGCGTCAATTAGCAGATCAAGAAGAAGTGGATATTCGTTCATATCGAGTTATTTACAATGTGATTGAAGAAATTGAAACCGCCATGAAGGGTATGTTAGACCCTGAATTCGTGGAAGAAGTAACGGGACAAGCTGTGGTACGTGAAACCTTTGTGGTTTCTAAACTTGGTACGATTGCTGGGGCATTTGTGACCGATGGCTACATCGAACGTTCTGGTCAAGTCCGCTTAATTCGCGATAATATTGTAATTTTTGAAGGCGATATTGCTAGCTTGAAACGGTATCAAGATGATGTCCGTGAAGTGAAAAAAGGCTTTGATTGTGGTTTGATGATTGAAAATTACAATGATATTAAAGTGGATGATGTGATTGAAGCCTTCCATATGGTCGAAGTAAAACGATAATAAAGGAGGACCCTCAGCTATGGCTAAATATCGGGTTGGACGTGTCCGTCAAGAAATATTACGGGAAGTCAATGAAATTCTCTTACGTGAAATCAAGGATCCACGGGTTGAAGGTGTGACGATTACTGATGTCGATTTGACCGGGGACCTACAACACGCTACTATCTATTATTCAACCTTATCTGACTTAGCAGGTCAGCGCCAAAAACAACAAGCTGGTCTTGAGGCTGTGACCGGTAAAGTCCGATCAGAATTGGGGAAACGTTTGAAGATTTATAAGACACCTGAAATTCGTTTTGAACGAGATGCATCAGTTGATTATGGTAATAAGATTGATTCCTTACTAAATCAACTTAAAAAAGATGAATAGTATATGCTTATAATAGGGGCAGGCCAGGAAAATCTTTGATTTTCGGCTTGCCTTTTTTGCTGGCTTTTGCTAGTTAAGGGAGTTGAGACTGGGGGGAACAAGCATAAATTCTTGACTTGGCTCTAAAGTAAAGAAAAATAAGCCGTAGATTCTTGAGTTCTTTTAAAGTAAAGAAAAATAAGCTGTGGATTCCTGAGTTCTCTCAAAGTAAAGAAAAATAAGCCGTAGATTCCTGAGTTCTTTTAAAGTAAAGAAAAATAAGCTGTGGATTCCTGAGTTCTTTCAAAGTAAAGAAAAATAAGCTGTGGATTCCTGAGTTCTCTCAAAGTAAAGAAAAATAAGCCGTAGATTCCTGAGTTCTTTTAAAGTAAAGAAAAATAAGCTGTGGATTCCTGAGTTCTTTCAAAGTAAAGAAAAATAAGCTGTGGATTCCAGACTTATCCCAAAGTAAAGAAAAATAAGCTGTGGATTCCTGACTTCTTTCAAAGTAAAGAAAAATAAACGGTGGATTCCAGACTTATCCCAAAGTAAAGAAAAATAAGCCGTAGATTCCTTACTTTGAGATTAAGTGAAGAATTTTTGCGCTGGCTCGATTAACTTATCTTGAAGCTTATATAAAAAGTGACCCCATTGCGACCGACACTTGGAAAAATCAACAAGTCTCAGATTCAGGGCAAGTGCCAATAGCCTTATTATTAGACATTTGATATAATAAGTGAGTATTTGCAGAGGAGGGTGCGTATGACTTACCATGGAATTCTTCCCATAAATAAACCTAAGGGTATGACCAGTCATGATGTGGTCTTTAAAGCCCGGAAACTACTAAAAATGAAAAAAATTGGCCATACTGGCACACTGGATCCCGATGTTGAGGGGGTCTTGGTCCTCTGTCTTGGCAAGGCAACTAAATTGGTCAACTATCTAATGGAGTCACCCAAGGCTTATCAAGGTGGCATCTTCTTAGGACAGGCGACCGAAACGGAAGATGCTTCTGGAGCAGTGATTGCCTCGCAACCGGTCTTAAATCCGCTGACCGACGCCCAAGTGGACCAGGCTATGGCTGCTATGACCGGAGAAATCCAACAGATTCCGCCTTATTATTCTGCGGTGAAAGTTAAGGGAAAACGACTTTATGAATATGCCCGCACGGGTCAAAGAGTAGAACGCCCGGTTCGCCAGGCTCAAATCTATGACTTCCAGCGTCAGGGCGCTACCCTTTATGACCCGCAGGACCAAAGTCAAAGTTGGAATTTCCAAGTAACCTGCTCAAAAGGAACTTATGTCCGAACCTTGGCAGTAGACTTAGGCAAGTCTCTGGGCTATCCTGCTCACATGACTTGGTTGCAAAGAACCATGGCAGCCGGATTTAGCTTAGACCAGACCTATAGTCTAGCTTGGTTGGATCAAGCCAGCCCTAGCCAAATTGAAGCCGCTATTTATTCTTTGGACCATGTGAAGAAGATTCTACCATGGCTAGCATTAAAGCCAGACCAGGTTTTCTCCATCCAGCATGGTCAAGTAGTCGACCAAGACTTTTTTGACCAAGACCTGAGTCAGGCTACCGCCCTCTATTACCAAAATCAGTTATTAGCGATCTATGGCCCTCATCCCGACAAGGCGGGCCGCTTGAAACCCTTTGCCATGTTTCCCGACCTGTAGATTTGCCTAGAAGAAAGGAATACTATGCAAGTTATTGAAATTACTCATCCTTATCATCCAACCGATATTGTTGACCAAGACATCGTCTTAGCCCTAGGCTTTTTTGATGGGGTTCATTTAGGCCACCAACATGTGATTAAAGTGGCTCAGGCCTATGCCCAAGCTCAAGACCTACCTTTAGCCGTGATGACCTTTGACCAACAGCCTAAGATTTTCTACTCTGAGTTAAAGGCCAGTGAGGTGGAATATGTTTCTAGCAACCAACGCCGGACTGAATTGTTTGCTGAATTAGGCGTAGACTATCTCTATATGGTCCACTATTCTCATGAATTTGGTAGTCAAAGTCCGCAAGCCTTTGTGGATGATTATATGGTGGGACTCCATGCAAAAATCGTGGTAGCTGGCTTTGATTACACTTATGGTCCCAGTCATCTGGCTAATATGCAGACCCTGCCTATGCATGCTAAAGGCCGTTTTAAAGTAGTAGAAGTTCCTGAATTACAAGTGCAAACCCATAAGGTAGGCAGTCGCTTTATTCTCGATTATTTAAAAGAAGGCCAGCTCGACCAGGCTAATTTAGAATTAGGCTATATTTATCAGACTCATGGTAAAGTGATCCATGGGGAAAAAAGAGGGCGGACCATTGGTTTTCCCACGGCAAATATTCAACATTTTGGCCAACAGGTTATCCCCAAGATTGGTGTCTATGTGGTGGCGATTAAGGTTGAAAATATTTGGCACCGAGCAATGGCTTCCATTGGTTATAATGTGACTTTTCCGGGTGACAGGGGTCTTTCAATAGAAGTTTATATTCTAGATTTTGCTCAAGATATCTATGGGCAAGAAGTGGATATTCGTTGGTACCATTATTTACGCGGTGAAATCAAATTTGATTCAGCTCAAGGTTTGATTGATCAGTTGAACCAGGATAGAGAAGATACGATTCTTTATTTCCAAGCCCATCCAGATTATCAAAGGGAGGATAGTCTAGCCCATGAAGAAACAATTGATTAATATTTTCTTAGTAACCCTAGGATCTTTTATTTATTCAGTCGCCATTTCTTCCGTCATTATTCCTAATAATTTAGGGGAAGGTGGCGTTACTGGGATTACAGTCATTCTCTATTATTTATTTTCTATCCCACCTTCTCTTACTAACTTATTGATTAATGCAGGAATTTTGATTTTAGGCTGGAAGCTTTTAGATCGTTTGACCATTTATTATACGATTTTATCCGTGGTCCTCTTGTCCTTCTTCTTACGCTATGTGAATCTAGGACAATTTATGCCAGGCAATAGTTTTGTGTCGGCCATGTTAACCGGAATATTAATTGGTGTGGGCCTAGGACTTGTGATTCTTGGTCATGGTACCACAGCCGGTTCGGATATTGTGGCCATGATCTTTAAAAAATACTTTGGCATTGCGGTGTCGTCAACGATTCTAATTTTCGACGTGATCGTAGTGGGCATCCTCTTTTTTATTATCGGATTGGAAAATGGGTTGATCACTTTAACAGCAATTTTTATCACGTCCTATATCCTCAATTATATTTTAGAAGGTTTGAATCCTAAGAAACAATTAATCATCATCTCCAACCATAATAGTGAGATTGCAAAAGCCATCCAAGATAAAATTGGACGGGGGATTACTGTTTTTCATGGCCATGGTTTCTACACACGACAAGACAAAGAGATTCTTTATGTAGTGATTAATCGGATGCAATTAGTTCCGACCCAACGGATAATTAACCGAATTGATCCCAGGGCCTTCGTTACTGTGTCCTCCATTCAACAAGTATATGGTGAAGGTTTTTCCTTAAGTATTGAACCTAAACAAGATTAAAAAAGTAAAATTAGCACTCTATACAAAAGAGTGCTAATTTTTTTAGTCTTTTTGAAGGTAAGTCCTTGACAGGGGCTAGGCTAGGGTGTATTATAATGACAGTTAGCACTTAGGTAATTAGAGTGCTAATGATAAAAGAGGTGATTTTATGTTAACGCCCAGGCAAAAGCAAATTTTGTCACTCATAATTAAATACTATGGGTTAGAAGAGGAGCCAATTGGTTCCAAAACATTACTAAATCGCTCAAAATTAAATGTTAGTCCGGCAACCGTCAGAAATGATATGTTAGCCCTAGAAAATGAAGGCTATTTATTAAAAGCCCATTCTTCTAGTGGTCGGATTCCTTCCAATGATGGTTATCGTTTCTATGTCAATCAATTGATGGCAATGAAAGAGGGTCATAAGGAAGACGGCAAGAGTCCCAATCCTTTCTCCCAATTAAGACGGGCTAGTAAGTATAATGACTTTGAAATGGCTAAGTTAGCCGCCGATATGTTGGTTTCTTTAGCAAACTATCCAGTCTTTGTTTTAGGCCAGGACTTAACGACCTATCATTTCGAGGAATTTAAATTATTTGCACTGGACGATGAACGAATGATGGCTGTTTTGATGACAGACCAGGGACGGTTAGACAATATCGTCTTTCATACTCCCTATAACTTGTCAAGTGATCAAATGGACCGGGTGGTCGATATCATGAATCAAGAACTAAAAGGACTTGATTTAGAAGATGTCTATCAACGGATGAAATTAACCATTCCCTTTGCTTTGCAGCGGGCCACTGGTTATCAATTGGATTTCTCTAGTCTGATTGAGAAAATTCGCACCAGTCTAAAACGTCATCACTTTAATGTTTCAGGACGCAATTTAATTTATGATTTTTTGAATCCTTTGATGGGAAAAGAATCCATCAAGGATTTAATGTCCCTAGTAGATGGTTCGAATCCAGTCTATCAAGAAATTGAAAATTATCCCCCTGGGATAAATGTTCTGTTTGGCTTTGAATATTCGCCATCAACCTTATCGAGTGTGTCAATGATTTCAACCACATACTTGACCAATCAACAGAAGATATCGATTGGCCTGATTGGACCTAATACGATGGGATACAATAAGATTATTCAATTATTCCAACAAATGACGGCCGCACTGTTTAATTATTAATTAAAGGAGGGATTCCATGACACAAGCAGAAGAAAATAAAGAAACTGTAAAAAATACTGAAGAAATAGAAGTAATAACACAGGCAGAAGAAACTGAAGCAAAACTTGACGCGGAGGCTCCTGGGGTAGAAACTCCAGAGGAAACTGATGCAGACCAAGCAAGTGATTCAGATCCTGTCGCTGATTTACAAGCTCAAGTCCAAGACTTAGAAAATGAAAAAGCTGGGTTAGAAGATAAGATTCTTCGACTTCAAGCAGAAATTGCCAATATGAAACGGATTAATGTCCGAGAACGGCAAGATGCCGCTAAGTTCAGATCACAGAACTTAGCCCAAGCACTCTTAGAAGGTATTGATAACCTGGAACGTGCCTTGGCTTTAGAAACTGAGTCAGAAGAAGGCCAACAAATTATTAAGGGTGTGGAAATCGCCCACAAACAGTTGTTGGAAGCTTTTGATAAAGAAAATATTCATGTGATTGACCCCTTGAATCAACCCTTTGACCCTAACTTCCACCAAGCAGTTTCAATGATGCCTGGACAAGAAGGACAGGAGAGTCAAACGGTCATTCAAGTTTTACAAAAAGGTTATGAATTAAACGAACGTGTATTACGTCCAGCCATGGTTATCGTAGCACAATAATAAAAAGGAGAGATTATATTATGGCAAAAATTATTGGTATTGACTTAGGTACAACAAACTCTGCAGTCGCTGTCCTTGAAGGTGGCGAAGCTAAAATTATTCCAAACCCAGAAGGTAACCGTACGACTCCTTCTGTTGTTGCATTCAAAAATGGTGAAATCCAAGTTGGTGAAGTAGCAAAACGTCAAGCAGTAACCAACATGGATACTGTTTCTTCCATTAAACGTTACATGGGTGAAGACCACAAGGTTGAAGCCAATGGTAAATCTTATACTCCTCAAGAAATCTCAGCCATGATTTTACAATATTTAAAATCTTATGCTGAAGATTATCTAGGTGACAAAGTCACTCAAGCGGTTATTACCGTACCTGCTTACTTCAATGACGCACAACGTCAAGCCACTAAAGATGCTGGTAAGATTGCTGGTTTAGAAGTTGAACGGATTGTCAACGAACCAACTGCCGCAGCTTTGGCTTATGGTCTTGATAAAACTGAACAAGAAGAAAAAATCTTAGTCTTTGACTTGGGTGGCGGTACCTTCGACGTATCTATCCTTGAATTAGGCGATGGAGTCTTCGATGTCCTTTCTACCGCTGGTGATAACCATCTAGGTGGGGACGACTTTGATAACAAGATTATTGATTACTTAGTGGCTGAGTTTAAGAAAGAAAACGGCATTGACTTATCAACTGATAAAATGGCTATGCAACGTTTGAAAGATGCCGCTGAAAAAGCTAAAAAAGACTTATCTGGTGTCACTCAAACTCAAATTTCCTTACCATTTATCACAGCTTCAAATGCTGGCCCATTACATATGGAAACTAGCTTGAGCCGCGCTAAATTCGATGAATTAACCGCTGATTTAGTTGATCGGACTAAGGCTCCTGTTCGCCAAGCCCTTAAAGATGCAGGTTTAGGCCAAAATGAAATTGACCAAGTTATCTTAGTCGGAGGTTCAACCCGTATCCCAGCTGTGGTTGAAGCCGTTCGTAAAGAAACTGGTAAAGAACCTAACAAATCAGTTAACCCAGATGAAGTAGTTGCCATGGGTGCTGCCATCCAAGGTGGGGTTATCTCTGGTGATGTGAAAGATATCGTCTTACTTGACGTGACTCCATTATCTTTAGGTATTGAAACGATGGGTGGTATCTTCACCAAATTAATCGATCGTAACACGACTATCCCAACCAGCAAGTCCCAAATCTTCTCAACTGCTGCGGATAATCAACCAGCTGTTGATGTTCACGTTTTACAAGGTGAACGTGAAATGGCAGCTGATAATAAGACCTTAGGTCGTTTCCAATTAACTGATATTCCTGCCGCACCACGTGGTATTCCTCAAATCGAAGTAACCTTCGATATCGATAAGAACGGTATTGTGAATGTATCTGCTAAAGACTTAGGTACCCAAAAAGAACAATCCATCACCATTAAATCTTCTACCGGTTTAAGTGATGAAGAAATTGATCGTATGGTTAAAGATGCTGAAGCCAATGCTGAATCTGACAAGGCTCGTCGTGAAGAAGCTGACTTAAGAAATGAAGTTGACCAATTAATCTTCACTACAACTAAGACCCTCTCTGAGTTAGAAGGTAAAGTTTCTGAAGATGAAGTCAAGAAAGCAGAAGAAGCCCGTGATGAATTGAAGGCTGCGGTTGAAGCCAATGACCTAGAACAAATGAAAGAAAAACGCGATAAATTATCTGAAGTTGTCCAAAATCTTTCTGTTAAGTTATATGAACAAGCAGCTGCTGCGCAACAAGCCGCCCAAGCAGATGGTGGTAACGCAGATGCAAGTGCCTCTGATTCTGATGACACAGTCGTTGATGCTGAGTTTGAAGAAATGGACGATAATAACTAATAATTTAGTTTAGCTCTTACCAAGGGTGGGACGACAAAGGTTTTTGCCTGGCAAAAGCTTGCTTGTCCCACTCTCTTTGGTAAAATAGACTAGAATTGTTAGAAAGAAGGAGGTCAATATGGCTGATAAACGTGATTATTATGAAGTCTTAGGCGTGTCCCGCGATGCGTCGGACGCAGAAATAAAAAAGGCCTACCGTAAACTATCCAAAAAATATCACCCTGATATTAATAAAGAAGCAGGCGCCGAAGAAAAATTTAAAGAAATTTCTGAAGCTTATGAAATCTTATCAGATAGTCAAAAACGGGCGGCTTATGACCAATATGGACATGCTTCAACCGATCCTAACTTTGGTGCCGGTGGCTTTGGTGGCTTCGGCGGCGGTGGTTTCTCTGGTGGATCCTTTACTGGTTTTGATGATATCTTTGAATCATTCTTTGGTGGGGGCGGTGCAAGCCGGAATCCAAATGCACCTCGCCGAGGTGAAGACTTGCAATACCGGGTGGACTTAACCTTTGAAGAAGCGATTGCTGGTAAAGAAACAACCATTACCTATAATCGGAATGAAGAATGTCATACATGTCATGGTGACGGGGCTAAACCAGGAACTCATGCTCAAACGTGTTCTAAGTGTCGCGGCCGCGGTACCATCCAAGTGGAACAAAATACTCCATTTGGCCGGGTCATGACTCAACGGGTCTGCGATGTCTGTGGTGGTACGGGTAAAGAAATTAAAGAAAAATGTCCAACCTGTCATGGATCTGGTATTGAAAGCCAACAACATACAGTTAAAATTACCGTACCTGCCGGTGTGGAAACTGACCAACAAATTCGCCTAACCGGTCAAGGGGAAGCGGGTAAAAATGGTGGCCCTTATGGTGACTTATATGTTATCTTCCGGGTCGCTGAAAGTAAAATCTTTAAACGTCAAGGCACAGAAGTCTATTTAGACTTACCAATCTCCTTTGCCCAAGCAGCCTTGGGGGATGAAATTGAAGTCCCTACGGTATCAGGCAAGGTTAAATTGAAAGTCCCTGCGGGTACCCAAACGGGAACCAGCTTCCGTCTAAGAGGTAAGGGGGCACCTTCGGTCCGTGGAAACCATGTTGGGGACCAACATGTGACCGTTAAGGTCATGACACCGAAGAAATTATCTGACCGAGAAAAACACTTATTTAAGGAATTAGCTAAAGAAGCAAACCAGTCGGTTAAGGTCCAAGATAAGGGCTTTTTCGATCGGATGAAAGATATATTTGATGACAAATAATTAGACTGTTAAAAAGTTTGGGTCCTAGCTAAAGGTAAAGGACCCAAGCTTTTTATTTTTAACTTGCCTTTGACAAATAGATTGTCTGTGATAGAATGAATGTGTAAAATTTCAAACAAACCCAGGTGCAAGGTGGGTTATGATTATTGTCTCAATAGTCAAGACGAGCACCTGCCTAATTGACTTTGAGTCAGTTAGGCTATTTTTTTGGATATTTATGTGAAACTATCAACATGAGGTGACCTATGACACAACTAATTGCGACGGTCGAGTCGCTCGACCAAGGAAAAAAATTACTAGAGGCTGGGGTGGATATCCTTTATTTTGGTCAAGATCAATTTGGTTTACGGCTGCCTTATTCTTTCAGCCGGGAAGACCAAGCGACTTTAACGGATATGGCCCATGCCGCCGGAAAAAAGGTATCGATTGCCGTCAATGCTATTTTCCATAATGAAGGGCTTGAAGCTGTACCAGACTATTTATTATTCCTCAAAGAAATCGGAGTCGATTCTATTTCGGTAGGCGACCCAGGGGTAATCCAAATTATGAAGGACCCCAAGTATCAACTGCCTTACCGTTATGATGCACAAGTGTTAGTGACTTCCAGTCGCCAGATCAATTTCTGGGCTGAACGCGGTGCGATTGAAGCAGTGGTAGCGCGGGAAGTGCCGCGGGCTTCCTTGGAGAAATTGGCACCCAAGGTCAAAATCCCCTTAGAATTTCTAGTTTATGGTGCAACTTGTATCCATCAGTCTCGCCGACCCCTCTTGCAGAATTACTTTAACTATATTAAAGAAAGCCAAGAAGTGATCAAAGACCGGGGCCTTTTTATCTCTGAACCCAAGAAACCAGACTCTCATTTTTCTATCTATGAGGATTACAATGGTACCCATATTTTTGCCAATAATGATGTGCTCTTAGCCCAACACTTGCAAGAATTAAAAGATATGCCGATTGGCGTCTGGAAGCTGGAAGGGCTTTTTGCCCCGGGCGATAACTTTGTGGCAGTGGCTGAACTTTTTGCCCAAGCCCGGGACAAGGTTGATGCGGGGGCTTGGACTCCTGAAGAGGGTCAAGTTTTAGAAAATGCTGTCCGAGCCTTACATCCACCCCAACGCGACTTAGACACTGGCTTCTACTTATACGATCCGGATTATGTCAAATAGGAGGTAACAATGAAACAATTAAAAAAACCTGAGGTTCTTGCACCTGCAGGTACCCTAGAAAAATTAAAAACTGCCGTCATTTATGGAGCCGATGCTGTCTTTATTGGTGGTGAAGCCTATGGTCTCCGGTCACGGGCGGGCAACTTCGGATATGATGAAATTGATGAAGGGGTGCAGTTTGCCCATGAACGAGGCGCCAAGGTTTATATCACCGCTAATATGGTAACCCATGAAGGAGATGAAGAAGGGGCCGATCGTTTCTTCCAAAAACTATATGAATTGGGTGTGGATGCGGTCATTGTCTCCGACCCAGCCTTAATCGCTATCTGTGCTGAAGCAGCACCTAACTTACCGATTCACTTATCAACCCAAGCTTCGGCCGCTAATTATGAAACGCTCAACTTCTGGGCAGAAGAAGGCTTGGAACGAGTTGTCTTAGCCCGGGAAGTATCCATGGCTGAAATTATGGAAATGCAACAGCATGTCGATGTAGAAATTGAAGCCTTTATTCACGGGGCTATGTGTATTTCTTATTCTGGTCGTTGTGTTCTCTCCAACCATATGGAACGGCGGGATGCTAACCGGGGCGGTTGTTGCCAATCTTGTCGTTGGAAATATGGCCTCTTTGATATGGATTTTGATGGTAACCGGAATTTTATTAGCCATGGCGAAAAAGACCCTGATTGGGAACCCTTCTCAATGTCTTCAGTGGATATGTCTATGATCCATCATATCCCTGACCTTATCGAAGCAGGTGTCGATAGCCTTAAGATTGAAGGTCGGATGAAGTCTATCCATTACGTTTCTACTGTGTGTAATGTTTACCGGGCCGCGGTTGATGCTTATTGTGCTGACCCAGAGCACTATGTCTTGAAACAAGAATGGGTCGATGAACTCTGGAAGGCGGCCCAACGAGAATTGGCTTCTGGCTTCTATTACGGTATTCCCAGTGAAAATGAACAACTCTTCGGTCAACGGCGCCGGATTCCTGGCTATGCCTTTGTCGGCCAAGTCCTAGGCTATGACCCTGAAACCCAAATGGCCACCATCCAACAACGGAATAATTTCAAGGTGGGAGATATCATTGAATTCTATGGCCCTGGCATGCGTCACTTTGAACAAGTTCTGAGTCAAATGTGGGATGAAGATGGCAATGAAATTGAGGTGGCGCGTCACGCCATGATGACTGTCCGCTTTAAGGTCAATCATCCCGTCCAAGTCAACGATATGATTCGGAAGGAAAAACCAGAAATCAAAGTCAAAACCCGGCCCCGGCAAAGGGTGGCCAGTCGTCTATGAGCCAGCAAGATAAGCTCTCAGTCAAAATAGCCCTTATTTTAGCGCTTTTAATTTATGGCTTGAGCCTGCTTTACCTGGCTAGCTTTCTTCACTTAAGTCAGGTCAATGGGGCTACTGTTATGGTGCTAGCGACCTTTGTGGCTTCGGTCCTTTTGTGGATTTTTGTGGCGACGGACTGGTCTTCCTTACTAGCCATCTTGGCCTTGGGTCTTATTCCCCAGGTGGGGTTGCTAAGGCAGCCAGTCTGTCTTTGGGCAGTACCACCTTTGCTTTTCTTTTCTTCACCTTTATTGTAACCTACGCCCTGAGTCAAATGACTTTACTGAAACGGTTTACTTGATCTTAGCCATCTTAGCAAGTACATTCATCTTTTATCCTTTAGCTCAATTATTATTTTAGGAGGTACTTATGTTAGAAGCAGAAAGACAAAGAATTGACCAGATTGACCAAGAAATTGTAGCGCTCTTTGAGGCTAGAATGGAAACGGTCTTGCAAGTCGCCCAGTATAAATTAGACCATGACTTACCAGTGCTCGATTCCAGTCGAGAACATTTGGTGATTGAAAAGGTTAGGGGCAAATTAAATAATCCCGAATTAGCTCCTTATCTGACAGAACTTTATCAGACTATGATGGCGCAGTCACGGGCTTATCAGAGTCAGTGGTTAGATCATCAGAAATAGAATAATAAAGTAAAAAGTCAGTCAAGCTGGGAATGTAATTCCTAGTTTGACTGGCTTTTCTTATTTTTATAAATTAATTCAATTGAAATTTATCAGATAGGTTAAAACGTTGGCTTAATTTGGCCAGCATGTCTTGGGTCATCTTATCCAAGTCATAGTGGGCCTCAAAGCCCCATTCGGTTTCAGCTGCCGAATAATCCAGCCTATTCGGCCAAGAATCTGCAATGGCTTGACGAACTGGGTCCACATCGTAATCCATGACAAAGTTAGGCAAGTACTTGCGGATGGATGCGGCAATTTCTTCCGGTTCAAAGCTCATGGCTGAGATATTAAAGGCGTTGCGGTGGCTTAATTGGTGTTCCGGTACTTCCATCAAGTCGACAATGGCTTGGAGGGCATCCGGCATATACATCATATCCATCTTGGTGCCTGGGGCAATGAAGGAAGTATAGGAACCATCGATGACTGCCTTGTAGTAAATATCCACAGCATAGTCAGTGGTGCCGCCCCCTGGTGGGGTTACATAAGAAATTAAACCTGGGAAGCGGACGCCTCGGGTATCCACACCAAAACGATGGTGGTAGTAATCACACAAGAGTTCGCCCGATACCTTGGTCACGCCATACATGGTAGTAGGCCGTTGTAAAGTATCTTGAGGCGTGTCATCTTTAGGTGTCGATGGACCAAAAGAACCAATCGAAGACGGGGTAAAGAACTGGAGCTTCAATTGACGGGCTACTTCTAAGGCATTGACCAGGCCGCCCATATTGAGGGACCAAGCTATTTGTGGTTTTTCCTCAGCCACTGCCGATAATAGGGCAGCTAAATGCATGACGGTATCCACTTGGAATTCTTGGGCCAAGCTTAAGAATTTGTCACCATCCATCACATCCAAGGTCCTAAAATTAGGATGTTGGCAAATAGGATTATTTTCAAGGTAACGTAAGTCAGTGGGAACGATATTTTCGGGCCCATAGTCTTGGCAGAGTTTATTCACTAATTCGGAACCAATTTGACCTAAGGCTCCGGTAACTAAGATACGTTCCATTGGGCACCTCCTAGATAATGCCTAGTTCACGGCCGACTTTTTCATAGGCATCCACAGCTTGATCAAGCATAGCTTGGGTATGAGCTGCGGTCGGCATATTCCGTAGCCGACCGGTTCCTAGGGGAACAGTTGGGAAGACGATGGATTTAGCGTAGACGCCTTCTTCGTAGAGTCGTTTGGTGAATTTTTGGGTAAGATTTTCATCACCCACAATCACAGGGGTAATTGGGGTTTCAGAATGGCCAGTATTAAAACCAAGAGCGGCTAATTTTTCTTTGAGGTAGGCTGCGTTTTGCCATAATTTCTCATTTAATTCAGTCGATTGGGTCATAATAGTAATGGCTTCTTTAGCGGCAGCCGCATCGGAAGGGGTTAAAGAAGTAGAAAATAAGAAAGGACGGGCCGCAACTTTGAGCCAGTCAATCAAGTCTTTGGAACCAGCCACATAACCACCGACCACGCCAATGGCTTTTGATAAGGTTCCGATTTGGAAGTCAATTTCTTTAGCCAAACCGAAGTGTTTAACTGTTCCAGCCCCTTGACCCATAACGCCAGACCCATGAGCATCATCCACATAGGTAATTAAGTCGAATTCTTTGGCAATTTCCACGATTTCAGGGAGTTTGGCTACGTCGCCATCCATGGAAAAGACACCATCGGTGATGTACATGATTTTATTATAAAGGCCAGATTCACTAGCTTCTTTAGCCTTGGCTCTGAGGTCAGCCATATCAGAGTGTTTTATCCGGATAATCTTAGCGCCAGATAAGCGGCAACCATCAATAATAGAAGCATGGTTTAATTCGTCTGAAAGGATGGCATCGTTTTTGTCCATCACGGCTGAGATGGCACCCATATTACAGTTGAAACCAGATTGGAAGGCAATCGCTGCTTCAGTACCTTTGAACTTGGCAATCGCTTCTTCAAGTTCTTGGTGGATCCGTTGAGTCCCGTTGATGGTCCGGACTGCACCCGCGCCCACGCCGTATTGGTCCGCAGCAGTTTGACTGGCTTTGATAAGCCGGTCATCGGTTGCTAGGCCTAAATAGTTGTTAGAAGACAGGTTCACTAATTCCTGGCCTTTAATTTGAATCATGGGACCATTGGCTCCGTCTAGGATTTGGATTTCGTTATAAAGCCCACGGTCTTTTTTATCTTGCAGGGATTTTGCGAGATAATCTTTCAATAATTTACTCATGAATGAGCCTCCTTTATTTACAAGTCACTCTTATTATACGTTTCCTTGGATACCCTTACAACCGATGACCAATTAGAAATCGCCGAATTTTCATAAAATTTTCATGAGAAGTATTTATTTACTTGATAAAGTAAGCTTGATTATAGGTAATTGACTGGGTCAGACTTGAGGCGGAGTTCAAGTAGTCCTTATTTTGTTAAGATATTAATGTCCATTATTGTATGTATTAAGGGAGGAAAAGAATGGAAATAATTGAAAAATATAAAAAGTTTATTATTTTAGCTATTTGTTTAGGACTGGCATGGTTTTCTTTTGCGGTGGTGTCCCAGTCAGAAAAGGTAAATGAAATTAACCAAACGGCTGTAACGGCTTTGGATGAGAAAAAGGATACTGTCTTGACCCTAACCGCTTTGTCAGGTACAACGTCAACAACAATCACTTTGTTACCTGGAGATGTGGGCGGTCCTTTAGCTGAGAATATTGCGGATATTGCCGACTACTTATTGATTGTTTTTGGTGGGATTTGGGTGCAAAAGTATCTCTTGTCGATTACGGGTAATTTAGCTTTTAGGTGGCTGATGCCAATTGCTTTGACGCTTTTAGGTGTGAGTCAATTTATCAACCGTGAATCGGTTAAACAAGTGGCCCTTAAAGTCTTAATCATGGCCGGCTTAGTCTTTGCAATTATTCCAGGATCAATTTATTTGACTGATCAAATTGAGGCTTCTTATGATACCACGATTCAACAAAGTATCGACTCAGCACAGTCTGCCACTAACCAGGCTCAAGCTAATGAAGATAAAAATATTTTTGAAAAAATTACAAGTGCATCGACCGATTTATTAAAACAATTTGAGGATGCACTTGGTAACATGGTTGATTCAGTGGCGGTCTTGATTGTCTCAACCTGTGTGATTCCAATTTTAGTCTTTTTCTTCTTTATCTGGGCTACCAACCAGATTTTTAAATTAAATATTTCCCTACCAGCCTTGCGGGTAAGACATGGCTTTAAAGGTTTAGCAACGCGATTCAAGTAAAAATATAATCAAGTAAAGAAAAGAGGCTGGGCAAAAAGTCTCAAAAATAACCGACAAACATTTCAAAAAGATGAGATGTTTCTCGGTTTTTATTAATTTTAATAAAATATAAGAAAAGAAAAGAGGTCCCCTTCCTTTTCTTCTTATCATTTCTGCTAATCTGGTTAAATTCATTGCCATTAACAGGATTCCAATATCATTTGAAACCCCAATTTTTCCTCTTACATGAACTCTTCGTACACCAAAATTGCGCTTCATTTGACCAAAAACAGGCTCAACTTCTATTTTACGTTGAGCATATAGTTGGCAACCTGAATCGCT
>NZ_AUAT01000010.1 GCF_000428865.1 Eremococcus coleocola DSM 15696
TCAAGTATGGGACTATTATAAAAGTAAAGCCAAAGAATACTTAGAAAGCGATTCAGGTTGCCAACTATATGCTCAACGTAAAATAGAAGTTGAGCCTGTTTTTGGTCAAATGAAGCGCAATTTTGGTGTACGAAGAGTTCATGTAAGAGGAAAAATTGGGGTTTCAAATGATATTGGAATCCTGTTAATGGCAATGAATTTAACCAGATTAGCAGAAATGATAAGAAGAAAAGGAAGGGGACCTCTTTTCTTTTCTTATATTTTATTAAAATTAATAAAAACCGAGAAACATCTCATCTTTTTGAAATGTTTGTCGGTTATTTTTGAGACTTTTTGCCCAGCCTCTTTTTTTGAAATAATTTTTCATTCTTAGAGAAGTACTTTGCAAATTTTTACAAACTACTAATTATTTCAATTTTTCCTAATGATAAAATTATGTGTTTTTTTATTGAATTTAATATAAACATAATGATCAAATATTGTTATAGCATTGATGTTTTTGCTTAAACAACTTATAATCAAGTTAGCGCTTACATCACGTTATAATCATTTTTGCTGGCCAGCAGATAGAAAAATCAAATGATGGATCCGCTAAGTATTTGAGAGGAATTTTTCTATGGTTAACAAAAAATTGACATGACTATCAACCCTAGCAATTGCAGCAATAACAATGACAAGCTTAAGTCCCAGCTTACCGCTCTTGTGGCAAGATAGTCAGCTGACCGCTGTCCTCGCCCAAGAATCTAAGGATGAAATCCCAGGCTACCAAGAAGATTTCTTCCAAGCGGTCAATAAGGAATATCTTGATTCAAAGGCTTCATAGAATTCATCAAAGTTCTGGTATCAAGGAAGGCGACCCAATGTATATGAAACCAGAAGATCGGATTATTTTCTGGTAGAATATACCTAAATTTAGCGTCTCTTTTATAATTTATACTCCCTTTTTGAGCGGGTCAGACTTAAGGAAATATTTTTCTTGGGTCTGTCCCGCTCTTTTTGGATAAATTTAAATCAGCCAATGAAGATAAATGCCAGTATCTAGCTATTTAACCTTAAATTCGGTAAAATAAAAGCAGAAGTTACTAAAGGAGAATCACTAATGGCATCCTATTTAAATAAATATCCCCACCTACAAGCAAATATTAAACAAGTCCAGGCTTTGATTGATCAACGTGTAGTGGTGGCCAACCCCCAAATCACCCAAGCTGTCCAAGCCCTCAACGCAGCTGGCGGTAAATTCCTCCGTCCTGCCTTCTTTTTTTTATTTACAGAATTTGGACCTGGGGTTAAAGATCACACTCAAAAAGAAAAACTCTTAAAGGTTGCAGCTTCTTTGGAAATTCTCCATATCGCAACCCTGATTCATGATGATATTATTGATGATTCCCCCCTCCGTCGGAGTCAGGTAACGATTCAAGCTAAGTTTGGTAAGGATGTTGCGGTCTATACGGGGGACTTACTCTTCACTATTTTCTTTGAACTAATCCTAGAAACCATGCAGGCCTCTGATTTCATGGCTATCAATGCCCAAGCCATGAAGAAAATTCTGATGGGCGAGCTCGACCAAATGCAACTCTATTATAAGCAAGATCAAACCATAGATGATTATCTCCAAGCCATTGCCGGTAAAACAGCCGCCCTCTTCGCCCTAGCAGCCCAAGAAGGAGCTTACTTTGGGGGCGCTGATAACCACGTGGTTGCTTTGGCTGAAACCATTGGATACAAGATTGGTATGGCTTTTCAAATCTTAGATGATATTCTGGATTATTCTGCTTCAGCCGAGACCTTTACCAAACCGGTCTTGGAAGACCTAGCCCAAGGCATCTACAGTCTCCCTCTCTTAATTGCTATAGACCAACACCCCGATTACTTTGGACCGCTCCTTAGCAAAACACAGACCATGACCCAAGCAGACATGGAAGCAGTAGCCAAAGGTGTGGTTGATTATGGCGGTTTGGATGGCGCCCGCCAGATGGCCCGGTCTTATACCCAAGAAGCACTAGCAGCCATCGATTCCTTACCTGATAACAAGTCCAAACAGACTTTAAAACAATTGACCCAGTATCTATTGAAACGTAAATTATAAGTAAGTGGCTCCTTGGTTTTTATGGCCAAGGAGTTCCTTTTTTATAAAAAATTATTATTCATTTGGACAGGCGTAGGCTCCTAGCGACTCATCTTGCCAAATGCTTGCGAAAACTCTATTCTTCGCAACGCTTCTTGCCAAAATACTTGCGAAGATTTATTTCTTAGCAACTCCTTAACTCAAAAACCCTAAAAAACACCAATCCCCTCAAAATGAAAAATCGTTACCAGCGAACTGGTAACGATTTTTGTCATAATATTAAACTAAGCCATCATCAATGGCCTTCAATTGTTGGTAACGGGCATTAGATTGGGCCAGGTCAGCCGGGGACCCTTCCATTTCAAGGACCCCATCTTCGATAAAGAGAACCCGGTCTACAGACTCAATCCCCTTCAAATGGTGGGTAATCCAAATTAAGGTCTTTCCTTCCAGAGCGACCATAAAGGTATCAATCAAGGCTTTTTCTGTGATGGGGTCTAAGCCCACCGTTGGTTCATCCAGCAAAACAATCGGTGTATCGGCCAGGAGAATCCGGGCCAAGGCCAGACGGTGGCGTTCGCCCCCAGAAAAACGGAGACCGGCTTCATCAACCATGGTATCCAGACCATGGGGCAGACTTTCAACCATCGGGTTCAGGCCGACTTGGTCTAAGACTTGCCAGACTTGATCTTCACTGGCTTGAGGATTAGCCAAACGAACATTATCCAGGATGGTTGTATTAAAAAGATAAGGTTCTTGATGGATAACGCCCATATAGGCGGCCATATGGTCACCTAAGGCTGCTACGGGGACTCCGCCTAAGTCAATTGACCCTTGACTAGCTGTTAGGTCACCCCGCATTAAGGCCGCCAAGGTAGATTTACCAGACCCGGACCGACCCAAGAGGGCAATTTTTTGCCCTTGAGGAATGGTCAAATTAAACTTTTGCAGAATAAGCCGGTCTGTGCCAGGATAGACAAAACTCAAATCACGAATGACCAAATCATAAGGAACTTGAGGTGTCTTATCAACAGTCAAAGTGTCTAGATCAAAACTGTCGTCCTCGACTTGAGGTAGGTCATTGAGCCGCACTAAAGAATCTGCATAGACATTGGTTTCTTGGACCGCAGCCGACAAGCCGGCAAAAGCATCCACAACCGGGAAAATAGCTAAGACAAAGGCCCCAATCCAGTTGGCGGCACCACCATGACTGCCGACAAATTGGTTAGACGCCCAGACCAGGGTCACCAAAGCCAAACCGCCATAGACCATTTCAAAAATAAAATTCCGCCGGTTATTAAAGTGCCGTAAGCCAGCTTGGACTGCTTGAAGCTTATCTTCATGCGCTTCATGGAGACTTACATATTCTTGACTCCGTTGGGAAAAAATCCAGTCGGCTATGCCCAAGACATTATCAGTTAAGTCAGTGTAAAGGGCATTTTTGATGGTTTTTTCCTGACTTTGTCGGGCCCCATTCGCTAAGACCGACCATAAAGGTAAGGCTAACAAAATCAGAGCAAAATAAAGTAAGACAAAAATAGCAAAGGGCAGCGATACAAAACCTAAAGCCACCACAATAAAGAAGTAAAGGATCCATGCAATAATGGTTGGAAAGATGGTCCGTAAGTATAGATTTTGGAGGTGGTTAATATCTTCAGCTAGCAGCCCCATCACATCCCCCAAACGATAATCGCGCTTGAGGAAAATAGCAATACCTTCTAAGCTTTGATAGAGTTTGAGTCGCAACTTAGAAGTCATCCGCAAGACCCAATTGTGGCTGGCCAAGCGTTCTAAATAACGAAAAACGGGGCGGCCAATCCCAAAGGCTCGGGTTAAAACAATCGGTACATAAACTAAGAGAATATTTTCTGGTTCCGATGCGGACTTAGAAATCAGGAAGCCTGAATTGAACATCAAGGCTCCACCCGCAAAGAAGGTTAAAAAACCCAAAAAGAGGGCTAAGCCCAAGATAAACCGGTATTGAGAAAAGAAGGGTTTGACCCACTGGTCCCCCTTTAAGTGGTTAAATAAAGGTATTTTAGTCATGGTCTCCCCCCATCGCATGTTTTAAGGCGTAAAAATGCCCTTTTTTATCCATTAATTGGTCATAGCTCCCCACTTCCACCATTTGTCCCTGGTCTAAGACTAGGATTAAATCCATTTGTTTTAACCAGTGGAGTCGGTGGGTCGCTAGGAAGACCAAGCGGTCTTCCATTAAAGGCAGCATTTTTTCTTTTAATTCTACTTCCGTTTCAATATCCAAATGGGCCGTAGGTTCATCTAAAAGCATAACCTTACGATCTTGGTCCAGGAAGGCCCGAGCTAAGGCAATCCGTTGGGCTTGACCACCTGATAGCGGTCGGGCCCCATTCCCAATCCGGGTCTCAATCCCTTGGGGCAGCTCTGCCACTAGGTCAGTTAATCCCACTACCTCAATAGCCTGGCGCACTTGGTCGTCACTGGCCTGACTTTGGTAAAAACGGATATTATCGGCTAAGGACATTTCAAAGACATAGGGACTTTGGGGGATATACAGCAATTGCTTCCGCCAATCCACTTGGTTGAAGTTGGGCAAGTCGCTGCTATCCATTTGAATTTGGCCCTGAGCCTTATCCAAAAATCCCGCCAATAAATTAATCAAGGTTGACTTACCTGATCCCGACATCCCAACCACACCAATCTTTTGGTAGCCTTGGACTGAGAGGTCCTTAATATCTAAGGCTATTTTGTCTCCGTAAGCCACTTGGAGGTCCTTTAAGTCAAGTTGACTTTGGTCAGACCATTCACCAATGGCCTGACTAGGCCCTTCAATGGAGTCTTGGTTCAAGATGGATTGAATGGCAGTCATGGTGTTTTTGCCATCCAGGGTAGCATGGTAGTCGGATGAAAAATCCCGCACAGGCAAAAAATAATCCGGCGCGATCACCAAGACCGTCAAGGCTGGTAGTAATTCCATATGCCCATTAATTAAGCGCAAACCTAACATCACCGCCACGATTGCAATCGACAAGGTAGTAAAAAAGTCTAGAGCAAAGGTTGACAGAATCCCAATACTCAAGGTCGACATGGTCGCTTTGCGGAAATCTTCTGACGTCTCATAGATTTTTTGACCGTAAGCTTTGGAAACGCCAAAATATTTCAAGGTTGCAATCCCCCGCAAGGAATCCAAAAAATGGTTGGAAAGAACTTGGTAGGATTGGTATTGTTTATCAGCTTTAGACTTGGCCGCTAAGCCTAGAATAATCATAAAGATAATAATCAAGGGAAAGACCGCTAATAGAATTAAGGCAGACCGCCAATCTAAGTAAGCCACGAAGGCTAAGATGACCCAGGGAATAATCGCCATATTCATCATCTTATTTAAAATCAAGTGTAGATAATTCTCCACTTGACTGATGCCATCCAAGGCCATGGTAATGACATTCCCAGACCCTTCTTTTTGCACGATTTGGGGACCTAAGTCAAATAATTTCTCCAATAATTGGGTCCGTAATTTTTTAGCCTGGTCGGCGGCATAAGTATCTAAGCGTTGATCTTTTACATAGTTAATTAAATGGCGGCCTAAATGGCTAACTACAAATAGTAATATAAATTTCACTTGAGCACCGAGACTTTGACCCAGCCAGAGACCCGTGATGGCCGCTGATAATCCAAAGGCTTGTCCAATGATAAAGAAAGCTTGTAGGATATCTAATCCTGCAAGCAATCCTAATAATTGTTTAATTCCGGACAAGCGCATAACGGCTTTATCCAGCATAATGATCCTCCCCAACCACCGGCATGGTCACTCGTTTTCTAAAGATGTAATAAGCCCATACCGTATAAGCTAAAACAAAAGGTAAAAGGGTCAAGGCAATAATTGACATTACCTTCAAAGTATAAGGAGATGAAGAAGCATTTTGGATTAAGAGATCATATTGAGCACCTAAGGATGAAATCATCACCCGTGGGAAAAGTCCTTGGAATAGCAAGACTACCACAGCGACTAATGAAAGACCGGAGCTGAAGAAGGCAATGCCTTCAGCCCCCTTAAAGGTTGCCCAATGGGCAATTAAGGATAGGACCACAATGATGACTAATAAGGCGAGCGTCATCACAGGGTGAAGACTTAAGAAATCCGTCTTAAAGGCTAAGAGTAAGGCAAAGGCCACCAAGCCTGCATATAAGACCCAATACAAGGCCTTCGCATATTGACGGGCGCGTTCTCTAATCGGACCTTCGGTCTTCAAAGCAATATAGTTCATGCCATGTAAGTAACATAAGAGGGTCATGGCAACACCCCCTACCAATGAAAAGAGATTAACATAATCGCCAAATTGGGCGGTCATATTACCATCTTGGTCAATCGGCATACCTTGAACCATGGCGATAAACATCAAGCCAAAGAAGAAAGGTACAATAGCAGAACCTATCGATAAGGTCCAATTCCAAATGTTTTTCTTAGCTGGGTCCACTTTATGGCGGAATTCAAAAGAAACGCCCCGAATAATCAAGCCAACTAGGATAATTAACAGAATTAAATAGAAACCTGAGAAAAGACTGGCATACCAATAAGGGAAAGAAGCAAACATGGCGCCCCCTGCCGTTAAGAGCCAGACTTCATTGCCATCCCAAACGGGACCAATGGTCTGTACCACTTGATCCTTTTCAGACTCACTATGGGCTAAGGTCTGAACTGCCATCCCAACCCCAAAGTCAAAGCCTTCAAGGAAGAAGAATCCTGAAAAGAGGACCCCAATTAGAACAAACCAAATAAGTTGTAGTGTTGACATTAGATTGTCCCCCTTCCACTAGCCATTTGACTTGGTGCTACTTGTGTTCCAACTAAATCTTCAAAGACAGGTCCCTTATCTAGTTCTCGTTTAATTAAGCCAATTAAAACAATGGCTAAACTAGAGAAGAGAATGAAATAAACTATATTTGAAATTAAGAGGGAGGTTACAGACACATTAGGTGAAACTGAATCAGCAATGGTGAAAAGTCCATAAACAGTCCATGGATAACGACCTTGTTCGGTAATGATCCAACCAAAGGTATTGGCAATAAATGGTGCAAAGGTCATTAAGAAAGTGAGTTTCAACATCCAAGGTTTTGAATAAAGAATTGGATTTTTCTTACGAGTGAAGAATAAGCCTAAGCCAGCTACTAGAATCATTAAGGCACCAAAACCTGCCATCAAGCGGAAACCATAGAACATAAGGTTAACCATTGGGTAATAATTATTATCATCCCCATATTGGGCGACCAATTCTTCATTGGCTGTATTCATTCCTTTAACTGAACCTGAAAGTGAATGGTAAGAAAGAATGGAAAGCATATAAGGAATCTTAATGCCAAATACTTGTTTCTTTTGGGCTTCATCGGCCCAGGCAATGACTGACCAAGCAGCGGGGTCACCTGAATCTTCATAATCCCCTTCCATAGCGGCAAATTTCATAGGTTGGTCTTCAATTAAGGCTTGCATTTGTAAGTCACCTGAAGCCACTGAAGCTAAAGAGCCGGCTAAGGTTAAGACCAAGCCAAGACGTAAGGATTTTTTAAATAGGTTCGATTCTTTAAGATCGCTGGTTTTTACCTTCAAGAGTTTAAAGGCGGATAAACCAGCCACTATGGCCCCACCTAAAGTAAAGGCCCCAAAAATAACATGGGTGAACTCATAAATAAATTGTGGATTGGTCATTAAGGCTGGGAAGTCTGTCATTTGGGCCCGGCCGTTAATAATTTCATAACCCACAGGGTGTTGCATAAAGGCATTGGCCATGAGAATCCAGGCTGCTGATAAGAGTGACCCAATAAATACCAACCACATAAAAACATTATGTAATTTAGGACTGATTTTTTCATTGTCCCAGGTAAACATCCAAAGACCAATAAAAGTTGATTCCATAAAGAAGGCTAAGAGGGCTTCAACTGCTAGCGGCGCCCCAAAGATATCTCCTACAAAGCGGGAATAGTCAGACCAGTTCATCCCAAATTGGAATTCTTGGATAATCCCAGTCACTACCCCTACAGCGAAGGAGAGTAACATAATGTTCCCCCAGAACTTGGTCATAGTTTTATAGACTTCTTTTTTTGTGACCACGTAAAATGTTTCCATAATAGCTACTGCTAAGGCCGTTCCAATTGAAAATGGCACGAAGAAGTAGTGAAAAATCGTGGTCATGGCAAATTGAAATCGTGCAAGATTTTCGATTGTCATGTTTTTTCCTCTTTTCTGAAAAATCACTCTAAGCAAGTTGGGGAGTGGACAGGAAGTGACATTACCTAATTGTCACTTAATCTGCCTGACTCCCTCACTTAAAGTATATTTAATATTCCTAGTTAGTCCCACGTTTAAATCAAAGTCGAACAGAAGATAGGTATATTAATTCATTATTAATGATATAAGTCAAACCGACCTTTGGCAAAGACTTCTTTAAGTCCACCAATATCCATTAAAGACTTATTCATAATAATTTTCTTCATGAATGAAGCTGGATAACCCTTAAGATTGGTTGACCCTACAACGCCTAAGCCGCGAGTATTACCCACTGAAGCCACGGTTCCGGCAGACTTAAAGGAGAAATTTTCAGTCGCTTGACCTTGCAATTGATGGTCTAAGTTCTTAGCCACATGCTCACCCATGGCAATGGCGATTTGGGCAGTCGTTGGGAATGGACGGTCAGAAGACTTATCCATAAAGGCTGCCACATCACCAATAATATAAACACTATCATGATCTGGATCACGCAAATCATCTGCAACGATGACACGACCACGACGAGCCTTGAAGCCAGAATCTTCCATAACTGGGGAACCTGACACACCTGTCGTCCAAACAATGGTTGAAGTGGTGATACTTTCCAGTTCTTCACTGTCCTTGGATGTGCTATAGAGCACTTTACCTGGTTGGATTTCTTTAATCATACAACCTAATTTTAATTGTACATCTAATTTGTCTAATAAATCGATGGCATAGTTAGCCATTTCTTCTTTAAACATTGGCAAAATTTTAGGAGCTGCTTCGACACAAATAATTTGAATCTCTTTAGGATCGACGCCCGCAATTTGCGCATAACGAGCACGTTCGTCCACAAAGGCACCGGCTAATTCAATCCCAGTAAAGCCCGCACCACAGATTACTAATTTTAAATCATCTGGATCTTTAGTGGTTTGATAAGCTTTCATCCGGTCTAAAATATGATTATGAACTGCTTCAGCGGTATCAATATTAACCATTTGTAAAGCATTCTCCATGGCCCCTTTAATACCAAAGGTTTCAGAAACAAAACCTAAAGCAACCACCAGATAATCATATTTAATTTGACCTTGAGCTTTTAAAGTTACAACTTGTTGGTCTTTATCAATATGGGTTACTTGGTCTTGGATAAACTTAACCTAATTTGAATGAATCACATCTGCGATTGGATAAGATATTTTATCACGGTCAACAGAACCAGCTGCCACTTCATGGATTTCAGTTGCTTCGCAGTGATAATCATTCATATCAACTAGGGTAATATGGAAGTCACCAGACTTCTTTTGTAAACTTACAACTGTTTTGAGACCAGCATAACCGGCACCTAAGACTACTATTTCTTGCATGTTCAACATTCTCCTTTAAAAAATAATTCCTAAAAAATAAGTAAGACAATGAATACTAGAACCGAAAGCCAAAATCTTAACTGCACAAATAAAAGTTTGACTTTTGACTTGCTTATGATAAAGTTGACTCGTTTGTTTAATCACAAATGGGACCAAAAGAAACGTAAGTAAAACAGATATAGGAGCTAAGCCAAAATAATATTGAAAAAATATTGCAACAAATGCTAGGCAATTATTAGCGATAAAAAGTCGCAAAGACCAAGGAATCCCCAGGTAATGGACCAAAGTATAACGGCGATTGGCTTCATCCTCGGCTTTATCACACAAGTTATTAGCTAACATCAAGTTAGCAATCCACAAGGTGTTAGGCAGAGCAATGAGGGCAAGCGAAGCTAGACTAGTCAAGGACCAGGTAAAATGTGGATAAACATTCAGATAGACACAGATTAGACTGATCATAAAACCCATGGTAAAGCCTGAAAAGAACTCACCTAAAGGCAAGGACGATAAGGGGCGTGGCCCACCTGAATAGAGGAGTCCGACCGCATAGCAAAAACCCCCCATAATCAAAATAGGAAACCCCACAAAATAGGCTAACACTAAACCAATCAAAAAAGAAATGACTAAGAAACTATACATTAGGCTTTGGACTCGCTTAATCGATAAGTTCTCACGTCCAATAATGTTGGTCTGACGCTGGTAATCTTGATCAAGGGCACGATGATAGTCATTATAATTATCCCAAATATCAACAAACATATTAAATAAGAGCATGGATATAAAAAATAAAAGTAAATACACCAAATTCAGATGGTGATAAAAATAATAACTATAGCAAAGGCCAATTAAAAAAGGTAAGACACTGGCAGTTTTAGCTTTCATCTCAACAAGTTCTAAGAAGACCGCTAGGGTCATGGCATCCCTCATTTCCAATTATAAAGTAAGACAAAGTGTCACTTCTTCCTTAATCATTATAAAACAAAATCAGGTCACTGTTAAATGAATTAAGTCAAGATTATAAAAAAATAGTGATTACTTTTAACTTTACCCTTGTGAAAGTATATTCTAATCCTCCCAGCTATATTTATCTATTTAGGAGGGTATCGTCAGAAAAAAATAAGTCCACTTATAAAGCTTAAAAATAAGTGTTATTTGATGTTATATTTAAGCTTTTTACCTATTTTTATTCTATAAATATTAAGACAAGCATAAAAAAATACCACTACTATTCCCTGAAGCTTTGGAAGCAGTGGTCTTTATTTTGTGAAATAAAGCTCATTTTATAAAACTATTAGCTGAACTTATAGAAAGTGTAAAAAACTTATATAGTATCTATCCCTTCCGATGCATCATTTTCAGGTAGAAACTTAGTCCAAACACCCTATTTTCAATTTGATTTTGAATCGGACACTTCATAATTATCGGCAGCTACAACTTGTCCTTCTTCTAGTTGAACTACTATAGCTGTTTTTAGAGGGTTATGGTTTTCGTCCATGGTAAAAGTTCCAGTTACTCCATGATAGTCTTTAGTTTGGGCAAGGGCTTCTTTCACCGCTTGTGGCTCAGTCGTACCCACCCGTTCGATGGCATCCATTAATACCATGGCCGCATCATAGCCTAAAGCTTCAAAGGCACCGGGTTCTTTTCCGTATTTATCCTTAAACGCTTGGATAAAATCTTGAACGGTTTTATCTTCTGAAACGAGGGAGAAATGGTCGGTATAGTAAATTTCATTGGCATATTCATTGCTTGCTAATTGAGTCAGAATTTGACTAGAATAACCATCGCCGCCTAAAATCGGTGTCTGGATGCCTAATTCACGGGCTTGGTGGATAAATAAACCTGCCTCAGTATAATAAGTCGGCATATAAATCACATCGACATCCTGGTTGAGTAACTTAGTGATAATCACTGAAAAATCAACATCCCCCGCAGCCATACTATCTTCTAGCACGACTTGACCGCCTAGGGCCTGGAATTTGGCTTTGAAATTGTCAGCCAAGCCTGTAGCATAATCTGAAGTAGTATCAACCACTACCGCAGCCTTCTGAGCTTTTAGTTGGTCATGAGCATAGCCAGCCGCCGCAATCCCTTGATAAGAGTCCGCAAAACAAACCCGGAAGAGATAGTCTAAAACTTTGCCTTGATCATCCAAGGTAATCGTATCACCAGTGGCGGCCGGTAAGACTGTCGGAAGCTGGCCCTTAGTAATCAAAGGAATCTCAGCTTGCGCATTGCCTGTCGTTGCTGGGCCTACAATCCCAACCACTCCTTCAGTCACTAAACGTTGGGCAACGGAAGCAGATTCGGTCAGGTCTGACTTATTGTCATAAACTACTGCTTCAACTAACTGTCCATCGAGGAGACCTCCATTTTGATTGACTTGGTCGATAGCTAAGTCTAATCCATCCTTCATGGCTTGACCATAGGCAGCTGCCGCCCCTGATAATTCATAATTACCGCCGATTTTTATGGATTGAGCCGCTAGGGCCGTTTGGCCCCCTACTAATAAATAGACTAGCATAACTAGTCCAAACTGAACTAATTTTTTATATGACACGTTTTCCCCTCCTATGAATATTGTAAGTATAATCAACTGACTTTACTAATTCAATTTAATCGTAAAATAATTTTAAAAATTATTTATTAAATGAATGTTTGCGATAAGTTGCGAGTCTCTTTTAACTTGTCTCTTGGTCTAGGAAAAATGTGCATTGTAACTTTTCAATGCACACGCCACATATTTTCCCTCTTGTTACTAGGAAATATACAAAAAAGCCAACTCTTTTCTGTAAAAAGGTTGGCCTAAATCAATCATACTTAACTTTTATTCCTAGAAATCTCCTTTATCAGGATCGGTCATTTCAACAATACCTTCCAAGTGATTCAAGCGTTCAATATCTTCTGGGCTTAAATCAAAGTCAAAAATATTTAAGTTTGACTTGATATTAGCCGGTGTCTTAGACCGTGGTAACGGCAAGAAACCATGATGAAGTGACCAACGTAGACAGATTTGAGCAACCGTTCGGTCATATTTAGCAGCCATTTCTTTCAAGGTTTCATTTGAGAAGGCACCACCTTTACCTAGTGGAGAATAGGCTTCAATCTGGATCTCCTTATCTTGGCAGTATTTAACTAACTCATCTTGGGTCAAACCAGGAGACAAGGAAATTTGATTCACATGAGGCACAACTTCAGCAGTCTTTAATAATTCTTCAATATGGTGAATTTGGAAGTTAGAAATACCGATGGCTTTGATTTTACCCTCTTTATAGAAATCTTCCATTGCCCGCCAAACTTCTTTATTCCGTTCTTTCCAAGCATCATCTTCCCGGAAAGCTTTTGGATTTGGCCAATGGATTAAAAGTAAGTCTAAGTAATCCACTTGTAGTTTTGCCATAGAACGTTGGATAGAACTATAGGCTTCTTCATAGGTGCCACGGGTATTCCATACCTTAGTGGTTAAGAATATATCTTCCCGGTTTACCCCTGAGTCAATGATTGCCTGACCTACACTCTTTTCATTACCATAGGCTTGGGCTGTATCAATATGGTTATAGCCATATTCTAAGGCCTTTGATACTGAATTATAGGCCATTTCTCCTTCTTCCAGCTGCCAGGTACCGAAGCCTAATTTTGGAATTTCAACACCGTTACTTAATTTATAAGTTTCCATAAAACCGCCTCTTTCTATTAATCATATTTTAATTTTAACATAGCGCTTTCATAGACACTAGAAATTTGAATTGCCTATATTATTTTATTTTGCTCTAAATATTCAAGGTCTAACTCTGCTATCCGCTCAATAGTATAATTATCCATAAGCGCATCAACATAATAATCCCCCGCTGATAACTATGCATAATCATTATTTAGGAAAACATGGATTTGCCATTTATCTTGATAATAGACGAGAGTTCCTATGTGTCGCAAGGTGTTATCTCCCCCACAATTAAATCAATCTTCAAAAGAACGAATCTTAACCCGATCATACTCAAAATAGAAATGATTCGACAAATTTTTCATTTTTTTACCGTCTATTTCCATTTGGCGCATAAATAATATTTGCTTGTTTTCCAAATAGAGGGGAGAATCTTGACTCCCTTCAAACCCAGAATTATCACCACCAAGTTCTAGGGCCTTTTCCTTAGAATAAGTCAAACTCTGTTTGTTTATATCGAACCACCGATAATTTTGATTTAAATTCATTGCAAACTCCTTATAAATTTATGAATTTCTATTTATGAATGAAAACGTTTTTGTTAGAATAATAAGTGTAATATAATTGATAATTTTCTTAGAGGAGTGGGCACGATTGAATATACAACATATAAAATACTTCATTGCTGTTGCTGAACACCGCAATATCTCTAAAGCAGCTCAAGGATTATACCTCTCTCAACCTTCACTTTCCCTTACGATTAAAAATTTAGAAGCTGAACTGGGTAGCCCCTTAATCTATTATAAAAACCGTAAAATGTATCTTACAGATTTTGGTGAATATGTTTTTACTGAAGGTAAGAAAATTCTAGAAAACTATGACACCTTTGTCGAAAAAATTAACAATTTTCACCAACAGGTTCCCCAAAAAATTGCGATTGGGTCAACCAACTTATTTGTCTTACAACATCAAGAGAAAATTGTGAAGTTTATTGATTCTACGCCTGAAGCTGAAATTCACTCGATCCAAACCGGTTCAATCCATTTGCAGGATATGCTAGTTCAGGAAGAAATTGATCTTGGACTCATCTCTGATCCCATTGTACTTCCCAATATAGTCATTGAACCGCTCAACATTGGTTACGATGTCAGTGTTGTTATCTCAGCAGACAATCCTCTAGCCGCTCAAGCTAAACTCCAGTTTAAAGACTTAGAAGCACTTAATTTCTGTGTTCTAAGTGAAGATTATGTCTTATCAAATCGCTATTTAATTGAACGGGGTAAAGAAAATCATTTTGAACCCCATATCTCCTTTATTCACAATGATTGGGAGATTCTAGTCCACTATACTAAACAATTAAAAGCCGTCTGCCTTTTACCTTCAGCACTTGAAAGTAATTGTGTGGTAGACGGCCTAAAATGGATTCCGCTGGATGATCCAATAAATTATTTTCCAGTCAATGTAGCATACTTAAAAGATAAGAAACTTTCAAAATTAGCCCTAAAGCTAATCAACTGTTTAAAAGAAGATTAATTATTTCTTCATGGCCTCTTCCAAAGAAGAGGCTTTTTCTATACCAGTGATGACACGGAAACCACCTTTAGCAAGCGCAATGGCTTCAAACTCACCCGCGTAAATTTTAAGAGGAGCAATAAAATTAACCCGCTCTTCTATTAATTGGCATAAATAATCATAATGGGCCATGCCACCCGTTAAAGCGATATAGTCAACTTTACCCTTGAGTGAAACGGCTAAAGTAGCAATACATTTAGCCAATTGTAAAGCAAAGGCTTGAATCACTTCATCGGCCTCTTGATCACCTTGCTTAACTCTATCTTCAATTTCTCTTAAATCTTTGGTGCCACAAAGAGACTGTAAGCCCGCTTCAGCTCTAACTTTCTTGCTAAGCTCCTGAACCCCTAATTCTTTGGCTAATTTTAAGACTTCTTTTACAGGTAAGCCCCCAGAACGTTCGGCCGAAAACATAATTTCATCATCAGTAACAAAGTCAACAATATCTCCTTGAGTATGGGCTGAGGCAGTTGCACCCCCACCAATATGTACAATAATCAAATTAGCTTTGTCATAGTCCAAACCATTATCACTGGCTAAACGACGCGCAACGGCTCGCATATTGAGATGATGTCCGATACTCTTACGTTGAATTTCTTTCAAGCCTGTATATCGCGCGATTGGCATCATTGAGTCAACTGTGACTGGATCATAGATTAAAGCTTGACATGACTCATTACCAAAATGATCACGAATGGCCGCAGCTAAACCCGCACCTAAATTTGAAGCGTGTTCTAGCACTGGATGGTTCTTCAAATGATCGATTAATTCAGCATCGACTTTAATCGCTCCAGCTTTTACAGGGCCGATGAGACCCCCACGCCCCACAACCGCATCAAGGTCTTGGCTGATTCCATGATTTTCCAAGAGTACCTGGATATCTTGGTAGCGTATCTCAAATTGATCATAAATCTTAGCATAATCTTTTAATTGATCAGGTGTATAGATGACTTCATCTTTCCACACAAGATCCGTATCTTCAAAATAGGCAATCTTGGTTGAAGTGGCACCCGGATTAACGATTACTATTTTCTTCATATTATCCCTACTTACTAGCATTCATTATAGTTTGGGCCAATAAAATGGAAGCATATTTTTCTTCTGCACTGGCAGATCGAGAGGTCAAAATAATTGGCACCTCTGCCCCCATGATAATCCCCGCCATCATAGCTCCTCCAAATAAAATCAAGGCTTTACTAAAAGAATTACCTGTTACTATATTAGGAACCATAACAATATCAGCATCTCCTTGAATTTGACCCGCGTAATTCTTTTCTTTAGCGATGTCCGGTACTAAACTAATATCAGTCGATAAAGGACCTTCCACAATTTCCGGACGGTTAGCATAATATTCCGTCAATTGTACTTGAATATTTGATGAAGCCAATTTAGAAATAGGCTCTTCTGAGGCAGATAATAAAGTGACTTTTGGATTTTGAATCCCTAGACTTTGAAACACCTCAATCCCATGTTGAATAATAATTTTGCTATCTTCAAAATCAGGTTCTAAAGCCATGCCACCGTCAGTAATTCCAATTAACCGGTCTAGTTTAGGAACATAAAGTACAGCAACATGGGTTAAAAGTTGGCTTTTACGAATCCCATTTTCTTTATTCACAACTGGTTTTAATAGGCGACCTGTCGACAATTTACCTTTCATAATGGCTGAGATTTTATTTTCTTTTGCTAACTTCACAGCTGCTTGACTGGCCTGATCATCATCCGCTTGGTCGATAATCTGATAGCTTTCCGCAGGTAAGTCATATTTTTCAAGTAAGCTCTGTAACTTAGCTTGATCATCAATCAAATACACAAAGGTATCACCGCGATGAATGGTATCTTTAATACATTCTAAGACATGGTTATCAGCTGCTTTCACCACAGCTAAAGTCAGTTTTTGATTATGACTGGTATTTTTTTCATAACTTTCTTTAATTGAACTTACTAAAGTCATAATTCAACTCCTTACTAAATATTTAAGAAATAATCTTGTTCAGTTACAACAGGTACTACCTTGGTAAATACATACTTAAAGAGAATACCAAAGGCTATCGGTACAACGGCAAATACGATTAAAGTAATAATAATATTCATAAATGACCAACCACCTGCAGCGAGATTCAAGTGATTAATTGGCCCTACTAAACCAGAGAAACCAAAGCCCGCACTCATTGGGGTACCTTGAATATTAAAGAGACTTGCCAGAATACCACAGCATGCTGCATTCGCAATAATTGGAATAAGGGTGGCTGGTTTTTTAACCACGTTTGGCATAGACATTTTGGGCGAACCAATGAAATGCGCTAAACTGGTTCCTTTTGAATTTACATTCCAACCCATAATGGCTAAACCAAAGCCACAAGCACAAATCCCAAGGTTAGCTGCACCAGACCCAACGCCTGCTAGTGAGATTGCCAGTGCAATCCCTACCGTCGTAATCGGAGAAACAATTAAAATGGCAAAAATTATCGCAATTAAAATACACATAATAAGTGGTTGTAGGTTTAATAAGGAGGCGACCCCTTGTCCAATTACAGTGGTAATCATTGATACATAAGGTAAGAGTAAGCGCCCGACGCTCCCTACAACAACGAGTAATAGGGCAGGAATTACTAAAATTGTATAAGCTTTGAGCTTATTCCCAATCCAAAGAATAATAGCAGCACCAATTGCAGCTGTAATCCCCATATTAATAATGTCACCCGTTCCAGCAATTGCTAGACTACCTTCATTTATTTGAACGGCACCTGAAGCGAACATAGTTGCTAAACCTAATGAGGCTGACTGAATTGGATTAAACTTAAAATTCATCCCAATCATGGTCCCACAAACGAGACCCATCATTGAATTAGACATTGATAAAGCAGCGGCCACCATCGCCAAGCTTGGCATATTTGGGACTAAAGCTTTGACAATTTCACTTAATAAAGCGCCTGGGATCAATACAACGACTGCCCCGATAGCTAGCCCATTAAGCACATTCATTAAAAACTGTTTTCCAGAAATCTTTTCATCCATAGTTTTTCCTCTTTCTATTGATGAATACCTTGTCCTAATAGGACTTCACTTGTATCCATAATGGCTTCACCTAATGATGGATGATTATGAATCGTTAACACGATATCTTCTGCCGTCATTAAGTTTTCAATCGCCAGGGTCACTTCACCGATTAATTCGGCAACTTCTTGACCAACCATTTGAGCTCCTACAATCCGCTTGCTTTCTTTTTCAGAAATTAAACGGATAAACCCTTCGGTTTCATTTTTTGATAAGGCTCTCCCATTGCCTGCAAAATGGAAGGTCGCTTTTTTAACTGCCATGCCTTTTTCCTTAGCTTGGGCTTCAGTCAAGCCAACCACTGCAATTTCAGGACTGGTATAGCAAACAGTTGGAATCACTTGATAATCCACTGCTGCACCCGCGTCGCCTGCGATGGCGGCTGCTGCCACTTTACCTTCATAAGATGCTTTATGGGCTAAAGCTGGGCCAGCAACAATATCACCAATGGCATAGATATGGGCTTGGTTGGTTTTTCCTTGTTGATCGACAGGAATAAAGCCTCTTTCATCCACTTTCACACCGGCTAACTCCAGACTCAAGTTATCGGTGTTGGGTCTACGACCTACCACTACAGCTAACATATCGGCCTCAATGCTTTGTTCTTGGCCCTCTACTTCATAAACCACTTTAAGACCGGCATCTTGGTCTTGAACTGATTTTGCTTTGGCATTGGTAATAATTTCCATGCCCACTTTTTTAGCATAGTTTAAAACAGGTTTAACTAAGTCTTTTTCAAAGGCATTTAGGACAGAGGTCATCCCTTCTAGAACAGTTACCTTAGAGCCCAAATTAGCATAGGCTAAGGCTAACTCCATGCCGATATAACCGCCACCGACCATAACCAAGCGTTCAGGTAATTCTTTTAAATTTAATAATCCCGTTGAGTCTAATACCTTATCTGAAAATTCAAAGTTAGGAATTTGAATCGGACGACTACCTGTCGCAATAATACAATTATTGAAAGAATAGGAGATTCCTTGTTCCTCACCCTGCATCACATGCAGGGTATTGGCAGAGGTAAAGAAGGCTTCACCTTCGACAATTTCTACTTTATTTTTCTTCAACAAGCTACGTACACCCTTAGTTAAGGTACTTACAACCGTATTGTTCTTCCAGTCTTGCATTTTTCCAAAGTCTAACTTAGCCGGTTGATAGGAAATCCCATTCGGTGTCTCAGATAGTGTTTTGACATAATCATGTCCGGTTGAAATTAAAGCCTTAGAAGGGATACACCCTTCATTAAGACAAACACCACCGACATGTTCTTTTTCAATAATAATTACTTTTTGACCAAGTTGAGCAGCGCGGATGGCGGCTACATAGCCACCAGGTCCTGCACCAATCACAATTGTATCTGCTTCTTTACTAAAATCACCAACTACCATTTGCTTATCATCCTTCCGCTAATAATAAATCTGGGTTGTGTAAATATTCTTTCAATTGGTTAATTGCTTTTTGAACATACACTCCATCAACTACCCGATGGTCAAAGGCAAACGATAATTTCATCACTGGTTTAAGAACTGGGTTACCTTCTTCATCTGGTAAAAATACTTTTTCAATGCGGCCAGGAGCAAAAATTGCCACTTCAGGTTGGTTAATCACTGGGGTTGACCATACCACACCTGTTGCAACACCAGCAACATTTGAAAGGGTCATTGAGCCGTGGTTCATATCCTTAGTGGTTAATTTACCTTCATTTGCTTTTTGTGATAATTGGCTCACTTGTTCAGCAATATCAAAGAGACTTAAGCGTTCTGCATTGCGAATCATCGGTACAAATAAGCCAGTTGGCGTATCGGTAGCTACCCCGATATTGTAATAATTATGGTAGTAGACTTCGCTTTTTGCCAAATTCATTGAAGCATTTAAATTAGGGAAACGTTTCAACATGGCCACCAAGGCTTTGACAAAGTAGGCCGTATAAGTCAACTTAATATCTTTTTCTGCCGCAATAACTTTCAACCGATCGCGATGTTCAACTAACTTAGATACTTCAACTTGGTCAAAGACAGTCACATGCGGAGAAATTTGTTTACTTTCAACCATTGCCTTAGCAATCGCTTTACGGACAGCAGGAATTTTCTCGATTCGATCTGCTTGGCTGTCATTGGATTGGTCTTGATAAGGTAGAACCTTGCTGTCAGATACCGGATTAACTACTTCAACCTGAGTTTCAGCATGTGTCGGTTGACTGGTTTCTCCCTCAAGTGATTGCGCTTGTGGATTTTCTAAGTATGCATCGATATCTTCAATGGTTACCTTGCCATGGTTACCCGTACCTTGAATATTTGCTATATTTACCCCTTTGGTCCGGGCATATTTTCTAACTCGAGGAATAGCCATCACACGAATATTATCATTGACTTCAATGACTTCAGCCCCAGATTTTGCTTTAGGTTTTTGTGGTTGTTCTTCGGTTGACGCTTGCGGTGCTTCTGATTCAAGCCCATTTTCTTCCGTTGGACTGGCACTGCCTTCGGTTTCAATATCAGCTATCGGCTTGCCTACTATTCCCATTTCCCCTTCTTGAACGTGTAGTTTACGGATAATCCCTGACACAGGTGATGGCAATTCTACCACTGCTTTATCAGATTGGATTTCTAAAAGAGGTTCATCTTCTTCAACATGGTCTCCTTCTTTAAAAAACCATTGAACAATTTCGCTTTCGTAGGTACCTTCACCTGCGTCTGGCATAATAAATTGATACATGTTTTCCCCTCCCTTAGAATTCAATAATTTCTTTTGCTTTAGCAATGATATCTTGGCTATTTGGAATCCATACTGATTCAGAGGCACCAAAAGAATAAACCGTATCTGGTCCAGAAATACGTTCAACTGGTGCATCTAATTCCATAAAGCAACGAGTTTGAATATCACTCACTAATTGGCCACCAATACCGCCTGATCTTTGTGCTTCTTGAACCACTAAAGCCCGGTGAGTTTTGTTAACAGACGCTTCAATCGTTTCATAATCAAATGGGGAAACCGTTCTTAAGTCAACTACTTCTGCTTCAATACCTTCTTTGGCTAATTCTTCGGCTGCTTTCATAGCTTCCACAACCATAGCTCCATAAGCGATAATTGAAATGTCTTTACCCTCTTTAACAATATTTGCTTTATCAAGCGGCACTGTATAATAACCTTCTGGCACTTCATCTTTAACAGAACGATAGAGTTTTAGATGTTCCATAAATAGGACTGGGTCATTAGATTCTACCGCTGAAATGATAAGCCCTTTGGCATCATAAGCGGAAGAAGGAATGACAATCCGTACCCCAGTTGCTTGGGAAAGTAGCCCTTCAATGCTATCTGAATGCAACTCAGGTGTATGCACACCTCCACCAAAAGGCGCACGAATAGTGACTGGCATTTTACGGGTACCACCATAACGGTAGCGGTAACGAGAAATCTGAGCCACTAAGGCATCCATTGCTTCAAGATAAAAACCAGAAAATTGTAATTCTGGAATTGGGCGGAAACCAGTTGTTGCTAAACCTATCGTAATGCCTAAGATTCCTGATTCAGCTAAAGGTGTATCAAAAATCCGTTCTTCACCGAACTCCTTTTGTAGGCCATCTGTTATCCGAAAGACCCCACCATTTAAACCAACATCTTCACCATAAATTAAGATCTTGTCATCTTTTTTTAGGACTTCACGTAAGCCTTCAGTAATTGCTTGAGCTAAAGTTAATACGGTCATATTAATTCATCTCCTTTTGTTCATAAAGCTTGATTTGTTCACGGATAATTTGTGGTTGAACTTCATACATATGTTTCAATAAGTCTGATACCTTCATTGCAGGCTCTTCAGCCATTCTAGCTAAGGCTTCTTTGACATCTTGTTTACATTGTTCAACGATTTTTTCTTCATGGTCTGAATCCCATAAACCTTTCCCTTTAAGGAATACCCGCATCCGATGAAGTGGATCCTTTGTCCGCCATTCTTCAACTTCATCATCTTGACGGTAACGTTTCGGATCATCTGACATGGTATGTGGACCAAAACGATAGGTTAAGGCTTCAATAAGGACAGGACCATTTCCTGCTAAAGCATATTCTCGTGCTTGCTTAACGGTCGCGTACATTGCCAATGGATCCATCCCATCCACTTGTACTGAGGCGATACCCACACTAACACCTTTTTGGGCCAAAGTTTCAGCTTTGGTTTGCTTAGAAATTGGTACTGAGATTCCATAGCGATTGTTTTGAATAATCGTAATTAATGGAGCTTTATATACGCCCGCAAAGTTAATCCCTTCATAGAAGTCACCTTGTGACGTTGCAGCATCCCCACAATAGGCCATAACAACATTTTCTTTTCCTTGTCTTTGGTATCCCATCGCTACGCCAGCTGCTGGTAGAATAGTTCCACCTACGATAACTTGAGGCACAAAAGCTTGGAAATCTTCATCAAATTGATTCCCAGCAACATGCCCTTTGTACCATAAAAAGCCTTTATAAAGAGGAAGACCATGTAAGGTAAGCGCACCGACATCACGATAGGTTGGCGCAAAGAAGTCACCATCATGCAAGGCTGCCATAGTAGCGATTTGACTCGCTTCTTGCCCTCCCGCTGGGGCATAGTTTCCAAGAGCTCCTTGACGATTTAAGATAATCGTTCTTTCGTCTAAGGTTCTTGCCCATACCATATATTCCATAATTTTAACTAATTCTTCATCAGTTAGACTATCTACCGTTTTTTGATCGAGAATTTTTCCATCCTTATCCAATACTGAAACAGTTTCAAATTGGTCTTTATATTTTTCAATATTTTTCTTGAAGTCCAAAGAACTTAGCTTAACTGTCATATTAATCTGTCCTTTCTTAATTCACACGATTCTTAGTAGTGCCAGTATTAATCACATCGAGGGTTGCCTGTAATCCACCTTCAACCAAATTCTTAACAGCGGTATCGGTGTAATAAGCAATATGTGGGGTAAATTCAATTTTTTCATGGTCTAAGATTCTCTTAAACATATCATCCTCAATTGGCTTATTTGACCAATCTTTAGGAATATAATCGCCTTCAAATTCATAAGTATCCAAGGCTGCATGTTCAATTTTTCCACTATCAAGGGCATCAATTAGGGCTTGGGTGTCCACCAAACCACCCCGAGCCATATTTACGAAATAGGCGTCATCTTTCATCTTGGCAAACATATCCGCATCAAAAAGATGATGATTTTCCTTAGTCAAAGGCATTTGTAGAACAACCACATCAGCATCTTTAATCGTATCTTCGACTGAATCTTGGTAGTCAACAAAATCTCGAATTTGGTCATTTGGATACAAATCGAAACCTAATACTTTAGCACCAAAACCATTAAATAAACGACCAATAATTTGACCAATCCGACCTGTTCCTAGAATTGCCACTGTCATCCCATGCATAGTTTTAGCACGAATCACTGGTTCCCATTTAAAGTTTTGATCTTTAACCCGATGCTTGATTATATTAACTTTACGAACCATCATCATCGTTGAAGTAACCACGAATTCTGCAATGGATTCAGGTGAGTAAGATGGAACATTGGTAACAATAATGTCATTGGCGGTTGCTAAATCCAAATCATACATATCGGTTCCAGCAGAACGTTGAGCAATTTGTTTGATGCCTAGTTCATGGAGCTTTTCGTAGACAGAAGCTTCTGGTGCAACAACTTGACTTAAGGTAATCCCATCTGCTCCAGCTGCTTTTGCGACACTGGCCGTACTTAAAATATCTTCAACAAACTCAATTTCTACATCATTTTCCTGAGCCCAATTTTTAGCAATTTCAAGCTCTTCTTCTTTTGCAGAAAACATTACGATCTTTTTCATTATTTTCCTCCTAGGTTTCTTAATTCCGAAAGCGCTTTACAAATATTATATTAAAGTTAAATAATGCGCTTTCAAAATATATATAAGGTATAGATGTATAAGAAAGTTTTATACTTACCCTAAATATGACTTATAGTTAACCTGTTATAGTGGTGATGCTATTTATCCATCTTAATTCCCCCTATTCACTGAAGGAAAAATCAGTTGAAATTAATCGATTCCCATTAATCCACATAAAAAAACGCCAAGCCATTCAGTCAGTAAAGGTATGCTCTAAATCTGACTAAATGAATTAGCGTTTTTGCTTATTATTTAATTTTAGAAATTACTATTTCACAACTTCCTTACCAGCAATCCGACCAAAGGTCATAATATCTGCAATAGCATTACCACCTAAACGGTTCCCCGCATGGATACCACCGGTTGTTTCACCAACCGCGAATAGACCAGGTATTACTTGACCATCTTTATCTAAAACTTGGGTTTTAGAGTTGATGGCAATACCACCCATGGTGTGGTGAACAGAGGGTGACCGTGGTGTCGCATAGAATGGACCGACATCAATTTTACGACCAAAGTTGGTCTTACCAAAGTCAGGGTCTTCCCCTGCATCAATATAAGAATTATACTTATCAATTTCACTAACCAAGGTTTCAGGATCTGCCCCAATTTGTTCAGCTAGTTCTTCCAAAGTATCGGCCTTATAGATAGATTTACTTGCAATTAAATCTTCGACCTTATCGCCCCAACCATTCTTACCATCTTTGATACCCGCAGTTTCTTCATCACAGATGATATAGAAAGTTTGATCAGGTTGTTCTAAAGCTGCTGCTGCTAGAACATCACGTTCTGAATATTCATTGACAAAACGTTTACCTTCGCCATTGAAAAAGACTTGGTCTTCAGCAGACCCCCAAACACCACCACCAAGAGAACCAGTACCTGGTTGTGAACTTGGCATTAATTGAATAAATTCCATACCAGTGGTATCTGCATCAACAGCTTGAGCCATCACAATCCCATCACCCGTAATGTTAGGTGAGTTGGTGGTACCCATATCTAGAGGAATATCTTCCCAATAATTATTATATTCTTGACGCATTTTAGGATTAGCCCCAAAACCACCGGTAGCAATAACAACCCCTTTATTAGCTTTCAAGGTTAGTTGGCTACCATCTTTCTTACTTGCTTTGACACCGACAACTTTGCCATCTTCTTGAATGAGTTCTTCACCCCTAGTTTCAAGTAAAATTTGTACTCCGTTTTCTTCCGCCTTATTCGCAAATGGGGTTACGATTCCTTCCCCAATCCCTTTAACTAAGACATGAGACCGTGGCCATAAAGCCCCTAAAATAGTAGAGGTTTGATCAGAAAATTCAACTCCATTATCTTCCATCCAATGAAGGGTATCCAAGGAATTATTCGTTAAAGTTGTAACCAAATCATAGTTTCCTGAAATTTCTTTTCCATCTTTGTCTTCCCGTTTACCTCCAATATAAGTATGGATGGCATGTAGTTCCGGTGAGTCAAAGAGATAGGTTTCGCCACTGTCAAAATATTCCTTAATTTGGCCTTGTAATTTTTCAAAAGTTGGAGCGAAATCACCATAATTTGCTGGGTCATCTTCCAAATAGCCTTGTAATTGTTCCTTCAGGGTATCCGTAATTTCTTGGTTTTGTTCCCGGTCAGGATCATAAGTATTAAAACCAGCTCCAGAAATTAAGGTATTCCCACCGACTGCGATATTTTTTTCGATTAAGATAACTGAAGCGCCTTCTTCAGAAGCAGAAACGGCAGTAGCTAAACCAGCTCCACCCCCACCAATGACAATGACATCAGCTTCCATTTCTTCATCATCTTGGGCAGTTGTTTCATTTTTTCGTTCTTTTAAAGCATTGATATTCCCACCAGCTTGAGTTAAACAATCCGTTACGGCAGCTATTAAAGCCCCTGTTGACTTACTTGCACCTGAAACTGTATCTACCGCTAAGGTTTGTTCATTTTGGATGGTTTCAACTAACTTATCAATCGACACATTCCCTAAACCTTCCGTTTCTTCGTGGTTCACCTTGATAGATTCGATGGTATCTTCACTCACCGTCACTTCAACCTCTACAGGACCATGGTTACCTTCCGCACTCGCCTTATATGTCCCTGGCGTAAATATAACCCCATCATCCCACTTGGTTTCTGCCAGTGAGCTTTGGTTACTTTGAGATAATATAAACAAGCCTACCACTAGGATCGCACTCAACGTCAATAGCCATTTCAACGTATTCTTCACAATATTTCCTCCTTCTAAAAATATAATAATTATTTCACAAGAAGAATTATATAATATTTCCACAAAATTCCCAATAATTTTTGAAAACGTTTTTTTCTTTTCGTAAAAATTTAATTTCACGGTATATAAATAAAACCCCGTTAAAAACGGGGTTTTATTACTATTTAAAAATATCCTCTTTATAATCCACCCGGTAGAGATATAAACCTGATGGATCTGCGGTCGGGCCAGCCTGGTTTCGGTCTTTGACTGCCAACAAACGTTTAAATTCATCTACAGGTTTCAAACCATCGCCAATCTGCAACAAAGTTCCCACAATAATCCGGACCATATTATAAAGAAAACCATTACCAGCAATCATAAACCTTAATTCCTGGTTAACTAGGTCCTCTTCAATTGTAGCAAATTTAATCGTCCGCACCTTATCTTCCTTATCCGAATGGGTCGAACAAAAAGAAGTAAAGTCATGCTGACCCACTAAGTCAGTTAAGGCTCTCTGCATCTTGCCTAGATCATAGCGATAAGGATGGTGCAAGGTATAAAACCGTTTAAAGGGATCGGGATAGGCTTGGGTATCAATCCGATAAAGATAAGCTTTACCGATAGCATGGTAACGAGCATGAAAGTCCAGCGCCACCTGGCTGACTGCTACAACCCGAATGTCCTTATTTAAAATAGAATTTAAAGCCTTGGCCAAAGCTAGAGGATGAATTTCAAAATCCAAGTCAAAATGCACCACTTGCCCCAAGGCATGAACACCCGAATCGGTCCGACCAGAAGCCACGGTCAAAACGGGATGATCAGCTGGCCGCTTAGCCAACTTCAAAAGGGCTCGGTCAAGCTGGGCTTGGACGGAAGGTCCATTGGGTTGAACTTGGTAGCCCACATAGTTACTGCCATCATATTCTACTTTAATTGCATAGCGTGGCATAAGACCTACCCCAAGAAGCGGAGGCCAATAAGGACCGCCGTAATTAGAATAAGGGCCAAAACAGCTAATGCATCAATTCGCTCATAGGATAGTTGCCGGTACTTGGTCCGTCCCTCACCGCCCCGATAACCCCGCGCTTCCATGGCATTGGCCATTTCTTCCGCCCGGTTAAAGGCTGAGACAAAAAGCGGAATCAGGATTGGAATAATGGCTTTAATCCGGTCCATAAAGGAACCTTCATTGAACTCAACGCCCCGTGACCGTTGGGCATTCATAATTTTTTGAGCTTCATCCATTAAAGTTGGAACATACCGTAAAGCAATCGATAACATTAAAGCAATCTCATGGGAAGGAAAACCAAACTTAGCTAAGGGTCTCAGTAAATGTTCAATCCCATCCGTTAATTCTAAGGGGGCTGTGGTTAGGGTAAGAATGGTTGAGAATATAATAATCAAAACTAAACGGAGAAAGATAAAGATTCCCGAAACAATCCCTGCAGAAGTAATGGCTAGGGGTCCTAAATGGAAATAAACCGTCCCACCTGTAGAAAATAAGATTTGAAAGGCAACCGTAAAGAGAATCAACCAAATCATAGGTTTGATCCCATTTAAGAAAAAGCTGATTGAAATCTTGGATAGAAGCACTAAAGTTAGAGCGACTAGAACTAAGAATAGGTAACCCATCCAGTTATTAGCCAAAAAGACTAAGAAAATAAAATAGAATGTAGCCAATAATTTAGTTCGGGGGTCAAGTCGGTGGATTAAAGAGTCGCCTTTAATATAACGACCTAATAAGAGTTTATCTAGCATGGTGACCTCCTTGAACTTGGGCCGCTTTCATAGCCACCAATTGGTCTGCCAGGTCAGCAACGGATAAGACAGTGGTTATACTACGATCAAGCGTCGGGTTGGCCTTAACAATATCTTCTAAAAACCCTGTGGCTCTTGGTAAATCTAACTGCTTGGCTTCCAACCATTGACTGTCGGCAAAAATTTCTTGCGGACTGCCTTTTTTAACTACTGTACCGCCTTCCATCACAACCACATAGTCGGCATAATCAGCCACATCATCCATTTGGTGGGTGACCATAACCAGGGTAATCCCATCTTGGCGGTGTAAGTTCATAAACATTTCCATCATGTTTTTATGACCTAAAGGGTCCAATCCAGCAGTCGGTTCATCTAAAACCAAAACTTCTGGTTCTAAGGCTAAGACCCCCGCAATTGCCACCCGCCGCATTTGTCCTCCGGATAAGTCAAAGGGTGACCGCTCATAAAGATATTCTGGGAGCCCGACTAAGGCTAATTTCTCACGGGCAATCCGTTCAGCTTCTTCTTCCGACACCTTAAAGTTCAAAGGTCCAAACATAACGTCTTTTAAAACCGTTTCTTCAAATAGTTGTGACTCAGGAAACTGAAAGACCACACCCACCTTCTTACGAAGTGGTTTCAAAGATCCATGTTCCGAATCCTTGGTCACCGTAAAATTATCTAACTCAATCGTGCCTTCTGTTGGCCGTAAGAGCATATTTAAATGTTGAATCAAGGTAGACTTACCTGAGCCAGTATGGCCAATAATGGCGGTTACCCTGCCCACAGGGATGGTGACATCCACATCATGCATGGCCCGGAATTCAAAAGGTGTGCCCGCACTATAGGTATGGCCTACTTGTTTAAATATGATTGGTTGATCCATGCTAGTAAAGCCTCCTCATCCATATAGTGATCGGGTACGTCTACCCCATGCGCCTTCAAGGCTGAAATCAATTTCTGAGCAAAAGGTAAGTCCAAGCCCATTTCAATGAGTTGGTCGCCCAAGGCAAAAACCTCAGCTGGCTGAGCTTGCATGGTAAAATGACCGTCTTTTAAAATAAAAATCCGGTCAGCGCGCGAAGCTTCATTAATATCATGGGTAATTGAAATGACAGTTAAGTCATGGTCTTCCTTAATTTGGTCCACGATCGAAATAATTTCTTGTCGGCCCTTAGGGTCCAACATAGCCGTGGCTTCATCAAGTATAATGACTTGCGGACGAAGGGCAATCACAGATGCAACCGCCACTCTTTGCTTTTGTCCACCAGATAAGCGTGCCGGCTCCTTATCTATAAATTCAGACATCCGGACTAACTCTAGAGCTTCCTTAACCCGGTCCACCATTTCCTCCCGTGGCACACCCCGGTTTTCCATACCAAAAGCCACGTCGTCTTCTACCGTAGAACCCACAAATTGATTATCAGGATTTTGGAAAACCATGCCGACGGCTTGACGAATATCCCAAACAGTCTCGGCATTTAATTCTTTACCGTCAACGATAATCTGACCAGAGTCGGGAACCAAAAGGCCATTTATCATCTTAGCTAAGGTTGATTTACCTGAGCCATTGGGACCAATAATGGCAATCCATTCGCCTTTTTTTATTTCTAATGAAACATCTTTAAGTACCTGGCTTTCACTCATCGGATAGTGAAAATTCAAGTCTTTTATTTCAATAATATTCTCAGACATTATTTCCTCCTGTTATTTTCCTTCATAGCTAAGGCCAAAACCGAAGTTATGATTTTAGCTATAAAAAAAAACACTTACGATGATAGCACAGGGTTAGCAAGAATTACCTTGCTAACCAAACATTATTGAATCTATTATATCAATAAGCGTGCTACAGAGCTAGACTAATAGAAATTAATCATAACACTCTCCATCATAAAGTGATTTCTACTCATTAATGAAATCAACTATACTAATTCGATAATTGCCATAGGGGCAGCGTCACCACGTCTTGGTGATGTTTTAAGAATACGAGTATAACCACCATTACGGTCAGCATAACGTGGTCCATAAACATCAAACAAACGGTGTAATACGCGTTCAACCACTACTTGGTCATCTTCGATGCGGGCATCAGCAATTTCATTGCGTAAGAAAGCAGCTGCTTGACGACGGCTTGCTAAGTCACCTTTTTTAGCTAAAGTAATCATTTTTTCAACTGATTTACGTACTTCTTTAGCACGGGTTTCAGTAGTAACAATACGTTCATTGATGATCACATCTGTCGTTAAGTCGCGTAACATCGCTTTACGTTGCGCACTTTTTCTACCTAATTTACGGTATCCCATGTGTCAATCCTCCTTCTTAAAAATATCCTAATCTTCGTCTCTTAAGCCAAGGCCTAAGTCGTTTAATTTATTTTTTACTTCAGTTAATGATTTACGGCCCAAGTTTCGAACCTTCATCATTTCAGCCTCTGTCTTATTCGTTAATTCTTGAATTGTATTAATACCAGCCCGTTTCAAGCAGTTATAAGACCGTACGGATAAGTCTAACTCTTCAATGGTCATGACTAATACTTTTTCTTTTTCAGTTTCTTCTTTTTCGACCATGATTTCTACATCTCTAGCTTCTTCATTAAGATCTACAAATACATTTAGATATTCGATCAAGATTTTAGCTGCTAAACTTAACGATTTTTCAGGGCTGATTGATCCATCTGTCCAAATATCAAGGGTTAATTTGTCACAAATATTTTGTTGACCAATCCGAGTATTCTCAACTTGGTAATTAACTTTCTTGACAGGTGTATAGATGGAGTCAATTGGCAATACGCCAATCGTTGTATCATCTGATTTATTAAAATCACTACGAACATAACCGCGTCCTGTGGATGCATTTAATAACATCTTGATTTCAGCACCTTCAGCAAGGGTACAGATTTCAAGTTCAGGATTTAAGATTTGAACGTCATTATCATGAATAATATCAGCAGCTGTCACGATTTTAGGACCTACTGCATTTAATTCTAAGACCTTGTCTTCTTCAGTATATAACTTCAAAGCTAGGTTCTTAATATTTAAGATAATAGTAGGTACATCTTCAACAACACCGTCAATGGTTGCAAATTCATGGACAACACCATCAATTTGAATGCTTGTTACGGCTGCTCCTGGTAATGAAGATAATAAAATACGACGTAATGAGTTTCCAAGGGTTGTTCCGTATCCACGTTCAAGTGGTTCAATAACGATCTTACCGTATTTTTCATCGTCACTCACTTGAATAGTAGTAATTTCTGGTTTTTCAATTTCGATCATGGTGATAATTTTCCCCTTTCAAAACGTTTGTTTCAATGATAAGAGTGCGTTCAAATTAATGAAGTGATAATTATCATTAGACACGGCGACGTTTTGGAGGACGACAACCGTTATGTGGGATTGGTGTTACGTCACGGATGGCAGTAACATCTAAACCAGTAGCTTGTAATGAACGGATAGCAGATTCACGACCTGAACCTGGTCCTTTAACAGCTACTTCTACAGATTTCATTCCATGTTCCATTGCGCCTTTGGCAGCAACTTCAGATGCCATTTGAGCAGCGTATGGAGTAGATTTACGTGAACCACGGAAACCTAATGAACCAGCGGAAGACCAAGAAATAGCATTTCCGTTTTCATCTGTGATCATAACAATTGTATTGTTAAAGGTTGAACGAATATGTGCAATTCCTTTTTCTACATTTTTCTTGACACGACGGCGTCTACGCGCATTTTGTCTTTTAGCCATTTGTGAATACCTCCTTTATTAATTATTATTTTTTGCCTGCAAGTGATTTTTTAGGTCCCTTACGAGTACGGGCATTGTTCTTTGTGTTTTGTCCACGAACTGGTAAACCACGACGATGGCGTAAGCCACGGTATGATCCGATTTCTTGAAGACGTTTAATGTCCATCCGGATATCACGGCGTAAGTCACCTTCAACCTTGATACCATCAATGATTTGACGGATACGGTCTAATTCTTCGTTAGTGAGGTCTTTGACACGAGTGTCTTCGCTCACGTTTGCTTCTGCTAAAATATTTTGAGCGGTTTTTTTACCAATACCAAAAATATATGTTAATGAGATAACAACACGTTTGTCACGTGGGATATCGACACCAGCAATACGAGCCATAAATCTATTTCCCTCCTTTATATATTATCCTTGACGTTGTTTATGTTTAGGATTTTCGCAAATCACCATAATTTTACCGTTACGACGGATAACTTTACATTTTTCACACATTGGTTTTACAGATGCTCTAACTTTCATTTTATTCCCTCCTCATTCAACTTAGGATTATTTGAAACGATACGTAATACGACCTTTAGTTAAATCATAAGGAGACATTTCGACTGTAACTTTATCTCCTGGTAATATACGAATATAATTCATACGGATTTTACCTGAAACATGAGCTAAAATCTCATGACCATTTTCTAATTTAACTTGGAACATCGCATTGGGTAAGGTTTCAAGAACTGTACCTTCAACTTCAATCATATCATCTTTAGCCATATGGGTTACCTCCTCAATAATACCAGTATAGATAAGTTATCTAGTGACTGTTTACTCACCTAATATGTCACGAATATGTCTGTAAACGACTTCGATGTCTTCTTGACCATTGACTTCATGTAAGATACCTTCTTGGCGGTAGTGGTCTAAAATTGGGCTAATTGAATCCATTTGTAATTGAATCCGGTGACTAACCTTTTCAGGTTTGTCATCTTCCCGTTGATAGAAATCACTGGCACCACAATTATCGCAAACACCATCTACTTTAGGTGGGTTGTATAATTTATGATAGGTTGCTCCACATGAGCGACAAATAATACGGCCACTCAAGCGTTCTTTTAAGACTTCTGGATCGACCTTGATATAAATCACGGCATCCAAGCTTGAGTTAATATCTTTAAGATTAGCTTCAAGGGCTTGGGCTTGATTTAAGGTTCTTGGATAACCATCAAGCATAAAGCCATTGGCTTTAACATCACTTTGTGCTAAACGTTCTTTTACCAAATTATTGGTAATTTCATCAGGGACTAAATTACCTGCATCAGTAAAGGCTTGAGCTTGTTTTCCTAATTCAGTTTGATTCTTAATTGCTTCCCGGAAAATATCACCGGTAGCGATATGAATCATATCGTAATCACGGGAAATCATTTCGCTTTGTGTTCCTTTACCTGCACCTGGTAGACCCATTAATAGAATATTCATTCTCATCCATCCTTATCTCATTGACTTCGTTCTATTGATATAAGAATCCTTTATAACGACGTGTGGTAACCCGACCTTCAATTTGCTTAGCTGTTTCAATCCCAACCCCAACAACGATTAACAAACTTGTACCTGACAAGGATAAATTCATTGGAATTTTATAGAAGAAACCAATCACAATTGGAAGAACCGCAATAATGGTTAAGTATAAAGATCCTACGCCACTTAATCGGTTAATTAAGCTAGTAATGTAGTTTTCAGTATCTTTACCAGGGCGTACACTTGGAATATAACCACTTTGTTTTTGCAGATTTTCTGCCACTTTTTCTGGATTTACTTGCACTAATGAATAGAAGTAAGTAAAGGCAATTAAGAGAATGGTATAGAAAATTGCACCATAGGGATGTTGTAAATTAAAGACTTTCATAAAGAATTTAAGAACCGGTCCTGCCTTCTCAGTATTCATAAATGAGAAAATCATTTGCGGCGTTGTAATGAAAGATGACGCAAAGATAACAGGAATTACACCAGCTGAGTTAATTTTTAGTGGGAGATGGGCAGTTGTATTGGTACCAGACACCTTTTTAGCATGGTGGATGGGTAACCGTCTTTGCCCGCGTTCCATGATGACAACTACAACAATTGAAATAAAAATTGCTAAAACAATTAATGCTAAAACAATTAAATTCTGTTGTAACTTATCACCTGCACCGACAATGCTTGATTCATAGTAAGAGTAAAAGTCCTTCGGTACTTGTGCCACAATCCCCGCAAAGATTATCATGGACACACCATTACCAACCCCATGACGGGTAATCATTTCCCCTAACCAGACCAATAACATTGATCCAGCCGTTAAAATGATTGCGATGGTCACATAGGTTGCTGTTGAAGGATTTTTAACTAAGCCTAAACCTGACAATTGGTTGAAACCAAAGGATAAGCCAAGGGCTTGGGCAAAACCTAAAACTATTGCTGTATAGGTTGTTGCTTGGTTTAATTTGCGTCGGCCAACCTCACCTTGCTTAGCCCACTCAGTAAACTTAGGTACTAAGTCCATTTGTAAAAGTTGGATTACAATCGAACTAGTGATATAAGGGGAAACCCCTAAAGCAAATAAAGAATATTTCTTTAAGGCTCCACCACCAAAGGTATTAAGTAAAGCGAGTACCCCAGTATTGGATAATTCAGAAATAGCTGAAGCATCCACACCAGGAACTGGGATATGAGATCCTAGACGGAAGATTGCAAAAATAAACAAAGTATAGAGTAGTCGTTTGCGGACGTCCTTACTGGATAAAGCATTTTTAATGAAGGTAAACATTAAATCACCTCTATTGATCCACCAGCGGCTGTAATAGCTTCTTCAGCAGTTTTTGAAAACTTAGCAGCTTGAACAGTTAACTTTTTAGTTAATTCGCCATTACCTAAGATTTTCACACCTGATAATTCTTTTTTAACGATTCCTTCTTCAACTAATAATGCAGGTGTAACGGTAGTTCCATCTTCAAATTTGTTTAAAGATTCTACATTTACAATAGCATAGTCTTTACGGTTAATGTTATTGAAACCACGTTTTGGTAAACGGCGGAATAATTGAGTTTGTCCACCTTCAAAACCTAAACGTACATTTCCACCAGAACGTTGTTTTTGTCCTTTTTGACCGCGTCCAGCAGTTTTACCATTACCAGACCCTTGGCCACGTCCAACACGGTTACGTTCTTTACGAGAACCTTCAGCAGGTTGTAAAGTATGAAGTTTCATGTTTGTTGGCACCTCCTTGTATATTCAGTATATAATTTATGCTTCCTTAACTTCAACTAAATGGCTGATTGATTTTAACATATTGCGAACTTGTTCGCTGTCTGCTTTAACAACCACACGATTTGGCCGAGTTAAGCCTAAAGATTTTGCAGTATCTACTTGGTTTTTAGGACGACCAAATAAGCTTTTAGTTAATTTAATTTCTAAATTTGCCATCTTAGGGTCCTCCTTAGCCTAAAATTTCTTCAACTGATTTGCCACGTAATTTGGCAACAGCTTCTGCTTCTTTTAAGTTTTTCAAACCTTCGATTGTTGCTGTGATCATGTTAATTGGGGTGTTAGAGCCCAATGATTTACTAGTAACATCAGCGATACCAGCTAATTCGACAACGGCACGAACAGGTCCACCTGCAGCAACTCCAGAACCGGCAACAGCTGGTTTTAATAACACACGGCCGCCACAGAATTCTCCAATCACTTCATGAGGGATTGTGGTACCGGTACGAGGTACGGCAATTAAGTGTTTCTTAGCATCTTCGATGGCTTTACGGATTGCTTCTGGTACTTCTTGTGCTTTACCAGTTCCGAAACCAACGTGACCATCTTTATCGCCAACTACAACAAGTGCAGAGAAGCGTAAACGACGACCACCCTTAACAACTTTAGTGACACGGTTAATCGCTACTACGCGATCTTCGATCTCACCTAAAGAATTTGGATTGATATAGTCCATTAATTGGTTTCCTCCTTCTATTAAAATTCTAGTCCATTTTCACGGGCTGCTTCAGCTAAAGCTTTCACACGACCATGATAAATGTAACCACCGCGGTCAAACACAACTTTTTTATGACCTGCAGCAACAGCACGTTCTGCAACTAATTTACCCACTTCAGTGGCTTGTTCAGTTTTAGTTCCGGCTTTAAAGTCTTTTTCATTACTAGAGGCACTAACTAGCGTCACACCCGCTACGTCATCAATTAATTGAGCGTAGATGTTTGTATTTGAACGAAATACATTTAAGCGTGGGCACTCAGCAGTACCAGAGATTTTATTTCTTACACGTTGATGTCTTTTTTGACGAGTCTTGTTTTTATCTGGTTTAGTAATCATTTTGTCACCTCTTTAAGTTTTTTTAAGCAAAACAGAATAAGTAGTCGAGAACTATTTACCTGTTTTACCTTCTTTACGACGAACATATTCATCCACGTAACGAATACCTTTACCTTTATATGGTTCTGGTGGACGTACTTCACGGATTTGGGCAGCTACTTGGCCAACATGTTCTTTTGAAATACCAGAAACGGTAATTTCTGTATTTGAAGGGACTTCAAATTCGATATCGCCTTCTGCTTCAAATTCAACTGGGTGAGAAAGGCCTACGTTTAGGACTAATTTCTTACCTTGCAATTGAGCACGATATCCAACCCCAATTAATTGAAGTTGTTTCTTGAAGCCATTTGTTACGCCATCAATCATATTTGATACTAATGAACGAGTAGTACCGTGTAATGAACGGTTTAACTTGTTGTCATCAGGTCGTGTAAATGAAATTTGGCTTTCTTCGATATTTAAGTCAATGTTTGGGTGTAACTCGCGGGTTAATTCCCCTTTAGGGCCTTTGACTGTGATTGCGTGGCCATCTAAATTTACGGTTACGCCTGCTGGAATTTCTACTGGGTTTTTACCAATACGACTCACAGATCGCACCTCCTTGTAATTTATCTAATAATTAGTGGCTTACCATACGTAAGCAATCACTTCGCCGCCAATACCTGCTTGACGAGCTTTTTTATCAGTCATAACGCCATTTGATGTAGTAATGATGGCAATTCCTAAACCATTTAATACTTTAGGAAGTTGTTCAGCATTCACATAGTGACGTAAACCTGGTTTTGAAATACGTTTGATACCTGAGATAACTTTTTCATCATTTTTACCATATTTTAAGGTTAAGGTAATTACGTTTTGTTTGTTATCTTCTGCGACTTCAAATTTTTTGATGAATCCTTCTTCTTTTAAGATTTCTGCAATCGCTAGTTTAGCTTTTGAAGAAGGTGCAGAAACGGTTGCATGTCCTTGTGCATTAGCATTACGGATACGAGTTAGGAAATCTGCAATTGGATCTGTCATAACCATAGGTGTTTTACCTCCTTATTTCTTCTTAATTTCGAGTATTTTACCAGCTTGCTTTTTTAACGCCAGGAATTTGGCCTTTATAAGCTAGTTCACGGAAGCAAACACGGCATAGTCTAAATTTACGATAAACTGAATGTGGACGGCCACAACGTTCGCAACGAGTATATTCTTGAACTGGGAATTTTGCTTTACGTTGATTCTTTTCGATCATTGATTTCTTAGCCAATTATATTCGCCTCCTTCTTATTTTCTAAATGGCATGCCTAATTCTTTTAATAAGGCATATGATTCTTCATCTGAGTTAGCAGTAGTTACGATAACAATATCCATACCACGTACTTTATCAACATTATCAATGTTAACTTCAGGGAAGATTAATTGTTCTCTAACACCTAAAGTGTAGTTTCCACGACCATCAAAGGCTTTGTTTGAGACACCTTGGAAGTCACGAACCCGTGGTAATGATACTGAAATTAGTTTGTCTAAAAATTCATACATTTTTTGACCACGTAAGGTAACTTTAGCACCAATTGGCATTCCTTCACGTAAGCGGAATCCTGCGATTGATTTCTTCGCTTTAGTAATCACTGGTTTTTGACCAGAAATTAAAGTTAATTCGTCAACGGCTTTGTCTAAGTTCTTAGCATTAGATGTAGCATCGCCGACACCCATGTTAATGACGATTTTTTCGATTTTAGGAACTTGCATCACTGATGTATAGTTGAATTGTTCGACTAATTTAGGTGTTACTTCGTTGTTAAATTTTGTTTTTAAACGGCTTTCCATGTGGATAAATCCTCCTTCCCTGATTATTTAATAACTTCGTTAGATTTAGTTGACACACGCACTTTTTTGCCATCTTCAACACGGTAAGTTACCCGAGTAACTTCACCGGTCTTAGGATCAACAAGTTGTACATTTGAGGCATGAAGCGGAGCTTCAACTTCAACGATACCACCGGTTGATAATTGCGTAGGTTTTTGGTGTTTTTTGACAATGTTAATGCCTTCAACCACAACTTTATCTTCTTTAGGTAAGGTTTTTAGGACTGTGCCTTCTTTGCCTTTATCTTTACCAGCAATAACTTTTACTTTGTCGCCAGATTTAATACGCATTATGTATCCTCCTTCGTTATTTGATTACAGAACTTCTGGAGCTAATGAGACGATCCGCATATAGTTATTGTCACGTAGTTCACGGGCTACAGGTCCGAAAATACGAGTTCCACGAGGGGTTTTATCATCACGGATAATGACACATGCATTTTCATCAAATTTGATGTATGAACCATCTTTACGACGAGCACCTGATTTTGTTCTAACGATAACTGCTTTTACGACATCGCCTTTTTTGACAACTCCACCTGGTGTTGCTTGTTTAACCGTTGCAACAATCACATCACCAATGTTAGCGGTCTTACGTCCTGAACCTCCAAGTACTTTAATAGTTAATACTTCACGGGCACCTGAGTTGTCAGCAACTTTTAATCGACTTTCTGATTGAATCACTTGGTTATCCTCCTTCCGAGTAGACTAGATTGATTAGATAATAACTGCTTCTTCTACAATCTCAACTAAACGGAAGCGTTTCGTTTTAGATAATGGACGAGTTTCCATAATACGAACGATATCGCCTTCTTTGGCTTGATTGTTTTCATCATGGGCAGTATATTTCTTAGAATATTTCATTTGTTTGCCTAATTTTGGATGTTTTTTCCGAGTTTCAACGACAACAGTGATTGTTTTGTCATTTTTTGCGGATAAGACACGTCCTTGATAGACCTTACGTTGATTACGTTCTTCACTCATTACTTATAATGCCTCCTTTGCCTTATTTGCCAGACAATTCTTGCTCGCGCATTACAGTTTTAATACGTGCAATTGATTTGCGAACTTGTTTGAGTTGAGCAGTGTTTTCTAATTGTCCTGTTGCTAATTGGAATCGAAGGTTAAATAATTCTTTTTTAAATTCTTTTTCTTTGGCTACCATTTCTTCAGTAGTCAATTCTCTAATTTCTTTAATTTGCATTCGATTCACCACCATATTCTTCACGTTTTACAAATTTAGTCTTGACAGGTAATTTGTGTGACGCTAAGCGGAATGCTTCACGTGCCACTTCTTCAGGCACACCATCAATTTCAAACATGATTTTGCCACGTTTTACTGGTGCAACCCATCCTTCAGGAGCCCCTTTACCAGAACCCATCCGGACACCGATTGGTTTAGATGTATATGATTTATGAGGGAAAATCTTAATCCATACTTTCCCACCACGTTTCATATAACGGGTCATCGCGATACGGGCAGCTTCAATTTGACGGTTGGTGATCCATTTAGATTCGACGGCACGAAGACCATATGAACCAAAATCAACATTCTTACCACCTTTAGCTTCTCCGTTCATTTGACCACGGAATTCACGACGGTGTTTTACACGTTTTGGTACTAACATGCTTATTTCCCTCCTTTGCCAGAGTTTTCTTGACCTGGTAAGATTTCACCACGGCAAATCCAAACTTTAACGCCGATTTTACCATAAGTAGTGTCTGCTTCTTCCCAAGCGTAGTCAATATCTGAACGTAGAGTATGTAATGGAACGGTACCTTCACTATAGTGTTCAGTACGAGCCATATCTGCTCCGTTCAAACGACCTGATACTTGTGTTTTGATTCCTTGTGCGCCAGCGCGCATTACACGTTGGATGGCTTGTTTTTGTGCACGACGGAAAGCAACACGGTTTTCTAATTGTTGTGCAATATCTAAAGCAACTAACTTAGCGTCTAAGCTAGGTTCTTTGATTTCAACGATATTAATATGAACTTTCTTACCTGTTAATTTGCTTAAGTCGTTACGTAAAGTATCAACTTCAGCTCCACCTTTACCGATAACCATACCTGGTTTAGCAGTGTGGATTGATACGATAACTCGGTTAGCAGCGCGTTCAATTTGAATTTGAGAAACTGAGGCATCTGTTAGTTTACCGTATACATAGTTACGAATACGTAAATCTTCATGTAAGAAATCGGCATAGTTCTTGTTGTTAGCGAACCATTTAGCATCCCAGTCACGGATAATGCCGACACGCATTCCTATTGGATGTACTTTTTGACCCATATTATGCCTCCTCTTTTTCTGATACTACCACTGTAATGTGGCTGGTACGTTTATTGATTGCAGAAGCAGAACCTTTTGCCCGTGGACGGTACCGTTTTAGAGTTGGTCCTTCGTTGACATAAGCTTCGCTTACATACAAGTTTTCTAAATCTAAATCATAATTGTGTTCAGCGTTTGCGATAGCTGACATCAATACTTTTTCAACGACTGGAGAGCCAGCTTTTGGTGTGAATTTCAAAATTGCGATTGCTTCACCAACGCTTTTCCCTCTGATTAAGTCTACTACCAAACGCACTTTACGAGGGGCAATACGAACTGTTTTAGCCGTTGCTGTTGCAGAAGTAATTTGTTCTGACATGTGTTTCCCCTCCTTTATTAGCGTTTAGCGGTCTTTTTATCGTCCGCTGCGTGACCTTTATAGGTCCGTGTTGGAACGAATTCGCCTAATTTATGTCCGACCATATCTTCTTGGATATATACTGGCACATGTTTACGGCCATCATAAACTGCAATGGTTAAACCAATGAAGTTAGGGAAGATGGTTGAACGGCGAGACCAAGTTTTAATAACTGATTTCTTAGGACTATCTGCTTGAGCTTCTACTTTTTTCATGAGATGGCCATCGACAAAAGGCCCTTTCTTTAAACTACGACTCAAAAGTGTAGCCTCCCTTCATATTATGTACTACGGTCTATTTTTTACGACCACGAATGATTAACTTGCTAGATTTCTTACGTGGGTTACGTGTTTTAGTACCCATTGTTTTCTTGCCCCATGGTGACATTGGACTTGGACGACCAATTGGAGCGCGTCCTTCACCACCACCGTGTGGGTGATCGTTAGGGTTCATTACAGAACCACGGACAGTTGGACGAACAGATAACCATCTTGTCCGACCAGCTTTACCTAAGTTAATCAATTCATGTTGTTCGTTACCAACAGTTCCAATGGTTGCACGACAAGTTGAAAGAATCATACGAACTTCACCTGAAGCTAAACGAACTAAGGTATATTTACCTTCTTGCCCTAATACTTGGGCACTTGCTCCAGCAGAACGAACTAATTGTCCACCTTTACCAGGTTTTAATTCGATGTTGTGGATAAATGTACCGACCGGAATGTTAACCAATGGTAAGGCGTTACCGATTTGGATATCGGCGTTTTCACCAGATTCAATTTTTTGACCTACTTTAATGCCTTTAGGGGCAATAATATAAGCTTTCACACCGTCTTCATAATGAACTAATGCAATATTTGCAGAGCGGTTTGGATCATATTCAACTGTTGCGATGGTTCCGATGACACCATCTTTGTTACGTTTGAAGTCAATCACACGGTAAGCACGTTTATGACCGCCACCGTGATGACGAACTGTGATTTTACCTTGACTATTACGGCCAGCATTTTGTTTTTTTGATTCTAGTAATGTTTTTTCAGGTTTGTTCGTTGTAATTTCTGAGAAATCATAACCAGTCATGTTACGACGACCGTTTGTAGTTGGTTTATAATGTTTAATCGCCACGCGTTTTCCCTCCTACTTTAAAGATTGTTTAAGAATTATTCTTCTTCAGCGCCTTCACCGAATAATTCGATGTCTGCGGATTCAGCTGTTAATGTTACAATTGCTTTTTTGTAACGACGGGTGAAACCTACGTAACGACCCATACGTTTCTTTTTAGCACGAACATTGACAGTATTTACTTGAGCAACTTTTACGCCTTCAAACATTGCTTCAACAGCTTGTTTGATAAGGTTTTTATTAGCACGACGATCAACTTCAAAAGTATATTTCTTGTCATCGATTGCTAACATTGATTGTTCAGTGATTACTGGACGTAAGATAACTTCTGAAAATTCCATTATGCTAATGCCTCCTCTACTGTTGCTAATGCTGCTTGAGTAATTAAGACCTTATCATAATTTACAACATCTAAGACATTGACATTACCTTGGTCGATTACTTTCACATTTGGAATATTACGAGCAGCTCTGAAGACTGCTTCATTGTTATCTTCTAAGACAAGTAATACTTTGCGGTTCAAATCTAAGTTAGATAAGATTGCTTTGAATTCTTTAGTCTTAGTAGCTTCTAATTGGTCAACTACAACAAATTCGTTATCAATCACTTTTTGTGATAAGGCTGAACGAATTGCTAAGCGACGCATCTTTTTAGGTAATTTATAACTGTATGAACGAGGTGTTGGGCCGAATACTGTTCCGCCACCAACCCATTGTGGTGATCTGATTGAGCCTTGACGGGCACGACCTGTACCTTTTTGTCTCCAAGGTTTACGTCCTCCGCCGCGTACAGCAGAACGGTTTTTCACTGCGTGAGTACCTTGACGTTGAGAAGCTCTTTGCATGATAACTGCATCAACAACTACGCTTTGGTTTGGTTCAATCCCGAAGATTGCATCATTTAATTCAATTTCTCCTGCATTGCTGCCATCTTGTTTAAATAATGTTACTTTTGCCATTCTCTCGTTCCTCCTCTCTTAATTAATTGCTTTTAACTGCAGTTCTGATTTCTACTAAAGATTTTTTAGGTCCTGGGACGTTTCCTTTAATCAAGATTAAGTTGTCTTCAGCTACAACTGCTACAACTTCAAGATTTTGGATTGTTACTTGTTCGCCACCGGTTTGACCTGGTAGGTTTTTGCCTTTGAATACTTTAGAAGCATCTGACGCCATACCCATTGAACCAGGACGACGGTGGTAACGAGAACCGTGAGCCATAGGTCCACGAGATTGTCCGTGGCGCTTGATGGCACCTTGGAATCCTTTACCTTTAGATGTACCCGTTACATCAATGATGTCACCGGCTTCGAAAGTTTCTACTGTGATTTCTTGTCCTACTTCAAATGATCCTAGCTCAACATTACGAAACTCGCGAATGAAGCGCTTAGGAGTAGCATTTGCTTTTGCTACATGACCTTTATGTGGTTTTGTGGCTAACACTTCGCGTTTGTCTTGGTAACCTAATTGAACTGCTTCGTAACCATCGTTTTCAAGTGATTTAACTTGTAAAACAACGTTTGGAGTAGCTTCAACAACTGTTACAGGGATTAATTCTCCATTTTCAGTGAAGTATTGAGTCATACCGACTTTTTTTCCTAAGATTCCTTTGGTCATGAGTACACCTCCATTTTTTTAATTTTTATAATTTAATTTCTACGTCAACGCCACTTGGTAAATCTAATTTCATCAAAGCATCTACTGTTTTAGCAGTTGGATCAATGATATCGATTAAACGTTTGTGGGTACGCATTTCGAATTGTTCACGTGAATCTTTGTATTTATGTGGTGAACGGATAACTGTATAGACTGAACGTTCTGTTGGTAACGGAATTGGTCCAGCTGTTTTAGCTCCAGTTCTTTGCGCAGATTCTACGATTTTATTCGCTGATACATCCAAAGCACGATGTTCATATGCTTTCAAACGAATCCGAATTTTTTGTTTTGCCATGTGTTTTCCTCCTTCGTCATTCATCTTATTATGACTTGCTCCACAAGAATTACCGTCACATCCGTTCAATGGCAACTCAACCGGGTGTGTCGCAACCTCTCGTTTCAACGCTTCCCCTCACTCATTTCTGGGGGGTATGCACTAATTTAGGGCATAGCAATCCCTTTTTTAAGGCACAAAGAGTATTATAGCGAACAAATCCGCCATATGCAAGGCTTTTCCCTCACTTTATTAAAGTTTTTCTATGAAAACCTTTTATTTTTATTTTCTTGGTTTTGACCCTCAATTACATGCTTAAATTTTTCTTCTATACTTACATTTAATAAAGTTCGTGTTTGATTAGACTATAAAAAAGAGAGCAGGTAAGAAGTAGAAAATCTGTGGTTTTCTACTTCTTGCCCGCCCAGCGCACTCTTGACTAGGATGGAACAAGTCGCATTGCGACGCCGTTTCCATCCAGTCAACTCCTCCGTGACATCATTCTTATTTTAATATAAACTAGCGGAGCTGGGCATGTTTGCCTAGCCCCTTGTTTCATTTATGAAATTAACGTGTGAAATCAATCCGTTTAGATAGAGGGTACATGAAGATAGCCCCTAAAGCTAAAGAACCTAATTCAATCACAACTTGTGAGATATAAAGCGGCCAGAAGGCATCGCCTGATCCTAGCATGATAATCATTAAAGTGATGGTAAACATCGATAATGAGAAAACAATTGCTAAAATCGCATATTTCACTAACATCGGATCGCCTTTAAAACCTGCTTTTTGAGCCCAAGTCGCAGCTTTTTCCGCTAAGTATTTACCAATAAATAGGAAGACTAAGGATGACAGTGACCCAATCACCATATCCCAAATACCATAAGCAAAGTAGTTAACGATAAAAACACCCACCGTAATGGCGTAAATATGCCGTTTATTGTAGAGGGCCAAGAAGTTTAGTCCTTCTGAAATCCGAAAACCTGGTCCAAAAGCCAGTGGGGCTAAGAGAAAGGTTAAGACGACATAGAGGGCTGAAACAACCGCCATAAGGGTCATATCGTGGGCTTTAGAGTTTACAGACTGTCCTTGATGATTCATTTTTATCCGCTCCTTTGTAGGTCAGTTTCCTGCCTAGTAGTCTACTATGGCCAAAGGACAAAGAGTGGTACTCCACTGAAGTGCCATAGCTATCTTAATTAAGACTTATCAATCTTACCGAAATAGAGCTGAAGTTTCAAGCCTTTTTAGCCAAAAATCACTCATCCTACCGGCTAATTATACTTGACCGACTAGCGAAACTAAAAAAACTGGTCAAAAAAATGAGCCTGGTCAACTATTTAACATAGCCAACCAAGCCCATATAATTATTTGATTTAATTCCTTGACAATTTATGCCTATAACAGAGAATGATCTTCTTTCTTTTCTTCCTCTTCCATGGCTTTAGACGCTTTTTCTAATTGCTTAGCCGCAAAGTCACGGCCACCTAAACCAAAGGCCAGCGCAATTGCAATGCCCACAGAACCGAGGACAATCATAAAGGCTGTATTAACAATCGTTTGAGCAATTTGTAATTGTTCTAGAATCATAAAGGCACCCACAATAATAATTGAATAGCGAACAAATTCGCCAGCTAGATTATTACCAGTGGCCTTAGCCACGAAATTAGCAAAGATATTACCACCTATAAGAGCAATACCTAAAATAATTAAGGCAGATAGGACTAAAGGTAAGTAGGCAATAATACTTTCACCAATCGTATTTAAGACTTCAAGCTTAAGCACATTGATTGCTTCTACAATAAAGAAGAGGACAATTACGCCACGGAGAATTCCTGCTGTTAAGCCAGAAATTGAAACATCTGATTCTTGCGAGTTAAAGTTGAGATACTTAGAATATTTATTAATCCCAGTGGTTGCTAACAAGTTTTCAACCAGGTCCCCGACCAACTTAGCAATAAAACCACCAATAATTAATAGGACAGCTGCTGTAATAATATTAGGAATAGCTGCTAAAATAGAATTGAGCATGCTAATAATTGGGACAGAAATCGATTGGATACCCAAGGTCTCCAAGGCTACAGTAAGAATTGGGACAAACAATAAAATGTAAATAATCGTAGCAACTACTTCGGCGACTTGTTGGTCATCTACATCCATTTGACCAGTTTGGCCAGTCATCTTGGCATACCACTTATCAATATTTAAACCGGATAGTAAATTTTTGATTAAGCGACGAACGAACTTACAGAAAAATGCACCCACCACTAAAATTAAGATGGCCAAGACAATATTAGGAATATAGTTGAAGAACTTATTAAACATATTAACAATCGGATCCATCACTCCACCCACATTTAAACCGTTTAAAATGGCTGGTAAGAAGAATAAGATTACTAGAAAATAAACAATGGAGCCAATAGTGTCTAGGAATGTTTTACCTTCCTCATCGTTTTTAGCAATTCCCCATTTTTCTAAGCGATCAGAAAATCCAATCTTCTCTAGACCTTTAATAATTAAACTCTTTAAAGCCCAAGCAATAATTAAGGCTAAGATAAGCATTAACAAAGCCCCTAAAACCCCTGGAGCAGCTGACATAATAGAATCAAAAAACTTTTGATAATTCATTAAAGCATCCTCCTATCTTTTATTATAATTCCACAAATAATTGTAACATATTTGTTATAATTACTAAAATGATAACTGTTTACCTCTCATTTTAAACTATTTACCGGAATATACTAACTACTTACGTTTCGTACATATCGTTGTAATAACAAAGCAAGAGATACATCACAAAACCTCCCCCGTCTAGTAGATAAAAAACATGACTTTTAAGACTATTGAGATAAATTAAGATTAATATGACTACTGTCGCGGAAATTAAGCGTTTAAGCCAGCGACCTGGTAGTTCTTGGTAATATAGATAGGATAAACGGAGTAAAAAGATAAGGGGTGAAAAGACAACCATCATTAGCAATAAAACTTTGGGGTGCTTCCCCAGTAAATACTGCCAACGTTGATTCACCATTTCTTCGTCTAGACCTAAATACTGCTTAAGCTGACTATAGCCTAAAAAGCTCGTTGCGCACCCAAGGCAAGGGTTTTTATAGAATTTGAGCACAAAAAAACACCCCGAAGGGTGTTTTGATTAATCAACTAATTATGCAAGGATTGTAGTTACAGTACCTGCACCTACAGTACGTCCACCTTCACGAATTGAGAAACGAGTTCCTTCTTCGATAGCGATTGGGTGAATTAATTCAACTTCCATAGTTACGTTATCACCAGGCATTACCATTTCAGTACCTTCTGGTAATTCTACAACACCAGTTACGTCAGTTGTACGGAAGTAGAATTGAGGACGGTAGTTAGAGAAGAATGGAGTATGACGTCCACCTTCTTCTTTTGATAATACATAAACTTCAGCTTTGAATTTAGTATGTGGAGTAATAGATCCAGGAGCTGCTAATACTTGACCACGTTCGATATCTTCACGAGTAACACCACGTAATAAAGCACCAATGTTATCCCCTGCTTCAGCAAAGTCTAACATCTTACGGAACATTTCAACACCAGTTACAGTAGTTTTCTTAGTTTCATCGTGGATACCAACGATTTCAACTTCGTCACCAACTTTAACTTGACCACGTTCAACACGGCCAGTTGCAACAGTACCACGACCAGTGATTGAGAACACGTCTTCGACTGGCATCATGAATGGTTTGTCAGTTTCACGTTGTGGTTCTGGAATATATTCATCAACTGCAGCCATTAATTCCATGATTTTTTCTTCTTGAGCTTCGTCACCTTCTAAGGCTTTCAAAGCAGAACCAGCGATTACAGGGATATCATCTCCTGGGTAATCGTATTCAGATAGTAAATCACGAACTTCTAATTCAACTAATTCTAGTAATTCTTCGTCGTCCACTTGGTCAACTTTGTTTAAGAATACTACGAAGTAAGGAACACCTACTTGACGTGATAACAAGATATGTTCACGAGTTTGAGGCATTGGACCATCAGCAGCAGATACTACTAAGATAGCGCCGTCCATTTGAGCAGCACCAGTGATCATGTTTTTAACGTAGTCCGCGTGTCCTGGAGCGTCGATATGAGCGTAGTGACGGTTTTCAGTTTCATACTCGATATGAGAAGTATTGATTGTGATTCCACGTTCTTTTTCTTCTGGTGCGTTATCGATTGAAGCATAATCTTTAGCTTCACCAAAACCGTGTTTTGCTAATACAGTTGCGATCGCAGCTGATAAAGTTGTTTTACCGTGGTCAACGTGGCCTAATGTACCAATGTTAACATGGGGTTTCGTACGTTCGTATTTTTCTTTTGACATTCTTATTCCTCCTAATAATTGGATAATAGATTCAATAAACACCTATCAAAGTTAATTATAGCGTGTCTTGTTAGGGATTTCAACAATATAATCCCTAACAAATCAGCTAGTTTCTAACAAATTAATTGCCAGAATGTTTTTTGATAATTTCTTCTTGGATAGATTTAGGAACTGCTTCATAGTGGTCAAATTGCATAGAGAAAGTACCACGTCCTTGAGTAGAAGAACGTAAGGTAGTTGCATATCCAAACATTTCTGATAATGGAATGAAACCTTTCACGATTTGCGCATTACCACGCATAGTTGTTCCTTCAACACGTCCACGACGAGAGTTTACGTGTCCCATTACATCCCCTAAATATTCTTCAGGAACTGTAATTTCTACCGCCATCATAGGTTCCAAGATGGTTGGTTGAGCTTTCTTAGCAGCTTCACGTAAGGCTAATGAAGCAGCTACCTTGAAGGCCGTTTCAGATGAATCGACATCATGGTAAGAACCATCATATAATTTAGCTTTAACGTCTACTAATGGGTAACCAGCTAAGACACCATTTTCCATAGCATCTTTAAGTCCGGCTTCAACTGCTGGGATATATTCACGTGGTACCACACCACCGACGATTGCGTTTTCGAATTCGAAACCGCCACCTTCTTCGTTAGGTGTGAATTCAACCCAAACGTGACCATATTGACCTTTACCACCTGATTGACGAACGAATTTACCTTCAGCTTGACAAGCTTGACGGAAGGTTTCACGATAAGATACTTGTGGCGCACCTACAGTGGCATTTACCTTGAATTCACGTTTCAAACGGTCAACAATGATATCCAAGTGAAGTTCACCCATACCGGCAATAATTGTTTGACCTGTTTCATGGTCAGTGGTTGCACGGAAGGTTGGATCTTCTTCAGCAAGTTTTGCTAAAGCTTGGGACATTTTATCTTGGTCAGCTTTTGAATCTGGTTCAATTGCTACGTTGATAACTGGTTCAGGGAATTCCATTGATTCTAGAATAACTGGTGTGTCTTCAGCACATAAAGTATCACCGGTACCGGTATCTTTCAAGCCAACAGCTGCGGCAATATCACCAGAAAATACTTCTGGGATTTCTTGACGGTGGTTGGCATGCATTTGAAGAATACGGCCGACACGTTCACGTTTGTCTTTACTTGCGTTTAAGACATATGATCCTGCTTCAAGTGTACCTGAATACACACGGAAGAAGGTCAAACGACCTACGAATGGGTCAGTCATAACTTTGAAGGCTAAAGCCGCAAAAGCTTCTGAATCATCCGCATGGTGAGCCACTTCTTCTTCTGTTCCTGGAACAGTACCAATAATTGGTGGTACGTCAGTTGGAGCAGGTAAGTAATCAATGACACCATCAAGCATTAATTGAACCCCTTTATTCTTGAAGGCTGATCCACAGAATACTGGGTAGAATTCAACAGATAGGGTAGCTTTACGGATAGCTTGTTTTAGACGGTCAACAGAAATTTCTTCACCGTCAAGGTACATCATCATTAATTCTTCATCATAATCAGCCACTGCTTCGATTAATGAGTCATGTAATTCTTCAGCTTTATCTTTTAAGTCAGCAGGAATTTCAATCTTATCAATTTGAGTTCCTAAATCATCAGCATAGTTCCATGCTTCCATGGTTACTAAGTCGATAATACCAGTAAAGTTATCTTCAGCACCAATTGGTAATTGAACCGCATGGGCATTTGCTTGAAGACGATCATGGATAGAATCAACTGCATCTAAGAAGTTTGCGCCTAATTTATCCATCTTATTAACAAATACCACACGTGGTACATGATAAGTGGTAGCTTGACGCCAAACAGTTTCAGTTTGAGGTTCTACACCTGATTGCGCATCCAAAACAGTGACAGCACCATCGAGCACACGTAATGAACGTTCTACTTCAACCGTGAAGTCCACGTGCCCTGGGGTGTCGATAATGTTTACGCGATACCCTTTCCATTGTGCAGTTGTTGCTGCAGAAGTGATGGTAATTCCACGTTCTTGTTCTTGTTCCATCCAGTCCATTTGGGAAGCACCCTCATGAGTTTCCCCAATTTTGTGGATTCGACCGGTATAATACAAGATACGCTCAGTGGTCGTTGTTTTACCAGCATCAATATGAGCCATGATACCGATATTACGAGTGTTTTCAAGAGAAAATTCTCTTTTTGCCATCGGTTTTTACCCCTCTTTCATTTTTTGAGATTTCATTTACATCGTTTCTAGAGTGACAATACCATAGTTTGAAATAGATTACCAACGGTAATGTGCGAAAGCTTTGTTAGCTTCTGCCATTCTATGCATATCTTCACGTTGTTTCACTGATGCACCAGTATTATTAGCAGCATCCATTACTTCACGGGCAAATCTTAATTCCATAGATTTTTCACCACGTAAACGTGAATAGTTAACTAACCAACGTAATGCAAGTGTGACACGACGATCTGGACGAACCTCAACTGGGACTTGGTAGTTAGATCCCCCAACACGGCGGGCTTTAACTTCAAGTAATGGCATAATGTTTTCAATTGCTTGTTCGAAGACTTCTAATGGTTCATTCCCAGTTTCTTCACGGATAATGTCGAAAGCTGAGTATAAAATTTTAGAAGCTTTTCCACGTTTACCGTCTAACATAATACGGTTAATTGTACGAGTTACTAATTGTGAATTATAAATTGGATCTGGCAAAACTTCACGTTTTGGCGCTCTTCCTTTACGAGACATTCACTTTCCTCCCTTCATTTGTAAGTTAATCGAGTATATATTTATTTTTTGGCTTAGCCTTTAGGACGTTTTGCACCGTATTTAGAACGACTTTGTTTACGATCGTTAACACCTGAAGTATCTAAAGCACCACGTACGATATGGTAACGTACCCCTGGTAAGTCTTTTACACGTCCACCACGAATAAGAACAACACTATGTTCTTGTAAGTTGTGGCCTTCACCTGGGATATAAGCAGTTACTTCCATCAAGTTTGATAAACGAACACGGGCATACTTACGTAAAGCAGAGTTCGGTTTCTTAGGTGTCATGGTTCCCACACGAGTACATACACCACGTTTTTGAGGTGACATAGTAGTGATTTGAGAACGTTTGAAACTGTTGTAACCAACGTTTAATGCTGGTGAATTTGATTTAGAAGTTTTGCTCTTACGAGGCTTTCTGATCAATTGATTAATTGTAGGCATTTATAGGTCCTCCTCTCCTAATTCCTAGTCCACACATCCAAGTGTGTCATATGTGATAAAAAGTTAGGCAACCCCAAGGGATTGCTAGCATCAGGTGGTTTTAAAGCAGTCAGCACGACTGGTTATCAGGAATCTGACATTAAAACACCTTAAATAATTTAACACTAATAAAGACTGGGGTCAAGGAAAATATAAAAAAAGAAGCCTAAATATAGCTTCTTTTCTTAACTTATTTTGCATCGACATTTATATGGTTGTATTTTTCAGGTTCTTCCTCAAATTTACGTACCACATATGGGCAAGTCGCTTTAATCTTCTTACCTTCTTTATCCATTTCTTCCACCAAGCGGTCTAGCAATTGACCTGCAGCACCTTGGCCACGGAGTTCCGGTGAAACAAAAGTATGGTTAGCATCCACTACGTTTGCATCTGCAGTTACCGGAAAAGTAATTTCTGCAATCTTTTCCCCTGCTTCATTATATGAACGAATTGCTTGACCTTCACGAACTAATTCCATAATATTCCCTCCTTTTTCATGATTTTATTATATAATGGTTACTGCAACCTGCCAAGAAATTGGCTTGGTATCGTAATGTCAAAGGAGATGCTTATGTTATTAAGTCGTAAAAATACCTTAAATATTCAAAGTCTAAGAAAACAACTCGCTTCACTCACCCCTTCTGAAAATTATCAAGAAACAGAAGCCTTAATCGAGGAATTGTCGGACTATGTCCGACTCTATCAAGTTTATGAAGCTGCCCTAAACGAAGTCGCTACTAAATTAGAAAATCTCGATAATGAATTTCAAGTAAATTATAACCATAACCCGATCCACCATATTGAATCTCGTCTTAAAAGCTTTGAAAGTCTAGTTAATAAAGCACGTCGTTTTCAAGTTAAATTAAGTATCCCTAATTTAAAACGGGAAATTCTTGATATTGCGGGGATTCGAGTGATTACAAATTATGTCGAGGATATTTATCAATTAGAAAAACTCCTCCTACAACAACATGATATCTCCCTGTTGAAACGCAAGGATTATATTAAAAGCCCCAAAGCCTCTGGTTATCGTAGTTTACATATCGTTGTTTCTGTTCCCGTCTTCCTTTCAACCGGTGTCAATTATATGCCAGTTGAAATTCAAATCCGTACCATTTCCATGGATATGTGGGCTAGTTTGGAACATAAACTACGATATAAAAATGATGGCAATGAGAAAGTGGCCCAGTATGAGGATGAGTTACAAACTATCTCTGAGCGATTGTTCGCGATAGACCAAGAAATGCAGACCATCTACCACGCAATTTCTTAACTTTTTATTTTTAAATTTAACTAGGCAAATAGCCAAGCCCTTTTATGATAGGGCTTGGCTATTTGTATTTTCAAAACCTAATTTATATGACAAATGTATTTTGTGATTATTATGTTTAATTAGCTTATGATCACCATGATTTCCCATATAAATTATCCCAATAAAAATTTAAAACATAAAAAAAGACTAGCCATCTGGCTAGTCAAGTTATTTAATTATTTCTTAAAGTTGGGAACAGTAAAACATCACGAATTGACTGAGCATCAGTTAGGAGCATCGCCAAGCGGTCGACCCCAATTCCGATACCACCAGTAGGTGGCATACCATATTCAAGAGCTTCTAAGAAGTCATCATCCACAGGATGAGCTTCATCATTACCAGCATCTTTTTCAGCCATTTGCGCTTCAAACCGTTCTCTTTGATCGATTGGATCCGTTAACTCGGTAAAAGCATTGGCGTATTCATTACCAACAATGAATAATTCAAAGCGGTCAGTAAAGCGCGGATCTTCATCATTCTTACGAGCGAGTGGTGAAACTTCCACAGGATGTCCGTATACAAAAGTTGGTTGAATACATTTATCTTCACAGTATTCTTCAAAGAAGTTATTGATTACGTGACCTACCGTATTATCATGGTCATTTAATGGCACATGGTGTTCTTTGGCTAATGCTTTAGCTTCTTCAAAGGTCATTTCTTGCCAGAAATCAACCCCCGTATATTCCTTAATCATATCAACCATATGACGACGTGCCCATGGCGTTTCTAAATCAATTTTTTGACCCGCATAGTCAATCACGGTTTGACCAATGGCTTCTTTAGCAACTGTCCGGATCAGATTTTCCACTAGGTCCATGCAGTCTGTATACACAGAATAGGCCGTATAAATTTCAATGGTTGTAAATTCAGGGTTGTGAGTAGTATCAATTCCTTCATTCCGGAAGACCCTTCCCAATTCATAAACCTTTTCAAAGCCACCGACTACGAGACGTTTTAAATGAAGTTCAGTTGCAATCCGTAGATATAATTCCATATCTAAAGCATTATGATGGGTGATAAATGGCTTAGCAGTTGCCCCACCTGCTATATTATGTAAAACAGGGGTTTCAACTTCTAAGTAACCCAAGTCATCCAAATAACGCCGGATTTGCCGGATAATCATCGAACGATTGATGAAACGTTGACGACTGTCATCATTAGAAATCAAGTCCAGATAACGTTGACGATACCTTTGTTCCACATTGGTTAAGCCATGGAATTTATCTGGTAGCGGACGTAAAGCCTTAGTTAAAGGATAAAATTCTTCTGCGTGGACTGAAAGTTCACCGGTATTCGTCTTGAAAACATATCCTTTCACTCCAACAATATCGCCTAAGTCAGCTTGCTTGAACCAAAGATAACGGTCTTCGCCTATTGCATCCTTACGCACATAGATTTGAATTCGGCCAGCCATATCTTGAATATGGGCAAAACCAGCTTTACCTTTACCCCGTTTAGAGACTAAACGACCCGCAATAGCCACTTGAATTTTAACTTCATTTTCAAAATATTCTTTATCGTATTGATCATAACTTGAAATAAGTTCTTGTGATAAATGGCTCCGTTGGAAACCTGAATCGAAAGGTTTAGCGTCTTCCGCTGCAAATAATTCAGCCATTTTTTCACGACGAACAATTAATTGATCATTTAAATCTTCTACCTGTACTTCTTTTTCTTTATCTAACACCCATGTCACTCCTTATTCTGAAATACTCTATCATTAGCATTTAAACATATTTTCTATATTTTTACAATCGTTGACCGGCTTTGGACTTAAAATTATCCATTAATCCAAGTCTTCAGACCTCTGTTCAATTTCAGCAACCATAGCCTGTAAATCACTTTCACTAAATTGATAAACCTCATTACAATAATGACAGACCACTTCAGCGCCATGGTCTTCAGCAATAATCGTCTTGAGTTCTTGGCTTCCAATCATAGCTAGCCGATTACGGTAGTAGCCCTTGGAACAAGGGCAATGGAAGGAAAGGGCCTGCCGGTCTAATTCGCGGTAATTGCCTGCCCCTACTAAAATATCTGCTAGTTCTTCTAAAGATTTACCTTGGTCAATCAAATCAGAAAAACGTCCCAAGGCTTGTAGTCGGTCTTCCAAGGCAGTAATTGTCTCTTCACTGGCACCTGGTAAGACTTGTATCATAAAGCCCCCCGCGGCCAAGACCGATTCATCCGGGGCCACTAAGACAGATAAGCCAATAGCGGAAGGCGTTTGTTCAGATACAGCCATATAATAAGTAAAGTCTTCCCCCAATTCACCCGAAACCAAGGGGACTTGGCCGACATACGGTTCCAAAGAATCTTCGATCGTCTTCTTGACAATCAAGGTGCCGGGTAAACCTACCCCACCGGCTACATCAATTTTACCGGCCGCATTCAAAGGTAAAGCAACATGAGGCTGACTAGCAAAGCCCCAGACGCGGCCATCATTATAGGCTTCAGCCATAATCCGGCCAAGCGGACCTTGACCATCAACGACGACATTAAGTCGATCTTTTCCTTTTAAATTAGCCGCTAAAAGACTGGTCGCAATCAAGGTCCGACCAAGGGCTGCAGTCGCAGTTTGCCAAGTATCATGACGTTGATGGGCTTCTTCCACTGTTTCTGTTGCCTTGACCACAAAGAGTCTTACTTCTTGATTAAAGGCTAGCGCCTTCATTAATTGATCCGTCATTGGTCTTTCCTTTCTTTTGTCCCATGAAAAAACCGAACGGAAAAGCACAAGATGCTCTCTTTCGCTCGGTCCTTTTAAATTTAATTACAAATTAGGGTCTGAATCCACTGGTTTATCGGTTGGATTGATTTCAGATGCCCCTGGGGCTGCTCCAGCTTGACTTGGATCAGCTTCTTCTTGAGCTTTTTCCTTAGCTTCTTCAAAACTATCAGCCTTTTCTGGCTCTTGTTCTGCCTCTTCTTCATCTGAATCAAGTGGCATATGACCTGTTTCAAACAAGGATTTAATTTGACGTTTATCTAAGGTTTCAATTTCTAACAACTTGTTAGCAATGACATCTAATTGTTGACGGTGAGCTGTGATAATTTCGGTTGCATCTTGATGGGCTTCTTCCATAATACGACGCACTTCGTTATCAATCTCAAAGGCAATACTTTCAGAATAAGCCGCATGTTGACCGTACTGACGACCCGCAAACGGTTTGGAATCATCTTCGTATTGAACTGTACCCAACTTATCAGACATACCATATTCGGTTACCATTGACCGCACAATCGAAGTCGCTTGTTTAAAGTCTTGACTAGCCCCCGTTGATTTATGGTTAAAGACGATTTCTTCCGCTACACGACCACCTAATAGACCGACCACTTGTTCATATAATTCTTTATACGTCACAATATATTGGTCTTCCTTAGGTAACATAATAGCATAACCACCCGCGCGCCCCCGCGGTACAATCGTTACTTTGTGGACAATCCGCGCATCAGATAAGACCATCCCTACAACCGTATGACCAGCTTCATGGAAAGCGACCGTCCGGCGTTGAGTTTGAGAAATTTGTTTATCAGCTTTAGCAGGACCTGCAATCACACGGTCGTGAGCCTCGTCAACATCTGCCGCAGTAATTTCTTTGCGGTTAAAACGCGCTGCAATTAAGGCGGATTCATTTAATAAGTTTTCAAGGTCAGCCCCAGAAAAGCCAGGTGTTTGTTGAGCAATCACTTTTAAATCTACATCTTTAGCTAATTTCTTATTGCGGGCATGGACGCGTAAAATAGCTTCCCGACCTTTAACATCAGGGTTACCCACGAGAATTTGACGGTCAAAACGTCCAGGACGTAATAAGGCAGGGTCTAAGACATCAGACCGGTTGGTAGCTGCCATGACAATGATTCCTTCATTGCCTTCAAAACCATCCATCTCAACTAGCAATTGGTTAAGGGTTTGTTCCCGCTCATCGTGGCCACCGCCCATACCGGCGCCCCGTTGGCGACCCACTGCATCAATTTCATCAATAAAGATAATAGCTGGTGCAGCTTTTTTAGCATTTTCAAACAAGTCACGGACCCGGCTAGCACCGACCCCAACAAACATTTCAACGAATTCAGATCCAGACATACTAAAGAATGGTACACCGGCTTCACCTGCAACAGCTTTGGCAAGTAATGTTTTACCTGTTCCTGGAGGGCCTTCTAATAAGACCCCAGCTGGAATCCGAGCTCCTAAGGCTGTAAAGCGTTTTGGATCTTTTAGGAATTCAACCACTTCGACCAATTCTTGTTTTTCTTCTTCTGCTCCGGCAACGTCTGAGAAACGTACTTTAACATTTTGCTTAGAGACCTCTTTTGATTTACTCTTACCAAAGTTCATCACGCCACGGCCGCCGCCACCTTGTTGCATCATGGTATAAAGAATAAAGAAGGTAGGAATCAGCAAGAAGAAATAAGGTAACATGGACAACCACATGCCTGCACTGGACTCAGGCAAAGACTTCATTTCAGTTTTGCTGGCCTTAGCAAGATCAGTCACAGTTTTAAGGGTGGCATCATTACCTAAGATTTCAGTTTTAAATTTCTTAGCAGTATCTGAGCTTTCAAAAATAGAAATAAAAGAATCGGTTTCTTCTTTACTATTTTTTTCCTTATAGTCACCCTGGACACTATAGACGCCAGAGCCAATTTGAATTTCAAACTTGTCGATTTTACCTGCTTCCAATTGAGTCATGAATTCACTTGAATTAATTTCATCAACCTGGCCAAACTGGGACAGGGAACCGGTAAAAGCTTGAAATACACCAAATAAAGCCAAAACCATCACTACATAGAATAGGATGCCTCTTGGAAATTTTGGTTTTAAATTACGATTGTTCATCCAAGCATTTCTCCTTTAGTTATTTATTTAGTTAGCATTTAAAAATTATACCATAAACTTTTTAAAAAGATGAAGCATAATGTTTATTGATAAACTTCAGGTTTAAGTACCCCAATATAAGGTAGGTTACGATATTTTTGCTTAAAGTCAAGGCCATACCCAACCACAAATTCATTAGGCACTTCTAAACCAACATAATCAGGAATTAAGTTTTTAACAATTCGACGTTCAGGCTTATCCAATAAGGTACAAACCTTGACTGAAGCTGCTTTCCGGTATTTAAACAACTCTACCAAATAGTTAAGCGTGCGGCCGGTATCAATAATATCTTCAACTACTAAGACATGACGACCTTCTAAGCGCGTATCTAAGTCTTTGATAATTTTAACTTCACCCGATGATTCAGTTTCTTCACCATAACTAGAAACGTCCATAAAATCAATATCAAGATAAATATCCATCTCACGAATAATGTCAGCCATAAAGACCGCTGCCCCTCGGAGGATACCGACTACGACCACTTCTTTGCCCCGATAATCTTGGGTCAATTGTGCACCTAGACGCACGACCGCTGCATGAATTTCTTCAGGACTAACTAAGACTCTCTCAATATCTTTATCTAACATGGGTATGCTCCTTATTCTAAATATAGGTCTAATCTTATCATACTTTGGAAATTTGCTCTATGGTTTGATACAGAAATAAATAAGTCGCAAACTCTTGACTCACAATGGTTGGGTGGGCCGCTTTAATATTAGGTAAGCAAGCCATAATTTGATTTTGCCGGTCTACCAAAAGCCAAATTTGGTTTCGTATATTTTTTGGAAGCTTTTGGTCAATCATGACTCGGGCCAATTTCTTATGAAAAATGCGCCCACTTGCATCTTGTAATCGGATTTGGTCTCCTGGCTGCCGGTGCCTTAGTAAATAATTAATCGGTTGCTTAATATCGATATTCAGCGGGAGGACACATTGAGCTTCACTTAATAGCTTGTGGGAAACTTGCTCTTTTCGGAAAATACCAACCCGGTGGCATTCATCCACCCAGATCCATTTATTTAATTGTGTCAGAGGTTGGAAGTCACTGTCATCAACAGATTCCTCAGGTCCAAGCTCTTTACTTCTATTAAATATCCGAATTTGGTCGTAATTCCGTTGTACATACCATTCACTGGGTAAATTCAAGCCTTGGTTGGGACTCGCAGTATCACAGATTAGTTGGTCCAACTGGTCTAATAAGCGTTTGTTATAAGACCCTAGATCAGCAATCAAACGTTCTTCAATAAAAATGGTTAAAAATGTCCGCCGCCTACTAGCTGATAATTGACGCCAAGTTGGGCGGTCCAGAATCCAGCCATTTTCACCTAAGGCAAGGACTAATTGATCTTCCTGGGCCATGTAGGTTTCAAAATTTGCTTGGTAGGCCTCAGCCGCCGCTTGGGTCATACTCTCTAAATTTGCTAGAAATTGCGGATTTTCACCTTCTAACCACGGTAACAGGTCCTGCCGCACTCGATTCCTTAAATGATGACGCGAAGAGTTGGTCGAATCTTCGCGATATTCTAACTTAAAATGTTCAGCATAATCCAACAATTCTGCTTTGCTTATTGACAATAAGGGGCGAACTAAGTCTGTAGCCACACCCTGTCCTTGATCAGTTGTGAGAATTCGCTGACTATATCGACGAATCCCCGCCAAGCCCTTAAAAGAAGTTCCTCGAATGAGGCGGATCATTAAAGTCTCGGCTAAATCATTGGAATGATGAGCTGTAACTAAGACCTGGCTTTGACTAGCGGCCAGGACATTAGCAAAAAAGTGATAGCGTGCCTCGCGTGCCAAACTTTCAGTATTTTTATGGCTAGGTTCCTGCCATTCACCGATAAAATAAGTGAGCTGATGGTGATGACAAAAAGATTCGACCAAACTAGCATCCAAGTCAGCATCTGACCGCAAATGATGGTTGAAATGAGCCACAATAATTTCCTTTCCCTGATTTTCTTTCAGGGCAAGCAACTTAATCATCAGGTCCAAAAGCACCATCGAATCAAGGCCACCTGAAACACCCATAACTAATTTATCGGTCTGCTGCCACTGGGGCCAAGCGTCAAAACTAGCCTTTACTTGTTTTAATAAAGCTTCCATCGCGGCCTCCCATCTTAATAGCGACTCTTGCTTATAAAAAGAGGCTGGTCAATCATCCAGCCTCCCTAAGTGATTTAATGTTTCCCTGGCTGCTTATAAAACAGCCGAGTGAGGGCGAGAAAAGGGGCTAGCCCTTTTACCTAGCCGCACTCCTGTCCCGCCCCCGCTATCTATAATAACTATCTAATTATGTTCGACGACCACCACGGCCGCCACGTTTACCTTCAGTGTTCCGTTTAAGAGACGTTAACCGATCTTCAGAATCCTTCAAGAAACGATTCATCATTTGGTCAAAATCATTGGTGGATGATTCTGAAAAAGAATGATTACTTGACGATACAAACTTCGGTTTGTTTTTGGGACCATTAGCAAAATTATTGGAATCTTTCTTATGAAAATCATCCTTTTTGGGTCTTGGTTTAAAGTTCTTAGACTGTTTTTTATCATCAGATGCTTTTGCATCATCATCTTTCATCGATAAATTAATTTTACCGTCGGGCATAATCTTAATGACCTTAACTTCAACTTCATCGCCAACTTTGATGAAATCATTAATATCTTTAACAAATGAATTTGAGAGTTGAGAAATATGAACTAGGCCTGATTCATTATCGGATAGAGACACAAATGCTCCAAAATTTTTGACACTGACAACTTTCCCTTTTACTTTAGCGCCAACTTCCAATGACATAAATAACAATATCCTCCTTAGATTCTCTGAATAGTTTTAGGGGCGATTGGCTTGAGCGGCTTGATCAAAGCCGTCATCTTCGAGACCCTCTAATTTAAAGATAATTTCGCCTTCTTTAGAATAATAGTAATCTTTTCGTGCAACTTGGGCTAAATATTCAGGGTCGTTTAAACGTTGTGCTTCTTCTTGTAGTTTAGCATGGGCCGCTTGGACTTCTTGATACTGAGCTTTTGCCTGCAAAAGATTTTCTTGGTTAACCGATTGCGCTTGTAGAGCTGTAAAAATCGGCACACTACAAATAAAAATTGAAGCGAGGCCTACCATCGCAATAACAAGCGGACGCTTGACAGACTGCTGCGAGCGGCCTTGATTTTCTTTAAAATTACCTGGTTGTTGATTCAAATAAACAACCTTTGACTTGCCTTGTGCTTGCATGGTGACACCTCCTTGCTCTTATCGAGTATATCAATAAAGCTGGTTAATTTCCATCAAAATAAGGAAATTCAGACAATAAATTATTGATTGTTAAACTTCATCCGCTGGCCGTTCATTTGCCAAAACAGAGTACATTGAGTCGGCATCTTCTTTTTTTGTTGAATCCTTGAGGGCTTCAACTTTAATTACTAGGGTTCGATTTCCGTAGCGAATGGTAATCTCGTCACCTACTTTAACAGTAGCCGATGACTTAGCCACAATATCATTAATTAAGACCCGTCCTTGGTCTGCCACTTCTTTAGCAACTGACCGACGTTTAATTAAACGAGATACTTTCAAAAATTTATCTAACCGCATTATTCTTGCTCCTCTCCTTGATTAACAATGGACATTGACTCTTTCGCTAAAGCTTTTAAGGCAGGCAACCATTGATAAGACACCTTGCCTTGGACTAATAAACGGATGGCTAATTTACCCCCATTTACGGTAACTTCGGCTTTTAACGGGACTTCCTGTAAGGCTTGGAAAATATTCGGCCCTTTAAGTTTCATACTGGCCCGTTCATTATAGGTGACCACAATTCGCTGCCGGTCTTGTTTAATTTCTTCAATACCAGATTTTAAGCCGTAATACTTAATTAAGGCAATATCTAACAAGTCAGCCACTTGGTCTGGAAACTCTCCAAAACGATCAATTAGCTGGTCTTGGATGCTACGATAGGCTTCCTCAGAATCGATTTGTTGAATTGCCTTATACATATTTATTTTCTGCCGTTCATCTTGAATATAATCTTTAGGAAGATAAGCGTCCACGTCCACATTCCATTCAATAGCTTGGGACTCATATTGAGATTGTTTCTTCTTAATCCCTTTACGTTGGTCAACGGCTTCTTTTAACATCTGGGTATAAAGGTCATAACCGACAGAATCGATAAAGCCAGACTGTTGCTTACCAAGCAAGTTACCGGCGCCGCGAATCGACAAGTCCCGCATAGCAATTTTAAAACCAGATCCTAGGTCAGTAAATTCCCGGATGGCTTTCAGGCGCTTTTCTGACACTTCACTTAATTGTTTAAAGGGTTCATACATAAGATAAGCATAAGCCACCCGGTGGGTCCGACCGACCCGACCTCTTAATTGATAGAGGGTCGATAACCCCATTTTATCTGCATGGTCGACAAACAGGGTATTGGCATTAGGAATATCAACCCCTGTTTCAATAATAGTGGTTGTCACCAAAACATCATAGAGACCTTGGATAAAGTCCACCAGTACGGTTTCCAATTCTGTTTCGGACATTTGGCCGTGGGCTACCGCAACTCGGGCTTGGGGCACGAGCTGGCTGATTTCATCCGCCCGTTGGTAGATGGTTGCCACCCGGTTATAGAGATAGAAACATTGACCGCCCCGTGCCATCTCCCGTTCAATGGCGGTTTTAATAGCCCCTTCATTCCGTTCCATGATATAGGTTTGGACCGGAAATCGGTTATTGGGTGGCGTTTCAATCACAGACAAGTCACGAATCCCAATCATAGACATATGCAGCGTTCGCGGTATCGGCGTCGCCGTCAAGGTCAAGACATCCACCTGAGCCTTGAGCTGTTTCAAACGTTCCTTGTGTTTAACCCCAAACCGTTGCTCTTCATCGACAATTAAGAGGCCCAAGTCATTAAAAACAATGTCCTTCGACAGGATACGGTGGGTTCCGACCACAATTGAAACCGCTCCGCTTTTAAGCTTAGCAATAGTTTCCTTCTGTTGGGCCCGAGACACAAACCGACTCAAGAGACCAATTTCAAAGGGCCAATCATTAAAGCGAGCCTGGAGGGTATTATAATGTTGCTGAGCTAAGACAGTGGTCGGCACCAAGAAAGCCACTTGCTTGCCATCCATCACTGCCTTAAAGATTGCCCGCATAGCTACTTCAGTTTTACCGTAACCCACATCACCCACCAAAAGCCGGTCCATGGGCCGACTTTTTTCCATATCGGCCTTGATTTCTTGGCTGGAAGTTAATTGGTCAGGCGTTTCCACAAAACCAAAGGCTTGTTCAAATTCATACTGTTCTGGTGTATCCGGGCTAAAACGGTAACCTTTTTCGGCTTCCCGTTTAGCATATAGTTTAATTAAATCATCGGCAATATCTTCAACCGTAGCTTGGACCCTTTGCTTAGTTTTGGCCCACTCTGTCCCCCCTAATTTATTAATTTTCGGGGTTTTAGATTCAGACGAGACATATTTTTGGATTAAATGAATTTTGTCCACGGGAATCAAAACCCGGGCATTATTTTGATATTCAATGGCCAACATATCCCGGTGGACCCCATTCATTTCTAGGGTTTCCATGCCTGTATAACGGCCGACCCCATGATTAAGATGGACCACATAGTCCCCTACAGATAATTCATTATAAGACTTAATCTTTTCTGCATTAGATAAATGAGGTTGACGGACCCGACCTCTGGGACGGTTCACTTCTTTAAATAGGTCATGGTGGGTGACTAAAGCCCAAGCTTGCTCTGATAAAACAAATCCCTTAGAGAGATCCAAGGTGACCAAGTTGACCCGGTTCGCTTGAATCGGTTGCTCATCTTGTAAATAAACCTTATCAAAACCGTGATCAGCTAAAGCTTGACGAAAATTCAAGACCTGTTTCTTACTCGGCAAAGCCACTTGGACCACATAACCTTGTTTGAGCCAGGTTTGAAGATCATCAATAATCATGGGCATTTGACTGAAATAAGGGGTCATAGTCTGGTACTTATAATTAAATAGTCCCGCCAATGCCATGGCGACATAACCTCGTTGGAGCACGGAAAAATGTAAAGTCGAACCAGAAAAATTCTTTACTAGGTCTTCGAAGTCCCATTTAATGGGTAAATTAGGAATTAGTTGTCCTTTTTCAATTTCTTGCTCAATCCAATAATGGTTTTGTTCAATTTGTTGGACTTGCTCTTGTTGTAATTTGGCATAGTCATTGATGACCAAGTGACCATCATAACGTAAATAATCTAAGAGCGAGCTCGTCTCAGGAATTAAACCAAAGAAGGCTGAGGCATATTTTAAAGGTTCATTATGGTCAGCCAAGTTCTTTAAATCACCCAGTAAATTTATTTGTAAATTATTTTTTATAGCGGGATCTTTCACCTTATCCAGGTATTTTTTAGCTCGTTTCTTCAGCTCATCCGCAACCATTAATTGCATGAAATTCGGGAAAATCAATTCCTGAACTGGGCTTAAAATTACTTCATCTATTTGTTCCACTGATTCTTGGGTTTCAGCATTAAAATAACGAATCGAGTCCACTTCACTATCGAAAAAGTCTAAGCGGACTGGATAGTCGCTATCTAAAGGATAGAAATCAACAATCCCTCCTCGAACTGAAAACTCACCCGGAGTCATCACCATATTGACTGACTTATAAGATAAGGCAATCAGCGTATCTAATAGGGCTTGCCGGTCTAGCTCTTGGCCGACCTGGATAATCTTATTATAGGCCACCCATTGGTCAACCGGATTTAATTTCTGGCGTAGACCCGCTAAAGTCGTTAGAACAAAACCCGGTTGTCCTTGAGCCAAAAAGTTTAAGGCCGCCACTCGTTGGGATGCAAAATCCATCGAAGCTTGGGCATATTCAATCGCAAGATTATCATCCGCAGGATAGGTTAAAACCGGCACCTCAGGTAAAATCTGGGCTAAGTCTTGACTCAATTCTTGCATCTGTAGGTCTGAACTTTCCACAATCAAGATCGTCGTCGGTCTCGCTTGAAATAATTGAGCAAGATAAATAGCACGGGCTGACCCATCTAAGCCCGTGATTAAGTAGGGGAGTTTTCTCTTTTTATCCGCATTAATTTGTTGAATACTTTCCTGAAAAGCATTTCGATTTAATTCTACTTGCATCTGCTTTCCTCTCATATAATATTTATAAAATAAAGGAAGAAACCATACGGTCCAGTTCCATTTTATTTATTAATTAAACTTGTTCATCGTCTGAATAAAGTCCTCGTTATCAAGGTAGTCTGTTAAGGCTGAGGCCGCTTGACCTACAGCTTGGTCAATCAAGACTTGTTCAGTTTTATCAAAGGGAGCCAGGACGTGGTCTACGACCTTCCAACCTGGATGGGGACGGCCAATTCCTACTCGAATTCGATTAAATTGGTCAGACCCCAATATTGAAATAATTGATTTCATCCCATTATGACCACCTGAAGACCCTTTTTGCCGCAAGCGAATCCGGCCTGGATCTAAGTCTAAATCATCATAAACTACCACTAAATCCTCCATTCCTATTCCATAATAAGACATTATCGGTAGAACTGCTTCACCAGAAGCATTCATATAAGTAAAAGGTTTAAGCAAAAGGACTTTTTCTTTGGGACTATGCCAGATTTCATAGTCCGCCCTAAATTTCTGTTTAGTCATGGCCAAGCCATGATCTTGCATAAACTGATCAATCACAGCAAACCCGACATTATGTCGGGTCGCTTCATATTTTTCACCGGGATTCCCCAGTCCAACAAATAGTTTCATTATATAACTCCTCTTATTATTGCTTTTGCCCAACCATTATAACATAACTTTCATAGGAAAGCCTTTTCAGCAAGCTTCATTGATTGAAAATGAAAATTTTATGTGATAACATTCACTAAGTAAGGAATATATTTTAAGGAGTGAATATTTTATGACACAAGAAAAACGTTCCGGTAAGATTATTTTAGTAGGTGATGGTGCCGTCGGTTCATCTTTTGCCTTTGCCCTCGTTTTACAAGATGTGGCTCGTGAAATTGGTATTATCGATATGAATAAAGATAAGACCGTCGGAGATGCCATGGACTTAGCTAATGCTGTTCCATTTACTCGACCTAAAACTATTTACTCAGCTGATTATTCAGACTGTGCTGATGCTGAAATCGTTGTTATTTCTGCCGGCGCTGCCCAAAAACCAGGTGAAACCCGTTTAGACTTAGTGAATAAGAACTTAGCAATTTTCAAATCAATCGTAACAGAAATCGTTGCTTCAGGATTTGATGGTATTTTCTTGGTTGCCACCAACCCAGTAGATATTTTAACCTATGCTACTTGGAAAATCTCTGGTTTCCCTAAAGAACGGGTAATTGGTTCAGGAACTTCCCTTGATACCGCCCGCTTCCGCCAAGAAATCGCTCAATTAGTGAATGTAGATGCCCGCAGTGTCCATGGTTATATTATGGGCGAACATGGAGACACTGAATTCGGTGTTTGGTCAAATGTAAATATTGGCGGCCAAAATGCCCAAGCCTGGCTCCACAATATGGACTTAGAATTACCCATTGAAGATATTGAAGAAAAAATTGTTGATAAAGTCCGTAACGCAGCTTATGAAATCATTAATAAGAAAGGGGCTACTTTCTACGGCGTGGCTGCTGCCTTAGCCTCTATTTGTAAGGCCATTTTATCTGATAGTCAAAGTATTCTGCCTCTATCCGTTTACTTAGATGGTCAATATGGGGCTGAAGATATCTTTATTGGAGCGCCCGCTGTCATCGGTCGCAAAGGGATTGAAAAAGTCGTTGAAATTTCCTTGGATGACGACGAAAAAGCTAAAATGGATCACTCCGTGTCGACTTTAAAAGCCATCATTGACAAGAGTTTTAAAGACTAAACTAACTAATTGATAAGAAGTAAGAGCCAGGAAAAATTTCCTGGCTCTTGTCTTATTTTTTTGTGAAAATTTGAGTAAAAAAGAACTGGACAAAAGTCCAGTTTCTTTACTAATTAAATTCTACTTCCACTGTATTGGTTAATACATCGCGGTAAGTATATGAAACGCGTTCAAAATTATTTTCATCTTGGTCCAAATTAACAATAAACACAGAACGATAAGTTTCTTGTAAGACACCTTTACGTTTCTTTTTCTTCTTCCGGCCCATTTGAACAGTGATTTTAATTTCTTCACCAATTCGTTGATCTAGTAAACCTTTAATTTCCGCTATCTCGCGTGGCATTGGCTTCACCTCACTGCTAGTAGTATACCATAAATAATGATAAAAAACAATCATAACATATCTAATCCGCCATAACAAGTAGAAAGCCAAATTTTTAAGTTTAACTTGGTAAATCGTTCAGACTATTCATTTAGTTACAATTTTACCCTATCCCTTTACTGCTAAATAAGCTTGGTAAAGTTGCCCAAATTCTTCTAGACTCAGGGATTCACCCCGACGTTGACGGTCAAGCTCTGCCTGGTCAAAAATGGCTTCCCATTGGTCAGCAGACAAATCGGCAAGATTAGTGGACACTGCATTCTTATAATTATTCCACAAGGTCTTCCGCCGGTAGACAAAGGCAGCTTGGACAAAATTTTGAAAATCACTTAAATCGGCTAAATCTAAACGAGGGGTGGCTAACCGCTCCAATACTAAGACAGCAGAATCCACATTTGGCTTAGGGATAAAAACATTCTTGGGCACAATAAAGTCTAGCCGTGCTTGCATTTGTAACTGAATCGCTATTGTTAAAGAATTATAGGCTTTGGTGCCTACCTGGGCCGTCATCCGTTCTGCCACTTCTTTTTGCATCATCATGACTAGACGGTCGAAAGGCAAGTGACTATCAATTAAATGCATAATAATTGGGGTGGTGATGTAGTAAGGCAGATTAGCAACCACTACTAAACGGTCAAGATCTTTTAAACTTGCATATTCTGGGGCCTGAAAATCCACCTTCAAAATATCCTGATGGATGACTTTTACATTATCATAAGCCGCCAATGTATTCTCTAAAATTGAAACAAAGCGGGCATCAATTTCAAAGGCTAACACTTGTTTAGCAGACAGGGCTAAGAATTCTGTTAAGGCCCCTATTCCAGGTCCAATTTCAATTACGGTCGTATCTGAATCGATGTCAGCCGCAGCCACCATCTTGTCTAGAATATTTGGCTCAATCAGAAAGTTCTGTCCTAAACTCTTCTTCATGGCAATATCATAATCTTTCATGATTTGCGCGGTCCGGGTTGGGGTAGCAATCGGTCTAAATTCTGACATTTAATCCCCTCCTTCTTCTAAAAATTCTTCAAGGGTTGCTTGGCTAATCTGGTAACGGGCCAGTTGTTTCTGTAATTGCTTGCCATTAAGATGACCCAAGTGAAAATGTTGGGCCACCCTTTGTCGGTTCTGCTTGGCTTGGGGATGGCCAATCAATCCAAGAGAAACTAGAACCGATGTCGGGATCACTGGGGCTGTCTCCGATTTTTGCGGGGTCATCACCGCTTCTAAGGCAGCTACAATGGCTTGGGGCTTAGCATGTTCTATGCCTAGACTATCATGTTTGCGGTTTCCTCTAGCTTCTTGGGGCGTTAAATAAGCTTGCTTAGCTATCGGAACTGCCTGAGTGATTAAGCGGCGGATCCGGTCGCCTTGATAGTCAGGATCTGTAAAGATAATAATGCCAAATTCCTGGGCAGCATGGCTAATCTGTTTTTGAACTGGGCGACTTAAAGCAGATCCATTGGTCTCGATGGTTTTCACTTGAGAACCAAAGACCTCAATCAAACGCTTGGTATCGTCACGCCCTTCCACCACAATAACTTCCTGAGGAGGTGTATATATCATAAGCTCCTCCTATTTTTCAGGGTACCACTCAAAGAGTTTAAAGGCATTTTCAGTCGTAATGTGACCTATTTCCTCAAGAGATAAATCACGGACTTGCGCCAGCATTTCAGCAACATAGCGAACATAGGCAGGTTCGTTTTGTTTGCCCCGTTTAGGTACGGGAGCCAAATAAGGGGCATCAGTTTCAATTAATAATTTATCCAAGGGAACTAATTTTGCGGCTTCGCGGACTTCTACTGTTTTTTTAAAGGTAACCACTCCGGAAAAAGACAAGTGCATACCTAAGTCGAGAAACTTTTTGGCAGCTTCTGAATCTTCACCGAAGGAATGCATAACCCCCCCAGCTTCAGGTAAACCTTCACTTTTAAGAATCTTATAAATATCATCCGTTGCATCCCGGTTATGAATCGTAATTGGTAAATTATGTTCCTTGGCCATGGCGATTAAACGACGCAAGACTTTTTCTTGTTCAGCCTTAGTTGAATCGGGCCAATAATAATCTAAACCAATTTCACCTAACATTTTGACCTGGGGCTTTTCTAAGTCTTGCTCCAATTGTTTTTCAATAGCAGCATTATAGCGGTGGGCTTCGGTAGGATGCCAGCCAATCACTGAGATGATTGAGTCATAATCTTGAGCATATTGGAGACTCTTGTGGATGGTTTTCTCATCAAAACCGACCACTGCCATATAGGCCACGCCATTATCACGGGCCCGTTGAACCACTTGGTCTTCAATGCCCTCAAATTGATCAGCATTGAGGTGGGTATGGGTATCAAAAAGGGCTAATTTTGTCATAATCTTCTCCTTTATAAAAGAAGAGGCTGAGACCCTAGGCCTAACCTCTTTTTTAAGCGATAGAATTCTATTCAACACTTGAACCATTGTCAGCATCATCCGGTGCAAAAACAAACTTAACATTTTTGCCAGATTCTGCAGTAAGAATCATTCCTTGACTAATGAAACCCATCATTTTACGCGGAGCTAGGTTGGCAACAATGACTAATTTCTTACCAATTAAGGTTTGATAGTCAGGATAATATTTGGCCATACCGGATAGGATTTGCCGGTGACCATTTTCGCCCGCATCTAAGCGGAAACGTAACAATTTATTAGAACCTTTAACAGGCGCTACATCTAATACTTCAGCTACTTTGAGATTGACCGCCATAAAGTCATCGTATTGAATTTCTTTTTGGTCTTCTCCTAATAACTGAGTAGCTTCTGGCTGCCAGTTTTCATCATCAACTGAGTAAGCCTGGTCATTCACAATATTACTTCCCCCATTCATCGCGGTTTGAATGTAAGCAATTTCTGCTTCGACATCTAAACGTGGGAAGATAGGTTCCCCTTTCTTAACCACTTGGGCGCTTTCAGGGAATTGTCCCCAAGCCAAATCATCCAATTGCCGGTTGGTTTCAGATTCAATACCTAACTGTTGGAAAATCTTTTCTGGGCTTTCTAACATAAATGGACGTAACAAGTTGGCAACCAAGCGTAAAGCTTCAGCCAAGTGATACATAACCGCGCCGAGTTGGTCCTTAAGATCTGGATCCTTGGCTAAGACCCAAGGCGTCGTTTCATCAATATATTTATTGGTACGTGAAACCATATGCATGACATGGTCGAGAGCCTGATCAAAAGTCATGCTTTCCATACTTTCAAAATAAGCAGTCATTTCATCAGCTAAATAGGCTTCAAAATCTTGGTCAAAATCAGTGCTTACTTTTGCTTGCGGTACTTGGCCATCAAAATATTTATTCATCATGGCCACGGTCCGATTTAATAAGTTACCTAAATCATTGGCCAATTCAAAGTTTGCCCGGTTAACAAAGTCTTCCGGTGTAAAGACAGTATCATTACCCTGACTCATCTCTCTTAAAAGATAGAAGCGAGTTACATCAAGACCATAACGGTCAATTAAAGTTTCAGGATAGATCACATTTCCTCTAGACTTAGACATCTTGCCATCTTTCATGACAATCCAACCATGGGCATAGATTTTTTTAGGTAGTGGTAAATCGAGCGCCATTAATAAGATTGGCCAATAAATCATATGGAAACGGGAAATATCCTTACCAATCACTTGTACATCAGCTGGCCAGAACTTATCCATGATATCTTGATGATCATTGCCATAACCTAACTTGGTAATATAATTGGACAAAGCATCAATCCAAACATAGACCACATGTTTAGGATTAGACTTAACTGGAATCCCCCAAGTAAAAGAAGTCCGAGAAACAGCCAAATCTTCTAGACCTGGTTTAATAAAGTTATTGACCATTTCTGTTTTACGGAAAGCTGGTGTAATAAAATCAGGATGTTGGTCGTAGTATTCTAATAAACGATCCGTATAATTGCTGAGTTTAAAGAAGTAAGATTCTTCCTTGACTAATTCAACCTTATTACCAGTTGGGGCAATCCCACCGATCACCTTGCCATTTTCATCTTTGAAGACTTCACTTAACTGCGTTTCAGTAAAGTATTCCTCATCAGAAACAGAATACCAACCTTCGTACTCCCCTAAGTAAATATCTCCTTGGGCTAATAAACGTTCAAAAATATCTTGAACTGCTTTTTGATGATAATCATCACTGGTTCTAACAAAGCCGTCATTAGAAATTTTTAGTTTTTCCCAAAGAGCTTTAATATCTGCTGCCATTCCGTCTACATAGGCTTGAGGTTCAATACCTAAGTCAGCAGCTTTTTGTTCAATTTTTTGCCCATGCTCATCTGTACCGGTTAAGAAATACACATCATAACCCATTAAACGTTTGTAACGTGCCATGGCATCCGAAACCAGGGTCGAATAGGAATTACCAATATGTAACCGCCCAGATGGATAATAAATCGGTGTCGTAATATAAAATGTCTTTTCAGTGTGAGTCACGAATGAGTGCCCCTTTCCTTGTGTTGATACCTTCAATTATATACCAAATAAAGCTTATAAAACAGTCTTTTAGCCAGATAAGCTAAAAGGCTAGGATTCTCTATGGATTTTGGTTTTAGGCACGGCTTAGTGAGTCAGCAAAACTATGGTTAAGAATAGATGATGATTTTTTTGAAAAAAGTTAAGTGCCTACTGAATTAGTTTGTATTTTTCATTAGTGCGCGGTAATACACAGACCCGCAATATGGCGTGCATTGAAACTTGGCAATACACAAGGAATTCTAATTTTGTGCATTGAAACTCGGCAACGAACAGGAACTTATAATGTTGTGCATTGAGGCGTTGTTATGTACAAAATCAAAGATTGCGTGAGCGAGTGGCATTAAAAAAGGGATGGACCTTTCGTCCATCCCCTTCTAATTTATTTAGTTAAATTATTTATTAACCCGTAAAGCAAAGCTAGGTGCAAAGTAAGAGTTTACTTGACTATATTTCAATGGAGTTCCAAAATCTACTGCATGTAAGTAGTTACCATTACCAGTTGCTAAGGCAACGTGATAAGTTGAACCACCATCAGACCAGAAGTATAAGTCGCCTGCTTGGGCTTCAGATACGGGAATTTGAGTACCTGAGTTTTGTTGAGCTCCTGTCCAACCACCAATATCAATACCGTAAGTTTCTTTGAAGACATATTGTACGAAACCTGAGCAGTCAAAACCAGATGGTGATTTACCGCCCCATACATAAGGTGTGCCGATATATTTTTCAGCATTAGCAATTAAAGTATTCACATTGGCTGAAGCAGCTTCGGCAGCTTCGGCAGCAGCATTGGCAGCTTCACGTTTAGCTTGGGCTTCAGCGGCAGCTTGGTCAGCTGCGGCTTGTTGTGCAGCGGCATCGGCTTGGGCTTGAGCTTCGGCAGCAGCAGCTTCTTGTGCAGCGGCATCGACTTGAGCTTGTTCTTCAGTTACAGTTTGGTCAGTTTCAGCTGGAGCTACTTCTTCAGCAGGAACTTCTTCTACTGGAGCTACTTCAGCAGGAGCAGCCGGCTGTCCAGCAGCGGCATCGGCTTGGGCTTGAGCTTCAGCAGCAGCTGCTTCTGCTTCCTGAGCTGCTTGTTCAGCGGCGGCTTGTTCTGCTTGGGCTTGTTCCGCTTGAGCTTGGGCTTCTTGAATGGCAGCATCTTGTGCTTCTGCTTGTGCTAATGCTGCTTGGTACTGAGCATCTAACTCAGCTTGTGAGTCAGCTTGTGCAGCTGCAGCTACAGATGCTTCTAAAGCTGCTTGGTTAGCTGCCTCAATTCTTAATTGTTCTTCATAAGCCGCTTTTTCATTGATAAGGGCTTGTTTTTGGTCAGCAGCTAAATTAAGATCATTGGTTAATTGATTATAAGCTGCCTCTTTGTTAGCTGTTTGGGTAGCTAAATCTGCTTTTAAGCCTTCAAGTTCATCCATCTTAGCAACTTTTTCATCTTTGGTTGCTTGTGTTTCAGATTTTTTACTTTCAACGGCTTCTTTATCTTCTTTTTGTGCAGAAATCATATCTTTATTGGCTTCAACTAAACGGTTAACCACGTCAACACGTCCAACTAAATCAGAAACTGATTTAGAAGAAGCAACATAATTTAAATAGTTACTTGTTCCAGCAGAGACTTGAACCTTACGTGCTTGTTTAGCTAAAAGTGCTTGACGTTTTTCAATTACTTCTTCAAGCGTTTTAATTTCTTGATTTAAGTCTTCAAGCTTAGCATCATCAGCATCGATATCATTTAACAATTCATCTGCTTGCGCTTTTAAAGCTTCAATCTGTGCGTAGGCATTTTGTAATTCTGTATAAACTGAAGATTGTTCAGCAGATAAGTTATCAATTTGCGCTTGCGTATCGTTAATCATGGTATCGTAGTCTTGTGCTGAAGCAACGATAGGGGATGCTACAGCAGTTAAAGCGGCTGCTGATGTGAATAAAGTTTTGAATAAATTCTTATTTGAAGACTTTTTCATAGTTTATTTGCTCCTCGTTCTTTTAGTTTATAATTTATAATTTAATTAAGTATTTTCTAAGAAAATCTAAGTGATAATCTACTTCAATTATTTCACTGATAGCATCGTATCACAGAATCACCCTTTTGTGACTTATTTCGTCAATTCGTATAGTCTTTGTAACATTCTTGTAATTTTTATGAATTTTTTTGTCATTTTTTTGAAGACCGCACGCATGTTGGATTGATTCTGTCACAGTTAATCCCTATAATAAAACTATTAAACAAAGAAAAGGATGTGACCTAGGTGACAATTATTGATGAATTAGAATGGCGCGGGGCCATCAACCAACAAACCGATGCAGATGGTCTTAAAAAACTAGTAAGTGAAAAGGAAATCTACCTCTATTGTGGGGTTGATCCAACCGGAGACTCTATGCATATCGGCCATCTAATTCCTTTCATGATTCTAAAACGATTCCAATTAGCCGGTCACCATCCCATTGTAGTTATTGGTGGCGCGACTGGTTCGATCGGTGATCCTTCAGGACGAACCAGTGAACGGACGCTACAAACGATGGAAGTGGTCGAAAATAATGCGGATAAACTCAAAGCCCAAATGATTCACCTGTTCAATAAGGGACAAGGCGGGGACTTTGAAATTGTCAATAACCATGATTGGCTAGGTAAAATCTCCCTCTTAGACTTCTTACGCGACTACGGCAAACACTTCAATATCAATACCATGCTCGCTAAGGATATTGTGGCCAGTCGTCTAGATGTAGGAATTTCCTTCACTGAATTCTCTTATCAAATTTTACAATCAATCGATTTCCACCATCTATATAAAGAACACCAAGTTCAATTACAAATTGGTGGTGGCGACCAATGGGGTAATATTACTTCTGGATTAGACTTTATTCGTCGGATGGAAGGGCCTGAAGCTGAAGCATATGGCTTAACCATTCCCCTAATGTTGAAATCAGATGGGACAAAATTTGGTAAGTCAGCTGGGAATGCTATCTGGCTAGACCCTGAAAAAACGACACCTTATGAATTTTATCAATTCTGGCTAAACCAACAAGATACTGATGTGGTTAAATTCTTGAAATACTTTACTTTCTTATCTAAAGAAGAAATTGACGCCTTGGCTAAGGAAATTGAAGAAAGACCCCATTTACGGGTAGCCCAACAACGTCTGGCTGAAGAAATCACTCGTTTTGTCCATGGTCAGGCTGCCTTAGATGAAGCTCAATTAATTACCAAGGCCCTCTTTACCGGAGATGTGGCTCAATTAAATGAAAAACAAATCCGCGATGGCTTCAAAAACATGCCTCAATTTACAGCGCCGCAAACCAATAACACCCTGGCTATTTGGTTAACTGACATTGGACTGGTTGATTCTCGCCGCCAAGCCCGTGAATTTGTCTCAAATGGCGCCATTTCCTTAAATGGGCAAAAAATCACTGATGTGGATTATCCAATTTCAAGTGACCTGGCTATTGGTGGTAAATACCTCATTGTACGTCGCGGTAAGAAAAATTATTACTTAGTTACATTTGAAGATTAATTATTAATATTTTTAATAGGCAAAAGGAGACTGGAAAAATGTAGTGCCCCCAAAAAGTTGGACCAAAATCTAACTTTTTGGGGGTATTTATATTGTCAAAATATAGTTATGAATTTAAACGAAAGATTGTTGAAGAATATTTAGAAGGAGCAGGCGGTTACAAATATTTGGCAAAAAAATATCAGGTTAAAAGTGATAGTACCATCCGAAAATGGGTTAATGCTTACCAAACCCTAGGTGAGGAAGGACTATTGCGTTGTCGACAAAATAAAGTTTATCCTGTTGAATTCAAGTTAGAAGTAGTACAAT
>NZ_AUAT01000011.1 GCF_000428865.1 Eremococcus coleocola DSM 15696
CCCGCTCAAGGGTAGGTTTCCCACGTGTTACTCACCCGTCCGCCACTCACGTTAAGAGAACAAGTTCTCCGTCAGTGCGTTCGACTTGCATGTATTAGGCACGCCGCCAGCGTTCGTCCTGAGCCAGGATCAAACTCTCATGAAAGTTAATTTCATAAGCCTAATTGACTCATTTAAATACTAGCTAATTATGATTTTATACTGATCATACACAGTTTGTCTCGAATTTAATATTCGGGTTGTTCGTTTATACGAACCCCTTACACAAATTGGTGTTTGTCTTTGTTCAGTTTTCAATGAGCTTTCGTTGTCTTTTGTTTTTCAAGCGACAACCTCTATACTTTAACAGAGGATTAAATCAATGTCAAGCATTTTTTAATTTCTTTTAAAGTTTTTTTCAGCTGTTCGTCTTTTATGTCGTAACAGCATAAATTATAATATCATCTGTCAGTTAAGATGTCAACTAAAACTTTACTTATTTTTAAGTTTTTTATTTCAGCTATTTGTCTTTACTGACAACAGATAGTATCTTATCACCTTTACTTAGGCTGAGTCAACACTTTTTTTCATATTTTTTAGGATTGCCTAGAATTTAGGGTTCTGGGACAAAATAAGAAACCCGAACTGACTCTCAAATCAGATTCGGGTTTTCTAAAAAGTTTATATTTACTTGCTTATTTTAAGCGATCATTTAATTCTTTACTTAAATCTTCATAACCAGGTTTACCGAGTAAAGCAAACATATTAGATTTGTAAGCTTCAACACCAGGTTGGTTAAATGGATTAACCCCATTTAAATAACCAGAGATACCTACTGCAATTTCAAAGAAGTAGATTAAATGTCCTAATGACCGTTCATCCATGGCTGGAATAGTCACAACTAAGTTAGGGACTTGACCATCTGTATGAGCAAGTAAGGTGCCGTGGAAGGCTTTGTCATTAACATAGTCCATGGTTTTACCTTCTAAATAAGCAAGTCCATCTAGGTTTTCGTTTAAACTAGGAACTGTAATTTCATGACGAGGAGCGGTTACTTTTATAACCGTTTCGAATATGTTCCGTTTGCCATCTTGAATAGTTTGACCAATCGAATGCAAATCGGTTGAGAAGTTAGCACTTGAAGGATAGATTCCCTTTTGATCTTTCCCTTCAGACTCACCAAATAATTGTTTCCACCATTCACCAAAATATTGCATGCTTGGTTCATAGTTTACAAGAATTTCTATATCTTTTCCTTTGCGGTGGAGAATATTCCGAGCTACCGCGTATTGATAAGCTTCATTCTTTTCCAAATTAGAATCAGCATAAGCGGCTTGAGCTTCTTTAGCTCCTTGCATCAAGGCATCAATATCATTTCCTGCAACAGCAATCGGTAATAAACCAACTGCCGTTAGGACGGTAAACCGTCCACCAATTCCATCTGGAATTGTAAAGGTTTGATAACCTTCTTTATCTGCTTCTGACTTAAGTGCCCCTCTAGCTTTATCTGTAGTAGCATAAATCCGTTTTTTGGCTTCTTCTGGACCATATTTTTCTACCAATTTTTCTTTCAAAATACGGAATGCAATCGCTGGTTCAGTCGTAGTACCAGATTTAGAAATAATATTTACAGAAAAGTCACGATCCCCAATTAAATCTAATAGGTCATATAAATAAGAAGAAGAAATTGAATTACCTGCGAAAACAACTTGAGGATTCCCCTTGCTTCCCTTCTTAATATTGTAGAAAGAATCATTCAAAAATTCAATGGCAGCACGGGCACCTAAATAAGAACCACCGATTCCTACAACTACTAGTATGTCTGAATTTTGACGAATCGTTTCTGCCGCTGATTTAATACGACTGTATTCATCCTTATCATAGGTAGTTGGCCATTCAATCCAATCAATAAAATCAGAGCCTGCTCCTGTTCCTTGACGCAATTGTTGGTCAGCTAAATCCACATAGGCTTGTAATTGTTGGAACTCATGATCTGCAAAATAAGATTGTGCGCTTGATTTGTCAAATTTAATGTGGTTCATTGATTATTCTCCTTTTTACTTATATTAAATCGATTTGTTTCCGCATCGTGTAAACCTTCAGCAATCCATTGAGGCATTAACTTATCAATACTTTCAAAACCAATATCCGGACCCTTAGAACGTCGCTTCTTATGAAATCGGGCCGGAAACGGAGGTGTATTAAGGGAGTGAAGTACACGTATAGATAATGAAACCTGTTGGGTATACTCATCGATATCGATAATCATCACTTTTACTTCTTGTCCTAATTTGAATTCTTCTTCTAAATTTGATACGAAGCCATGGCGACATTCGGAAATGTGAACTAAGCCTTGTTTTGTTTCATCTAATTGAACAAAAACACCATAATCTTGAATACCGGAAATCGTTCCCGTTAAGACATCGCCAATCGCTAATTGTTCACCCATATAATCACCTATTTTCTATGCAAAAACCTCAATAGATTCTATCACAACATCTTCTAAAGGTTTGTCTTGATGATTTCGTTGAACATTTTGAATTTCTTCTACGACATCCATACCAGCAACCACTTGACCAAAAACAGTATGTTTATGATCAAGCCATGGAGTACCGCCATTATCTAAATAGGCTTGAATAATCTCCTCAGGGTAACCAGCGGCTGTCATTTGACCTGCGATTTGGCCTGGTACGTTCTTAGCAGATACAATAAAGAATTGACTTCCATTCGTATTTGGTCCAGCATTAGCCATTGATAAGGCACCATATAAATTGAATAAGTCCATGGAGAATTCATCCTCGAAAGAATGGCCATAGATGCTTTGGCCACCCATGCCAGTTCCGCTTGGGTCTCCCCCTTGAATCATAAATTCAGGAATCACACGGTGAAAAATTACTCCATCATAATATCCTTGTTTAGCGAGTTCTAAAAAGTTTTTTACAGTCTTTGGTGCTTGTTCTTCAAACAAAATCATAGCTATATCACCATGGTTAGTATGCATGATGACATCTTTTTTACCTTCGTTTAAATTTAATTGTGGATAATTTGTCATGTCAACCCTCTTTCTAAGTATTTACTAGTCATATCTTACCACTTTTAAGCCTTCAAACAAATAATAATGTAATTCGCAGTATTTTTTGTTACAATTAGATGTGTTAACACCTACGATAGAAGGAGATTATTACAATGAATATGGTCTTGCTTACCTCCTTAGCAGCAATTTTGCTAGCTCAGCTCATTAAATATCCAATCGCAGCGATTTTCAATAAAAGAGCTGCTAAAATAAATATCATTACTTCAACCGGTGGCATGCCATCTTCTCATTCGGCAGCTGTATCTAGCTTGATTTCTGCCCTAATTTTTGAATATGGGTTTGCTTCCCCTTATGTAGCAATTGCTACCGTTTTTGGGGTTATCATCATGTTTGACTCAATGGGAGTTCGGCGTCAGAGTGGTGAACAAGGAGTTGTGTTAGATATCTTAGCGCGACACCACCAACACATTTTAGAAAAAGAAGAAAAACCACGAAAAGAAACCTCAGTCAATCCGATTGATTTAACTAATTCATTAATTAATTATGACCAAATGGTGATCAAACGTTACATGGGACATACACCGAGTGAAGTTATTGCCGGTATTATCTTCGGTGCCTTAGTTGCGGTCCTATTCCGAAGTTTTCTATAGTCAATTACCACTCAAGGAGGACCGTTTTGCAGAAAGACACAAGCATAAAAGACATCTATGATATTACCATTATTGGTGGAGGCCCGGTGGGACTATTTACCGCTTATTATGCTGGCCTTAGAGGTGCCAAAACTAAACTCATTGAAAGTTTAGAAGAATTGGGCGGCCAAACACTTCATCTCTATTCAAGCAAGCAAATTAAAGATATTCCTGCAATTCCAGTCATCTCAGGAACCCATCTAAGCCAACAATTGATCCAACAAGCCATGACTTATCAACCGACCATTTGCTGTCATGAAACAATTGAATTGTTAATTGAAGCAAATGAGGAACACCCATATATTCAACTAGTGAGTCAAAAGCAAGCTCACTATACAAAAACAGTTATCTTAGCTACAGGCAATGGGGCTTTCAATCCCCGTCCCCTCCCTTTTGACTATGATCAAGGAATTGAGGGTCAAAGCCTCCACTACTTTGCTGATGATTTAGCTATTTTCAAGGATAAGCGTGTGGCCATTACCGGGGGTGGTGACTCTGCCTTGGATTGGGCCTTAACTCTAGAACCTATTGCAGAAGAGGTCAATTTAATCCACCGACGGAAACGGTTTAGGGGGCATGAGGCTTCTGTAGAGGCATTAAATAAATCTAACGTTCATCAATTTACCCCTTATATTCCAGTTGAAATCAAGAACCAAGGCAGCCAAATAAAAGAATTAGTCATTAATGAAGGTCGTACAGATAATTATATTCATTTAGCAATTGATCATTTGATTGTTGCCTTTGGTTTTACTTCCTCAATCGAGGCCCTAAAAGCTTGGGGCTTAGACTTTGAACGTAACGCCATTGCTGTTTCTTACCGCATGGAAACCTCATTAGCCGGAGTTTTTGCAGTCGGTGACTGCGTTTATTATCCAGGCAAAACAAAACTCATTGCAACTGGCTTTGGTGAAGCCCCTATGGCAGTTAACTCAGCCTTAATATATATTGATCCAGAAGCAAATACCGCCCCACTTCACTCCAACCATTGAGCAAGTAAAATAGAAAGTGTGATTCACATGGTAGATAAACATAAAATTATTAAAGACTCTGTCCTACAACAAAAAGCCTATGATCTCTTAGAATTAAGAGGAGTTAAAATTGAAGACATCGCCGATATCGTTTTTGACCTACAAAAAGATTATGTACCTGGTTTAGATAAATATGAATGTATTGAAAATATCCAAGCGGTAATACGTAAACGAGAGGTTCAAAACGCAATCATTACCGGCATCGAAATCGATATGGCAGCTGAACAAGGTGTTTTTTCACCTGAATTGACTGACCTCCTCATGCGGGACGAAGGTCTCTATGGTATTGATGAAATCAATGTACTTTCAATCGTCAATGTTTATGGGTCTATTGGTCTAACTAATTTTGGTTATGTTGATAAGTTAAAACCTGGAATCATTGGTGAACTAAATGACAAAAAAGGGACATCTTGTAATACCTTTATCGATGATATTGTCGGAGCTATCGCTGCCGCTGCAGCTAGCCGGATTGCTCATGCTCAACCCGCCAAAAATTTAGATCATTCCTACCTAGATTAGGCAAGAAGTGAAAATAGCTCGAGTTAGCGAAAAAAGCAAGTATAGAATCAAAAATAAGCTGAGCTTAAGAAGAAGTAAGACTTAACCTCTTCTGGGCTCTTTTTATGTAGCAAATTTGCGCCTCAGCTCAAGGAGGGATGAACAGATGGAAAGAAGATTTAGTCCTAATTATTTAAGCTTAAGTCCGGGTGAAGATGATAAAAAATGGGTGGCCGAAATTACTGGTCCTGACCCTAATTTCCGATTTAAAAGAGTTTTCTTACCTGAATTTGAACCGGGTCTCTATGAAATCCATGATGGTCTCTATCAAATCCATGGCCTCCATCCTGGCATCACCCCCTTTAAAAAAGAATATTGCATGGTCAACCGTGGTCATATGGAACGACGAGTTCCTTATGGTTCAGTAATCGAAGCCCTACCTTATATTCAAGCTTATGAACCTCAAAGGCAGGAAAGGATTCGTGAGCAAATTACTTATATCTTAAATCAAATCAAAAAAGAACTAGACCATGAACTAGTCAATGAGGATATCTCTTACATGCAAGAAAATTTACAAGACCTCAATGATTCACAAGTCCTAACTGAGACTTTAAGCCAACTTCTTAAACGCAAAGACTCAATGATTAAACAATATCAACAAAGACTCAAGAATTATCATCATTACTGGGACTAAGACGCAACTTTTTCCTAATTCCTTGCTCTTAGTATAATAAAACAGGCATTTCCTTTAAAAACTCGCTCTAACCCTAAGCAATCATTAGGAAGAACAGTTAAAAGGAAATGCCTATATTTTTATTTAGATACTTACTTTATAAGTCTAAGTTAGGTTCAACTTTTTCTTCTGCTTTTAAGCTTGGCTTGAATACGACTGGATATCAAGATTACTACCAATTCATACAATAAAATAATCCCCAAAAAGCAAAGTAAGAAAAAGGACTCTGGTAAGACATTAATAATTGGATCTTTGAGGGGGTCAAATTGCCAATAATCATTGGCAAAAAACAACTTATGAAATGCTATAAACAAAGGTTCAAAACCTATTAGTGCAATAAACAATAAAAATAAGGGAGTCACAATAGCTAATTTTATTTGCGATTTAAACCAGGTTTTCTGTCTTCGTTTACGAATGACTTGGACCAGTTTAGGTAAAATAAATAAACTGGCAATTGACATAGAAAAATTCCCCCACATCAGGCCCTTCACTTCTGCAAAATGTTGCATACCCTGACTTGAAGCTGAGAAATTTGGAAAAGTAAATTCGGTTTGGATAGGATTCAACAAATATTTCCACATACTTAGATAATTAGTTTGGAGATCTGCTTGGCTTAAGCCAACAATCTGATCCAGCTTAAAGATAGGAGTAATTAGCCAATAAATTACAGGTGAGAGTATGATCAAAAGCGTAAGAGCTAATGAAAAAGAGGTCAAAATTATCGAACCTAGAAATAAATAACGTTTAGCTGGTGACATTAGCCTAACTCCCATTCTGATAAATCCTTAACAACATATGTTGGGGCTGGGTCTAACTGTTTCACTTCCCGGGCCTGAGTCACACCGGTTAGTACTAATAGGGTATCTAAATTGGCTTGAATGCCAGCTTGAATATCCGTTTGATAATTATCACCAATTAGTAAAACATCGGCTTTATTTAAGCACAATCGTTTCACAGCACCTTCAATAATAGGAGCATGGGGTTTGCCAAACACAAGTGGTTGTAGACCACTGGCGAATGATAGAAAAGCAGTGATTGCACCCGATGAAGGATAGAGCCCATTTTCGGTTGGAATTAATTGATCCGTATTGGTAACATAAAACTTAGCCCCATTTAAAAGCGCTTGGACAGCTTGGCCTAAACTTTCATAAGTTGCCGATTTATGGAGTCCTTGAACCAAGAAGTCAGCCTGATTAGTCTGATCAAGTTGAAAACCCGCCCTTTCTAATTGGTCCTTTAATGCCTTTTCGCCAACCACATGGACTCGTTTCCCTTTTTCATTCACTTTTAAATAATCAATCAAGGCTTGGGGTGATGTATAGATCATATCTGGATTGACCGGAATTTCATAGTACTGATTTAACATAGCTGCCACTTCTTCGGGCGTACGGGTAGCATTATTTGTGACAAATTGGAGTGGAACCTCTGAAGCAATAAGTTTTCTAACAAATGTTTCAGCTGTGGGGATCCGCTTTTTGCCAAAATAGACAGTGCCATCCAAATCAATTAAGTAACCTTTATAATGTTTCACTTGAACCTCTTCCTACATATTAGTCTTACGTTTAATCGTAAAAGCATTTTTTTGCTTCACCTTGACTTTTTCCTCAGCTTGCTGAGCTTGTTTTGGTGAGGCTTTGCTAAGCTGATCCCGTTTCTTATCTTGATCATGTTTTACTTTAAAATTATCTTTTCTTATTTTCTTTACTTTGGGATTGTTTGAATTATCTCGAGTATGGCGTGTATTTATTTGCCGCTGTTTAGGTCCCTCATTATTATTTTTTTTACCTGAAGAAGAATTCTTTTGTACGCGGGCAAGTTTTTGAGCACGTTGGCCCTTTGCTTGATCAAAGTCGTCCAAAGCTGATTCTTTAGCTAATACAAAGTAACGACAGCCAAAATTACAGAATTCTTTTAAATACTCATCCAAGAAAGAAATGCGCTGACTTGCTTTAGTTCGAGGCGCATTCAATTGATAAAAGCCTTTCAACCTTAACTGTTCATGCCCCCAGTCGCCGACAAGATAATCAAATTTTTCATAATAATCCACATAACGTTGTTTAAAATCCTCTAGGTTAAAACCTTCTTTATAATCTTCAACCAAGCGGTAACTTTCATCCTCAATTAAAACCGTATCATGGCTTACTTGGCTAATATGGTTTCCATTTTCCAGTAAGGATGCTTGAACAGATTCTAACATCTCAGTAATCTGTTGCGAGACAGCTTGGTCTTTTTTGTTTTTATCTTCTTTTTGTTTACTCATTTCTTCACTTCGTTTCGTTCATATATTTTAAATATTTAGCCACTACATGGCGAATAAAATCTGGGAAAATTAATTGTGGTAAACCATTGGCTTCCATACTTGGAAAAAATGGCAAAAACCACAAATGATCTACCGTAATCAACTTATAGGTTTCTTTATTCTGAATGGGTTGGCCCTGGGCTAACCAGAGGTCTTGTGATTGGTCATAAGTCAATCCCCGATAAACCAACTCACCAAAAATTTTACCTCTAAATCCAAGACCATGGATCATTTTATAGGACAAATCTTCCCTCTGTCCTTCCATTTCATTTAGCATCGTGATTAATTGACTCCCCTTTAAAGTAACTCGGGCTAAATGCATGGGATGAGGCAGCGATTCATGGAGGTCGTTTTGATTAATCCGACCAGCCGGCAAATCACTTAAGAACAGGCCTGAATTTAAAATGGCGAGTGGACAATTAGCATACCAAGCTAGCGCATCTAGAGCCATTTGGATGTAGGAATTTTCACTCTGTAACTGTAAAGCAAAATAAGGTCTAGATGAATGCGTCACTGTTTCTTGAGCTAATAAATAACGTCCTTCTTCAATATAATTTTCACTTGGAACGGGACTTTCCAATCTTTCTTGAACTTGTTTCAAGGTCAGTACCCGTGCTTGGAAATACCATTGCTTAAGCTGAGGATCATAATCAAAATTAATTTCTCCTATGTATAAACCATATCGACCAGCTGCTGTTAACAGAGTCTGGTTGACCCATTCTCCTTCAAATAAAACATGATGAGTGTGGGCCCCGATAATTAGTTGAATTTCAGGTAAAATTTTTGCTATATAGCGGTCTTGTTCAATACCTAAGTGAGACATTAAAACGATTAAATCAATACTAGGATCCTTTTGTAATTTTTTAACGATGGCTTTTAAGGTTCGAATTGGATTTAATATCTCATAGCCATTCAAAGGATACGTAGCATAAGGGGCAGTTAGACCAATGAAGGCTAATTTATAGGCACCCACCTGCTTGAAGACAACCTTTTGACCCCACTCGGGCACATCCTGAGTCTGACTAGACAAGAGGTTGGCAATCGTGATATCAAAATTAGCTTTATCATATAATTTGCTTAATTGGGTTGAAGTAAAGTTTAAACCTTCATTGTTACCGATAGTGACCACATCGTAGCCAATTTGGTTAAATAAATCAATCATAATTTGGCCCTTACTCGCTTCGACCATTGGATTAACACTATCTAGGGCATCACCAATATCAACAAGTAGGTAGGGATCACCTTCAGCCAAATAATGAGCAATTTTTTCTTCCATAAATGTCCGCAAAATTGGCCAATTTTCAATATGTCCGTGTAAATCATTAGTATGAATAATATGCAACATGGAATCACCCCTTTATTCACTAATCTAATAGTATCAAATTTACTAGCAAATTGCGATTAGCAGCCAGAATTTTACCAGCTTTTCCTTTATTCCCATTTTGACCTGAATCAATTAGAAAATTTCCAAAACTTTCTAATTGAAGCTAAATAAATTTCAAGTTATACTAAAGCTATACGGAGGTGTTATTCAATGCATCAATGGAAAATAATTACAGACTCAGGGGCTGACTATAAGAAATTAACATCAAAGCAAGCAAATGTTAATTTTGAAGCCATTCCTCTTATGATAAATATTGACAATAAAATTTTTATGGATGACCAAGCTTTTGATATTGAGGCGTTTCATGCTCAAATCAAAGCAAACCAAGGTCCCATGTCAACCGCTTGTCCTTCACCCGATCACTATGCGGAAGCCTTTCAAGATTGTGAGAATGTTATCTGTTTTACCCTATCTAAGAATATTTCTGGGTCTTACAATGCTGCTTGTTTAGCTAAAGACATGGTCTTAGAAAAAAATCCTAGTCAAAATATACATATTTTTGATACAAACACAGCAGGAACAGAGGCAGACCTTCTGGTCTTGAAAGCTATGGAATTAGCTGAAACTGGACTTGATTTCGATAACTTAGTATCTCAAATGATAGACTATCATAAACACACCTCAACCAATTATATCCTTAAAAATGTTGATAACTTAGTCCGCAATGGACGCCTTAATAAGCTCTTAGGTCAAATGATTGGTCTCTTAAATATTTTATTACTAGGTAGAAGAACACTTGATGGACGACTAGAATTGGTTGATAAAGTTCGGGGTGAAAAAAGAGCCATCCGTTCCCTTATTCATGCAATGAAAGAACAAGGCTATGTAGGAGAGAAAGTTCTAATTTCCCACATGTTAAATCTTGACTATGCCAAAAAAATTCAAGCAAGTCTCATTGAGGAATTCCAAACACAAGAAATTGAGATTCTTGAAATGTCAGGAATTTGTGCTTTTTATGCTGAATATCAAGGAATTATCCTCGGTTATGAAATTAAATAAGAAGGATTACTGACACTCCAGTCCCACCTTATCAAAAAACTCATGGCGCACTGTTTCAATCGCAAAACAGTGCGCCATGAGTTTTATTGAAAATAATAAGCTTACTCAACGATAACCCATTGTTGACAATAGGCCGGATTATTGGCTTGGTCAACCACATACCATTCGACCAAATATCGTCCTGGCTGAAAAATGTTTAGGCTGTTCAAAGAATCTTGAGTCAATCCCATCATTTCAGTAATATCACCATCTTCTTGGTCTATGGCAGAAACATTTCGATGATCTGATTGAAAACTTGCTAGACTCGTATAATCGCCTACTTTAATTGTGACCGGTTCCGTTTTTAAATCTGGACTTCCTAGATCTACCGCACTTAAATCTACTTTTTCACTTACATCTTTAACATAAATAGGACGAATTAAACGTCCTATATTCCCCGCTTCATCTTGGGTCATATACTCAATAAAGTAAATGCCAGTTTGGTAGTTTTCAAAGGAAACATGGGCAGGTTGATCATAATTCAGGACATGAACTTCTAGGATTTGATCTGAGTTATCTACCGCAATTACATCTTCAAGTAAATTATAGGATTGATTCTTATCAAAAATACGTGCGGGGGCATAAATAATGGGCGCGATTAAATCTTCGTCACTAAGTTGAGTTTGCCCGTGAACCAATGGTACTAGGCTTAAAAATATTAACAAGTTAAGAATTTGCGCTATCTGCAGCCCTTTTTTTACCATGAGCACCCTCCTATTGACCTAATCTATCCATCATTGTAACTGAAATGTTACAAAATGTAAAATTTGCGTAAATTTTGAACAAGCAGTCTATTCCATAATAATGTTATTTCGTGCTTTAATTATTTTTGGATCCACAATGTGATAGCCGTTTTCTCTTAAACCATCAATCATTTGTCCCAGAGCACCATAGGTCCACACCCGATCATGCATCAAAATATTAGCGCCATTTCTCAGATAATCATTCTCCACTGAAATTTGAGCTAAAGCTGTAGCATCCTGATAATCTTCCATCCAATCATAGCCATAGGACCATGTCATTAATTGTAGCCCTAGTTCGTTACAGATGTTAAAAGTATCCATATTAAAATAACCAAAGGGTGGCCGGAACCATCGAGGAGCTTGACCAGTGATTTCTTCAACCAAATCATTGGTTTTTTTTATTTCTTGGTACTGGTCTTCATAGCTTAATTCTCGCATATTGGGATGGGTGGTGGTATGGTTACCAATTTCAAAGCCCATATCGAAAATTTCCTTAACAATTTTGCGTCCATGCTCTCCTTCTAGATACATCCCGTTTACAAGAAAAATAGCATTAACATCTTTAGCCTTCATTAATTGTGCCATTTGCAAGGCATGGGATTGAGGTTCATAAGGTGCATCATCAAAGGTAAAGAGGACCACATTACGCGCCGAATCATTCAGAGGTAAAATTTCTGATGATACATCAGGATCATTAACCATGGTATAAGCAAAACCATCTTGGTCTAATTTGGCATAGTCACTATAATTAGTCCAAATTTCTGAGTGGGATTGATCTTTATTTTGTGTCTCAGATTTATTATCAGTTTTTTGTTCAGAATTCTGATTCGATCCTTCATCTTTTATATCCGACACATTTTGGCAGCCAAGCAAGAAAAATACACCACAAAAAAGGAGAATCCATTGTTTCATCATTCATTAACCCTTTCGAATGAACCTGAACTTAGAGCAATCATTCTTTGGACAAAGTCTTCAATATTTTCAGGACGAGTGGCTAAGTTAACCCGAATATAAGTATCTGTCCCCCCTCTAAAAGTAACTCCATAGTTCACCGCTATTTTGGCTTTTTCTTGACAGAAAGCTTGAACACTATCTGATCCTAAGAGTGGTTCGATATTTATATACAATAAATAAGTTCCTTCTAAGGGATCAATTGCGATCATGGGCAAATTTTCCTTAAACTTATCTTTGATATAGAGGTAATTATGATAGATAACCGCTTTTACCTGATCTAACCAAGTTTTTCCTTGCTCATAGGCTACCTGGGTCCCGATAGCAGCTAAAGAATTTATATTGGGGTGCCCTGCGCGTTCTATCCAATACTGATCATATTGAGCTCTCAACTTAGGATCAGGAATCACAAGATGAGCGTGGGATAGACCTGCCATATTAAAGGTTTTGGAGGTTGAATTTAAAGTGAAAATTTGATTTTGATACTTTCCTTGCTCTACTTTTAAAGCCGGAATTTGAATATGGTCATCAAAGGTAAAATCTTGGTGAATTTCATCTGAGATAATCAAAACACCATGCCGATGACATATTTCAAAGAGACGGGCTTGCTCTGCTTCAGTCCAAACGCGGCCTATCGGATTATGAGGTGAACAATGGAGGTAAACTTTCACACCCGCTTCGATAATTTTTGCTTCAAAATTTTCAAAATCGCATTGATAGCCTTGTCCTGATCGGTACAATAAAGGTACTTCCACCAAAGGACGGCCTGACTCTTCCATTAGATCAAAAAAATGAGCATAGATAGGCGTTTGTAATAAAATCGGATCATCTTTTTTGGTAAAAGCTGCCAAGATATAATGAATTCCCGCAACCACGCCTGGACTAAAGCGAATCCAATCTTCCTCTACGTGTAAAGTAAAATGATCTTCCATCCATGTTTGATAGGCTTGATAATACCTACTTGGCAAAACGCGATAACCTAGAGCCCCCATTTTTAAATAATCTTGCATGGCATCTAGGGCTGATTGGGGTGCCTTAAAATCCATATCTGCAACCCAAAGGGATAAAAGATTTTCATCCCCATAAAGGTCTAAGAGAGCATCCCATTTAACTGAATCAGTATGACGACGGTCAACATAATTAGCTTTCACAAATTCATTAATTGACATAATTTACCTCCTTATTGTTTTTATTATATAATAGTCCCCCCTTTTTTTAAACCTCATCCGAAAACCTTTTCAAATTTTGTATTTAATCTTTCTTCTCCAAATGCTGAACCTGCCGCACCCAACCACCGTTTTCATCAATATATTGTATGGCGCCTAAATATCCTGTATTCAAATAAGAAATTTGCTGTGCCTGCAACCGTTCTAAAACCTCTATATGAGGGTGCCCGTAATGATTATTAGCTCCTGCCGAAATAAAAGCTAATTCAGGACGAAAATGATTTAAGAGCAATTCTGAACTTGATGTCTTTGACCCATGGTGGCCTAATTTGATTATATTAGCGGACCACTGAGGCAATTGCTTAATTAATGCGGATTCTCTTGCTAAGGAAAGGTCACCCAAATTCAAAAAGCTAGCATATTTCATTTGGATTAAACAAAGCAATGAAGAGTCATTGGACAAATCTGGGTCTTTGAGTGATAGATCTAAGCTGAGACTAGCAATTTGAATTTTATCATTCACTTGGAGTAAGCTACCAGGTACAAGGATATTTATCTTATTTATCTTGAGTGTATTTTGAACCTGTCTTACTTGGTCAAAAAATGATGATTGAAAAGTGTATTCACTAATATAGACTTGGTCAATGGGGATAGTCTGGCCTAAAGCGATAAAATTCCCCACATGGTCAATATCAGGATGGGTTAAAATCAAACCATTGATCTGCTTGACCCCTAAGGCTCTTAAGGCAGGGATTAGGACTCGGTTGGCATGCTGATTATCTATTTTCCCCTTTTTTTCTGGGTCAAAGAGGTAGTGTCCCCCTGTATCAATAAGCCAAGTCTCCTGGTTCCAAGCACTTTGATAACACAAAGCATCGCCCTGGCCTACATCTATAATAGTTAGCCGGTCATAGGCTCTGCAAATAGGCACTAACCAAAATATAATAAAATAAATCAATACCATCATAGTCGCAAGGGCTTTCTTTGATCTAGTAAGGAAAAACATAGCTAGAAAGGCAAAGAGATACAAGAGCAAGAAACTAGTTAACTCCATTGTCCCCGTCCAAATTTGACTCCAATTCAATAAATCATCCCAGGAACCTAGCATAATTTGACTAGCAAGCAGATGATCAAGTGAAGTCAAAAGGGGGCTTAAGCTCGGCAGAAACAATAATATCAAAGAAGTTCCCATCATTAAGGGCATAATTACTCGATCAAATAGAAAGCTTACGCTTAAGACAGTGATTAGCTGCATGGGATTAAAAGAAAAATTCATTTGGACCATTAAAGGCCAGGAGAACAAGAGACAGAGCAAGCTCAATTCGAATTGAACTTGGAATGGCCTCTTTTTTTGCTTAGCGACAGGTTGATAAAACATTAAGATAATAGTCATAAAATATGAGAGGACAAAAGATAGGTTAAATAAGATATTGGGATTGCATATTAATTGGACTATCGTGATCACTGATAAACCATCTAGATTTGTAAAAGGCAAATTAAAACTGTTCTTAAGTAACTTAAAAAGCATTAAAGCTAAAATTCTTTGAACTCCAAAAGGCCAACCAATTAAAAAAGCATAAAATAAGATAAAGAAGAAAATACAGGTGTCAATCAAAATTTTGGGAGCCCCCATCCGGTAAAAAAGACTTTTTAAGCGGGATTGAATAAAATAAATATGATAACCAGAGATCGCAAAAAAGTGCAGGATACCTAACTGTGCCAGACCTGGCCTCCAGGCTTGGTAAATTTCTGAATCTTGATTCCACATCAACTTCTGGTGTAAGGAAAGCCAATGACCTGGATAGTCCAATTTTATACGGTTTAAAATATGCAAACGTATCTGACTTGGTAGGAGCAAGAGTTGAGTGCCTTGGTCGATTAACTCAAGTTCATCCACTTGGAACTGCCAAAATAATCCTTGTTTGGCCAAATAGTCTTGATAATCAAACAATCCAAAATTCCGAGCCGGAGCTGGACGGTTAAAATGTCCCTTCAAATGCAAGTGACTCCCTGTTTGCTTTAATCGCGCCAGTTTTTCTTCTGAATCTTGGGTAAAATATTGCCATTGAATCGTCAGCTCCTGCCCTTCAAATTGAATGTCTGTCTGACCATTCACCTGGTTTTGGCTCCATTTTAAGTCGCTAGGATCAAGAATTAGGTCAAGTTGAGCTGATTTACCTTCAAGGTCAAGAGCCCTCAAGTCTTGGCGGTGCTCTTCCTGGTGTAGTATGGATAGGGAGAAACAGGTCAACAGTATTATCATTATGGGAAAATGATAAACTGATAGGAAGAAAACTCTTATTATGAGATAAATAAGTAGACAGCCAATTAATAAATGCTGGGTCTGCCAGAATATCAGCCATAAAACCATTAATAAAAGATAAATAAAATAGGTTCTTTCTAGAGCTAACATAATTGAATCAAACTTGCTTAAATACATATCAAATCAATTAACCCTTCTAGAGTCTTCTTTCCGATACCTGGCACTTGGATTAATTCCTCTACAGATTGGAAAGAGCCTATTTCTTGGCGATAATTGATGATTGCCTCTGCCTTCTTAGGGCCAATATTGGGCAAGGTCTGAAGCAGATTCACGTCAGCGGTATTAATATTGATTAAACTTGATGCTGTATCAGGTGGGTTCATGCCTGCATGAACCTGATTTCCTGCAAGCTCAGTATCTGATAAATTAGCTAGTGTCTGGTCACTACCCTCTTCAAGTCTTACCACTTCTTCGTGACTAGGAATATAGACCAACATCTGGTCGCTTAAGACTTGAGCTTGGTTAATCTGTTCTTGGGCCGCTTGGGGAGTTAGCCCGCCCGCTTGGTCAATCAAATCAAACAAACGACTCCCTGATTCAAGTTGATAAACCCCTGGCAATTTTATTTGGCCTTTGATGTCCACATAAATCTGTTGGTTTTCCTGACCACTCGCATGCTCTGCTTGATAATTACCTGCGCTTTCAAAGTTACTCATACTTACTTCCTCTAGACTCCCTCCTGACTCTTGCCCTGATAAATCAGTAATTTGTAAGCCTGGGGATGACTTTAAGGTTATAAAACCATTAAATCCTAAAAAGACGATGACAAACCCAAGTAGGCCCATTTTGAATGGCTTAGATAAACTTTGGAATCTAGTGATCAAATGTGACATATGGCTCCCCCTTTTTTATCTATTTATAGATAACCCAAAAGAGAAGTTTTCCTTTAAAAATTTAAATGAATAACAAAAAACCATCCTTATGACATAGGTCCATAAGGATGGTTTAATATTGACTATGCATCATAATCAATTATTGATTAATTTCTACTTTTTTCATTTTATTTTCGCTGATTCTTTTTTTGATAGCTACTTCAACATTCTCAGGAACCATATCATCAATACTGCCATCAAAGAAGGCAATTTCTTTAATAATACTTGAAGATAAATGGCTGTAAAGTGGATCGGCTGTCATAATAATTGTTTCAAACTGATCATTTTGCATCCGGTTAGCTCGAGAGATAGCTAATTCATATTCAAAGTCGGTATAATTTCGGACCCCACGCACCACCGCCGTTATGTGATGGTCTAAAACATAGTCAGCAACCAAGCCCGTTTGTAATAAATCCACCTTGACATTTGGCAGATGAGCACAAGCTGCTTTAATCAAATCAACTCTTTCTGCTGCTGTAAATAAGTACTTCTTCGTTGTGTTCGTTGCAACTAAGACTTCTAAATGATCAAACAAGAGGCTGGCCCGTTCAATAATATTTAAATGGCCGAGTGTAAGCGGGTCAAAACTGCCAGTATATAAACCACGTTTTTCTTTTGTCATTTTATTCCCTTTCAAAAATCCAAACCAGGGTCTGTCCGTATTTTTTTAATTTTTCCTGCTTAAAATTACCTATCTCTTGAGGGAGACTTACTTCTATGCCTGTTTCACAAAGAATCTGACAAGTCTCATTTAAATAGTTTGCCTGGTCTAACCATATAATATCATCGACAATCATCTCTTTAGCATAGGGTGGATCCAAAAAGACTAAATCAAAACTTTGGTCTTTACCTACCATATATTGACTTAATTGTTTACGGTTATGTCCTCTCAATAAGTTGAAACGTTCAGGCTCCTTGGTCATCTCAATATTACGTCGAATAATCTCTTGGGCAGGATAGGCTTTCTCAACGATGACGGCCTGGTCCATCCCCCTTGAAACGGCTTCAATGGCTAGGGCGCCTGATCCCCCATAAAAATCAAGACAAATCCCGCCTTGGAAATAATGCCCTAACATATTAAACATAGCTTCTTTAACCTTATCCGTAGTTGGCCGCGTTTGATTTCCCGCAATCGTTTTAAGCGGACGACTACCATATTTTCCTGCGATAACCCGCATCTTATCACCTATTCTTTAGGGCTAATTGTGAAGTCTTGTTTAAAACTTGCTGAAATTTCTTCTAAACTTGGCCCTGTCTGATTTAAAGCTTTCATATAGTCTCCATTATCATCCAAGTCAGCGAGTGCTAAGGAAAAATCCATATTTATCTCATTCATGTGCGATTCTTCAACTGATCTGACAAAGGGTAATTTTACTAAGTTAGCAATCGTGGTCGCCGTATTAGTAACATCGGTATAAAGCACAGCATATTTCATCCGTCGACTAACATAATGGATATTGCCAAATTTACGTAATTGCTTTAACTGTTTGCTTGAGTAGAGCCAAACGATTAGACTCTGGCGTTGAATTTTTTCATAAGCCATTTATGACTTTCCTCCTTGGTACCGGGAATAGACTACATTTATTTCTGGTTTCCGGCTTCTTTTTTCTGTATAAATCATCTTTTGCGCAAGCGCTAGGGTTAACATAAAGTTTAATACGGACGAACCTCCATAGGAAATGAAAGGGAGGGTGACCCCTGTCAGTGGGATGAGACCTAAGACGCCCCCCACATTGACCGTAATTTGAATAAAGAATAAAACGCCTAAGCCGAACAGCACTAGACTACTAAATTGACTTTGAGCCTGACCGGCCCAATAAAATAACCGGTAAAGGAGAAAAGCAAATAGGCCTAGTAGGAAGGCCAGACCAAAAATCCCCAATTCTTCTCCAATATGCGCAAAAATAAAGTCAGTTTGAATCTCGGGTAGCAGCCCATTTTTCATTTGTCCTTGGCCTAAGCCTACACCGAACCACCCTCCCCGACTCATGGCATAATAGCCATTGACTAACTGATAGCCAATCCCTTGTCGAAAATTAAAGGGATTAACCATAGCCAAAAAGCGATTAATCTGATAAGAATCAGACTGGCCTTGATAGTTACTAAAATAGATTAATAAACCAGCATAAGCCAAGCCCCCTATCCCTAGCAAAGCTAAATTGATTTTAAGGGAGACTTTGCTGACTAAAATCATAATGATGATAATGGCTAAAATAATTGCCACCATCCCAAAGTCGGGTTGTAAAGCGATTAAGAATAAACATAGGATGCTTAAAACGACAATTGACCAGCGGAATAAAACAAGGTGTTGGGTTTTAAACAAGCGGACTTCTTCAGACAATTTAGCTAAGACCCAGGCATAGACTAAAACCGCAATCGGTTTTAAATATTCTGAAATCTGGAGGCTGAATGAACCGACCTGTATCCATGATTTGGCCCCATTCCGCACTTCACCTGCAAAAGCGGTATAAATTAATAAGAGAAATACAATCCCCAAGGCCAAAAGATGTAGCAAAGGATTGGCCAGCCACTGCTGGGGTACTGCCATCATAATTAAGAATATAACAAGCCCAAGCCCAACCGAAAATAACTGAGGCTTTAAGAAAGCCCAGGGTTGGTTGATTTCACCTGTAATCGAGGTACCGGATGTAGCTGAAGTTATCATTATGAGACCGAAGATAATAAGCACGAAGGTCACTAATAATAAAGGGATATCAAAGTATTTAACTTTGTCTTTTAATTTATACCCATATGTGCGGATTAAAGCTCCCACTGGCATTTTGTTATGTGGTGTTTCTTGATTCACTGGCTACCTCCTCTAGTTTGTACTAGCTTATTATACCATAAGACAAATTTCAATAGTCAAACTTATGATGGATCATCTCATACTAAACAAAATATAAGATAAAACAAAAAAAACACCTAGGACTTTTGCAAAGCAAAAACCTAGGCGCATTTTACAGATGATAAAATTAATTATTTAGCTAAACGTTCAGCCACAACATCCCAGTTAACAACTTTCCAGAATGCATCGACATAGTCAGGACGAACATTACGATATTTTAAGTAATAGGCATGTTCCCAAACATCAAGACCAAGTAATGGTTTTTTACCATCAGTAATTGGGTTATCTTGATTTGGTGTTCCCACAACTTCAAACTTACCATTATTATCAACTAACCAAGCCCAACCAGAACCAAATTGTCCAGTTGCTGCCGCTTTAAATTCTTTTTTGAAGTCTTCGAAAGAACCAAAGTCAGCTTCAATCTTCTTCAATAAGTCAGCCGGAACCTCGTTGTTATCAGAAGGAGCTTGCATTTCATCCCAGAACAAGGTGTGATTTAAGTGACCACCGCCATTATTACGAACAGCCGTCCGAATTTTTTCAGGAACATCATTTAAATTAGCAATAATTTCTTCGATTGATTTAGATTCTAGATCCGTTCCTTTAATCGCATCGTTTAATTTAGTTACATAAGTATTATGATGTTTATCATGGTGAAGTTTCATTGTTTCTTCATCAATCACTGGTTCTAATGCGTCGTATGCGTACGGTAATTCTGGTAATTCAAAAGCCATTTTACATTCCTCCTAGTTTTTTCTTGATACTTTAATAATATCATTCCTAGGTGAAAGCTCAATTAATATGCTCAATTTAAGACTTATTTTTCTTTCTTGTTAGCTTTTAATCTGGCAGATTTATCTAAGATTTGTTTCCGTAAACGAATACTCTCAGGGGTAACTTCACAATATTCATCTTCATCCATAAATTCAATGGACTCTTCAAGGGTTAGAATCCTTGGTTGCTTAATTACGGCTGTTTGATCTTTGGTGGCTGACCGAACATTAGTTAAATTCTTAGCCTTAGTAATATTAACAGTTAAGTCATTTTCACGGCTGTGTTCACCAACAATCATTCCACCATAAATATCAGTACCAGGCATCACAAAAATAGTTCCCCGATCTTCTATATTCATAATAGAATAAGTTGTCGCTTGGCCAGATTCTTGTGCCACTAAAGCCCCATTCCGACGCCGACCAATCGAACCATCAACCATAGGCCGGTATTCATCAAAAGTATGGTTTAAGATACCATAACCCCGAGTCATAGACATAAACTCAGTAGTAAAACCAATCAAACCACGGGCTGGAACCAAGAAAACAAGCCGGACTTGACCATTGCCAGTATGGACCATATCTGCCATTTCTGCTTTACGAGTACCCAACGCTTCAATGATTGACCCCATATATTCTTCTGGCGTATCAATTTGGACCCGTTCAAACGGTTCACATTGGACTCCATCAACTTCACGGACAATAACTTTTGGCCGTGAAACTTGAAATTCAAAGCCTTCCCGACGCATATTTTCAATTAAAATCGATAAATGTAATTCCCCGCGACCAGAAACAACAAAGGTATCAGGCGCCGTTTGTTCTACACGTAAGGATACATCGGTTTGTAATTCTTGCATTAAACGGTCTTCAAGATTACGGGCCGTTACAAACTTACCTTCGCGACCCGCAAAAGGAGAATCATTGGTTCTAAAGGTCATTTGTAGAGTCGGTTCATCAATATGTAGTAAAGGTAGTGGATCAATATGTTGGCTATCAACAACAGATTCACCAACAAAGATATCATCCATACCAGATAAGGCAATTAGGTCACCGGCTTTAGCTTCTTGGATTTCCACCCGTTTTAAGCCAAAGAAACCATGCATTTTTGTCACGCGGAAGTTTTTATGGGTACCGTCAATTTTCACTAAAGTTACCGAATCACCCACTTTAATTTTTCCACGGAAGACCCGACCAATCCCAATACGACCCACATAATCATTATAGTCTAAGAGGGAAACTTGGAATTGTAAAGGCTCATCAGAATTATCTTCTGGTGCTGGTATATGCTCAATTACCGCATCAAAAATTGCATCCATTGATGCTTCTTGATCGGCTGGATCATCTGATTTAGAAGATGTTCCGTTTAAGGCAGAGGCATAAACCACTGGGAATTCAATTTGTTCATTATCCGCTCCCAATTCAATGAATAAGTCCAAGACTTCATCCACAACTTCAGCTGGACGGGCTGAAGGTTTATCAATTTTATTCACGACAACAACAGGTATTACCCCTTGTTCTAAAGCTTTCTTCAAAACAAACCGAGTTTGCGGCATAGTTCCTTCATAAGCATCAACAACTAAAACTACTCCATCTACCATGGATAGAATCCGTTCAACTTCACCACCAAAGTCCGCATGCCCGGGTGTATCCAAAATATTAATCCGGGTTCCTTTATAGTCAACTGCGGTATTCTTAGCTAGAATCGTAATTCCACGTTCCCGTTCAATATCATTAGAGTCCATGGCTCGTTCATCTAATTTAGCCCGTTCGTCTAAGGTTGACGATTGTTTTAATAATTCATCAACCAAGGTTGTTTTACCGTGGTCAACGTGGGCGATAATTGCGATATTACGAATGTCATTTCTTTTTGTCATTTAATTTCCTCTTTTACTTTGATTGCTTATGCGTTTAATAATTGGATTGCTTCTTGATGAACTTGGGGACTGGCGAATACGACTGTGGAAGCTTCTAATAAATCTAAAGCTTGGCCTTGACGGTCAGTGACTTTTAAGCCTAATTCTTTGAAAATAGCTAGACCTGCTGCAAAATCCCAAGGTTGTAACCGGGATGCATAATAAATTGACGCCTCACCTCGTAAGATAGATATAATCTCTAGCGCTGCAGAACCATAACCACGAACACCAAGCGCACCATTAACCAGAGCTTGAATCTGAGGATCACTTCCTACTAAGTGATATTGGTTTATATTTAAGAGACTATCCGCTAAAGACGTGTCTAGGGTTGGCACAAGTGGCTGATCATTTAGAAAAACCCCTTCGCCATTGATGCCGTAATAAAGGTCATCTTTCATTACGTCATAGATATAACCGGCTTGGGCTTGGCCATCCTCAAAAATCCCGATCATCGTTCCAAAATTATTAGCTTGCTTAACAAAATTTAAGGTGCCATCAATGGGATCAATAATCCATAAAACACCCTGAGTTGAAGTCAAATTATGGCCATGCCCTTCTTCTCCCAAAATTTGATCATTAGGAAAATAGTGGTGAATTTGGTCAATTAGGTAGGCTTCGACGGCTTTATCCATTTGGGTGACTAAGTCAGCTCGACCGCTTTTTTCTTCAATCTCTAATTCGCCTTGCAAGGCTGTCCGTAGCATATTGCCCACCTGGGCTATCCAAGTTTGAACGAGATGGTGCCGTTGATAATTCATTATTACACTTCCAATCTTATTTTATCCTTGGCGGAGACTTGCTTGTTCAAAGCATCTTTCATCGCTTTAACCACTTGATAGGTCGAATAACCACTCGTGGTTTTAAAGTCTCGATCAATTTGCTTCTCTTCACTCTTGGAAGGGACGACCGCTTTGAACTTTGCATAGCTGGCTTGAATTGCAGCTAAACTATTGCCACCTTGGTAGACTTTCTCAACCGCCACTAAAAAATTAACCACATCAATAATTTCTTCTGTAGTCCACTGATTTGAAATGGGGTAGGTATATGATTGAGGCATAGCTTCCTCCTTCCACGAATTGTTAATACTACTATACCGCATTTAAAGCTAAAAATAAAAACGAAAACGTTATCAAATATGATTATCTGCTTTTTATAAAACTTTTACCCATATTTACACATAAGTCTTTTCAGCTTACAAATGTAACTTGGTTCTTTATACTAAGCGTAGATATTTTTTAGTTTTTCAAGTAGAGAGTGTGAATATATGACTTCAAACCAAGAAAAGCAAACTATAGACCATACATATAAAGCGAAACTTAAACAATCTGAATCATCAGGTTCAAGCCATCTTGCTTCCGAAAGCAAGACAAGCCAGACTCAAGTTAACCACTCTCAAATGACCCAGCATGACCACATAGACCATCACCATACGATGGATAATCATGACCACCATAAGATGAAAGACCATGACCATCATGACTCTATGGAACTCCATCATACCATGGAAAGTCATGACCACAACCATATGGGCCACCATCATCATGGCAATTTTAAACAACTTTTTCCGGTCTCTTCCTTTTGCCCTAATTATCATGGTGATTTCACAAATGGGTTCACTTAAGTTGCCTTTGCAATTTACCTTTCCTTACTCGGACATTTTAGCACTCATCTTGACAACAATTTTATTATTTATCGGTGGCAAACTATTTTTCCAAGGAGCATTATCAGAATTTAAACAGAAAGCCCCTAGCATGATGGCCTTAGTGGCCATGGGCTTAGCAGTTTCTTATGGCTATTCCTGCTTTGCCATCATTCATAGCTATTTAAGTGGACAGTCCCAAAATGAACTTCTTTTTGAATTTGCTTCTTTGATTTTGATTATGGTGCTCGGCTATTGGCTAGAGATGCGGGTCGTGACCCAAGCTGGCAATGCCCAAGAATCGCTTGCTCCCCTTGGGATTATCATAAGTCCTGCTTGAAGTGGAATTCTGATATCTCTTCAACGATCATTGTCGCTTTAAATACTATCAATTTAAAAATTAAGTAAATTCATCTCATTAAAAAGGGAAGCAGTCTCAACCGAGACTACTTCCCTTACATTTAGTTTATTTCTAAGCTAAAACGTTTTATAACTACTTTACATTAGATTTTTTATGTTTAGCAACATTAATCTGATTAATCGCCCGTTCCAAAGAAATTCGTGCCCGTAAGTAAGAAGACTGATCTTGTCGACTCAAGGCTTCTTGCATATCCGCTTCAGCTTGATTTTTCATGACTTCGACATGAGCTTGATCCACATCTCGGGCCCGAACAGCAAATGAAGCAGCTATATCCACATTATTATCGTGGAAAGTCAAGGCACCCCCATTAATTGCAATATAATCCGGTTCCTCACTATTTAAACGTGTAACAATTACAGCGCCAATATCAAGGACTGTTACCAAAGGTAAGTGATTGGGTAAGATTGTCAACCAACCATCAATCGCATGGACACGACAGGACCGAGCATGGTGAGCATAAACCTCTCCATCAGGGGATAAAATATTGACCGTCAACATTTTACCTTCGTTTGTATCCGCCATGTAATTACCTACTTTCTTTATCTTTAGGCATCAGCATTAGTATTAGAATCTTCGCTCGCAGTCTCACTGTTTTGACTACCATAATCCACACCCATATCGCGGGCTTTAGCAATCGCTTGATCGATGTTACCAACATTCCGGAAAGCTTCTTCAGGTAAACTATCGTACTTACCTTCCAAGATACCTTCGAAACCATCTAAACATTCTTCAATTGACACAAAAGAGCCTGGTAGGCCCGTAAAAGCTTCTGCCACGTGGAAGTTTTGGGATAGGAATAATTGAATCCGCCGTGCCCGTGATACGGTTACTTTTTCTTCATCTGAAAGTTCTTCAACCCCCAAAATTGCAATAATATCTTGAAGTTCGTGATATCGTTGTAGGGTGGTTTGTACTTGACGAGCAATCCGATAATGGCGTGGGCCGACAATTTCTTCACTTAGGGCAACAGATGTTGATTCTAGCGGATTCACCGCCGGATAAATCCCTTGTTCGGTTAATTTACGATCCAGGTTAGTCGTCGCATCCAAATGGGTAAAGGTAGTTGCTGGCGCTGGGTCAGTATAATCATCGGCTGGCACATACACCGCTTGAATAGAAGTGATGGATCCATCCTCGGTAGAGGCAATCCGCTCTTGCATTGCCCCCATTTCTGAAGCCAAAGTTGGTTGATACCCCACCGCAGATGGCATCCGACCGAGTAAGGCTGAAACTTCTGAACCTGCTTGCGTAAACCGGAAAATGTTATCCACAAAAAGCAAAACATCTTGTTTCATTTTGTCCCGGAAATATTCAGCCATCGTTAAGCCTGTTAAGACGGTCCGCATCCGTGCTCCTGGTGGTTCATTCATTTGACCGAACACCATGGCAGTCTTTTTATCAACACCAGAGTCACGCATTTCAAAGACGAGGTCATTCCCTTCCCGAGTCCGTTCACCAACCCCAGTAAAGACTGAAATACCATCTAACTCTTGGGCAATATTATGAATTAACTCTTGGATTAAGACGGTTTTACCAACACCGGCACCACCGAAAAGACCAATCTTACCTCCTTTTAAATAAGGAGCTAAAAGGTCAATGACCTTAATCCCTGTTTCTAAAATTTCATATTCTGAAGATAGATTTTCATATTTTGGAGCATCACGATAAATTGATTTTAATTCGTAATCAGCCTCAAGGTCACCCTTGTCATCAATTGTGTGCCCTAAAACATTGAAAACCCGTCCTAAGGTCGCTGGACCTGCAGGAACTTTGATAGTTGTTTCCCGGTCAGCTACTAACATTTCCCGTGACAAACCATCGGTGGCTGACATAGCAATGGCACGAACAATTCCATCCCCTAAGTCTAATTCAACTTCTAATACTACGTTCTTTGGATTATTTAAATCAGCTTCTGTAATTGTGGCTGGATCTTGATTAGGCACAATTACCAGAGCATTATGAATCTCAGGAATCCCCTCGGAAATTGGAAACTTTACATCCACAACCGGGCCAATAACCTGAGCTATTTTTCCAATTCTCATCTGTTTATCCCTTCTTTTCCTTCACTTGTGCATTGGCACCATTGGTAATCTCAATAATTTCGTTCGTAATTCTCTTTTGCCGTTCATGATGGTATTCTTGTTGCAAATCTGCGATTAATTTCTCAGCGTTATCAGTTGCTTGACCCATTGCCTGCATCCGCGCAGATTGTTCTGCGGTTTTGGCATCAATCACTGCTCCGTAAATTTGAGTTTGAGCATATAATGGTAACAAGAAATCTAGGACTTGGTTGACATCAGGTTCAATTAGTACTTGCGGATCAACCTTATCTTTATTTTCCTCATGAAGGTGCCGAATATTTTCGGGACTAATCGGTAGAATCCGTTCAAAACGATATTCATTCACTAAAACATTAATTGAGTGATTATAGCATAAGTATAATTCATCATAAGTCTTATCCTTAAATAAATTAACAGCTTCACGAATAATATTTCTCACTTCAGTAAAGCTAGGATAATCTGACAAATGATAACGTTCATAAGCCAAATGATAGCCATTTTCCCGGCAGAATTTAGCAATCGGTGCCCCAATGGCTAGTACTTCAATTTGATCTTTGCGGTATTTACGCGCCTGATCACGAAATTCTTTTAAAATTGAAGTATTATAATTACCGGCTAACCCTTTATCTGAGGTGATTACTAGGAAACCAACTTTATTGACAGGTCGAACTTCCATCATACTATGAAAGTTAATAAGACTATCATTATTTCCATCCTCATCCACTACAGGACTGGCATCTAAATCATATTGAATATCTGGTCGAATAACCGAAGAGACCATCTCTTTAATCTTTTGACTATAAGCATCATACTTGGCAGATTCTATCACAATACTGTTATATTTAGTTGTTGATACCAATCGCATGGCATTTGTGATTTGAGAGGTTTTTTGAATTGAATTCATTTTCTTTTTTATCTCATTTAAAGCCATTCTTGTATCACCTACTTTTATTGGATTTCAGCATGATAGGTTGCCATAAATACTTCCTTAAATTGATTAATTAAATCGGTCAATTTATTTTCATCAACTATGACTTCATTATCTTCAATTGATTGAAGCACTTCGGGATGTATTTCCTCTAAATGACTAAATAAAGCTGCCTCAAAATCACGTAAGTCTTCCACTTCGATACCTTCAAGTAAATGATGGGCTAAGGCATAAAGAATTACAACTTGCTTAGGCATTGATAAAGGTTTATGCGCTGATTGCTTTAACAATTCAACCGTGCGTTTACCACGGTCTAGGTTTTTCCGAGTCATATCATCCAAGTCAGAGCCAAATTGACTGAAGGCTTCTAATTCACGGTAAGCCGCCAAGTCTATCCGGAGAGTACCTGAAACTTGTTTCATAGCCTTCACTTGAGCTGCTCCCCCCACCCGAGAGACTGAAAGCCCAGCATTAATGGCTGGCCGCACGCCAGAATTAAAGAGGTCATTTTCTAGGAAAATTTGACCATCGGTGATTGAAATCACGTTAGTTGGAATATAGGCAGAGATATCACCGGCTTGAGTTTCGATAATTGGTAGCGAAGTAATTGAACCCCCACCTAATTCATCATTTAACTTGGCTGAACGTTCTAATAAACGGGAGTGCAAGTAAAAGACATCCCCAGGATAGGCTTCCCGTCCAGGTGGCCGTTTTAAAAGTAGGGACATTTCACGGTAAGCTGCCGCCTGCTTGGTCAAATCATCATAAATGATCAAAACATGTTTCCCTGCATACATAAATTCTTCTGCCATAGCAGTCGCTGCATAGGGTGCCAAGTACAATAAGGAAGACGGTTGTGAGGCAGAGGCAGACATGATAATCGTATAATCAAGCGCATCATACTTCCGTAAAGTATTCACAATATTTTTAACCGTAGATTCCTTTTGACCAATGGCTACATAAATACAAAGTACATCTTGTTCTTTTTGGTTAATAATTGCATCAATGGCAATGGTGGTTTTACCAGTTTTCCGGTCCCCAACAATCAATTCCCGTTGGCCACGTCCAATTGGGACTAAGGCATCAATCGCCTTGGTTCCTGTTTGTAAAGGTCGTTTTACAGACTGGCGGTCCATAATAGACGGAGCTTCTGCTTCAACCGGACGTGTCTTCTCAGTCTCAATTGGACCTTCACCATCAATTGGTTGACCCAAAGGATTAACTACTCGACCAAGTAAATTATCACCTACTGGTACTTCCATGACCTTGTTTAAACGGCGAACTAAGTCACCTTCATTGATATCATGGTAGTCCCCAAATACAATAACCCCAACTTCATCAATTTCTAGGTTCTGTACCATTCCAATTGACCCGTTAGGAAATTCAACCATTTCACCTTGCATAGCTTTATCCAAACCATGGACACGAGCAATCCCATCCCCAATATAGACAACCGTTCCAATTTCTTCCATGTGGTGTGTGGCATCAAATTGATTGATTTGTTTAAGTAGGCGTTTTTCTAAATCTTTTTTATCCAAGAATAAACAACCTCCTTTTAGCTTTTAGCATGAAACATATCATGCATATGTGATAATTGCTGACGTCCACTGACCTCAAAGTAATAAGATTCACTTTGAATAGAAACTCCCGTAACTAAATCAGGATCAATAATTTCATTGACTTCTCCCAATGGACGATCAATTTTCTTAAGAAATAGGGCAATAATTTGACGTTTTTCCGCCTCTGTCAAAGGCACGACTGAGCGAATAGTCAAATTTTCAACTTCTTGACTTTCATCTTTTTTTATACGACCGGTTTTTTCGTCATATTGACGATATTGGTCCATAATTTGATCGACAAATTGACTATAGGTCGTTTCTTTAACATTATCCATGTTTAACTTCCTCTTCTAATCTATGAATAAAATCATTAATTAAACGACGGTGGTCATCTTCATTAATTTCATGTTTAATAATTTTTTCTGCAATTTCAACTGAAACTGAAGCAATGGTATCTTCCATCTCAGCCAAAACTTCTTGACGTTCTCGTTCTATTCTTCTTTGGGCTTGTGCTTTCATGGCATCAATGTCCTGATTAGCTTCTTGTTTCAACCGAATTTTCAATTCTTCGCCTTGTTTTTTTGCATCATTGACAATTTTATTGGCTTCAACTCGTGACTGAGTTAATTTTGCCTGGGCCTCTTTATTAGCTTTTTCAGAAGCAGCCTTTAAATCATGTCCTTCATTTAACTCTTTGGTGATTAAACGTTTCCGTTGATCTAATACATTCATTAAAGGTGTCCAAGCAAAACGATGCACACAAAAAATAAGGATTAGAAAAGAAATAAGTGTCATTAGTGCATGACCTAGGGCAGTTGGTCCTAATAAGCTTCCCATTTACAATTCCTCCTTGCTATTATTGGAAAACTAAAATAAAGGCAATAACAGCTGCCATAATCGGAATCGCTTCAATTAAACCAACCCCAAGTAACATAGTTGACCGAATTTTAGATTCCATTTCTGGTTGACGAGCCATAGATTCCAAAGCCTTAGAAATTACCAAACCATTCCCAATTGCCGCACCGAAAGCGGCAAGTCCAATTGCAATTGCAGCAGCTAAACCATTCATATTTTATCAATTCTCCTTTATGCTTCTTCTTTTTCTTCAACGTGATGAATCACTTTATGAGACAGGTATACAATGGATAAGTTTACAAAAATATATGCTTGCAAACAGCCGATAAAGACTGAAAATGCTTGCCATACCATTTGTAAAGGAATTCCAATTGGCCAAGTAGCAATTCCAAAAACATTTCCTAATTCAGCGATCAATTTCAATAGAATTTCACCCGCAAATATATTACCAAACAAACGTAATGAAAGAGTCATCATATTAATGACTTCTTCAAGAATATTATAAGGCAAGAGTGCCACTGGCTGAGCATAGGTTAAACGGAAATGTTGGAGCAAACCATATTTCTTTATTCCAAAATACTGTGATATCAGATTCATCGAAACCGCCATGGCTAAACAAACAGCTAATTCTGCTGTAGGTGATTTCCAATAAGAAATACCATCTGCTTCGACTAAAATTGGTAACCCCAACAAATTAGAGACCAAAATAAAGAGAAAGACGGTGATTGCCACTACCATGTGGGCAGGCTCCATACTATCTCCCAAAGCATCTTTAACCACACCTTCAACTAAGTTCACAATCCATTCAAAAGCTAGTTGAATTTTACCTGGATTTTCAACGGATAAGTTGCGTGTAAATAGGAAGCAGAGTGCAATTACTATGACCACAGCAGCAATCATCGATAAGACTACATTCAAACCGACCGGAATGCCGAGTAAATTAATAACTACTGTTCCATCCACTTTTCTACCTTCTTTCTAGCAATAGTCTAGTGATTGCTTGTGAGCTTACAATAACAAGACACAACCACAAGTGTTTTTATTGTAACACTTAATTTAGAATTTTACATTAATCATCCTTAAATTAATAGTATTTTATTGCCCACCTATATAAAAAATTTTTAATGGTGTCTATTTTTATCTATATCAAAATTATCTAAGACTATCTTGACATCTCTTAAAAAAGGAAAGAGCCTGAGCCCCATAAATACAAGGATAATCCTAGTTTCATGAGATTCAAGCTCAAAAATTATTAAATTTTTTATACGTGGATTGGCATACCTAAAGCTAATTCAGCCGTATCCATAGTAACTTCGCCTAAAGATGGGTGACCATGAATAGTTAAAGCTAAGTCTTCTGCGTTCATACCAGATTCAATAGCTAATAGTAACTCAGTTAAAACTTCTGAAGCATTAGGACCCACAATTTGAGCACCAACAATAATATTATCTTCTTTAGTTGTCACTAAACGTAAGAAACCTTCTGTTTGATTTAATGATAAGGCACGACCATTACCACCAAATGGGAATTTAGAAGCTTTAACATCTAAACCAGCTTCTTTAGCTGCTTTTTCAGTATAACCTGCAGCGGCTACTTCTGGATCTGTGAAGGCAACACTTGGCATAGCAACATAATCCACTTCATCTTTATGACCAGCAATCGCTGCAGCCGCAACTTTACCTTCATAAGAAGCTTTATGTGCTAAGGCAGCACCGGCTACGATATCACCAATGGCATAAATATTCGGCTTATTAGTCCGACCTTGTTTGTCGACTTCAATTAGACCACGATCGGTCATCTTGATACCGGCAATTTCTAAGCCCATTTCATCTGTATTTGGACGACGACCTACGGAAACTAGGACATAATCTGCATTGATTTCTTCAGCTTTGCCATCAATTTCATATTTAACCGTTACAGAGTCACCATTATCAACGGCTTCTTTAGCCATTGCATTAGTATGAATGGTCATATTACGGTTCTTCATTTCTTTTTCAACAACCCGAACTAGGTCTTTTTCAAAGGTTGGCAAGATCTGAGGCGAACCTTCTAAGATAGTTACTTCAGTGCCCATGTTAGCATAAGCCATACCTAATTCAGAACCGATAACACCACCACCAATGACAACTAATTTACCAGGAATTTCTTTTAGGTTCAAAGCACCTGTTGAATCGATGACCCGGCCAGCAAACTTAAAGCCTGGAATTTCGATTGGACGAGAACCGGTTGCAATAATGGCATTATTATAAGAATAAGATTGAGCACCCTCTTCATGCATAACCCGTAAATGATGTTCGTCTTGGAAGAAGGCATCCCCACGAATGATTTCAACTTTGTTCTTTTTCAATAACATTTCTACGCCACCAGTAAGTTTGGCAACGACGCTGTTATCTTTCCATTCTTGAGTCTTAGTGAAGTCAATTGCAACATCTTTAGCTGTTACACCGAAAATTTCAGAATGTTGAGCATTATGATAGGCGTGTCCTGCTGATATCAAAGCTTTAGATGGAATACATCCAACGTTTAAACATACACCACCAATATATTGGCGTTCAATAATCGCCACTTTTTGGCCTAATTGAGCAGCACGAATCGCAGCTACATAGCCACCAGGGCCTGCTCCGATAACAACTGTATCTAATTCAATTGCGAAATCTCCTACTACCATTTATGTAACACCTTATCCTTCCATTAATAACAATTCAGGGTCTGCTAGGTAACGTTTAATTTCATTCATAGCTTTCTGAGCAGTAGCACCATCAATAACACGGTGGTCATAAGATAATGATAATTTAATCATCCGACCCACAGCTAATTCACCATTTTCATCGACAATTGGTTGTTGCACGATTGATCCGAAGCCTAAGATAGCCACTTCTGGGTGGTTAATAATTGGAGTGAACCATTTACCACCAGCAGAACCAATGTTAGAAATAGTAATGGTACCATCACGCATTTCTCCAGCTGATAATTTAGAATCATGAGCCTTATTGGCTAATTCAGTAATTTCATCAGCAATATCAAACATTGATTTAGCGTTTGCATCTTTAATGTTTGGTACATAAAGACCATGATCAGTATCAGTAGCAATACCAATGTTATAATAATTATGGTAAACAATTTCGTTCGTAGCATCATCCAGTGAAGCATTTAAAATTGGGTATTTCTTAAGGGCAGCAACTAAGGCTTTAACGGCATATGGTAAGAAGGTTAGTTTGGTATCACGTTCTGCAGCAATACCTTTGAATTTCTTACGGTGATCCCATAGTTTAGATACTTCGATTTCATCAAAGTGAGTAACATGTGGAGAAGTATGTTTAGAGTTAGTCATTGCCTTAGCGATTGCTTTACGGGTACCTGACATTTTTTCACGGGTTGTCCGTTCTGCATTAGACACAAGTGGTGTAGCTTTCTTAGCTGGGGCTGTCTTTTCAGTTGCGGCACCTGCAGTAGCTGGAGCTGTTTTTTCAGCTGGAGCACTAGCAGTTTGGTTAGGGTTGAAGTTGTTAACATCAGCTTCAGTAACCCGGCCACCTTTACCTGTTGGCACTACTAAGTTGATATCAATGCCTTTATCACGGGCTAATTTACGTACAGAAGGCATGGCTAAGACATGACCTGCAGGAGAAGTGCCTGCTCGACCTGATACTTGACCTGGTTGACTTGCTGCTGCGGCTGGTGCTGCAGAGGCTGAGTCACTTACAGCAGGAGCTGCGCTTGAACCATCACCTTCAAAGTCAGGGGCATCAATTTCTACTAAAATGTCACCCACTTGCACAACCTGACCTGGTTGAGCATGAATTTTAACGATTTTACCTGCATAAGGAGTTGGTAATTCTTCAACTGCTTTATCATTTTGGACTTCAAGAATTATATCATCTTCAGCAACTGTATCGCCTTCTGATACTAACCAAGATACGATTTCACCTTCATGAATTCCTTCACCTAATTCAGGTAAGGTAAAGTTAAAATAGCCACTCGCTTGGCCAGGTTGGTCAGCTGCTTTAGTAGCTGGCAAATCTTCTTCGGCCGCCGCAGTCACAGCTGGTTCTTCAGGTAAATCTTCACCTTCATAACCTTCAGCATCAATTTCAATTAAGACATCACCCACGGTCACAACGTCACCTTCAGAAACTTTAATTGACTTAACTGTCCCAGTTACTGGAGTTGGTAATTCTTCGACTGCCTTATCGTTTTGTACTTCTAAAATAATGTCATCTTCAGAGATTGCTTGACCTTCAGAAACGAGAATCGAAACGATTTCGCCTTCATGAATTCCTTCACCTAATTCAGGTAATGTGAATTTAAATGCCATTTGTTTATTCTTCCTTCCTTTTACTTGAGAGCTCGATTGGTATCCTATTAGAAATCTGTTGTCTCTTTTACTTTTGCAACAATATCGTTAGCATTTGGCAACCAATCTTTTTCGGCCATACCAAATGGGAAGACTGTATTTGGTGCAGATACAAAACCAATCGGTGCTTTCAGTGATAAAACAGCTCTTTGAGAAATTTCAGAGATAACTTTTTCTCCGACACCGGCTTGACGTTGAGCTTCTTGTACTACAACTACCCGACCAGTTTTTTCGGTTGTTGCAACTAAGGCTTCAATATCTAATGGGTAAACGGTTCTTAGGTCGATAATTTCAGCAGAAATACCATCTTTTTCTAATTCTTCTGCTGCTGTGATTGCTTCACGCACCATGGCACCATAAGCAATAATTGAAACATCAGTACCTTCTTTAACAACTTTTGCTTTTCCTAAAGGAATCGTATAGTCATCTTCTGGCACTTCTTCACGGAATGACCGATATAATTTCATATGTTCTAAATAAACCACAGGGTCATTATCACGAATTGCAGAAAGTAATAAACCTTTTGCATCATATGGGTTTGATGGGATTACGACTTTTATACCAGGAGATTGAGCAATCAGACCTTCTAGGGAGTCCGCATGCATTTCTGGTGTAGCTACCCCACCACCAAATGGTGAACGAATGGTAATTGGTAAGTTACGGGTATTACCCATCCGGTAACGGGTCCGAGCTGCTTGTCCCACTACAGAGTCAAGTACTTCAAAAACGAAGCCGAAGAATTGAATTTCCATCACAGGACGGAAATTTTCAAGAGCGAGACCAATTGATAAACCACCAATACCTGATTCAGCTAACGGAGTATTAAAAACACGGTCTTCGCCGAATTTATCTTGCAAGCCTTCAGTGGCACGGAAAACCCCACCATTTTTACCCACATCTTCACCAAAAATTAAAGTGCGTTCGTCACTTGCTAAAGCGATATCTAAAGCATTAGTAATCGCTTGAATCATTGTCATTTGTGCCATTATTTATTCTCCTTTGCTTCGTATTGTTCAATTTGTTCAGCAATGATTGAATCTGGCGTTTCAAACATATTCTTCAAGAAATCAGATACTTTTTGAGGAGCTACAGATTCAGCTTCTTTGATTGCTGCTTTAGCAGTTTCTTTGGCATTAGCCACTACTTCAGCTTCTTTTTCTTCAGACCAAAGGCCTTTTTCAGTTAAGAAGATCCGGTAACGGTTTAACGGATCAAGACCACGCCAATGTTCTTGAGCACCTTCTGGTTGGTAACGTTTAGGATCATCACCAGACAAGGAGTGGGCACCATAACGGTAACATAAGGTTTCAATTAAAACTGGACCATTACCTTCAACCGCATATTCACGGGCTGCTTTAGCAACTGCATATACAGCTAAGATATCCATACCATCCACTTGGATACCAGGAATACCAGCAGCCACACCTTTTTGAGCTAAGGTTGGAGCAGCAGTTTGATATGCACGAGGCGTTGAGATAGCCCAACCATTATTTTGGATAACGAAGACAGCAGGCGCTTTAAAGGCACCAGCGTAGTTCATACCTTCATATACATCACCTTGAGAAGAACCTCCGTCACCTGTCCAAGTCATAGCGATTGCTTTACGACCATTTTTCTTAATACCGAGGGCAGCACCCGCTGCTTGAACATATTGGGCACCGATAATAATTTGTGGTGGATAAGCATGGAAGTCTTCAGGATATTGAGAACCTTCAACGTGACCTTTAGACCATAGGAAAGCTTTATATCTTGGCAAACCATGTTGCATTAATTGTGGTAAGTCACGGTAACCTGGGAAAATAACATCATCAGAAGTTGTTGCTGCAATAGTTCCAAGTTGAGATGCTTCTTGACCTGAGGTTGGAGCAACGAAACCTAGACGACCTTGGCGACTAAAAGCCTTCATCCGATCATTCCATTCACGGTAGAAAACCATATCCTCCATAAATTTAACTAACTCTTCATCGGTTAGTTCTGGCATTAAATCAGGGTTAACGACTTCTCCTTTTTCATTCAAAATTTGAACTGTCTCAAAATCAAAATTTTGAGGGTCTAACAATGCTTCAAAAGTAACTTTATTCGCTTGCTTAGCCATGAATTGTTTCTTCCTCTCTGAAAATAATAATACACAGTAAAAAAACTGTATTAATCTATGCTATAAATTTATCACTTATCTAGCTTGTTTGCAAGAATTCCCTCTTAGAACCAGTGTAGTTTTTGAGTGTTTTTCTTTAATAAAACCACCGATTTATCAGCTTTTTGTACCTACTTATCGAAAGCCACTGATTGATTGTTATCAATAATTTTAAATATTGTGAAATAGTACAGTATTTTAAAACTGTACTATTATTTTATAAATCAAAATAAAAAGTCCATTCCAGTCACATTTAGCTTGATTTTCAGTTTATTAATCTGTGCTTATTAAACTAATGATTAAAGACTTTGTGATTTAATGTTTAAAGTGTTTATTCCCATTAAAATTTCTTTTTAAAATTTTGTTCTTAATCAAATTATAATTTTGACGTCAAAAAACCACTTAAGAACCGAAAGGTCATAAGTGGTAAAAATTTGTATAAAGTTAACATTAACGCTCAACCCAATGGCCTGGTTGCACTTGCTTTAATTCAGCTTGAGCTGATAAGCTATTAGGATCAAATCGAATCCGTTGGTGGTTCCGCTCATAGTCAGGATCAGGTAGAGGAATCGCTGATAAGAGAGACTTGGTATAGGCATGTTGGGGATGATCATATAATTGGTCTGCCTCAGAAACTTCTAGTAAACGGCCATGATACATCATTCCAATCCGATCAGAAAAATATTTAACCATGGATAAATCATGAGCAATAAATAAGAAGGTTAAATTCTTTTCTTTTTTTAATTTCTCCAAGAGATTGATAACCTGGGCTTGGATTGAGACATCCAAGGCTGAAATAGGTTCGTCAGCCACGATAAAATCAGGTTTAACCGCTAAAGCTCGGGCAATACCGATCCGTTGCCGTTGGCCGCCCGAGAATTCATGAGGGTATCGACTGGCATGATTTCTATTTAAACCGACTTCTTCTAAAAGCTCAAAGACTTGGTCCGTCCGGTCCTTATCATTGGCTGCTAGGTGATGAATATCAATCCCTTCTGCAATGATATCTTTAACCTTTTTACGGGGATTTAAGGAAGCATAGGGATCTTGAAAAATCATTTGGACTCGCTTATTAAAGGCAAGAGCTGCCTTACGTCCTTTTAAATTGGCAAGGTCTTGGCCATCAAAAATTATTTTACCAGCAGTCGGTTGATATAAATTAACTAAGGCCCGTCCTACCGTGGATTTGCCTGAGCCAGATTCACCCACTAATCCGAAAGTTTCCCCCTGATAGATTTCAAAAGAGACATCATCGACAGCTTTGACTTGGGTGGGACGGCCTTGATTAAAATATTGTTTTAAATGGCTCACTTCAACTAAAACTTTATTTGTTGGCATCGAATCCCCCTACTTTCTTCTCTTTAAAATAAGACCATCTTTCTTTAATATTGACTGGTGGTTCCACATCAGGTGCATCCGGGTGAAGTAACCAGGTAGCAGCAAAATGGTCTTGTGACACTTGGAATAATGGGGGCTGCTTTTGAAAGTCAATGGCTAAAGCATATTCATTTCTAGGCGCAAAAGCATCACCTTGTGGTGGATTCAATAAGCTAGGCGGGGTGCCTGGAATGGCATAAAGCTGACCCTGAGAATTAGCTGTGGGCATCGCGGTTAACAACCCCCAAGTATAGGGGTGTTGAGGATTATAAAAAATATCATCAACTGATCCCATTTCGACAAATTTACCAGCATACATAACGGCAACCCGGTCAGCTACCTTGGCAACTACACCCAAGTCATGGGTAATAAAAATAATAGCCATGCCAAATTTAGCCTGCAAGTCTTTTAATAAATCAATAATTTGAGCTTGGATAGTCACATCGAGTGCCGTCGTTGGTTCATCGGCAATCAAGAGATCTGGTTGCCCTGCTAAGGCAATCGCAATGACAATCCGTTGTCGTTGGCCACCTGAAAACTGATGAGCATATTGCTTCAGTCGTTTTTCTGGCTCAACAATGCCACAGGCCGCCAATAAATGAATGGCTTCTGCTTGAGCTTCTTTAGCAGACATGCCCCGCTTTTTGATTAAAACTTCCGTAATCTGCTGGCCAATATTTAAGGTTGGATTTAAAGCCGTCATGGGATCTTGGAAAATCATAGCAATCTCATTTCCCCGAATGGTTTGCATGGTTTTATCAGATTTACCAACTAAGTCTTCTCCCTTATAAATAATTTTTCCTGATTCGATTTGGGCATTATCAGCCAATAGTCCCATTAGAGCACGGGTTGTGACTGTTTTCCCCGAACCAGATTCACCCACAATAGCCAGGGTTTCACCGGGAGCTACTTCAAAAGACACGCCACGTATGGCTTGAACTAAGCCATCATAAGTTTTGAAGGAAAGGGCTAAATTTTCTACTTGTAATAATTTATCATTTGTCATAGCTGCCTATTCCTCCTCTCTTGGATCAAAGGCATCCCGTAAACCATCCGCTAAAATATTAAAGGACAACATCAGGACAGAAATCATTAAGGCTGGATAACACATTAAATGAGGTAAGAAACGGAAGGTTTGATAGCCATCATTAATTAAGGTTCCTAGTGAAGCCTGAGGAGCGGGAATCCCAATACCAATAAAACTTAAGAAGGCTTCAAAAAAGATGGCCGATGGAATGGCAAACATAACTTGGACAATAATGATTCCCAGCATATTCGGTAAGATATGTTGGAACATAATCTTCAAAGGACTTTGTCCTAATACTCGGGCAGCAATCACGTATTCTTGATTTTTAAGTCGGAGGGTCTGAGCCCGTACAACACGAGACATGGTAATCCAAGATGTCAAAGCAATCGTGATAATAATAGATAAAAGACCCGGTCTTAGTAAAAGTAGCATTAAAACTACAATGACTAAATTAGGAATCCCGGTTAAAATTTCCAAAATCCGTTGCATCACCGTATCAACTTTACCGCCTAGCCAGCCAGAAATTAAGCCATAAATAATCCCGAGGACTAAATTAATTAAGGCAGCCACAAAAGCAACGATTAAGGAAATCCGAGTACCATGAAGAATCCGAGATAAGAGGTCACGACCTAAAGCATCTGTACCCAAAGTGAAATAAACATCTGCGGGGACACCTTTTTGCGCATACACATCATAGGCAATACCTGCCCGGTTCACCCCCATCCCGTCAAAAATACCAAATTGAGCTAACCAAGGGATTTTGGGAGCGAGTTTGGCCCATTCCGGATGTTGGGCATTGGGATCAAAAGGTGAAATCCATGGAGCTAGGAAAGCAACCCCTACAATAAAAATAGCAAAAAACAAGGCAATCATGGCACCCTTGTTCTTCTTTAAACGTCGCCAAGAGTCTTGAAAATAGTTCAAGGAAGATGCTTGAATCTGCTCATTAAGCTCAGAGTCAATTTTGATATGGCGTTCGAATAAATCAGGACTTAAATCGGACTGAGCTTGCAAGAGTTTTTGATTATAGTCAGAAGGATATAATTTTGTTAGGGCCATCTTAATCATCTCCTTCTACAAGTCGCAAACGTGGGTCGAGTATACCATAAATAATATCCACCAAAAGGATAATCATAATTAAAATACTTGAATATAAAATAGTAATTCCCATAATCGTCGGATAATCATTCACCAAAATGGACTTGGTAAATTGTTCGCCTATACCTGGGATAGAATAGATATTTTCCACCACTAGAGATCCGGTCATCATTGAAGCTGTCATGGGACCAAGAATGGTTAAAAGCGGAATGACTGCATTTCTTAAGGCATGCTTTGTCACAATATAGAACTTAGAAAAGCCCTTGGCTTCGGCCAATTCTATATAGTCAGAGTTTAGAACTTCAATCATTTCCGTCCGCACAAAACGAGCCGACTCAGCCATCGGTTGGATGGCTAAAGCAAGGGTCGGTAAAACGGTTGATATAAACCCATCACGCCAAAAGGCAATCGGAAACCAAGATAAGGTTACTGCAAAGACAAATTGTAGCACAACCGCAAAGACAAAGTTAGGGACAGACCGACCAGAAATCGCAAAAATTGAGGTAAAGGTATCGATCCAAGTGTTATGGTATACCGCCGCAATTACACCTAGGATAAGACCAACAACAGATCCAAGAACCAAGGCCTGTAAGGCTAAGATAAAGGAAGGACCAGCTCGGTCTAATAGTATTTTAGTCACTGGGGTATTATTAAATTGGAAGGAAACCCCAAAATTACCCGTCAACACATTTTTTAAATAATTAAGGTATTGGATATGCATGGGTTGATCAAGGCCATACAAGCGGTAGAGGGTCTCAACTTGACTTTGAGTCATATTTTCTACATTGGCAAAGGGAGTTCCTGGTAAAAATTGCATTAAGAAAAATGTCACGGTAATAATAATCCATAAAGTTAACAACATGAAAAGCAGTCGTTTACCAATAAATTTAATATAGGATTTCATCATAGCCTCCTTTGGCTGAAAATCTAAATGGTCAAAATGACCCAATTACCAACCAGAAAGTGCTTATTAGCTGGGTCACAGTATAACTGAATATAAACTTAGGCCTATAAAAAGTCAAACTTTCCGCTTCAAAATAAGCTTTTTCTAAAGTGGAAAAAGGGAAGCGAAACAGAAGGGAGCGGGCAAGAAGTAGAAAATCTACGATTTTCACTTCGTTTGCCCGCCTCCGCAAGGTTGATTAGGATGGAACAAGTCGCTTTGCGACATAGAAGTTAAGCTCATCTCTTCGCTCAACTACTGTGTTTCTTGTTGGAGCACTTGGATAAATGTAGTTGAGCTCATACTTTCGCTCAACTGCTGGGGCACTATGTTGTTTCACTCAAAGCGTTCCAATAAGTGCTCCAATAGTTGAATGAAAATATGAGTTCAACTTCATTCAATAAAGAACCACAGCAAACCACTGCGCTAAAACATCTAGTATTTAAGTAAATAAACGGGGCTGGGCTTTTTTGCCCAGCCCCCATTTCAACTTAAAAATACCTTTATTCAGAAATAGATACTAATCTTAAATTGATCGTCCGACCAAATGAATAAACTTCAAAGTTTTGAACTTTTGGATTTAAGAGATAAACGGTTGAAGCTTGATAGATTGGGGCTACAGCTGTTTCTTCTTCAACAGCAATTTGTTCGGCATCCATTAAAGCTTGACGGCGTTCCTCTGGTTTTGTCGCTAAGTCAGTCCGAGCTTGCTCAATTAACTTATCATAGTCAGGGTTTGAGTACTTACCAAAGTTAATTCCTCCACCAGTGGCATATTGTTCCAAGAAGTTAATGGCATCTTGATAATCCGGAGCCCAAGTACCATAGAACATATCAAACTCACCTTTTGAGTTCATTTCAAGTCGGTTTTTCAATGGAACAGAACGAATACTTAAAGTTAAACCAGGCAGATTTTCTTGTAATTGAGCTTGTAAGAATTCAGCCGTTCGTTTAGATAAGTCAACATCTGAGGTTAATAATTCTAGTTCGAGTTTATCTTTACCTAACTCTTCAAGCCCTTTCTTCCAATCTTCTTGGGCAGCCTTGACATCATAGGTTAATAGATCACCCTTAGCATCCCGGTAATCTTCACCGGCTTCATTGACATCAAAATCGCGTGGCACTTGCCCATAAAGTGGAACAGACCCGTCTTGTGTGACAGATTGGGTATATAATTCGCGGTCAATTGATTTAGCAATGGCACGACGGATATGGGCATTACCTGTATTTTCGCGTTGAGCGTTAAAGTGGATATATCCGATTGTAGCTTTAGGCACGGTATGGACAAAATCAGCGCCTTCATACTGTTGAACAAAATCACTCGTCAAGACAAAATAATCTAATTCGCCCGCATCAAAAAGATCGGCTCCAGTTGAAGTTTCTTTAACGACCGATACATTGGCAGAGTTTAATTGAACATTATCTGCATCCCAGTATTGATCATTTTTAGTTAAGGTCCATTCTAAGTTAGTTCCATTCCAACCCTCCATTTTGAAAGGTCCGTTAGAAACAATATTTTCAGCTGTAGTCCCATTATCAGTTCCTACTTCTTCAAGGTGTTTTTGCGAAACTGGTAAGAAACGAGAACCAGATAATAATTTTGGTAAATATGGAGCTGGGTATTCTAGGGTAATTTCTAAGGTTTTATCATCTAAGGCTTTAACCCCTAATTCATCAATTTGCTTATCACCTTCGCGAATTGCTTTGGCATTTTTAAAGACTTCAACTGAAGATGCAGCTACAGAACCTGCTTCAGGGTCTACTAATCGTTGGTATGAATAAACAAAGTCATTGGCAGTGACTGGTTGGCCATCAGTCCACACAATATCATCTCTCAAAGTAAAAGTATAAGTTAAGCCATCTTCAGAAACTTCTACATCCTTGGCTTGGCCTAGTTCTACTTCTGAGCCTTTACCGACCCGGTATAGGCCTTCAAAAATTTGCCCCAACATATCTGAGGTTGGCACATCATTGTAAAGTGAGCTATCCATGACAGATAATTCACCATTGGTTGCAATATTAATTGATTGATCCCCTTGGGCAAATGCAGTCGCTGGACTAGCTATAACTGCTGTTGTTAAAAAAGCAGTGATCCATTTTTTTAATTTCATTTGTTTTCTCCTCTTTATCTTTCTAGTGACTCTCATATATGAACAGTCACTCATATAAAATTATTCTGTCCATACTTTAATATAAAATATAGCAAAAGTCCATTAAATTGCTTTAAGCAAAATAAAAAACCTGTCAATTTAAAATTAGCTCTCAATGAACTAGAATGGAGAGCTAATTTTAATTAACAGGCATTTTACTTTATTAATTCAGTTTAGACTACTAAAGAAAAAGCTATATTAGACTAAACCTTGGATTTGCATCAATTCAACGACCTTTTCAAAAGCAGCGATGTCAGCACCTTTAGCATAATCATGATCAAAATCATAGGCTTGACTGGCCGCTAAACAAGCCTTAAAGATATCAGCCATAATATCTTGTAATTGTTGGTCTACTTCCTCCCGGGACCAAGATAATCGCATTGAGTTTTGGGACATTTCTAAAGCTGAAACAGCCACCCCACCAGCATTGGCCGCTTTCCCTGGTGCATAAACAATGCCATGATTTTTGGTTGCCTTGGCTGCGGCAGAGGTTAAAGGCATGTTGGCTCCTTCAGCGATAAACTCCACACCACCCTTAGCTAAACGTGCCACTGCGATTTCATCGACTTCATTTTGCGTAGCACATGGTAAGGCAATGTCTGCTACCATATCAAGATTCCAAACAGACCCTTCTTGATAATTAGCCTCTGGATAAGTTTCAAGATATTCCTTTATCCGACCATAACTATCTACTTTAATCGCTTTGATTACATCGAGGTCAATCCCCTTATCTTCGTAGATAGCCCCTTGGGAATCAGACATTGAAACGACAATGCCGCCTAATTCTTCAACTTTACGGGCAGCAAAATAAGCCACATTACCTGAACCAGAGATAATTACTTTCTTTCCTTTAAGGTCTTGCCCTGCTTCGGCTAACATATGGGTTAAGAAATATACTAAGCCAAAACCGGTTGCTTCAGGGCGAATGAGAGATCCACCAGAGATTAGGGGTTTACCGGTTAAAATGCCACGGTCAGCTTGGCGTAAGCGTTTATATTGGCCATATAAGAAACCAATTTCACGGCCACCCACTCCAATATCGCCCGCTGGCACATCTAGGTCGGGAGCAATATGCTTACTTAATTCAGTCATGAAACTTTGACAGAACCGCATAATTTCATTACCAGACTTACCCTTAGGATCGAAGTCCGCTCCACCTTTACCGCCACCAATCGGTAAGCCCGTCAATATATTTTTAAAGATTTGTTCAAAACCTAAAAATTTCAAAATGGATAAGTTAACAGTAGGATGGAAACGAAGGCCTCCTTTATAAGGCCCATTTAAGGATGAAAATTGAACCCGATAACCCGTATTAACATGAATCTTCCCTTGGTCATCCATCCAGGGAACCCGGAAAATAATCACACGTTCAGGTGCAGTAATCCGTTCTAATACTGCTAAATCTTCATATTCAGGATGGGCAGCCATCACAGGCTCCACCGCATCTAGAAATTCACCGACTGCTTGAAGAAATTCACTTTCATGGCCTAGTTTTTCATTAAGTTGTTGATAAATATTTTCAATATATGCACTCATTGCTTAACCCCATTTCAAAAAATAGTATGGTTCATTATAAAATAAATGAAAACTCATTGCGAGAATTTCCCATGTAAAGTTTTTGAATTTTTAGATAAAAAAAGAACTTTTTATTGGATAACTAAATTAATTATCCCTAAAAAGTTCGAATAGTCACTATGAAAAAATTCAAGCAAAGCCTTTAATATCAATGCTTTAATAATACGCCAGGAGGGATTCGAACCCCCGACCGTTCGCTTAGAAGGCGAATGCTCTATCCAGCTGAGCTACTGGCGCAACATATAGCAACTACGTTATTATAAAACTATTTTACGCGAATTGTCAAGGCCATTTCAGCTAGAGAATCGCAATTGACCCATCATTAGCCCATGGATCTTGATCAGAGATATGTTCATAAAACATAATTCCCTTTAAATGATCAAATTCATGTTGGAAAACCATAGCCTCATAATCGGTTAACTTAATTTCTAATTCGTCACCATCAAGATTGTAGTAGCGTAAGGTGACCCGTTTAGGACGTGGCACTAAGCCCGGTACTTCACGGTTAACTGATAGACAGCCCTCCCCATCCTTTAGGGCAGCTTTTTTGACAGAATGTTTGATAATACGCGGATTAATCACAATTTCATCCATCATAACTTCAGTGCTGTCATTTTCTTCATCATAGGCTTCGAGATAAACACAAAAAATCTTCTTATCATAGCCTAATTGTGGAGCAGCTAGACCGACCCCTGCTCTCAGGTCATATTTCTCGGCCACTTCATCATTTTGACTGTTAATGAGAAATTGTCGCATATCCAAAGCCAACTGGCGGTCTTCAGCACTCAGTGGAAAACTTACTTCAGCGGCCTCCCGGTGTAAGATTGGATCATCTTCTGGGACAAAATCTTTCATAGTAATCATCTTATTAACTCCTTTTAGGGCATCCGATACCCTTTTACTTTATATTGGTTACGATCAGAATCGAAGTCAACGGATTCAACAAATGCTTCTTGTTTAAGCGCATAGATTTGTTGAGCTTGGTCGGCATCGATATAGGTTTCAAAGGCTTGGGCTAACTTCATCGATTGACGCCAAATTTCTTCCTTTAAAGCTTTAATATCACTTAAATCTAAAGCTGAAAGAATCACATTGGGAAATAGGGTTGCTTGGAAATCTGATGGCATCTGATCTTTCTTATTGTAGACTGTCAAGGTTGGAATATCAAGCATGTCTAATTCTCTCAATAAGTCCACCACAGTTTGCTCATGATAGACTCTCGCGGGATCTGACCCATCCACCACATGAAGTAATAAATCAACATCTCGAATTTCTTCTAAGGTTGACTTAAAGGACTGTACTAATTCCTGAGGTAGGTCCTCAATAAAACCAACCGTATCGGTAATAGTAAACCTATCATTGCCATGCAAACTTAACTTGCGAGTCAGCGGGTCAAGGGTCGCAAAAACCTGATCTTTTATGAAAGTTTCCGTTTCGGTCAATTGACTTAATAGGGTCGATTTTCCGGCATTGGTATATCCCACCAAACCCAGATTAAATTCTTTCCCTTGACGACGGCGTTGACGCGTCTGTTGACGTTTACTCTCAACCTTGGCTAGTTCCCGTTTAATGGTCAACATCCGTTGCCGAATATGCCGGCGGTCTGTTTCAAGTTTGGTTTCCCCTGGTCCTCGCGTTCCTATCCCGGCCCCTAACCGAGACATGGCTTGTCCTTGGCCAATAATCCGTGGCAAGAGATAATTATATTGAGCCAATTCAACTTGGAGTTTGCCCTCACGTGACCGAGCCCTCAATGCAAAAATATCTAGAATCAATTGGATTCGATCGATAACATTGACCCCTAAATTTTGGGATAAATTTTGATTAACCCGAGGGGATAACTGATTATAGGTCACAACTAAATCGATATCTTCTACTTCTATTTGAGCTTGGATTTCTTCCAACTTTCCACTACCTACCAAGGTCCTCCCATCTACATGAGGTAAATTTTGTTGGACACTAGCAAGAACCTCTCCCCCCGCTGCCTTAACTAAGTCTTTCATCTCATTCAAGAGGACCGACATATTTTTGTCAGCCATTTCAGGGGTTTGAACCGCAACAATTAAAACCCGGTCCATAGCTTTATGGGTTTGATTGGTCTGGTGCATACTAGGTCATCTCTTTTCTACTTGCCTAAAGCTTCTTTTATAATCGGCACTAATTCTGCTAAGATTTGATCCAAGTCACGGTCCATATCGACCCAAACTGGGTGGATTAAACGATTCCGAAACCATGTTAATTGCCGTTTGGCATAACGTCTGGAATTACGCTTGATAGTTTCAACTACACTTTGATAGTCGACTTGTCCTGCAAAATAAGGCAACCATTCTTTATAACCAATTCCAGCTAAGGACTGAAACGATTGGCCTTGAGCTTGGTCGACTAAGGTTTTCACCTCAGCTTCTAATCCTTGGCTTAGCATCTGGTCTACCCGTTGGTTAATCCGCTCATAGAGTTTTTGCCGGTCCCGATTCAGGACTAAGACTAAATAATTATAGGCGGATTCTCGCTGGGCAAAATGTGTCTGACTTGAAAAAAGCTGACCACTGGTCTCTATCACTTCAAGCGCACGAATCAGCCGACGTGAGTTTTGATATGGAATCTTTGCAGCCGCTTGAGGATCCTTTTGTTGCAATTCTTGCCACAGGACTTGGGATCCTTCAGCTTCTAGTCGGTCTGCTAATTTTTCTCTCACAGTAGGGTCAACGGATTGGTGTCTACCGAATTCTAAATCATAGAGCAGACCCTCAATATATAAGCCGGTTCCACCCACCAGTATGGGTAAGGACCCTTCCTGACTAATTTCTTGAATAGCGGTCTGGGCCAGACTTTTAAAATCTGAAGCATTAAAGGCTTGATCTGGTTTCTTAATATCTAAAAGATGGTGGGGAACTTCTTCCATTTCTTGCGCTTGAATCTTACCGGTCCCAATATCTAGACCTTGATAGACCTGCATACTATCTCCATTAATGATTTGACCTTCCAAGGCATGAGCGAGATGGATAGAAAGTTGAGTTTTGCCGACCGCAGTGGGACCTACAATAACCAAGAGCGATGGTTTATTTGACATGGTATAACTCCTTTCTACGATCACTTAATTTTGATAATCCTTTAATAATTCCTGGGCAAGATCAAGTGAGGCAGCCGTTAGGCTTTCACCCGACATCATACTGGCAATCACTTTGACCCGGTCTGGGTTAGCTAAAGTCGTAACCTTGGTTTGAGTTGCGGTTTGATCAGCATCTAAGGCCTTTTGAATAAATAATTGTTGGTCAGCCGCTGCAGCTACTTGGGCTAAATGCGTGATACACAGGACTTGATGGCTCTGACTGATTTCTTTAATTTTATCAGCAATGGCATGGGCAACCCGACCGGATACCCCAGAATCGATTTCATCAAAGACCATTACTTTACTCATGGCTTGACTGGCAAAAACGCGCTTTAAAGCCAACATAAACCGCGACAACTCACCACCCGAAGCAACCTTTACCAAGGGGCTCAAATCTTGCCCCTTATTAGTCGCCACATAAAACTCTAAATTGGCAAATCCGCCCTCATGTAAAGCTAAGAAATCAAACCCACTCAATTCCCGGTCCTGGCCCACTGAGCTAAAATGAACGGCAAAGCTAGCATCCGCCATATAAAGGTCGCCTAATTGGGTTTCAATCGCATGTTTTAGCTTCTTCGATACGTGACATCGATTTTGGTCTAAGAGCTGGGCTTTTTCATAAAGGTCGGTATAAGCTGCCTGTAATTTGTCCTTTAACTGAGCTAAATACCGGTCCCGGTGCTGAATTTGAAAAATTTCTTCAGCTAAAGCAGCTTCATAGTCAATCAGTTCAGGCACTGTCATCCCATATTTACGTTTAAGCTGACTATAATCATTGAGCCGACTTTCAACCTCATCAAGATTCAAATCTGAATCAATCACCGATAAATCTTTAAAAGCCAACTGTTGGGCTATATCTTCAAGTTCAAAGCGACTCGTCTTCAATTGATCTATCATGACTTGATATGAATCATCTATTTTTACTAACTCTTCCAAAAAGGTCATGGCTTGGTCCAATTGATTCAAGACAGACTGGTCTGATTCACTCAAGACTTGGTTCAATCTTTCTATGTCAGCTTGTACCTGAACTTGGTGCCGCATTTTAAGGCTGACTTCTTTTAAATGGTCCTCCTCTGCCGCATCTAGACCAAACTTCTCTAACTCTTGAGCTTGAAATTGAATAAAATCCAAGCGTTGCAATTGATTGCTTTCAGTTTCTTGCCCTGATATCCAATCTTTGCGTAATTGTCTGTAGTTGGCATAAGCTTTTTGGTAAGTCTGTAATTGGTTTAATAAACTAGGGCCAGCAAATTGGTCGACTAAGTCAAGATGGGTATTGGGATTCAATAACACTTGATGTTCATTTTGACCATGGATATCAACTAAAATTGCTCCTAATTCCTTAAGCATGCTTACATTAGCCAAATGACCATTCACTCGAATCAGATTAGCCCCCTTGAGATTAATTTGCCGTTGCAAAAGCAAACTGGCATCCTCATCTGAATAACTTAGGCCATATTTATCTAAGACTTGACAGATTGCTTGTGGTAAGTGGTCAAAAACAAATAAAGCTTCGAGACTTAATTTATCCGCACCCTTACGGATAAAATCGACTGAGCCTCTCCCACCACAGACTAAACCCAAAGCATCAATAATAATCGATTTTCCCGCTCCAGTTTCACCTGAGAGAACCGTCATCCCCCGGGAAAAATCAATACTAGTTGCTTGAATAATAGCAAAATTCTCAATATTCAATGAAATTAACATCAGAAACTCCTCACCTACTATTTACCCCACATTAAGGCATGAGCCTGGTCTACTATTGCCTGACAATCGATTGCTAGGTTTGACTGATTTTCTTGCTTACGGTTTTCTAAATTGGCCAAGAATTCAATATTACCTTCGCCACCTTTAATTGGTGAAAAGGTCACTTCTTTAATTACATAGCCGTGACCCGCAATCATAGCCAAAACCTCAGAGAGGACCGCATAATGAACTTCCTTATCTTTAATTACCCCATGCTTACCAACTCTTTCCGGGCCGGCTTCAAATTGAGGCTTGATTAAGGCAATAACTGGTCCATCTGCAACCAGGATGTCCTTAAGCGGCGGTAAAATTAAATCTAAAGAAATAAAGGAAACATCGATTGATGCGATGGTTGGTTGACCTTCCTGAAAATCTTCTAAGAGGGCATATCGAAAATTCTTCCGTTCCATCACTACGACTCGGTCATCTTGGCGTAACTTATAGGCCAATTGATTGTAACCAACATCAAGGGCGTAGGATAACTTAGCCCCATTCTGGAGTGCTGCATCCGTAAAGCCTCCCGTTGAAGCGCCAATATCAAGTAAGATTTGGTCTTGCATGGTTATGTCAAATTCTTCTAAAGCTTTTTCTAATTTCAGACCACCTCGGGAGACGTAGGGAAATGGTTTCCCCTTGACATGGAGAATTTTACTAACATCTATTTTTTCGCCAGCTTTATCATAGCGTTGGTTATTTTCGTCATAAATCTGACCTGCCATAATCAAACGTTGCGCTTGTTCCCGTGAATCAGTTAAGCCGGCTTGCACAACTAACTTATCAACCCGTTCTTTCTTCATGCTTTTTGCTCCTTAACTTGGATATTTAAATACTCTAGAAAAGCTATGAGACGATTGAAATCTTTCCGGGTTTCTTTAGTTAGACGAAATATCACCTGATGCATGGTTTCAATTTCAGTTTCTAAAGCAGCTTTGGCGCCATCCACTCCTAAGAGGCTGGGATAAGTCGCTTTATGGAGACTTTCATCCCCGTGTTCTTCTTTGCCAGTTGACTGGCTATCTAAAAGAACATCTTGGAGATCATTATGGATTTGATAAGCCAAGCCAAAGGCTTGGGCAAATTCATCAATTAATTTCAATTCTTTATCACTGGCATCTGAAATAATAGCCCCCGCTTGACAGGCGTAAGAAAAAAGTCGGCCAGTTTTAAGTCGATGAATATTTTTCAAGGCTTCAATAGTTAGCGTCTGGTTTTCAGCTCGGATATCAAATAATTGTCCCGCAACCATCCCGGTTGACCCTGCCGAACGACTTAAGAGTTCAATTAATTTTAAGCGTTGGCGAGGTTTTAACTTGGCTTCTTGAGCAATTAAAGCAAAAGCATCGGTTAAAAGGGCATCCCCTGCCAAAATAGCAGTTGCTTCATCAAATTGGACATGATTGGTTGGTTGTCCCCGCCTTAAATCATCATTATCCATGGCAGGTAGATCATCATGAATTAGTGAATAGGTGTGGATATATTCCAAGGCAAAAGCTGTGGATAGACCATCTTTAAGATTGGCTTGTTCAAAAATATCAATCACCAAGAGCACCATCAAAGGACGAAGACGTTTGCCCCCATTTTTAAGGGAATATAACATGGGTTTAACCATCTCCAAAGGGGCTTCAATTGATAAACAATGTTTATCAAATTTACGTTCATAGTATTGACGTAGTTCTGGAATTGTCTTAGTTGTCATAGGGCTACTCCTTATCCAAAGGAACTGGGCCTTGGTCTGTCATTAATTTAGCCACGGTTTCTTGCGCACTGGTTAGTTTATTCTTACAAAATTGACTTAATTGGGTGCCACGTTTATAGGCTTCAATCGCTTCTTCTAAAGGTAAATTTCCTTGCTCTAATTGACTCACGATTTGTTCTAATTCGGCTAAGGCCGCCTCAAAATCTTTGGGTTCATTTTTTATTTCAGTCATCTAGTTCTGCTCCTCTCCCATCGAATCAAGTAAGTTTTGGCTTTGGGCTTCTTGATCAATAACTTGACCATAAATCGAGCCATCCGTAAATTGAATTTCAATCGTTTCACCTATCTTAACATCTTTATAAGATTTCACAAGCTTATCTGCTTGTGTGACCAAGGCATAGCCTTGCTGCATAATTTGCAAGGGGCTGCGGGCTTCTAACAGATCCGTTTGATTTTTTAGGGCTTGGTTTTGACTTTGGAGATAAACAAGAGTCGCTCTTTGTAGGGCCTGGCTCCGATCTTTTAAAGTAGTTGCTTGATATACCAACGATTGTTGCAAATTCTTAATTTGGATGGCTTGGCTCGTCTTTTGAAAGGCTTGGTCTGCTTTATTCAGCACTGTTTGCATGGTCACTTGTAGCGATTGGTCTAATAGGTCCAAATTTTGGCTATAGGCTTGATATAAACGGTCAGGTTGCTTAAAAATATAAGAATCGGTAATCCGTTTCAAATAGTCTTGCCGCCCTTGAATTGCCATTGTCATGGCTTGGCCCAGACGTAATTGTTGTTCATCCAACCGCATCAGCACTTCATTCAGGACTGGGACGGCTAATTCTGCCGCTGCCGTAGGCGTTGGTGCCCGCAAGTCGGCCGCTAAATCGACAATGGTCGTATCAGTTTCATGGCCAACAGAAGAAATCACTGGCAAAGGCGAGGCTAAAATTGCATGGGCTACTACCTTTTCATTAAAGGGCCAGAGGTCTTCAATCGAGCCACCACCCCGAGCTAAGATAATGGTATCAAAATCTTGAGCTTGCTGGCGAATGGCCTCAAAGGCGGCCACAATCTCCCCAGCCGCTTCCTTACCTTGGACTCTACTAGGAAAAACAACTACATCAACGATAGGATACCGGCGTTTTATTGTCGTGATGATATCGCGAATAACAGCACCAGACGGACTGGTAATCACTGCAATTCGTTCTGGAAACCGTTTAATCGGTCCCTGTCTTTGTTCAAACAGACCGGATTTACGAAATTCTTCTTTTAGTTGTTCTAAGGCTTGATAGAGGGCCCCCACGCCATCGGGTTGAATGTCCTCCAAATACATTTGATAAGAACCTGAACTCTCATATAAGGAGACATACCCTTTTACAAAAACTTTCATCCCTTCTTCTAACTTAAAGGGAACTTTAGCAAATTGGGACTTATACATGACCACCGAAATTGTAGCCCGATCATCTTTAAGTCGGAAATACTGATGGCCATTGGGTCTTAAGCGGAAATTGGACACTTCGCCCACTAGGTAAACTTCTTGTAAATATGGATCACGTACAAATTTTTGCTTTAAATAGGCGGTGAGAGCAGATACAGTGAGGAATTTTTGGCTATCTAACTTTTGCTTATCTACCATTATCTGCCTCCTTTCGAATCCTATCTAAATTTAAATTATTTTGCAGTCCATAAGCTTGTAAGACCGACTCCATCAAAGTCATAACGGTCACTGGACCTAAGCCACCTGGCACAGGGGTAATTGCTTTAACCTGGTCTTTTAAGTCAGCATAAGGAAAATCTCCCACCAACTTTCCGTCAGAGTCCAAATTTGTGGCCACATCAATCAAGACCGCTGCTTTGGAGATATCCTCCGCTGAGAGCACCCCCACTTGGCCCATGGCTGAAATAATTAAGTCTGCCTGGTTTAAATAAGGGGTTAAATTAGATGTTTCCCGATGGCACAAGGACACTGTCGCATCAAGATGGCTCAATTTTATGGCCAAGGGAAGACCCACTATGAAACTCATACCTAAAATTGTGACTTGTTTACCCCTAACTGGGACTTGATAAAAAGTCAATAAATCTAAGACCGCTTGAGCAGTCACCGGCAAAAATGTTGGCTGGTTTAAATTAAGCCGGCCTTGATTGATGGCATGTTGGCCTTCAATATCCTTTTGGGGAGCAACAGTTTGTTGAAGTGCATATTGCTCGGAAGTTGGCAAAAGATGGCTTTGAACCTGGATAGCATGAATATTATCATCATAATTCCAAGTTTCAATCAGAGCTTCCATGTCTGCAAGTGTGGCATAGTCTGCAACATCCGCTACAGTCAACTCTAAGCCGAGTGCTTGGGTCTGTTTTTTTATTTGCTTGAGGTAAACTTGATTCCCTTTTTCCTTTCGATTGGTGAGGATGGCTAAGCCTGGTTTCTTGAATTCAGGGTCTAAATCTTTTATAAAATTTTTGCATGTCAAAAACTTAGCCTGCGCTAAGCGTTCGCCTGTCAAAATTTGTGTCATCCTCATTCCTCCATTCGCCTAAATTTTACCATATTTATTGTTTGGATTCATATTTTAAAAATTTGTTGCAATAATTAAAGAGGTCAGGTATCCTCCTGACCTCTTATACAAAATAATAGGCTAATTATTTAAGCTTAGCTTCATCCTGATCCTGATTTTTCCCCAAATCATTGATAGCTGTGGCTAAAACGCCGTTAATGAATTGCCGCGATTTATCATCTGAGAAAAATTTGCTCAACTCAATCGCTTCATCCACTGTAACTCTAGCCGGCACATCTTCTTTATCCATATAGAGTAATTCGAAGAAAGCAACCCGTAAAATATTCAAATCAATGCGGGCAATCCGCGCTAAAGTCCAATTTTTTAAATATTTTTCGATATGGGCATCAATCTTACTGAGATGATCTACCACACCATTTAAAAGCAAATACAAATAATCATTAGCAACTTCATCATAGCCTTGGTCAGGAAAATGACCTGATTCTAGGGCAAAGTCTAAAGCTTGATCTAAGTCATTATTACTTTCAAAGTGGGTATAATCATATAAGGCTTGAACCGCTACTTGTCTGGCTTGCGAACGATTTTCAACAGATAACCCCATCTTACTCACCGACTTTATCTAAAAGATTATTCGCGTTGCTATCAGTTTCTACTGACATAATATGGACATTCACTTCTTGGATTACAATATCGGTCATGAACAAAATTTGTTCTTTGACGGTTTCTTGAATGGCTAAGGCTACTTGTGGCGCAGAATAACCATATAGAATATGAACCGCCACATCGAGTGCAATCGGTTGGCCTTCAAGTTGACTGGCCGTTGCTTTAATCTTATCACCGGTTAATCCTAGAAAAGCACCTAATTCCTTTTGGAGTTGACTTTCGGTTTTAACCACTCCTGGAACTTCACTGATTGCCTTAGCAGCAATTGCTTCTAGAACACTGGTAGTAATTGAAATAGTTCCTAATTCATCTTGGCTTACGGCACCAAATTGTAAGTCTTTTTGTTTAGCCATGCATCTTCATCCCCTTTGTGTCTTGCTTTAAATTTCTTAGCTATATTCTAGGCTATTTACCTAGACCTGTCTATTAAAACTAAATCGTAATCAATTCTCGTGGTGCAGTTTGAATTGGAATCATGCCGTCTTCCGTCACAATTAAATCGTCCTCAATCCGCACACCACCAAGTCCTGAGATATAGATACCAGGTTCATTGGTAATTATTTGGCCCGCAACCACAGGTTTATGATTTAAGCGAGAAATAGCCGGACCTTCGTGGATATCTAAACCAATACCGTGGCCGGTGGAATGACCAAAGTATTCGCCATAACCTTTTTCGCTAATATAATCACGAGCAATTGCATCAATTTCAGCTCCGGTCATACCAGGTTTAGCTTCTTGAGTTACTTTCATATGCGCATCATAGACTACTTGATAAATTTCTTTCAATTTATCATCCACTTGCCCTACCGCAATAGTCCGGGTCATATCCGAGGTATAGCCCTTATAATAGCAACCGAAGTCTAAGGTAACCAATTCTCCTTCTTCAATTACTTTTTCAGAAGCGACCCCATGAGGCATGGCAGACCGTAAGCCTGAGGCTACAATCGTGTCAAAAGACATGCCAGTTGAGCCTTTAGATTTGCAGAAACGTTCTAATTCGTTAGCAACTTCGATTTCAGTAGTTTGACCTGCTTTGATAAAACCTAAGATATGGTCAAAGGCTGCATCCGTAATAGCACAAGCATCTTTGATTAATTGAACTTCAGTTTCATCTTTAATTTCACGAATCCTTTCAATCAAACCTTTGGTTTCAATAATTTCAACTTCAAATAAATCGGAAAGTTCCATGTAGGTTGAAACAGTCATATTATCTGCTTCAATACCCAAACGTTCGATTTTATCTTCAATTAAAATATCATTGATTTCTTGGTAGACCCCATCGGTTTGGATTCTAATTTTGAATCCCTTGGCTTGGGCTTTGGCTTGGTCGGCATAACGAAAGTCAGTAATAAAATAAGCATCTTCTAGGGTGACTAAAACTTGCGCTGTGGTTCCCGTAAAATTGGATAAATAACGAATATTATAAGGAGTAGACACTAAGAGTGCATCAAGACCTAATTCTTTTAACTCCTTACGTACATTTTCTAATCGATATAACATATTAAGTCCTTCTTTCATCAGATTACCTTTATTATACCAATCTTGACCTGTAAATGACAATGATGAAACCAAGCAAAAAATTTTCGTAGCTTCTTCTTGTCAAATTTCTCCTTTTTATTAAGTAATGATTGAGTGAAAACTCTGGGCTTAGAAGATAGACTTCTTCCTAAATACCCAGCAGTCCAAGCTAAAAACAAGGATTTTCCTTCTTCAATCCCGCTAGCTAAAAAGCAGCGGACTAATCCTGCTGCCACTCATAATAATAGAATTTAAATTGGTATTTTATCGGACTTAAGGGAGTAAAACTTGTTCTGGTAAAATCACTTTGATCAATAAAGCTCGTCATCCTTAACCCATCTATCGCCCCCATCACTTGGACTCCACCTGCTTCATAGGCATAGTTTGCTTGAATTTGTGAGAAATAATCATAATGGTTGGTATAATCGGACTCTCGCCGTTTTACTAGCCGATAATCTGATTTTAATATTTCAGCTTCGATGGCTAACCAGGGATCATCTGCTTGATATTTAGGGTCCACCTGGGTCAAACCCGAAGGTTTGAAGCTGCCCATTAATCTGATTGAATTAGGATTGATCAGGGAATGATAAGCTTGGTCTACAAATACATCAATCCGTAATAATGCCAGCCTATGATTGCTTTGATCTTCCATAATCCAAATGTGAGGATGAATTAATTGCCACGCATCTGTTTGATTGCCAACCCACCTGACTTGTCGCATCTGGTCTTCTGCCTGATTAAGTAAAACTAGCTCAAATAACTTTAGTTTTTCCTGAATTTGTGGATTGATTTTTTCCAGAGCCATATTTTCTTGAACGCGAGCCTGGTAAAAGGTATTTAGCTCTTTAAGGTGTATCCCTTGGTAGGCATTCAATTGAATAATGCCTAGATAAATTAGATGACTAATCACCATAAAAACCAAGACCAAGGGCAAGGCAATGGCACGCTGACCCTTTTTTCCGGGACTAGCTTTAGGAAATCTCATCAGCTGACCCTACTTTCTGGACCGACAGCTTTAAGGGGATGAACCCCGTAAATTTTTGACCATTATCAAATTCCACCCACACATAAAGGCCACTTGAAAATTCAAAGAAAGTAAAATCCGCGACTTCAAGGAGTAAGGGGTGATAACCAGGCCGCTTAATTAACTGATTTTGATAAGCTTGTAGATAAAATGTTTCAGCTTCATTACTTTTAACAATGATTTGTTTGCTTTCGACTTGTACTTGGTCATATCGTTTTAATTCGTTTTCCAATAAGACCAAGAACTGGTGAAAGTCTAAATAATGATCAGCTTGGACCCGATTGACTTCCTGCCGGTAAACTAATAGGACTGATTGAAGGGAATAAAGGATGAGACTAGCAATAAATAAGACAAATAAGGATTCAATCAAGGTAAATGCTTTAGTCTGTGCTTTCATAGGCAAGAACTCCTAAACTATGACCTGATTCAAAACTAAGATAACACACTTCACGGTTACATTGATAATCCGTTGGTAAATCATTATATGCCGTCTGATAACTTTCGAGCAAAACCTGAATTTCCTCCTCTTGACCCGCTAAATCATCATCGTCGGTCACGGGCGTCGATTCAACTCGTTGCGGGAGGGTAACTTGCGCGAGCTCATAAAGAAGACGCCATTGTGAATGCTGACTTTTCTGCCTTTGGATTTGGTCTATTTCCAGTGAGAGACCGGGCACATATAAGGCTAGGATGAAAGAAAATAAAAAAAATGCTAAAAGTGCCTCAACTAAGGTAAACCCCGCTTTATTGGGATAATACAAACCGACCACTCCCTAACTGAAATTTTAAATAATAAGCTTCCTGCATTGTTAAATCATTAAAGATAACTGTTTTAAAAGCATTCGTCCGGCCAGTTGGTGTAAAGATAAATTCAAAGTTACTTGCTAATTCTAAGTCTGCCGGTAGATCTAAGATTTGATAAGGATATAAGTGACTTTGAGCAGCGAAATAAATTTGATTCAAATCTTTATGAAAAGAGACTCTGATAGGTTCTAACCGAGTCATGGCTTTTTCCTGGCCAAAAATTAACTGAGACTTTAGATGAGAAAAGAAAAAATTAACTTCGAGATAATGGTGTAAGTCCCGGCTTGGGATTATTTGAAAGGCAATCATTACTAAGGTAATTATGGTTAAAACAAGCAGACTTTCCATCAAAGAAAAGCCTGCTCGAGTCTGGATTTTTCTACTAATCATACAGATTTAGTTTTAAGTACTCGGAACTGGAATTGGGTCTGGAATAGTTTCACTTGGTCCAATATCGAGTAATTTTTCCGCTTCTTTGACTTGTTTTTCAGTGAGATAACCCGCTTCTTGTAAAGTGGTGGTGGTAACAGTGGCACTATCATTTTCCACCATTTTGTAAGTATTGACTTGAGTGGTGAGAATTTCAGCAATATTTTCTTTTGCTTGGGCTTCAATCCGGTCCCTTTGACCCGAGACATTTGGAATAATAATCGCCATTAAAAGTCCGACTACAATGAGAACAATTAACATTTCCAGGAGAGTAAAGCCAGAATTTTTCTTTTTAAAACGGGTTAAATGATTAACTAGCTTTAATAATAATTTTTTCATCATATCCTCCTTATTTTAAAAACCATCAAAAGTTAACATCGGTAACATCATCATGAGATACATGGCAAGCACTAAGCCAGCAATGATTAAAAATAAAATGGGTTGGACATAAGCAATTTTCTGACTAATATCTGCCAAAAGATCATCAAAAGTCTTCTGGGAATACAGTTGGCACTGACTGGCTAATTGACAGGTTAATTCAGCGTGGTGGATTACATAGGGTAAATCTTCCGCAAAAATTAAACATTCTTTTAGGAGCGTGGCCAAATCGCGGCCACTTTTGAAACCTACTTCTAAGTGATGGGCAAGATGGGTCATGAGTGGATCTATGGGGTACTTTAGAAGAAAAGTTAGGGTTTGTTGCAGAGAATAGCCCCCTTCATAAAAGTAAGCTAATTCCCGCGTAAATTTATACGAAGCATATTTAATTACCCAGTGACCAAGCAGGGGAAATTTAGATAGGCGCCGAAGTTGCTCTAAATAAGCAAACCGCCGAAAATAATAAGTAAGCATGCCTATACTTACTAAAATTAAGCCCAGGCTGCCTAAGAAAAGTTGGGGTAAATAAGCAAAGAAGCTAATCAAGCTCTTCACTAAAATGTTCGAATCAAAAAGCTCTTGACTGATAAAACTCGTAATATGAGGCAGTAAAAAAGACCGCATCAAAAACAAAAGCCCAATCAAAAAAGCAAACATAATTAATGGGTAAATCAAGGATTGAATTAATTTCTTTTGGTAGTTATGGATAAGATCAATATGTTGGCCGGCTTTTAATAAGCCTTGATTAAATCGCCCTTGCTTTTGGGCATAATAAACCTGACTTCGACAGGCCAAGGAAAAGCCTAAATCAAACAAAGCTTGGTCAAATTGTCCTCCTTTGCCCAAAAGTGTCATCATATGGTCTAGAGCCGGCGTTTGTTTGTCCAGGAGAATTTTCATAAAATTTAAGGCCTGGATTAAAGAAAAACCTTCTTGTAAAAGCGTGGCAATAGATTTAAGAAAATATGCTTGTTGTTTTTTGGGGATTTTAATCCTAGGCTTTCGGTTAAACCAATTCAAATTTTTCATAGTTTTCTTTAGAGATGTAGCCATAAGCCCAAGCCTTTCTTAGCTGGTGGTTTAATGACACAAAGTCTAGTGCCATACGTCCGTCCTGAATATAATGCTTCAAAGTGGGTCCGTGGAGAATTTCATAAATCGCTAAGCGTTGGTGCTGTAAATGATTAGTCAGACAAGATGTCACCAAGCGTTGTGACACCACCCCAATTAGGGTTTGTTCTAATTGCTGCTGACTTATCTTTAATTCCTGGAGGCGGCCAATGACCCCCTGACAATTTTTGGCATGGATCGTGGCAATCATTAAATGTCCCGTTAAGGCTCCTCGAATCACCATCCGGGCGGTCTCTTCATCCCGGATTTCACCGATGAGGAGGATCTCAGGATGGTGACGTAAACTCGCCTTAATCAATAAGTCATAACTAATACCAGCTCGAAGATTGATTTCAGTTTGGAGAAAATTTGGTTCATAGATTTCGACGGGATCTTCCATGGTAATAATTTGAATGGTTTCCTGCCCCATTCGCTGCCTCAATAGATGATAGATAGTGGTTGTTTTACCAGAACCCACTGGACCCGAAAAAAGAATCAGACCACTCTGGCGTTTAACTAATTTCTCTAGAACTTGTTCCTGCTTAGGGAAATAAGTCTGTAAATGTTGGTCTTTGGTCCGCTCTGCTTGTAAAATCCGAATTACCAAGGATTCCTCTAGGTGAACATTGGCAATCGTCGAAAACCGTAGTTCTACCTGACTATGGTCTAGCTGATAGTTAACCGAGCCTGACTGTGGGCGCCGTCGTTCCCCCACCTCCATATCCGCTAAATATTTGAAATAAGCAATTAAACGTCGCCCCCATTCAAGTCCTTGATCTTGGAAATGACTTAAACACCCCTCTTTTCGGAAATAAATACGGTAGTTTTCTTTCCAAGGTAGCAAATGGACATCTGAAACCTGAGCCTTTAAGGCTGCTTGTATTAAATCCTTTCCTGCTTGTTCAATCATGGCTAACTCCTTTCATCTTGCCTATAAATAAATACCCTAAAAAATCACGATTCCGTTTTAATCGAGTAATTTATTTTAAAAGGAATTAACAGCAGGTCAAAAGCAAAATAACTTTATTTTTTGCGGTGCTAATGACGTCCGTATAGGTGAATTTGATAGAACTGACTATCACTCAAGCAAAAAATCACCGCAAGTTCATTTGACTAAATAGCTTAATACGTAAATTAATCAAAGGACTGGACTTTTTGCCCAGCCCCGTGACTATACTTGATTTTGCTAATATGCTATTATAGAAAAGGCAGAGAAAACAGGTTTCACCAAAAATTTCAAAAGGAGATTTAACATGATATATAAAGTAAATTATCAAGAAAATAAAATCGAAGTACCTCGGCGTGAAAACACCAAGGCACTTTATGTCGAAGCGGATTCTATAGTGGAAGCCCGCTCAAAAATCAGTGAAAATACACCATACAATATTGAATTTATTCAAGAAATAGATGGAGCGTTCTTGGAATACGAACAAGAAAACAATCCTGATTTTAAGGTGTTGACTTTCTAAGATGGCAGTCAATTTAAAAAATAACGAAGTCGGCGTTTTTGCAGTCGGTGGTTTGGAAGAAATTGGAAAAAATATGTATGGGGTCCAATTTCAAGATGAGATCGTCCTCCTTGACTGTGGCGTTTTATTCCCAGAAGATGACTTATTGGGAATTGACTATGTTATCAATGATTTTCAATACATTATCGAAAACCAACATAAGGTAAAAGCCTTAGTCATTAGTCATGGTCACGAAGACCATATTGGTGGAATTCCTTTTCTCTTACAACAATTAAATGTGCCAATCTATGCCGATCCACTAGCTGCTGCCCTTATTCGTAACAAATTACAAGAACGTGGCCTACTTAGGGATGCACAGATTACCGAATATAAAGAAGACACTGAGATTAACTTCCGTAAACTTAAAGTATCCTTCTATCGGACAACTCACTCTATTCCTGAAGCTTATGGAATAGTTATCAATAGCCCAGTTGGTAATATCGTCTTCACAGGTGACTATAAGTTTGACTTTACCCCTGTGGGCGAACCAGCAAACTTACATAAAATGGCACGAATTGGTGAGGAAGGCGTCCTCCTCTTGATGGGTGACTCAACCAATGCTGAAATTCCAAATTTCACCATGTCCGAACGGATTGTGGGACAGTCTATCCATTCAATTATTAAAAGTGTTCAAGGCCGGGTTATATTTGCAACCTTCGCCTCTAACGTTTCCCGGTTACAACAAGTTGTTGAAGCAGCCGTTGAAACTGACCGTAAAATTGCCGTCTTTGGCCGATCTATGGAAAATGCTTTTAAAAATGGCCGTGAATTAGGTTATATTGATGATAAGGGACTCGATGTCATTATTGAAAGCAAGGATATTAATCGCTATCCTACGGAAAAATTTATCATCCTTTGTACGGGTTCACAAGGTGAACCCATGGCAGCTTTATCCCGGATTTCAAATGGGACTCACCGACAAATTCAAATTCAACCAAATGATACGGTTATCTTCTCAAGTTCACCTATTCCTGGTAACACGGTTTCCGTTAACCGGGTAATCAATTCCTTAATTGAAGCCGGTGCTGAAGTCATCCATGGTAAGTTAAACAATATCCATACTTCTGGTCACGGCAGTCAACAAGAGCAATTATTGATGATGCGCTTGATGAAGCCTAAATACTTTATGCCAGTCCACGGTGAATACCGGATGTTATCCATCCAAGCTAAACTCGCTCAATTAACAGGTATTCCAGCTGAAAACTGCTTTGTCCAAAAGAACGGTGATATGTTAGCCTTAACCGCTAATAGTGCCCGTCGAGCGGGTCACTTCCCGGCTCAAGCTGTTTATGTGGATGGTTCTGGTATTGGTGATGTGGGTAATATTGTCCTTCGAGATCGGAAGAACCTATCTGAAAATGGTTTAGTGATTGTTACAGCTACCATTGATTACAAGAATAAACAATTGATTTCTGGTCCAGACATTATGTCGCGTGGTTTTATCTACATGCGGGAATCCGTTGATTTAATCAATGATATGCAGCAAACCTTACGTTCTGCCATTAACCGTGGTTTGAATGAAAATGGCAATAGAATTAATGAACGTATGATGCGGGATATTATCTTTGATACCATCAAGCCCTTCTTATATGACCGGACCGAACGTTCACCAATGATTCTGCCAGTCTTATTGGATGTCAATAAGGGGGTCCGTAAACGCCAAGTTAAAAAATAATGCAATTTAAACTAAATAAAAAAGAGTTAGACCTAAATTGGTCTAACTCTTTTTTATTTAATAATCAGATTAATAACGGTCTTTCATAGCACGATCAATATCGCGTTTAGCTTGATCTTGTTTTAAAGATTGACGTTTATCATATTTGTTCTTTCCTCGGGCTAGGCCAATCAATAATTTGGCTCTACCTCTAACCAAATAGACTTTTAAAGGGACCGCAGTCAGACCTTTTTGTCGTAGTTCTTGATCCCACTTAAGAATTTCCCGCTTATGCAAAAGCAATTTACGATCACGCACCGGATCATGGTTAAATATATTTCCTTGTTCATAAGGACTGATATGGGCTGCTTTTAACCAAGCTTGTCCCCCATAAAAAGAAATGTAACCATCTTGTAAGTTCATCTTACCTTGACGTACCGATTTAATTTCGGTCCCCGTTAAAGCAATCCCTGCTTCTAAGGTCTCTAAAATTTCATAATCATGGCGGGCCTTACGATTGGAGGCCAAGGGTTTGTCTTTTTTCACTTGGGACATCAAATTCCTACTTTCTGTTTAAATTATTTCCCCCGTTTTGTCATTTTAAAAGACTTGGAGAATTTTGCAGTCTTATTTTTACGGACTTTTTGCTTAGTCTTCGGCTTGCCCTTAGCTTGACCTGACTTGGCAAATTTAGGTTTGCCCTGGTTAGCCTTAGCCTTATTCTTGGCCCGACCTTTAGACGTAGTCGCAGACTTACCAGGCTTGTGGTGATTGCCAGACGTATTTTGTTTAGGACGACGGCCCAAACGTTTCTGACCTTGGGCTAAATCTAAAGCTGCTTGGTCCGCTTTTTGGCTTTCATAATCGACTAATTTAAAATCAATTTGTCGTTGGCTAATATCAACTTTTTCCACTTCAATCACGACTTTCTGACCGATTTTAAAAACATTACTGGTCCGCTCGCCGACTAACATATAGTGGGAAGGAATAAATTGATAATAATCATCAGACAATTTATCAAGACTGATTAAACCTTCAACCGTATTGGCCAATTCTACGAACATCCCAAAAGAAGTGACCGAAGCAATATGGCCTGGGAACTGTTGTCCAATTTTATCGGCCATAAATTCAGCCTTCTTCAGGGCATCCGTTTCACGTTCTGCATCCACCGCGCGTCGTTCCATTTTTGATGCTTGGTCAGCAGCACCAGCCAAGTAACTTGTTTCTTGGTAAATTTCCTTCTTACTTGGACGTGCAAGGTAAAAATGGATGAGACGATGAACCATTAGGTCCGGATAACGACGAATCGGTGAAGTAAAATGAGTATATTCTTTGGTTGCTAGTCCATAATGTCCCAGAGGTTCAATCGAATATTTGGCTTGTTGCATCGACCGTAACATAATCATCGCCAAAACTGATTCAAAATCTTGTCCTTGGACTTTTTTCAGAGTTTCTTGTAACTGTTTAGGTTTGATGGTGGCTGCATGCCCACCTAATGGAACACCAAGTGAAGAAGCAAATTCGGCAAAGCGCAACATTTTTTCTTCGTCTGGTTGCTCATGAATCCGGTAAACCATCGGTAATTGCTTGGCCATAAAATACCCAGCGACAGTTTCATTGGCAGCCAGCATAAAGGATTCAATCATCCGTTCCCCGGTTTGCCGCTGACGGACCACGATATCTTGGGGTTGGCCCTCTTCATCGACAATAATTTCCGCTTCCTTAGTATCGAAATTAAGGGCTCCTCGTTTAAGCCGCATTTTCTCTAAAATTTTATGTAAGGCTGCCATATCTTCTAACATAGGTACAATTTCTTGATAATCTTGACGGAGTTTAGCGTCACCCGCTAAAATCTCATTCACATCACGATAAGTCATCCGGTAGGAAGAATTAATGACAGATAAATAAATATCAAAGGCGGTAACCTTACCCTGGGTGTTTATGGTCATCTGACAAGTAATTGTCAGGCGATCTTCCTTAGGGTTTAGGGAACACAAGCCATTAGATAATTTCTGTGGCAACATTGGTACAACTCGGTCGGTCAAATAGACAGAGGTACCACGTTGGTATGCCTCTTGATCAATCGGGCTTCCCTTTTGAACATAGTGGGAAACATCTGCAATATGGACGCCTAATTCATAACTACCATCAGAATTTTTTTCTAAAGAAATCGCATCATCTAAGTCTTTGGCAGAGGCACCATCGATGGTGATGATGAGTTGATCGCGTAAATCATGCCGGCCTTGTACTTGGGCGGGATCAATCACATCAGGGAATTCCTTAATTTGTTCCAAAACATCTTCAGGGAACTCATTAGGAATGCCAAATTGGTAGAGAATTTCTAAAATATCGACACCTGGTTGATCTTTATGACCAATTTCTTTGGTGATGAGACCGACCAAGGTCCCTGGATTATCAGGACTTGGATATTGGGTAATTTCAGCCAAGCAGATAGAGCCAGTCACAGGATGGAGGCCTTTAGAGTCAACCATCATCCTTAAGCTTTGGCCCGAATCTAAGCGGGGAATCAAATAGCCAATATAGCCTGTATCTTGTCGTTGGTCTTGATTAAAGGCAACAAACTCACCAACTACTTGGTCCATCGCCCGTTCAACTACTCGGACCACTTCTGCTTCAGACCCTTTACCTGTTTGCGGGTCAACTTCTCTCAGCACTCTAATTTCTACAGTGTCCCCGTCCATGGCTTGGCCAACTTTTCCCGGTGGCAGAAAGTAATCAGGTTTTTCTGGATCAACCGAAATAAATCCAAATCCTTTGGCATTCGCACGAAAAGTTCCCACTAATTTATTATTATTTTGGGCAACCCGAAAATTGCCTTGACCCACCATTTCAATTTCACCAATATGCTCTAAAAAGGCAAGAGCCTTGACTAATTTCTTATAATTTTTAGAACCTTGATAGTTAAATTGACTTGCTAAATCATTGGCTTTAAAGGACTTACCCCTATGTTCTTGGAAGAAAAGGAGTAGATTATTTTCTAATTTACTTAAACTCATGGCTGACCTCCTACTGGTTAGCTTGCTCCAAAAATTCAAACAAGTCTTGTTCAAACGCTTGGCGGTTACGATTAACGGTAATCACGTGACTATTATCTGGATAGAAATGATAATCTAAATAATTAGGATTAATAAAGGTTAGAAAATCTGCTTCTGGCCGTGAATCAACTAGTTCATCTTGACCCGATTGAGCGACAAAGAATGGGACATTAATTTTCGCAAGATTAGGACCCATGGCCTGCCGGAAATCATTTAAGGCCTGCATTTGTTGATTATGTTGGTCAATAATTTGCTTTTTATCATTTACAAATTGCTCTAATCGGTTATTGGACATATATAAGGCCCGCGCATAGGCTAAAAATGGCGTCTGCAAATCCACAAGTGAATCAGGCAAAATTGGTGAATTAAACATCCCACCCGCCTTGAGCTGACCTTGGTCTTGACTTAAAAGCCAAGTGGCTATAATTCCACCTAATGATAAGCCAAAAACCATAATGGAATCATAGGCTTTGTCTACCATAAAGGCTAAGGCTTGCTTGGCATCCTCTTGCCAACTTGAAATAGGGGCATTTAAAATATCAAAAATATCATTTGTCCCATGTCCCTGAAAAACTGGACATAAAACATCATAGCCATTTCGATTCAATTTCCGCGCTAACAAATTAACATCATTAGGGGTTCCTGTATAAGCATGGAATAAAATAATCCCAATATTCTTAGACTGGCTCCCTTGTACTGGGTAATAATTCTCTGTTGTATTCAACCTATCCACTCCCTGTTTACTCTAACTCTTATCCTATCCTAAAATAGGATAAAATAAAAGCTATCAGCCTTATTACTGAGGCAGTTTGAACCCAGTGAGATAACTGCCTCAGTATCCATACGACTGTAGGGAGTATGGAGTCCTTCATGTTGCTGCGTTCTTACGAAATTTTAATTGAAACCACGCGCCGCTTCGCTTGCGCCTGGTATTGCGCCCGTACGTCACTGCGTTCCTACGGGCGCAATAAAAAACCTCTGATAACCAAACGATTACCAGAGGTATAAATTATTTAGCTGATAAATAAGCAAGGGCGATTGTTAATACAAAGAATAAAACAGATAAAACACTTGTTGTTTTAATTAAAAAGGCTTCAAAACCTCTCGCTTTTGTTTTAGCTTGGCCATCATCAGACCCTGATAACATACTAGCAGCATTTCCTTTAGTTGGTTGCATAATTACTGCAATAATGATTAAAACTGCAACAATTAAAAGTGCAATTGTTAAGATTTGTTCCAAGAGCTTTCCTCCTCTATAAACTGTACAAAGTGTATTTTACCACAAAAATATCAAACTTGCCTAGGGTATTTAGCCAGTCAACCTCAATAAATAACTAAAATAAGTTATTTATTTCCAGCTTGATCTAATCCTCCAAGCCGAATCCCCATCAGCATCACCAAGAATAAGCCAAATACTAAAATCCAAATTGAATAAAGACCTAATTGTAAATTTAAAAAGGCAGTTATCAAAACTCCCAAAACAAAGGAAGCTAAGACCATACTTAAATACTTAAGTCGGTTCTTTGCTAAGGCATCCTTGAGAAAAACCGCATCATAAAATGATTCAGTCAAATTCCGCAAGTTCCCAGTCATCATAGTCGAAGCATAGGAATGCTTGCCTAAAGAGCGAAACTCTTGAAATTGAGCAGCAGCCGCTAAAGCAAAAAATGAGGTGATGACCAAAGGAGGCACATAATCTTGCAGCATGGCAGCTAATAACATCATGACCGTTTCAAATAGGAGAACAAGCAACCCTGCCTCCCCCTTTTCTTTTAACCGGGTTTGGTGTTGAATAAACCGAGTTACCAAGGTACCTAAGACAAACATAAAAATAGATAAAAGATAAGGAGGGGTCGCTGACCAAGCCCCTTGACCAATCCGAATCGACAAAATAATAATGTTACCTGTTTGCATTCCAGCAAATACCTTGCCAAAGTTAATATAGGAATAAGCATCTAGAGATCCGGCTAAGGAAGACAGAATAATGGCTGGTAGGATATGATTGAAATTAGTTGCACGCATACGAAGACTCCTTTAAGACTAATCAGCCCCTATTTTAACACAAAAAGCCAGATACCATAATAAAAACCTAACTATGACCGAATTAGCTCGGTCTAGTTAGGCAAAGTAAGCGAATTTAGAAAATATATTAGCAATTAATTGTTAATTTATAGTAAGAGTCTTTTCCTCTTAGTCAAGATACATTCTGGATCACCAAACCTTTCTATCAGTTTTCTTAGGTTTCAAGTCAGGTTCACCTCCTTAAAGAAAAAAAGTACCAAGCAATCTATGATTACTTGATACTATTATTAATAAAAATAGGGTGTAGAAAGTTTGGTGTGACATGCACAGACAAAGATGAACTCAAAAAATCTATAGCTTTAAGCACAATTAAAGCAAAAGATACAGATAGGTCTTGTAAATACTTAATTATATCAAGTGAAGTTTTCTTCCAAATAACCAAAGCATTCAAATTTTGCATCGGTGCTGCCTCCTATCATCCTTCTACACATCCATTATACCATTGACTATATTTTTCTCAATCAAATCGAGTTAAACGTATCCATTAACCTAAAAAAGGAGCTAGGTAAAAACCTAGCTTCCTTTTCTTTTATTATAAATTCACACCATGGGCATTTTCTTTAGTGATTTTAGTCACGCCTCCCATATAAGGAACCAGTTTTTCTGGAATCTTAACAGAACCATCCACTTGTTGGTAATTTTCTAAAATAGCGACTAAAGTACGACCAACTGCTAAACCAGAACCGTTTAAGGTATGAACATAGTCTACCTTACCTTCTTCATTTCGGAAACGAATCATGGCCCGGTGAGCTTGGAAAGCCTCTGTGTTTGAACATGAAGAAATTTCACGGTAAGTATCTTGGCCAGGAATCCAAGCTTCAATATCATAAGTCTTAGCCGCAGAGAAGCCCATGTCGCCGGTACATAAAACAATGGTACGATAAGGAATTTCTAAAGCTTGTAGAATAGATTCAGCGTCCCGGGTCATACCTTCTAATTCTTCATAAGAATGGTCTGGATGAGCAAATTTAACTAATTCTACCTTGTTAAATTGGTGCATCCGGATTAAGCCCCGGGTATCACGACCCGCAGACCCTGCTTCAGAACGGAAAGCTGGAGATAATCCTACAAATTTAGTTGGCAATTGATCTAAATCTAGAATTTCATCCGCATAGAAGTTAGTCAAAGGAACTTCTGCCGTTGGGATTAAAGTTAACCCACGCTCATCAGTTAATTGGAAGACGTCTTCCTTAAACTTAGGAAATTGGCCCGTACCAAACATAGCTTTATCGTTAACAATATATGGCACAATCATTTCTTTATAGCCATTATTGGTATGGGTATCCAACATAAAGTTATAAATGGCCCGTTCTAGGCGAGCGCCTAAGCCTTTATAATATACAAAACGAGCCCCAGCCACCTTAGCACCACGATCAAAGTCTAAAATATCTAAGTTTTCAGCAATATCCCAGTGGTTTTTGGCTTCAAAGTCAAATTCAGGAATTTGACCCCAACGACGAATTTCCACATTGTCCTCTTCATCTGCCCCAACAGGTACATCTTCATGGGGTAAGTTGGGTAAGCCAAATTCAATGGCTTCAAGGTCGGCTTGGACTTGAGCCAGTTCTCCATCTTGAGCTTTAATGCGGCCACCTAATTCTTGCATTTCCTTAATTTTGGCATCAGCATCTTCTTTATTCTTTTTTAATTGAGCAATTTCTTGTGATACTTGGTTCCGTAACTTTTTATCTTCTTCAGCCTTCACGATGAGTCGACGGCGTTTTTGATCCAATGCTTGGTATTGTTCTAGGATTTCACGCTTAACCCCACGATTGGCTAAGCGGTCAGCCACAGCCTCAAAATCATTTCTTAATACTTTACGGTCTAACATTATTTTTCCTCCTTTATATGCAAAAAGAGCCTTTCATCCAACTTGGGACGAAAGGCTCATTCGCGGTACCACCCTAATTCAAATAAGCCTTGTTTACCAGCTTATTTGCACTCTGAGTCGATAACGGTGACACCGGCACTATTTAAATTCAAAAATTATTCATAGGCTGATTAAAGTGTGGATTCATAGACCCGCATCCATGGCTTGCACCAACCGCCATGTCTCTTTTGAATTGAATCTATTACTATTCACTTCTCATTTACTTATTAAAATTATTATAAGTCATCTTCTCCAAAAGTCAACTAGACAAGTAAGAGAAAATTAAATGATATAGTCTTGCGACCGGTCTATAATCCGAGCAGGAACGCCAACTGCAGTAGCATAAGGTGGGACATCTTGCAAAACGACAGCGCCCGCCCCAATCCGACTATGGTGACCCACGGTCACATTACCTAAGATAATAGCGTTGGCACCAATTTCTACATCATGTTCAATGGTGGGATGACGTTTAACCCCTTTTTCGTTACCACGGCCACCGAGCGTCGTCCCGTGGTACATCTTGACTCGGTCCCCCACAATGGCTGTTTCACCAATAACAACCCCAGTCCCGTGGTCAATGAACACATGGTCACCGATTTGCGCCCCCGGATGAATTTCGATACCGGTTTGACGTTTGCTATCTTCCGAGAGCCGCCGGGCCACAGTAAAATCACCAACCAGGTAGGCTTGGTGGGCTAAATCATGGACGCGGAGGGCTTGTAAACCAGGATATAAGTTGAGGGCCTCATCGACACTATGACAGGCAGGATCATGATCATAGATATACTGGGCTAAGTCTAGCCAGTAGTCCTCATTTTTAATCTTATTCGGCATCAAAGAAACCGGCAGACAAGTAACGTTCACCCGTATCTGGTAAAACCGTTACTACCTGCTTACCTTGGCCTAATTCTTTGGCTAGTAATTTAGCCGCTGCATAGTTTGCCCCAGAGGATACACCTGCCAAAATCCCCTGTCCTTTAGCTAATTCAACCATATTAGCAATTGCATCTTCATTGCTTATGGTCATCACTTTATCAATATCAGTTTGGTCAAGAATATCGGGTACAAAATTTGCCCCTAAGCCTTGAATTTTATGTGGTCCAGCTTGACCTTGGCTAATCAAAGCAGACGCTGCTGGTTCCATGGCCCAAACTTGGGTGTCTGGATTATGTTTTTTCAAGACATGAGAAACTCCGGTTACCGTACCGCCTGTTCCAAAACCAGCCACAAAACCATCAACTTGGTCTAGTTCTTTTAAGATTTCTTGACCGGTAGTTTCCACATGCGATTGGACATTAGCTTCGCGGGTAAATTGTGACAAAATCGGAGCATCCAATTCAGCAGATAATTCCTTGGCCTTATCTACGGCACCTTGCATGCCATCAGGTCCTGGTGTCAGAACCAATTCAGCCCCATAAGCTTTCATAATATTGCGGCGTTCAATGGTCATGGTTTCTGGCATGACAATCATGACATGAATACCTAAGGCTGCCCCAATCATTGATAAGGCAATCCCGGTGTTTCCAGAAGTGGCTTCAATAATGGTGCCCCCTTCTTCTAAAGTGCCATCCTTTAACATGGCTTCCACAATGTATTTTACTGGCCGATCTTTAACCGAACCAGATGGGTTACGGCTTTCAATTTTAGCAAAAATCTTAGCTGAGCCTGGTTCAGATTTTAGTTCTACCAAAGGTGTGTTACCAATTGTTTCATAAATATTTTTAAACATGTAAAGTCTCCTCACTTCAAATAAGATTTGTGACTCAATTTTAGCATATATGAGTAACCATTCAAGTGTTCTGCTTACCAATTTAAGAGGCGACTTTTTTCCGTATCCCGATAATGATGAATTTGATCCATATTGGCCCAATTCTGTTGCCGTAAGGCTTCGAACAAGACAATATTGACCGTATTAGATAAATTAAGTGACCGCACATGCTCATCATTCATGGGGATACGCAAACAATCTTGTTTATGTTCTAGCATAAATTCAAGAGGCAAACCAGTCGTTTCTTTACCAAAAAGGAAAAATTGTTCGTCAGCTTCATTTCGGGCTAAATCAGCCTCAGTATAAATGCGCGGTGCAAATTTTGAAATGAGATACATCGGCCGTTGGCCCACATAATCCAAAAAGGCTTCAAAAGACTCATGTTCAATTATTTCGACATTATGCCAATAATCTAAGCCAGCTCGTTTTAACATTTTATCATCGGTAGAAAAGCCCAAAGGATGAATGAGGTGTAAAGGCGCATTGCTAGCCGCACAGGTCCGAGAAATATTCCCTGTATTGGCTGGCATTAAAGGTTGATAAAGGGCAATATGGTTTTTCATACAAAAACTTCTTTCTATGATTGGGTCTTTATTGACCGTGGAGGACGTTTATCTTTGAGTTTTTCGATAGCCTGGGTCATTTCGGTCACAGTTTCGGGATCAGTTTCTTTGGCTAATTGGGCCGCGATTGCCTTGACCATAGCCGGATTCTGGAATCGCTGGATTACAGACAAGGCCCAGGCAGAAGTTCCCCGAATGACTGGCCGCGGATCTTCTTCCATTAATTGTAATAATAAGGGGATTGCGGTCTGGTCGCGCATATTAGCTAAGGCTATAATCGCATTTCTTTGAAGCGGTTTTTTGCCCCGCCAAGAACCAGCTAAGGGACCATATTTTTCTTTAAAGTCTTTATTAGAAATAGTTAAGAGTGGTTTTAAGGCTGGCTGAACCACTTCAGGGTCTGGTTCCATCTCTGGATGTAGATGGACTGATTTGCCTTGATTAAAGGGACAGACATACTGACAAATATCACAGCCATAAATCACATGCGTCATAGGCCGTCTGAATTCTTGAGCCATATAACCTTTCGTTTGGGTTTGAAAGGATAAACACAATTGAGCATTCATCCGACCATCGCCTAAGAGGGCATTGGTCGGACAAGCATCAATACACCTGGTACAATCACCACAGGCACTGACACCTGGCTGGTCTGCTTCAAATTCAATATCGGTAATAATCTCACCTAAATAAACCCAAGACCCAAACTCTTCTGTGATCAAGAGACCATTCTTACCAATAAAGCCTAAACCAGCCCTTTGAGCTGTTGCTACGTCAATTAGTTCACCTGTGTCCACCATCGGTTTAAAAGTCGCTGTAGTGGCTTCAGTCTTTATATAAGCTATGAGACGATCCATCTTTTCTCGTAAGATATCATGATAATCCAAACCCCAAGACGCCCGCGCAAAAAGGCCGCGCCGATTGTCTCTTTCTGATTTTAAAGGATTTTGAATTTCTGAAGGATAAGCCAAAGCAATCGAAATAATAGATTTTGGTTGGTGGAAAATCTTGTCAGGGTAAAGTCGTTCTTCAATCACCGGATGTTCAAAACCTGAAGTATGACCTTTAGCTTTTTGTTCTTTGAGGGAGTCCTTTAAATAATCAAATGGTTCAGCTGTGGTAAAGCCAATTTTATCAATTCCAATTTCATGGGCTGCCGCAATAATTTTGGTCTTTAATGCTGCATTCATCGCCATCTGACCTCCACCTCTCACTTATAGTTACTGGTCCTATTGTACCATAATCCTGACCTGTCCCCTAGCCTTCCTTATATATAAAAAGCCTAAGGCCAGCAGGTAGCCTTAGACTTTTGAAATAATTATGAATTATTCAGCGTCTTCTTCTTCTTCAGCACTTTCACCAATTACTTCTGGCTCAGCTGCTTCTTCATCTTCTTCAACTTCAGCTTCAGATGGAGCAGAAACTGAAACGATGGTTTGATCTGCTTCTAATAAGACAGTCACATCAGAAGGTACTTCTAAATCAGATACAGCTTTAGTATCACCAATTTCCATACCAGTTACATCTAATTCAAATGATTGTGGAATGTTAGAAGCAGGTGCTTCAGCAAGAATTGAGTTGATAACTGTTTCCACAATCCCGACTTTAACTGATTCTTCACCAACTAAAACAAGTGGAATTTCAACTTCAAGTTTTTGGTTAGCTGAAATAGCTTCAAGGTCTACAGAGTAGAATTCACTCTTCAAAGCAGCTTTTTGGAAATCTTTAACCCAAACTGTTTGAGTTTTTCCATCAGTTTCTAATTCAAACACCGCATTTGAACCTTCTTTACGAAGAATAGCTTCAAATTCACGGGCATTAATTAATAATGATTGTGTTTCAAAGTCTTTACCATACATGGTTACAGGGATCAAACCTTGACGACGTGCACGTTTAGATGCAGCAGTACCAGTTTCAGTTCTTAATTCAGCAGATAATTTCATTTATATAAACTCCTTTATTTCTAGTTTCTTTTTAGCTTCTTTTCACACATTTTCTATCTTACCAAAGTTTAAAATAAAATGCTAGATTATTATAGCATTTTTTTATACAATAGGTAAAGAATTATCTGGAAGGACATACTCTATGAAAAAATTACTTAAAACCTTCAAACCTTTTGACTATATTTTTATTATTTTAGCCTTAACCCTATCTTTTATCCCCAATATCTGGACGATTATGGCCTATAATCAGCCAGAAGAAGTTGATAAATATGCAGTTATTCGTATTGATGGCCAAGTAGTCGATGAATTTCCATTAACGGAAGATGGTGAAGACTTTACCAAAACATACTATCCTCACGATGGTCAATACAATATTGTCGAAGTTGATGGACTAAACGCCCGCATTAAAGAAGACAATAGCCCCGACCAAATTGGTGTCATGACAGGTTGGATTACCCGACCCGGTCAGACGGCAATCTGCCTCCCCCATGGTTTAGTCATTGAAATTGTTGGCCAAACAGCCGAGGAAGACGAATTAGTTTTACCCTTATAAATAATCAAAACATAAGGACCCTCCTCGGACTGTACTGACCCCCTAAAGTTGGACCAAAAAATCCAACTTTAGGGGGTCTTTGTATGGCTAAATATAGCTTAGAATTCAAAATGAAAGTCGTCGCAGAATATCTTTCGGATACGATTGGATACAAACCGTTAGCTAAAAAATACAACATGAAGGATACTCAACAGATTAGGCGGTGGGTCAATGCCTATCAAACGTCAGGGATTAAGGGGTTAAAACGCTCTCGTCAAAACAAAAAATACAGTGTAGAATTTAAGTTGAAAGCTATTACACTTTATGAATCCGGCGAAAAATCCTATCAAACCCTGGC
>NZ_AUAT01000012.1 GCF_000428865.1 Eremococcus coleocola DSM 15696
CCCGCTCAAGGGTAGGTTTCCCACGTGTTACTCACCCGTCCGCCACTCACGTTAAGAGAACAAGTTCTCCGTCAGTGCGTTCGACTTGCATGTATTAGGCACGCCGCCAGCGTTCGTCCTGAGCCAGGATCAAACTCTCATGAAAGTTAATTTCATAAGCCTAATTGACTCATTTAAATACTAGCTAATTATGATTTTATACTGATCATACACAGTTTGTCTCGAATTTAATATTCGGGTTGTTCGTTTATACGAACCCCTTACACAAATTGGTGTTTGTCTTTGTTCAGTTTTCAATGAGCTTTCGTTGTCTTTTGTTTTTCAAGCGACAACCTCTATACTTTAACAGAGGATTAAATCAATGTCAAGCATTTTTTAATTTCTTTTAAAGTTTTTTTCAGCTGTTCGTCTTTTATGTCGTAACAGCATAAATTATAATATCATCTTTGTGCTGAGCTGTCAATCACTTTTTAGGAATTTTTTTAATTCTTTAGGTTCGATTAACTTTTCCGTTATCAGCAACGTGTAATAATTTATCATAGGCGCCTTACCCTTGTCAATATCTTTTTTCAAATTTTTTAAGCGATATTATTTCTTTTGATTTTTTTACTTTGTATAATAGAAGGTATTACTTCACTATTATATTATGGAGGCTTATTATGACTATTTCCACTCAATGGTTTCAACCATCTGATATTCCCCAACTTTTTGAATCAACTGTCGGAATTGAGAAGGAATCCTTGCGCTTGGATAACCAAGGTAATTTCTCCCAACACACCCATGATAGTGGTGGTTTAGGTGGCCGTGACTACCATCCTTATATTCAAACTGATTTTGCCGAAGCCCAATTAGAACTAATCACTCCCCCGCTTAAACAAAATCAAGATTTGATCAATTGGTTAGCTGGGCTTCACCAAATAACGGCCGCAGCATACCCAGAAGATTTGATTTGGCCCGCTTCCCCCCCCGCTAAGCTTAACTCTGATCGCGATACTATTCCTGTAGCCAAACTTTCCAATTCTAAAGAAGTAGCTTACCGCGAACACCTAGTTCAGGTTTACGGCAAAGATGTACAACTGGTTTCTGGTATCCATTACAATTTTCAAATTAAACCACAACTGGTCCATAAGCTAGTTGGCAGTAGATTTCCTTCATTTATTCAAGCAACTAATCAAATTTATTTTGAATTAGGTCGTCGTTATTTCCGCTATCGTTGGTTACTCACTTATTTATTTGGGGTCAGCCCTTATGTTGATTCAACTTATGAAAGCAAACTATTTGGCACCCCTCCTCAAACCATCATGCGGTCAATCCGCCAGAGTCGGTATGGTTACCGCAATGCTAATTCTATTAACATTGATTATAGTTCACTTACTAGTATGATTGAATCCATTGAAAAGGCAGTGAATGATAACTTTCTTTCATTAGAAAAAGAACTCTACCGGGATGTGCGTTTTCGTGGTGGACAAAAAGTCCGCGACCTCCTTTGCCAGGGGATTAAATATCTTGAGTTTCGTAATTTTGACTTAAATCCCTTTACTCCCTATGGTATTACGAAAGACCAAATTGACTTTATTAAACTTTTCCTCATTTCACTTTTATTCTTAGAGGGCGAAACCGATGATGCATCCGTTAACTTAGGTAATCGGTTAAACCAAGCCGTCGCTGAAGCTCACCCACAAACACCTTGTCCAGACCTTGAAGAAGGTAAACTACTTTGTCAAAGCATGCGAGAAGTAGCTCAAGTACTAAAAGAAAACAGTCAAATCGATTTACTTCCTCTAGTAGAAAAAGCAGAAGCAGCCCTAGAAGATTCAAAGCTAACCCTTGCGGGTCAATTAATCAATGAGTGCCCTGATCCAGCTAACTTTTTAGCTTGGGGTTTAGAACAAGCTAGGGAATTTAAGCAGGGATATCAAAAGCGGCCCTACCATCTTCATGGCTTTGAGAATTTCGAGCTTTCTACCCAGGATGTTATCAAAGAAGCTTTAAAAGTTGGTTTGAAGCTTGAAATAGTTGATCCGATGGATAATTTAATTAAAGTAAGCCATCAAGGACATCAAGAATATATCCGTAATGGAAATATGACTGCTAAAGATTCTTTGATTTCATATTTTCTAATGGAAAACAAGGTAGCAACCAAAGAAATTCTCAAAGAAGCGGGGATTTATGTCCCGCAAGGGCAACATTTTAATGAGATAGACGAGGCAAGTCATTATTATCCTTTCCTACCTGAACAAGGCTTTGTGGTTAAGCCTAAAAATACCAATTACGGCTTAGGAATCTCTATTTTTAAAACCCTTCCTAGTCAAAGCCAGTATCGCCAAGCCTTAGAAATTGCTTTCGAAGAAGATAACACCATTTTAGTAGAAAGTTTCGTACCTGGAGATGAATTACGTTTCTATGTCCAAGCAGGTGAAGTCCTTGCTGTTTGTGAGCGCCAGCCTGCCCAAGTAGTAGGTGATGGAAAACATACCATCAGCCAACTGATAGATCAAGCTAACCAACATCCTCTACGCGGACCTAAGCATTTCGCTCCAATGACCCTATTAGAAAAAGGGAAGACAGAAGCCCTCCAGTTAGAAGCAAACCAGTTAAGCTTTGAAAGCATCCCCGACAAAGACCAAGTCGTTTATTTACGAGAAAACTCCAATGTTTCTACCGGCGGTCTTTCCATTGACCGTACCGATCAAGTCTATGACGATTATAATGCTATTGCTATTCAAGCGGCTGAAGCGTTGGGAACCACCTTCTGTGGAGTCGATATTCTGATTAAAGATTATACCGCTCCGATTAAACAAACAGGAGATTATGGCGTAATTGAAGCCAACTTCAACCCCGCCATGTCCATCCACCGTTTCGTAGGCCAAGGTCAGGATCGTTATTTAGGCAGAGCAGTCTTACAAGAACTCTTTCCTGAGCTGACTTGGCCCCAGTAAGCCAACTATCATTCAAAGACATAAAAGGACCTAGTTGAAAAGAGATTTTAACTCATCTCTTTTCAACTAGGTCCTCTTTATATTTATACAATCTTTGTTAACTATTCAAAAATTAAGTTGGCCAATTCTTCCGCACTAATGTCACCTAAGTATTTATTCAAGTTGACATCTTTAAGCGCATCAATAATGGCAGCTTTTTCGAATTTTACCCCGTTTAATTTTTCTTCCACGTCTTTAATATCACCTAGACCAAAGAAGTCACCAAAAATTGTGGCATCCACAATTTCACCTTGGCTCACATTGAAACGGAAATCAACAAAACCAAATGGGAATTTATGACTCTTTTCATAATCAAAGTCAGGAGATTGGCCATAATTCCAGTCCCAGTTGCCCATCCGTTCGGCATGGATTTTCTTCACACCTTCCCAAATTTCATCGGTTAATTTGAATTCTGGCACTTGGTCACGTGACTCTACACCAAAGATTTCAAGTAAAACTAAGTCTCTGAATTCTTCAGTGGTTAAATTTTTATATTTATCATCCACAAAAGGCTTAATATTGGTCACCCGTGAACGGACAGATTTAATTCCTTTAGATTCCACTTTTTCTTTCCGTGGTTTCAAGGCATTATTTACTTCATCTAAGTCAGAGTCAAACAAGATCGTTCCATGGGCTGTCATCCGGCCATCTTTAGCATACATGGCATTCCCAGAGAATTTCTTACCGTCAATTAACAAGTCGTTACGACCTTGTAATTCTGCTCCAGTGGCACCCATTTTATGGAGGGCGTCAATTACAGGCTTGGTAAAGGATTGGAAGTCACGGAAGGACCCATCATCATCTTTAATAAAACAGAAAGAGAAATTACCCCGGTCATGGTAAACCGCGCCCCCACCAGACATCCGGCGAACCACTCGGATTCCTTTTTCTTCAATATAAGGCTGGTTGACTTCTTCAATGGTATTTTGGTTACGGCCAATAATAATTGAGGGGTCATTAATATAAAATAAAAGGATGGGTTCATCGACTAAACGGTTTTCGACCAAATAAGTTTCTAGGGCAATGTTCATCGAAGCATCGTAGACATTTTGATTATCAACAAAAATCATATACTTTCCTCTTTCTAGTTATAAGACTTAAACATTTTCTATAATGGTTTGGTAAGCCGCTTGATCGAGCTCTTCAACAATGGCTTGAACTAATTGAACGGTATACTTGAAATCATCTTCATGGATAACTGACGTATGAGAATGTAAATAACGAACCGGTACTGTAATGGCAATCGATGGAATACCATCCCGCGTTTGGTGGAATGAACCGGCATCGGTACCACCCCCTGGGATAAAGGTATATTGGAAAGGAATATTCCGTCGTTCAGCTAAGTCAGTGACAAATTCCCGTAAACCTTTATGACCAATCATAGACCCATCTTTGATAATGACTTGGGGGCCTTTGCCGAGAATCGAATCAGCTTCTTTCTCAGTCATACCTGGTGTGTCACCGGCAGTCCCTGTGTCTAAGGCAATCCCAATTTGAGGATTCACTAAGTGAGCAGCGGTTTTGGCACCACGGAGACCAATTTCTTCTTGCACGTTTGCCCCAGCAAAAATCACATTAGGATGGTCATGACTGTGAGTAAATTTTAAAACTTCCACCGCTACAGCCATCCCAATCCGGTTATCCCAAGCTTTGGCTAATAAGAATGGCGAATCTGGATTCATTCGCCGAGTTTTAATAAAAGGAGTAATCATATCCCCCGGGCGAATACCCCAGGCTTCAACTTGTTTCTTAGAAGTCGCACCCACATCAATAAAGATGTCATCCATATCAATTGGCTTCTTACGAGCTTCTGCGTTCAAAACATGGGGCGGTTTGGATCCGGTTACCCCATGGTAGACATCTCCTTTACGGGTGGTTATTTCAACTTCTTGAGCTAGGACCACTTGGCTCCACCAACCACCAATGGTGGTAAATTTAATAAAGCCTTTGTCGGTGATAGATTGAACCATAAAGCCCACTTCATCCATATGGGCCCCTAACATTAAGGTCGGACCATCCGCTTGGCCTTCATGCTTAGCATAAATAGAGCCTAAGCCATCTTGGACAAAGTCTTGACTATAATCCGCCACTAAGTCTTTGAAAAGCTGACGCACTTGGCCTTCATTGCCGGCAATGCCTCGAACTTCGGTTAAATCAACAAGCATCTTATCAATTGTCATTTAAATCCCCCTTTTTATTTCCTAAATTGTAACAAATTAATGAAAATATTTCACCTCTAAGGACTAAGGGTCAGTCAAACCTAAATCAAAATCCTGATTTTGAATCACCCGAAGAATGCGGGCTCGTTCAGGCTTGGCTTAGGATACCTTATTCACGACGTAATGACTAAAGTTTTCAGCCCTACGATTGGAATCACGGGTATCATAATAATGGGTCATGGCCTGGTCGTAATCGCTGGTAGCAGGTAAAATATCCTTATGATAAGGGTAAGCTTTTTCACCCACTTTAAATTTTAATGACATCCGCGGCTTCAAGTCCGGCTGGTCATCTGGATAGCCGAAACCCAAACCTAAAATGGGAAAGGTCAGTTGAGGTAAGGCTAATAAATCGATGACCGCTTGGGGATCATTTAGGATTAACCCCAAAAAGACGGTTCCTAAACCGTCTGCTTCAATGGCATTCACCATATTTTGGGCGGCTAGCCTAGCGTCGACAGCCCCTTGGTTGAAGAAGTCCATCGTTTTCAACTTGGTGGCATCTTGCTCTTGGGCGGCCATAATTTGAGCATTCCGATAACAGTCTACCAAAAAGATAAACAATTCTGGTGCATCCGCGATATAAGCCTATTTACCAATTACTGCTAGAGGCGTTTTCAACTTAGGGTCCGTAATCTTAATCACGGAATAGGCCTGTAGGGCATTGGACAAGGCAGTTTGGTTCATCACCTGCAAATAAATCTGAACTTACTTGTCCGGAACTACCCGTTCTTTAAAAAATCGAATGGTGTGATGGTCCAATTGGTGTTGAGGTGTCTGATTCACACCACCGCTTCTTTCGATATAAAAATCGTTCTTTGCTTAGATACTTGTTTGATTTTTTTGATACCACCATGGTACATAAAAATAAATAAGGGCTAAATCAACCAGCAGCCAAACCGGAATAATCCACCACAAACTTGCCAGATGATCTAAATGGCTAAGGCAAAGGACCAGACTATAGGCTAGCAACTGACTTCCAAAAATTAAGAGCATAGTAATTTGAAAAGCTTGAACTTGTCTCTTTTGATGGTGGGGATAGATCCGTTGAAAAGGATGGTAGTCATAGGTATGAATCAAAGGAAGTAATTGAATGATTGTCATTAAACTACCTAGGATACCCAAACCTAGTAACAAGTAACTTGAATTCGTAAATAACAATAAAAATGCAATAAAAATCAAGATTTTCAACCAGATGGAAGCATAAGCAGAATTCCGTACAAGTAACCGCAAATATAAATAATAGAAGCGGTTAGGATAAAGCTTACTTAGGGGTTGGATTAAGTAATCCATCCAAGGTAAGCGACGAATACTTGGAGTCCGGGTAGGAACATCAGCAAAAATCGAAACCCAGCGATAAAAAGTCGCTTGCCGCTTTGCTTCCAAGGCAACCACATAATCAAATTGCATTGGGTAATAATTAATATTTTGAAAAGCCCATAAGAAATAAATAAAAGTAATGGCCACAGGTAAAATTAACATCCCTAAATCCCAAGTCTTGGGTAAAAGACAAGAGATAAACAAAATAATCGTAAATATAATAGAATAAGCTGACCGTCCTAATTGCCGACTTTGATAGGCTAAACCCAAATCAAAAGCAGATAGGTAAACCATCAAGTAGTCTGCCACTTTCATCAGCCAAACCAAGGCAATAAATAGCCAAACCGGATAATGAACCCACGGGCTAACTAACTTCAGAAATGGATAGACTAAGAAAGAGCCAAGGGCTAAGTAGATAAATGGTAAAAAGAGTGATGACATAACCCACTTAAACCAATAAGGATGCCACTTTTGACCTTGAGCAAATAAATAAGACCGGTCTGCTTGCTTAGTAAACCACATGGGGTGGCCCATCTGAAAAAGACCGCCAATCAAGCCGGTTGCCACAATAATAACTGGCAACCGTAAACTTGATGCTTGTAAAGTCTGTAAATGTCCGAGCAAATCACGGTAATAAATAGCACCAAAAGCTAAGAGAACCATGAGAATCACTGAAAAGTGATCATTAATAATCAAACGACTATACTTGCCTACCTGGTCAATAAAGTATTTAAACCGAGCTTTGCCTAATTCTTCTAGACTAGTCATGACGGTCACCTGCTTGGTTAGCTTCCTTGAGTAAGGCTTCTTTGGGCTCGAAACCACGGCCAATTTGGCCTTGGGCCATGGCAATATAAATATCATCAAGATCTGCATCCGCTAGTTCAAACTGAGCCTGCAAATCACTAAGACTACCTTGTCCGACTAGGTGGCTTTGACTAAGTAAGAGGTAACCATCACAAAAGTCAGCCGTCGTCGATAACATATGCGTGGTCAGTAAAACCCCACAGCCTTGGCAGGCCTTATCCTTTAATAATTGAATAAAATCTCGAATAGCGATTGGGTCTAAGCCAAGGAAAGGTTCATCAATAATAAATAGCTTGGCATCCGTCACCAAGGCACAAGTTATCATGACTTTCTGTTTCATCCCTTTTGAAAAATGAATGGGAAACCAATCTAAATGTTGATCTAAGCGAAACATTTTCAATAAAGGCATAGCCCGTTCCATCACGGTTTCAATGGCTAAGCCATAACCCAGTGCAGTCATCTCTAAATGTTCTTTTAGGGTCAACTCCTCATATAAAATTGGCACTTCGGGAATATAAGCAATTTGGCTAGCATAGGCTTGATGGTTTTCATTGATGGTTACCCCACCCACCGCCACCTGACCTTGTAAAGGTGGTAAAAGACCTAGAATCGTTTTCAGTAAAGTTGATTTCCCAGCACCGTTTAAACCAATCAAACCCAAAATCTGACCAGCAGCTAAGGTAAAATCAATATCTTTGATAACAGGAACACGGCGGTAGCCCGCATTTAAATTTGTGACTGTTAATAACATGTAACACCTCTTCATTTAAGCTCTCTTTTACTTAATTCTTTTAAATTATAGCATATTCTTAGATTGTAATTCTAACGATTGTTTCTTAGAGACGTCCCTTAGCTGAGTCATGCCCCCATATTTTATCGAGATAAAAGTAGAATTTGTTTAAGCATACAAGGTATAATAATATTATAAGAGTTTAACTATTTGAAAACTTAAACAATTGGACGAGGCTTAATAAATTTATCTACCTGGAAAGTAGGCGTAATCCTTGTTTTTACAAATCTACCATGGCTTTATTATGACTAATATCATGGTCTTTATTTTAATTTGTACATCTGGCATTAATCAATATATCTTGGAATTGTTATAGTTTCAACTTTTATTATTTTTCATTTTGGGTATTATCTCTTTAATAGCTTACTGAACTACATGAAAAATACATAAAGCGTGAGGCGAGGTAATAATTCATAGTTTTAATTAGGAGACTCCTTGATAAAAGTTCACCGGTTCATCACAAAAAAGCGGACCCAAGTCTGGCATTCCACTGATAGATAAAAGAAGACACTTTAATAAATCAAAATCAAAGTTGGTCGTTCCTCGTTCCCTGGCCACCCTATCGTTTAAAGTATTTTATAAAGAATTGACTGGCAGATGGTATAAAAAAATAACCTTTTTTGAAAATAGTCACTAAGTACTCATTCAAAAAAGGTTAGAAATGGACGTTGAGGGGTTCGAACCCGCGACCCACGGATTAAGAGTCCGTTGCTCTACCAACTGAGCTAAACGTCCGAATGCAATATTTAATTATACACCGCTTTATAAAAAAAGCAAGCGTTTTTTAAATTTTTTCCATAATTTGAAATAAGCTAAGCAAAAAGCTTATAATAAAGACTAAAGAAAGAGGGATTAAGCATGAAAAAAATCGGTATTCTTACCTCAGGTGGCGACGCACCTGGTATGAATTCTGCCATCCACACCCTAGTCAAAGGCGGCAAGCAAATAGGGATAGAAGTCCTCGGTTTCAATAAAGGTTATCAAGGGCTCATTGATTTAGACTATCAAGTCCTTGACGTCAGTAAAAGTGAAGCCTACGAATCAAGAGGCGGTACAATATTAGGAACTTCTCGCTGCTTAGATTTTCTTAAACCGGAAGTCCGCCAAGCAACCGTTGCTAAAGTCAAAGACCTTGGCTTAGATGGACTCATTGTCATCGGGGGTGAGGGTTCCTACCAGGGGGCATTAGCCTTGCATCAATTAGGTCTAAATACGATTGCGGTTCCCGGTACGATCGATAATGACATCGCCAACACAGATCAAACAATTGGTTTTTATACAGCAGTGAAGTCAGTGGTCGCTATGGTCGACCAAGTAAAAACAACGGCTGCTAGCCATGAATTTATCTTTGCCGTAGAAGTTATGGGCCGGCGAGCTCCTGACATTGCCTATTGGGCCGGCAATGCCTTAGATGTTGAAGGAATTATTTACCGCCCTGAGGATATGCACTTGGAGAAAGTCCTAAATCAAATCAAGCGCTCCCGTCAACAAGGTAAAAACTACCAAATTTTCATTGTTGCAGAAGGAATAAGTTCTGCCCAGAACTTTGTTGATTGGCTTAAACCTCATCTAGATTATAATATCCGACCCTTGAATCTTGGCCACGTTCAAAGAGGCGGCGCTCCTGCAGCCTTAGACCGATTATTAGCTAAAGGATTTGCAGAGAAAGCCTTAGCTGCCCTCACTGAAGGCAGCAGCGGTCTCAATGTAGCCATCAAAGGTCGCCATATCTTACTACAAAAACTTGAAGAAACCATCACAGCCAAAAAAGAATTAGTCCTCCCCTACTTTTTTTAGTCCTTTATTTTAAAATAATTCCCCAGTCACATCTTTTATAGAAAGAGATGACTGGGGAGTTTTTATCTTATATATCGATTTCTAATAAAATAGGCGTATGGTCTTGCCGGGTTCCTGAATCAATAATTTCTGATTGAATCACCCGGTCAACCGCGCGGTTGGAGACGAGCCAATAGTCAATTCTCCAGCCAGAATTATTAATCTTAGAGGTCTTTACACGTTGAGCCCACCATGTATAGGCCCCGGTCACATCACCATGGAGATGACGGAAGGTGTCCGTAAAGCCATGAGCCAGTAATTGGGTAAAACCAGCCCGTTCTTCATCGGTAAAACCAGCTGAATGATGATTATTCTCAGGATGGGCCAAATCAATTTCGTGGTGAGCGACATTAAAGTCACCTGTGGCGAGGACAATTTTATCTTGGTCTAAACTCGCCAAATAGGCTGCATACTGTTGATCCCAAATTTGACGATCTGCTAAGCGTTTGAGGGCATTGCCAGCATTTGGCGTATAAACTTGGGTAACATAGAAATCATCAAATTCTAAGGTAATCATCCGGCCCTCAGCATCCATGGGACTTGGTGCTTCAATTTCAGGAAAAGTCACCTTAGGTTCTAAGTCATGCTTGTACAAGAACATAGTTCCCGCATACCCCTTACGGGCTGGCTCTTCAGATGACCGCCAGACTACCATGTAGTCCTTAAAGAGGTCTGCTAGGATTTCTAAGTGTTTTTGCGTGGGGCCTTTGGCTGATAATTTAGTTTCTTGAATTGCAATAATATCTGGGTTTAAGTTTAAGATTGTTTGCAGAACATCCCGGGATAATAAAGCGCGATTCGAGTCACTGGTTAAGGCTGCATTTAAGGAATCAATATTCCAAGAAATTAATTTCATCTACGTTTCACTCCTATTTTTCTTTCATATTTTATCCTACTTCATCCACTTATGCACTGCAAGCACTTTGCCGTAAGTAAAAGTGAAAGTTTTACTTTCCGTTTAAATTTTAAGACTTAAACCCTTTAATATAAAAAAGAAGCTGGGCAAACAGTCCAACTCCTTCTTCTCAAAAGGTCGTCACCTTTTGGCAAAAGTATATATTTATATAATTAAGGTATCAATTAAAGTCCTAAATGTCCTTTTACAAGATCTTCGATGGCTTGCATGTTTTCTTTCACATCACCATCATTAACCATGATTGTTTCTAATGCAGTTTCAATTTCAGTGAAGACTTCACTAGAACCTACATAAGGAACTTGTGCACGGCCATATTCCAATTCTTTAGAAGCAGCTTCCATTAAAGGATTTTCTTTAAGGTAGTTTTGCCATACGTCTGATTCTTCACCAGATTTAGTGATTGGTAAGTAACCGGTCTTAGCAGCCCACTCAGCAGTATTTTCAGTTGATAATAAGAAAGCCATATATTGAACGGCTGCTGCCTTTTCTTCGTCTGAGGCTTGAGAGAAGACACCTAAGTCGTTACCAGCAAACAAGGTTAAAGGATTACCATCTGCAAAAGTAGGGATTTCTGCAGTTGTCACATTAATACCAGATTCTTTAATACCATCAAGTACGAAAGAAAGGCCAGCAGATGAACCGATATACAAGGCAGTTGCACCTGAAGCAAATGGGCCTGACATATAACCATCTTCACCCGCTAGACGAGCATGGTCATCTGCAATCAAGTCTTTAATGAATTGTACTGGTTCAGTTGCTTTATCAGAAGCGATATCTGTCGCTGATTTATCGTCTGCAATCCAAACAGCACCATTTTGACGAGCCATAGTTTCAACTTCCATTGAAATTGAATTTTCTAAGCCCATAGCTTGTTCTTCTTTACCCGCTTCATCTAATTTTTCACCTAAGGCTTTCACATCGTCCCAAGTTTTAGGAACTTCTACGCCTAGTTCATCTAATAAGTCTTGGTTAACATACATTACCCGAACAGATTTAGAAAAAGGTAAACCATAGACTTGATCGTCTAAGGTAACCCCTGTCATAAAGCCAGGATAAATATCATCCAATAATTCTTGTGAGAACCCATTTTCTTCGGTTAAATAATCATTTAAAGGTTCAGTTAAACCTTGATCCATGAAGTCAACCACGGTTGACGCGGTTAATTGAGACATGGTTGGTAGGTCACCAGATACTCCGGCACCCATTACTTTTTGTTGTAACACTTTGTAGTCACCTTGGTTTTCAAGAACGACTTCTACTTTGTCTTGGGATTCATTGAATTTATCCGTTAAGGCAGTTAAAGCTTCTTCATGCGCACCATTCATTGCATGCCAGAAAGTCACTTGAGTTTTTTCTTGGGCAGATGCAAGCGGGCTGAAGCTACTTAAGGTTGAAGCAGCGACTAAGGCAGCGGCAAAAAGTTTTAATTTTTTCATTTAAATTTCTTCCTCCTAAATGTTTATCCTTTAATACCAGACCGAGAGATACCTTGAATTATATACTTTTGCAACAATAAATATACGATAACCATTGGAACTACAACCAGTGTCGAAGCGGCCATTAATAATTCAAATTGGGTGCCCGCTTCGGTGGTAAAGGCTTGTAACCCAACAGGTAACGTACGTAAATTTTTATCATTCGTGACGATTAAAGGCCACATGAATGAATTCCAAGAGCCGATGACTTTAAGAATCATCACCGCTACTACGGAAGATTTAGACAGAGGTACCAGAATTTCCCAAAGAAAACGCCAATCGCTACAACCATCGGTTTTAGCAGCATAATATAGGGCATCAGGTACACTTTCAAACGATTGTTTCAAAGTAAATACTGTAAAGACTGAAGCTAACCAAGGAATGATTAAAGCCCAATAAGTATTAATCATATCTAGCCGAGCCAAAGTCACAAAGTTAGGAATCGTCATTAATTCACCCGGCACCATCATAGTCGCTAGTAAAATTAAGAAGAGAATATCTTTTCCCCAGAATTTTAACTTAGAAAAGGCATAGGCTGCGAGGATAGAAGTAAATAATTCACCCACAGTACTCAAGACAGTAACCAAGACTGAGTTTAGAAAATAACGGAAAAATGGCGCGGCTTCAAGGGCTCTTTGGTAGTTGGACCATAGCCATTGCGAAGGCAACCAAGTTGGTGGCACTTGAATAGCTTCCCCCCCCGATTTAAGGGAGGTGGCTACCATCCAGTAGAAAGGCAGGATCATCAAGAAACCACCTAAGATTAAAAATGTATATAAAAGAATATGTTTAAGCTTTTGTTTCATCCTAGTCTTGTCCTCCTCGTTTAGCAAAATATCGGTTACCCATATTTTGAATCAAGGTTAAGACTAGCACAATCAAGAATAGGATAATCCCTGAGGCAGCAGCTTGACCATATTTAAATTGGGCGTAGAATTTTTGGAAGAGGTAATAAACCATCGTTGTGGCCGACCCGGCAGGTCCTGGTCGTCCTGAGAAAAGTGCAAAGACCTCATCAAAGACCTTAAAGGAATTAATAATCCCTACAATTGACAACAAGAAAATAGTGGGCCGTAATAAGGGTAAGGTAATATTTTTAAAACGTGACCAGGTATTGGCCCCATCAACCTTAGCTGCTTGGTAATAGACATCATCAATATTACCTAAGCCTACTAAAAATAGGAGGATATTAAAACCTAAGCCCTTCCAAATGGCCATGATAATCACCGCTAACATAGCGTTCTTAGGCGAATTCAACCAGTTAATCGGATCAATACCAAGAAAACTTAACCCATAATTAATTAAGCCATATTTTGAGTGGTAGAGCCAAGACCAAACCACAGAGATGGCAACCGTCGAGGTCACAAAGGGTAAGAAATAAATTGACCGGAAGAAGCCTTGCAGCTTAGGAATTGAATTAAGCATGATAGCAATCGCCATGGAAATGATGATTGAAGCCGGAACAACACCTACGACATAGAGCATGGTATTTTTGATAGCTTTAAAAAACTTAGGATCAGACAAAATGACCTTATAGTTGTCTAAGCCAACCGAGTCCATTTCACCTGTGATCATGTTGTAGTCAACATAAAATGACATAGCAATGGATTTAAAAATTGGATAGACCGTAAAAATCCCAATAAAAATCAACATCGGAAGCAAATATAGCAAGGCATGAAAACTAGACTTTAGGCTTGCTTTTTTATTCATGAGCCTGGTCAGCCTCCTCTACTTGGCTGACTGATTCTTGTAAATCAGTTATGGCGCCAGCAATGTCATTAAGACTAACAGCTTGACCTTGGGCGTCGAAGGCTTGGATATGGTCTAAGTCAGCCGTCAAATAGATTTGATCACCAGCTTGTAATTGTGTGGCATTTAAATCAGAAACGACAAAATGCTCATGGTCTGCTTGAACATGGAAGGTAATATCTTTTCCAACTTGTTCAATCCGACTAATCACCCCTTGAATCAGATGTTGGCCTACTTGGGTAAATTTAAAATGTTCAGGCCGAATTCCCAAAGTGGTCCAATTTAGACCAGCAAGACTAGCTTGAGGATTTAAGGCTGGCGAGGTCTTGGTAAAGGTATTGATGGCCGGCGACCCGATAAACTTGGCCACAAATAAGTTTTTAGGTTGGCGGTATAAAGTAACAGGGTCAGACATCTGTTGAATCTCACCCTTATCTAAGACCATAACGTGGTCGGCAATCGATAAGGCTTCTTCCTGGTCATGGGTTACGAAGACCGTCGTCACACCAGTTTCTTGTTGGATACGACGGATTTCTTCCCGCATTTCAACCCGGAGACGGGCATCTAAGTTGGATAGGGGTTCGTCCATTAATAGGATATCCGGTGACTTAGATAAGGCCCGTGAAATAGCCACCCGTTGTTGTTGGCCGCCAGATAGCTGACGTGGAAATTTATCTAATTGATCAGCAATATGAGTTAATTCAGCCATCCGTTTGGCCGTTTCAACCCGTTCTTTCTTAGGCACCTTGGCCATTTTTAAGGGGAACATAATATTATCTAACACGGTCATATGCGGATATAAGGCATAATTTTGGAAAACCAGCCCTACTTCACGTTTAACTGGGTCGAGCTTAGTAACATCTTGATCATCAAAATAAATATGACCAGATGTTGCTTCTAATAAACCTGAAATCAAATAAAGCGTGGTAGACTTCCCACAGCCACTGGGTCCTAGGAAGGAAATGAGTTCTTGACTTGGTAGGGTAAAATTAATTCTATCCAAAACTACCTTGTCATTAAAGCGCATGGTAACATCTTCAAATCTAACTTGCACGTGTGTATGCCCCTTTATTTATTTAAGTATTTTTATTATAACAGTCATTTGTAAATTTTGGGTAAATCTTCCCATTAAAATAGCTTTACATTTTTTGAGCGGGTTGGTCAGATAAACCTGCAATCCCTGTCCAAACCATATGCTGGTAGTTATGATTGATGGCTTGCCATTCTGCTTGAGAAAGTTGACTTAAAGCTTGCTTTAATAAAGTCGCGATGTCTATTTGAGAAATCTTTTTAATCTTTTCTTGTTTAAACCATTTAAAGTCGCCCCCACCGACAGCCCGGTATTGAGACACCGCTAAAACATAGGTCTTATCACGGTCAATTGGTTGCTGGGTGCTTTCATCAATAATTTCAACGACTCGTTGCCCTGATGGAGCTTGCATGTCGACCTTAGTCTGGATACCAGAATAAATATCCCAATTATAATGTTTAGGTTTCGGGTCAATATAATCTGGATTAATCCGTAACTGACCTTGGTCATCTAAAGAAAAATATTCTAAATTAAAATTCATAATGTCATAAATTTCTTGGCCGGTCATCGTCACGGTCGCAATCAAATTATAGTATGGATACGATTTAAGGAGGACTTCATTGGTGATTGGTCCTGAGAATTGAGCAAAGTAATCGTTCACTAACGCAACGCCGGAAAAGTCAGCCCCCGTTTCCTGTAATTGGATGTTGTTCAACAATTCAATATAGGGATGACCGTAAACCCGAGCATAAAACTCATTATCCGTGACCTGATCTAAAGGTGCTTGCCCGATGACTTCATTGAGCCAGTGGGCTCCTTGTTCAAGTTCGGGTGACATGGTTTGGATTTGTTGAGGTGATTTCTCATAGCTACTGGTTGGAATCAATTCGCCTATCATATTAGTAATTTGACCGGCTTCAAAATCTACTTGAGCATGGCCAATAAATTCACCGGCATAACCTGGTTGGATGGTTAAGGTCTGAGCTACATGTTGACAAATCTGACGGTGTTGGTGTCCTGTTAAGAAGAGGTCAATCCCTTCAATTTCTTGTAGGATCTTAGCACCTTGATTTTCCCCCGTAAGTTCTTCCAGAGCTTCAAAGGTAGTTAAGTCCTTTTCATAACCGCCATGATAAGCCAAGACGAGGATATCAACTTGTGGTCTCAAGATTGCAACATACTTTTTAGATGTGGCATACGCATCCAAAAAGTCAATCCCCTCATAGTTAGCTGGCATTTCCCAGTGAGGAATATAATGGGTGGTCACCCCAATAATCCCGATTTTAATGCCGCCACGTTCAATAATGGTATAAGGTTGGCCAATAATGGGCTGACCATCACTTTGATTGACCAAATTGGAAACTAGGAAAGTTGCTTCAAGGTCTTTAAAAATATCATCCCGGTAAGCCTTGCCAAAATTAAATTCATGGTTTCCTAATAATTGAAAATCATAGCCAATTTCGTTCATCGCCCGGGCAATCACCTTGCCATCATGGTTCACTTGGCTTAGATAAGTGGCATAAGATGAACCTTGAATAAAATCCCCCAAATCTAGACTGACCACTTGGTCACCCTGGTCTAGGTAGGCTTGACGCAATGTTTGGAAGGCGGTGGTCGTGTTAAGAAGCGAGTGGTCTAAATCATCCGGCCGGTTAAGCCAATGACCATGGGTATCACTGGTAAAAAGAAAATGGATTCGTTGCATAACTTAAGCATCCTCCTTTAAGGCTTTAATTTGACTCGCAGAGTAGGTCTGGTATGGGATTGGCCGCCATACTTTCAAGCCTTGGCTGCTTAATCCTTGAGCATAAAGGTCTGGTTGTGATGAATGCCAAGGCACGGTCACCTTCGCATTGACTAAATAAGCTTGGTTTAATAAATCCTGAGGATAAGCATGTCCAGAAGAACCCATTTGATACATTTGCCAATTATGAGCTTGGAGGTCCAAAACGAAAGGTTGATAGGCTGGCATATAAGGTCCTAAAGGATAACCATTTGAATGTAGGTAGAGGCCAGCAGGTAATTCAAACATGTCTTGGTAGTGGTCATAGGTCAAATTTAAGACATAGTTTTGCGGTTTTTTTTTGATTAAGGGTAAATCGGCTAAACAGATATTGTCATACTTCAAGCCATAAATTTTCGCAAAAGATAAGGCTAACTGATAATATTTTTCATCTAAGGCGAGTTGTCGTCCTAGTTGGCTCAAGACTTGAGACAAATAGAGCAGGCGTTCCAAATTTTGTTCATAACCGTTAAAGACCACACTGGCTTGAGGATTCGCTTCCAAGAGCTGGCTAATATTTTTAAGTAGACTTAATTCGGTTTTACTTTCGATAACTTTAATTTTTTCCTGCCATGGTTCCAGGGGTACCGGAGCCTGATTGGGGTCAGGAAGGAAAGAAAATGTGGTTCCTTCAAGCAAAGCTAAATCCGCCTCAAATTGCCGAGCCGCTTGACCCCAGGCGAAGACTTTTTCAGGATGGAAACCACTGTAGCGGAAGTCCCCTGAATGGATGACTTTTAGATCGGGACTTTCAATAAAAATCGCAGCAATCCCTTTGGTATCATGATCTGAGGCTTTAAATTGAATTTTAAAAGGCCCGTGTTCAAGAACTTCATCATAAGCGACACCCTGCCAGTTCACTTGGTAATCCGGCAAAAAACCTGTTTGGGCTAAAGCTTGGTAAAAATCATAGGATTCTTGACTCGTATAAACAGGAATCTGGGGTGCTAGATGTAGAAGTGCCCCAATATGATCTAAATGCAAATGAGAAATGCAAATGATGGTTTGTTTTTGACTTGTTTCATAAGCTTCCACCGTCTTAGCTTTTAGTTGTTTTTGCGGATATAATCCATCTAGTTGGGGTAAACCTTTTCGATCAACTAAATCACTGGTCATCGCCAGATCTAAGGCTTCACTATCTGTTGTTCCTCTAATAATTCCAAAATCAGTCACAATCTGGTAATTATCTTTTTCTAAAACTACGATATTACCACCGATGGAATCAAGACCCGCAATTACTTTTACCTGGGTTTCCGTCATTTTTTTCCTCTTTTCACAAATTATAAGCGCTTATTATCCAATCTTTCTGCTTGAATTATTGTTGGTAACTTTAACTCAAGACTTAATTGTACCAAAAAGAATAAGTCTCAGGCAATGTCCGTTTCTATTGTAACTAATTTTAAGCATAATAGGAAATATTATTAAAGATTTATAAAAAGGCTCTATTATTTCCTTTTTGTAAGTAGAACTGGGATTGTTTTATTGAGTTGGTTTTTTTCTAGACCTAAGGGCTAAGTGAGGGAAAACATCCAAACTATAAAACTAAGTATAGACAGCAAAAAAGGCTGAACCTCAGCTCAGCCTTACCTTATATTAATAGTAAAAATTAAGTCAGCTTTACAACCGCTTAATACCAACCATTAGCCATCCAGAATTGTTGGGCTGCAACCCAAGAACCATAGCGGTTCATAACATATTCATTGGCTACACGTTCTTGATTTTCAGGTGAGTAATCACCATTTAAGTAAGAAGCAGTTAATTGATAACGTCCAATATATTTTCCAGATGGATTGACTGCATTATAGTCACCACGAGATTCTTTCATAGCAATCCATTCTTTAGCTGCTGTTTCAGCATCAGAACTTGTGGTATCGGCAACTGCCGGGGATTCTTCGACAACTGGTGCTTCTTCTACCACTGGTGCTTCTTCGACAACTGGTGCTTCTTCTACCACTGGAGTTTCTTCGACAACTGGTGCTTCTTCTACCACTGGAGTTTCTTCGACAACTGGTGCTTCTTCCACAACCGGTTTTTCTTCAACTACTGGAGTTTCTTCAACTACTGGAGTTTCTTCGACAACTGGTGCTTCTTCTACCACTGCTGCTTCAGTTTCAGCAGCCACTTCAACTGGCGCCACCCATTCAGCTACTTCTTGGTTTAAAGCGCCGTCTTCAATAATTTCTAGACCTGTTTCAGTATTATATTCTTTAACTTGACCATCTTCTTGTTCAATGGTTAAAGAATGTTGGCTTTGGTCAAAGGTTAGTAGGGTACCAGCTAAAATAAAATCAGGATTTTCAATACCATTGATTGAAACTAGGGTTTCTAAGTCCATATCTAAAGCTTGAGCGATTGAAGACAAGGTATCGCCCCATTGAACTTCATACTCAACTTGGCCATTCTCTAAAACGTTAGCCATGGATTGTTTAATTTCTTGTGCAGAACGACCGACCCATTCTTGGGCGTTTACAGTATTTACAGATTGTGCTACTAAATTAAAAGCAGCCGTGGATAATAAGGTCGTTGCCATAAATTTCATAGATTTTTTCATTGTTGAATTTCTCCTTTTGGGTTCAGCGAATCAACACTGAATTATTGACTTTATAAGCATAACCCAGGTCAAATTAAAATGGAAGCTTTTCAAAGGCTTTGTAAATCAGCTTTAATCTGGTTTGACTTCCCGTTATCCTTTTGCATTCTTTGTAACTCTTTTGTAACATTAACCCCCTTTTTACTAGCTTAAAGCCACAAAAAAACATCAACTTTACTTATGATTCAAGTAAAATTGATGTTTATTTTGCTTTATTGTTTAAATCAATCGGTGTTTTTAAGCTTCTAATTGGTCCAACAAACCATCAACAAATTTAATCGTAGCTTGTAGAGTTGCCTTATCCTTCATATCAACCCCAGCCTTGGCTGCCAATTCAATTGGCCCTAAAGTACCACCGGCTTTTAAAACTTCTAACCAAGCGGTCACAGCGGTTTGATCACCGGCTGCAATTTTTTGACCGATTTGAGTTCCAATAGTTAAGCCAGCTGAATAAGTATAGGAATACAAGCCCATAAAGTAATGGGGTTGCCGCATCCAGGTTAATTCAGCCCCTGGGTTTACTTCTAAAGCGTCTCCCCAGAAGTTTTCTAAACTTTCACGGTAAAATTGATTCAATTTTCCTGCATTTAGAACTTGACCTGCATCCACAGCGGTATAAACCTTACGTTGAAAATCAGCTTCTAATAAGTGGGTCACCATATTATGGAAATAAGTTCGGGCAATAAATTCTCCGACCAAATCACGTTTAGCACTTTCATCAATCGGTTGATTCAAGAGGTAAGAACAGGTAATGACCTCGTTAGCCGTCGAAGGTGCTTCAACAAAATACATACTTGGCTCCGGTGTAATAGCCAAATTATTTTGATTCAAAAGCGTAAAGTGGCCTGCATGACCTAATTCATGAGCTAAAACCAAGACTTCACTTAAGGAAGCGGTCCAATTTAAGAGAATATAAGATGGGCCACCATAAACTGTTGAACAGAAACCACCTGTTGACTTAGTCTGATTCATCGGATAGTCAATCCAACGTTGGTCAAAAGCACGACCCACAATGTCTAAATAGTCTTGACCGAGAGGGGCTAGTGCCGCTTCAATAATCTTGCGACTCTCAGCATAATCAATCGTTGCGACGGGACCCTTAGCAAAAGGAATCTTGATATCAGCTAAGGAAATATCTTCCAAGTCATGTTGGGCCTTTAATAATTTAGCATAACGACGCATAACCGGAGCAAAGTCTTGGGTATAAGTATCAATGATTTGATCATAATCTTGCCGAGATACTTCTTGATCATACAGCAAATAGTCAAAAACAGAGTCAAATCCACGTAAGCTCGCCAGTTTCTTTTCGGTTTCAACTTGTTGGATATAATTCCGCGCAGCGGTATGTTGGTAATGGGCTAAGCCTTCATGGAAGGATTTCCAAGCAGCTCGTCGCACATCTTTATCAGGATGAGGTTCATAATCCTGTTCAAAGGCTGAAAAAGCATTATGGTAGGTTTGACCCTTGGCTTCAAAATCTGCGAAAAACATATCTTGAAACTTCATAGTGTTATACAATTCATAATTACTTTGAATCGAATTAGCTAAACCAGATAAGGCTTCTTCCAAATCAGGGGCTAACATATGGGCTTTTTCACGTTTAATTTGAGCCAGTACAGGTTGGTAGTCTGCCCCGCCTTCGATTTCAGCTACCGCATCCAAGTCAGCATCGGATAGTTGGGCTAATTCAGAGCTGAAGAAAGATAAGTCTTTGGCTAATTTTTCGTAGAGGATATTAAATTTACCGATGTTTTCTTCAGCAGTTTGATCTAATTTATCGACTTCATAAGCCATGCTGGCATAGTGCATGGCCCAAGAAAGTTTAATTCGAACCTGATTGTAGGCAGCTAAGGCGGATAAAATCACTTGTGGGTTTTGTAACTGCCCCTTGTATTTTTGTTTAAAATCTGAAACAGCCGCTTTTAATACTTGCACGCCAGCTTCATAGGCAGCTTGGTCTTTAAATAAGAGGGATAGGTCCCAGGTGTATTGGGGATCTAATTCATTTCTTAAGGGTATTTTTCCTGACATAATATCTCCTTTAGTGGTTTGCTTTAAGATTGGTAATATATTTTTCGAGACGACTAATTGCTAAACGTAATTCTTTGATGGAATAGGCGTAGGAAATTCGGATGAATCCTTCACCTGACGGACCAAAAGCAGTCCCAGGCACCACAGCGACTTTCTCAACTTCTAATAAGCCCCAAGCAAAGTCTTCCGAAGATAAACCAAATTGACTAATATTAGGGAAAATATAAAAAGCCCCTTGCGGTTCAAAACAAGGAATCCCTAAACGGTCCATTTGTTGGAGTAAAAACTTACGCCGTTGATCATAGGAGTGACGCATTTCTTCGATATCTTCATCTCCATGCTTAATGGCTTCAATCCCAGCATATTGACTCATGGTTGGCGCAGCCATAATCGCAAATTGATGAATCTTAGTCATTTGAATTAATAGATCTTCCGGGGCAGCGCAATAGCCTAACCGCCACCCAGTCATGGAATAAGCCTTTGAAAAACCAGAAATATAAACCGTCCGATCATACATTTCTGGAAAGGAAATGATGGAAGTGTGGCTTTGATCACCATAAGTTAAATCAGCATAAATTTCGTCAGTAATCACCATGAGGTCGTGTTTAACAATCACTGGTATGATAGCTTCTAGATCCTGCCGGGTCATAATGGCTCCGGTTGGATTATTCGGGAAAGACAAGACTAAGATTTTAGTCTTAGGTGTAATCACCGCTTCAAGATCTTCTGGCACCATCTTAAAGTTATTTTTTTCCTTTAAAGGTAGCATGACTGGAACACCATCGGCTAATTGCACACAAGGAAGGTAGGAAACATAAGAAGGATCAGGGATAATCACTTCATCCCCGGCATTTAGGGTTGCACGTAAGGCTAGGTCGATTGCTTCAGACCCACCTACAGTCACTAGTACTTCATGTTGTGGATCATACTTTGCGCCATAAAAACGTTCAATTCGTTCTGCGATGGCTTCCCGTAATTTTAATAGACCCGCATTGGACGTGTAGAAGGTATAACCATTGTTTAAGGTGTCGACCCCAACTTCACGAATGTGCCAAGGCGTTTCAAAATCTGGTTCTCCAACCCCTAAGGAAATTACATTTTCCATTTGGTTAGCAATATCGAAGAATTTACGAATTCCAGAGGGTTGAATGGCTTGAATTTTTTGGTTTAAAAATCGTTTCATTATTCTTGAACCGCCATTCTCTTATCTTTGCCCTTTTCTACAAAGAAAGTACCATGATCTTTATATTTCTTTAAGATAACGTGAGTCGTGGTAGACTGAACTTCCTCAATAATAGAAAGTTTATTGGAAACAAAACGGGCAATTTCTTTCATAGGAGCCTTTTTCAACTCCACATTGAAATCATATCCCCCTGACATTAAATATAGGGCTTGAACTTCTTCAAATTGATAAATTTTGGCTGCGATTGAGTCAAACCCCTTCCCCCTTTGAGGGTTAACCTTTACTTCAATAATGGCTTCAACATGATCGTCATCCGTCTTATCCCAGTTTACCAAGGTGTGATAACCGACAATAATATTTTCCTCTTCAAGTGCAGCAATTTCCGCTTCAACCGCTGCTTGATCCATGTCTAGCATCCGACTGAGTTCCGCGATGCTTAACCGACTATCCGTTTCAATTAACTTTAGTAATTCTTCACGATTTTCCATCAAGATCACATCCTTAATTTAATCTGTTTTTAATAGTATAGCAGAAATTTCTAAGGATTCTAGGGGATGTTTTAATTTTATTTGAATTTGTCCAAACAAATTATAGATAAGTTATTTTATGAGAAGAAAAATATAGGTTCTAAGGTAGTAAAAAACAGAAGAACTAAGAATTGTGCATTGAGACCTCTCAATGCATAGGAAAACTAAAAAATGTGCATTGTATCCTGCAAATGCACAGGAAACTAAGTATTGGACATGTAAGAGTAATTTTTTCATATTTAAACATACATAAGTTTGATATAACTACCAAAGATCCTGACTGAAGCGGCTGTAGAGAAGTGACCGATTGAGCCATCTTCAAAAACATAAAACCCTTTAAAACGATGGTTGGTCCAAAACAAAAAGAACTAGGCATTAGCCCAGTCCCTCTTGTTAAAACTACTTGTTAAATTATTCTGTTTCCTCATCAAAAATCGTGGCTTCATTATCCTCAAGGCTATCAGTAACTTCTTCCGCGCTTGGTTCTTCACCAACATACTCTGAGTTCGACTCATCTTCTACAGTAATCCATAATTGAGACCGTAATTCATTAAAGATATCATGAACCCTTAAGGAAATCTCACCTATTTGTTGGGCCACATAATCCCGATTAGCGGGCTCAGCCGTATAGATGGCAAGAGAATATGAACCATAAGGAGTTACAAAAGTCGCCACATCATTCTGTTCCGTACTACCTAAGCCTGACTTATTCCAAGACTGGGTATCGCCCCCAATTAAGGTTCTTAAGAAAGTGTGGGAATTCAAATAAAATTTCTCAATTAATTGTTCATCCCAGGGTTCACCATTGACCCGGTTATTATAAAGCAAGGCAAAATACTTAGCGGCATCACTTGGTGTGGTTGCAAAATAGGTATTTTCGCCCCCATAATATTTACCGTAGAGACTGGTTCCGACTAGGCCAAGATTTTGCATATGCGGATTAATAGTATCCCCGCCACCAACCGTATCAATAAGTAAATTAGCTGCGGTATTATCTGAGTAAATTCCAACTAGATCGACTAATTCATCTACCGCAAAGGTTGACCCAGCTGGATAAGATTGAATGATACCCGCCCCTGGCACCTTATCTTCATCGTATAAAGTCACATAAGACTCATAGGGATCGAGAATACCTTTCTTATATTGGTGGTATAATTCACCTAAAACGTAGATTTTTTGTGTTGAAGCTGGGAAGAAACTTTGGTCTTGGACCGAAATCTGACTCATGGTTTCATTATTAATAAAAGAAACCCCAATCCGAGCATCCACATATTGCAGTTCATCCATTACAGCATATTCAATCTCATCCAACAATTCCCGTTCACTGTAATAAGTTGGAACATAGTCAGTTCGGGTCGTATCTTTGGCAATCCAACCTAATTCATCATAACCAATATAAACATGGAGCCAGGTTCCCCTATAAGTCTGAACTTCTTCAACCACTTCCATAGGAATATCATAAAAGTTTTCGGTCGTGGCTAAAATATAAGAATTTTGTGCTCCCGGAGGGGCTGAAAGAATAAATTGTTGGGTGTTCTTATACAAAATTTGGTCTGAAACTCGTTTTGAGTCCATTAAATAAGCATTAGCGCCTGGAGCCTTCACAAAAAAGTAATTACGGCGAATCAAAGGCGTAAGATCTGCCATAATTTTACGTTCCTGCATTAAGCGTTGACTGTCTACTGAAGAAAGCCGATAGGCTTCTTGGACGCCTTCTTTATAGTAATGCCACCCATCAAAGTCTGTGTTATAAAAACCGGTAAAGGGTTTTCCTCCTTGGTAAAGAAGCATCTGATCCTTGACTTGGTAATAGGCAAAATCATTTAGCGACATCCGTTCAACCAGACGTTCCCGGTTCAACAGGGACTTAGGCGAATCTAAGGCTACCTGGGGGGAAAAATAAAACCAAGGTAAGGGATCCGGTAAATTCTTGCGGGTTTGTGAATCATCTTCTGCTGCTACCTTATCCATTAGGGGTTCTTGTGAGCGATTGGCAATCCCCACATTCGTTTTCTCTTCACGCACACTGGCGACTAGTTTACCATCATTGGACATTAAATTTATCTGACCCAAAGGGGCTGGATCTTTGACTGGGCTCTTACTGCCACTTAAGGATGAGTGACCAATAAAATATAACGTGATTATAAACAGTAATAATAAGCCGCCTGCCAGTCCGAGCCGCCATGCATTCGCTTTAAACCATTCCTTGTTCAAATTTCTTCTCCTTCACACAGGACCTATAATAATTGCCCTAAATTAGCTTGCGGATTAATTACGAACTTAATTTTTTCCATGTAATAATCTGCCATAGCTTGACCTAAATGCATTTCAGGATACATTTGACAGAATTCTTCAAATGAAAGATTCTGACGCAAATCAATCTCATCCGCTCCACTAGCTAAAACTTGTTGATTGATAAAGGCATCATAGTCATCATGATTGAGGACTTTCTCAGAATTAACAAATAAGTCTTGGGCAATTAATTTAAAAATAAAGTCTTCTTTGGCTCTTTCTTTAAATTGGTCCATGACAGATCCCTTCATGCCCATTACCTTTTGGCCATATTCTTCGATACTCAACTTAGCCTTTGTTGCATAAGCCTTAACTTGACCCAAGTAGTCTTCGGTATAAGCAGTTAACTCTTGATCATTTAAAACAGTATTTGTATTATTTGCATAAAAATTCAAGATAAAAGGCAGAATACAGTCATAGTATCTTTTTTGGAGGGCACGGTCTTGGAAGACTTGACTGCCCATTTTTTTCAAATCAGCTAGACTATTGGCAGGAATATCTAAAACGGCAATATGATGGTCTTCTAACTTTTCAATGACTTGACCAGTTTGTTTTTGGTAGTCTAACTTAGCAAAATCAATGAGGGGTTGAGCGACCGCTTGCCATGAGGGAATTTCAATTTGTAAGTCACTTGTTGGTACAGGGATTTGCTTAAAATCAACAATATTGCTGACAGAACTTTTCATGGATAAACTCCTTCTTATTAAAATTTGCATAAATATTGTATGATATTTACCTTTAAGATACAAGATGGGCTTATTTTTAAAAATAAATGTATTTATTAAAACATTCCTCATAGTAAGCCGATCCATTCTCAGCAAACTGATACTGACTTCTTACTAAGGTTTAAAGACCCCTGTGACTTAGTGCGTTACACTACTTAAGTAATAAAAATTAAGGAGGTTGCTGTATGTCTACTTTACATATTTTTAAACAAAGTTTCTGGGGTAAATTACAAAGTAAAGCTTCTATGATCGAAAACTGGCATGGACTCTATCCAAGAGACAATCGTTTTACTTATACAGATGCTACTTTAATTTTACCAAAAAAACGTTAATCATTTATTAGCAAAAATCAGAGGAGCTGGGATGTAAATCCGGCTCCTCCTTTTTTTGTTTACTATAAGATAAAGCTGCCCGCAAAAGGAATATTCCTAATGAGGGCAGCTTTTTTTAAGATAGCTAAGCTATCTTGCTTATTTAGCTTGTAAGGCAGCCATTGTAATATAGTTATGAGCTTGGTTAAAGTGTGGCAAGAAGAAGAAGTCTGTCAATTTCAAGGTATCAATGGTTACTTTTTGTTGAATAGCCAATGAGAACATATGGATGGTGGCAGACATATCATAAGTTGAGGCTAATTGAGCGCCCACAATCCGACGAGAGCCTTTTTCAAAGACAATCCGGATTTTTACAGGAGCATTTTCATCCTCTGGCATAAATGGATATTTTTGTGTATCTTCAAAATCAACATAGTCTACGTCTAAGCCAAAGCGGGCCGCAGATTTAACTGAATAACCGGTTGAAACTAATTTTTGTTCAAAGATAGAAATCCCATTTGAACCTTGTACGCCTACGTGTTCAACGTCTTGTCCCGCAAGATTAAAACCTGCCACTAAGCCAGAACGAACAGCATTGGAAGCTAGGGCAATATAAGCTGTGTCTTGTAAAGCATTTGAATAAACTGTGGCACAATCACCCACTGCATATACATCTGGATCGGAAGTTTGTTGACGACGGTTAACGAGGTAAGCCCCATTGGTAAATAATTCTAAATGATTTTTACCTAAGTCATTATTCGGACCAAAACCAATTGCATTAATGACCATATCGACTTCATAACGACCTTTATCAGTGACTAAAGCCTCAACTCGACCTTCACCTTCATAGCCTTGAGCCATTTCACCAAATTGAGTTTGAATACCATGCGCCCGCAGATTTTCATCCATTAAAGTTGCAAACTCTGGGTCATAATAATTTGATAAAGAAGTATCCATGGCATCTAAAAGAATTACTTTTTTGCCCCGACGTGCTGCGGCTTCAGCGATTTCAACCCCGATATAACCAGCACCCAAAACAGCTACGGTTTTAACTTCTTCGCGGGCCATATCTTGGTCAACAGCTTGGCCTTCTTGGAATAATTTCAAGAAGTGGATGCCTTCAAGGTCTTTACCTGGTAAGTTTGGTGCAATCGGTTTAGAACCGGTCGCTAAAACTAACTTGTCATAAGATTCTTCAATGGCTTGGCCATCTTTAGTCACAGCATGAACAATTTTCTTATCAAAATCAATTGAGTCAACGGCAGTTTCCATTAAAATCCGAGCACCCTTGGCTTCAAAATCTTCACGTTTAGTGTAGAAAAGTCCTTCATAACCGTCAATTTGACGACCTACCCAAAGTGCCGTTCCACAACCTAAATAAGATAAATTAGAGTTACGGTCAATCATTACCACTTCATCATCCGTATTATCCAAGATAGTATTGGCCGCATGGATTCCTGCGTGGTTTGTTCCTACAATAACAACTTTCATTCAATCATCCCTCCATTTAATAGTATGGTTTAAGATTAGCATATACTATCACATAAACCAAGTAAAAACTATAAGTAACACTTAATAATATATTATAGAAACTTAAAGCGGCATTAATAATATACCGATAATAAGCGTTTTCACAATAGTTTGTGAATAATTATATAAGGTATTCGATATCGTTCTCTTGGACATGATCTCGTGCAATATTGAATAAGTAGAGTAAATGTTGGTCTGCTAGGGAATAGTAAATAAATTTTCCTTCTTTGCGATACTTAACTACTCGGTCTAATTTTAACCGTCTTAATTGGTGAGAGGCCGCTGACTGTGTCAATTCCACTTGGTTGGCCAGGTCATCCACAGACAGTTCCTCTACCTGAGATAAGACTTCAATAATCCGTAGTCTACTCGGATCACCTAAGGTTTTAAACAAATCAGAAATTTTTAAACGTTCTTGATTGCTTAATTGGGTTAAGTCATGTTGACCTTTATCTGACATCTCGGAATTCATCTAATTCCTCCTTCTTTTCTTCTTGGTAATTTAAGAATTCTTCCATCACTTCCATGGCTTTAGACCGCGTAGCCTGATCAAAACCATGGCCCTGCCCCTGATAAGTCACTAATTGACTTTGACCAAATAAATCTAAGGCATGGTAAGAAGAAGCAATAGGAATAATTTGGTCGTGATCACCATGGAAAATCAATACCGGAATCGTCAGTGACGCCATCACCTGTTCCATATCAATTTGGCTCAGGGCCAAAGCATAATCATCGGACACCTCTAAGCCTAAGAATTTAAAAGTCTCAGGAATTTCTTGCCCTTCTGGATATAAATCTTCAACTAAATTCCCTAAAACAAAGGCGGGATAAATCAGCAAGAGGCTTTTGATATCATCCCGCTCAGAAGCTACCAAGGTAGATACAAAACCACCTTGGCTAGATCCTAAAAGATAGATACGGTCTGCATCAATTTGAGGATCTAATTTCAACTGATTAATGATTTCGCCTAAATCGTCGGCTTCATTTTTTACCGTCATATCTAACATGGTCCCCCCTGACTTGGTTCGGGGACCTCCCCCAAAGAAATCAAAGGTATAGACCGCATAGCCGCGGTCAGCAAAATATTGAGCATAGGGGACACCTGACCGATAGGAAGAGCCATAACCATGGACATAAATAATTAAAGGCAAGCCTTGTTTCGGTTTAATTTGACGTGGTTTATAGAGACGACCCCATATATGATGGCCATAAGAAGTTTCAATGGGATGGTTAGCGACTTGATGGTTAACTAGCTGATCACTCTGTCGGTAGACCGTACCATGAGGATGGTAAACCTGGTGGCCACTCGCAGCAGCCAAGATTCCACTCATGCATAATAAAAGTAAATATTTAATTATTTTCTTCACCCAGTATCCCTCCTAACTTATATTTTATAATAATTTTGTACAAAAGGTTACTCATAAGTTTATATAGAAAGAATTAATCTAATAGTTTACAATTCAAAAACCCACCAGACATTAGTTATCGCTAATCATCCAATGGGTTCAACCAAATTAAATCATTTATTTTTTTAAAGACTCCCGCCTCAATTAAAAGGCTTTATTTGGCATAATAAGCAAATGACCTAAACAGGAAAACCTAACCTAATCGGTTACATTGTGGACCCATTTACCGGTCCGCACCCGCAATAAGCCAATCAAAACCTTGACTACTTCTTCAATCCCGACCAAGGCGATCACACCATAGACAGGCCTTTTCAGTAAAGCAGCCCCAATAAAGGCTAAGGGAACACCTATGAGCCAGGAAGTTCCCATTTCTAAAAACATTGAAAAACGCGTGTCACCCCCACCCCTGAGGATGCCAACCACAATAATTGAAGTCAAAGTTTTAATCACAAATATAACTGCCATAACTTGTAATAATGTCACCGCCAGACCTTGAACCGTGGTCGACAAAGACCCAAAGAGTCGCAAGGACCATTGTGGCGTTAAGCCCATAATTAAGGCGATTACCACACCTGATCCCAGCCCCAATTTCAAGAAGCGACTGGCATAAGACTTGACTTCTTCAATCTGACCTTGTCCAATCTTATTGCCCACCATAATAGTACAAGCATTACCAAGTCCCCGTACGATGACAAAAGCAATATTTTGAATCGCCACGCAAACTTGGACGGCAGCCGTCGCTTCTCGGCCAATTATTGCATAAGCAATAGAATACATCACTTGCCCCGCTGACCAGAAGGTCTCATTAATTATAACCGGTAAAGCCGTAGTTAAAAAACGTTGTAAAAACAGCTTATCAAAGGACATCATTTCTTTAAGTTTACAATGAAGTGGTCCATCATAGGTTCTTACCACAAATAAGATAGTAGCTAATTCAATGACCCGGGCAATAATAGTGCCCATGGCAGCCCCCACCACTCCAAAGGCTGGGATACCAAAAAATCCGAAAATAAAAACATAGTTGAAGAAGGCATTAGCAAAAAAACTCAAAATTGACGCAACGAGTGGCGTCCGAGGATTACCCGTAGACCGTAAGGTAGAGGCATAAACATAAGATAAAGAGGTTACAATATAGGATAGAGATGCGACTCGTAAATAAGCCGCTCCTGCCGTCACCACACTTTGATCTGAAATCATCCTGGCTAAAATTTGTTGTGGAAAAAGCAAGGCTAGCAAGGTAAAAATAACTGCGACCGTTACACTAATCACCATAGCAATCCCATGAACTTTTTGAACGCTAGGACGGTCGCGTTTTCCCCAGAATTGTGACACAAGAACTGAAGATCCGGTCGTAATCCCAAAACAAATCATGATAAAAAAGAAAAAGACCTGATTGGCTAACCCCACTCCTGCGATGGCCGCGTCCCCTATCGAAGAAATCATCATCGTATCCAAGGTATTTAATAAGGAGACAATCAAATTCTGTAAAGCGACAGGAATCGCTATAAAAATTAATTGTTGATAAAATGTTTTTTCTTCCATGGCAGGCTCCTTAGCAAAAATGATTATATAAAGATTGCTGACTTAAATCGCCTTCCATTATAGCCAATTATGCTTAACTAGGAAAGACCTTCTTTCGATAAACTTGGCCTAACTCAACTTAAGGAAGTCACATTTTTTCTATTTATTTTATCACAAACTAGCATAGGCTAGGCTTCCTCCTATCAAACACCAAAAAAGCGAATAAAAAATTGAAACCCAATGATTTCTACTTTTTATTCGCTCTAATTGCTTCTAAGTTGAGTTTACTTTTCTCTAAGGACTAAGCTTCAGAAGCTCCTGTAATAGCATCAACCGAATTTTCTTCTTCAACACGGTTTACTTCAACTTCAACTGTTTTCTCTTCCTCTTCACTATAAGAAGCTGAAGAAGTAGTATCCGTTTCTACTTCGGCTACGGCTGGTTCTTCTTCACTGATAGAGGCTGAGGAAGTCGTGTCTGGGGCTGGACTTTCTTCTTTTTGAGAAGCACTTGTGGTGACGTCTACTCCACCAACTAATTCTTGACCCGTTTGCTTCAAATACCATTCAACGATTGGTTTAAAGTCTAGGATATATTCATTAATACCCATATATTGACCGTCTGTGTCTTTGATTGCTTGATAATTATGAACCACGTATTTGTCCGCATGTTTAGGTACATGCACGCGAACCACATCTTGTTGACCTGACCGTAAGGTTTGGATGACCCATTCAACATTTTTAAGGGATTTTGGTGGGTGGCAATCTGCTAAAGGATTCCCCACTTGTCCAGGTACACGTTTAGCTAACATTTCTGAAGCTGGTTTCACCATATTATAGTATAAGAATTGGTTATTTGAATCAGCATAAGTAATTTCCATTGGCATAGATTCTAATAACATGTTAATTTGATCAACGGTTAGAACACCACGGTTTAACTTAACATAGGTATCCCCTTCAACCGCATTGACTTTGGCAGCTGCTTGTTCAACCCAGTCATCAGCGTGCATGTCCACACCTTCAATGGTTGTAGCAATCTTACCACTGGCATTTAAATCTTCTGCGGCTGGTTTATTAGCGGCCGCTTTTTGTTCAGCGTCAATGGTATTAACCACCCGAACAAAGGTTAAAAAATTATCAATACATTGAGATAAGAATCCAACAGTTCCTTCAGCTTTGATATTTCCTTCTTCATCAAAGGCTTCTTTAACTAAACCAAGTAAAAATTCATTTCCAGGTAAGACATGGGCATTTACCCCAGGTGCATCGAGGACTTGACGAAGGTTTAATTGAGCCCGTGAAGAACCTTGATCATAGTAAGAAGCTCCCACAATCATAACAGGTTTATTAGCTAAAGGATGTAGATTGAAAGACAACCATTCTAAGGCAGATTTTAAGGCTGCTGGAATTGTATGATTATGTTCAGGTGTAGAAATAATCACACCATCCGCATCTAAGATCCGTTGATTAATATCTTGTAAAAGTGGTGTGTCTGAAATATCTTCACTTTGGTTGAACAAAGGTAAATCTTTAATTTCAATAATATCTAAGTCAAATTTATTAGCAAATTGTTTTTTGATAAATTGTAATAACTGACGGTTATATGATTTTTCTGCTGCTGAGCCGACAATCCCTACTAATTTCATATTTAATCCTCCTATTCAGCTTCCCAAGAAAAATTTTCCGCTTCTTTGCGGACCGCATCTTTAGCATTCAACAATTGTTTGGTGATATCGATAAATAATAAAAAGTCATCAAACAGACCATCAAGCACATCTAATTTTTCTTGGTCTACCAAGTTATTATTACCATCAAAGGCTTGAAGAGAATGACCTAATAGAAATTCTGATGCAGGCATAACACGGGCACGGATATCAGGAGAATCTAAAATTTGACGTAGATGACCTTGAGCACGAGAAGAACCCAGAGTTCCGTATGAAGCACCGGTAATCATAACTGGTTTATCAACCAAAGGATAAATACCATAAGATAACCAGGCTAAGACATTCATTAAGGATGCAGGAACTGCGTGGTCATACTCAGGTGTTGAAATGATCACTCCATCTGCCGCTTCAATCTTATCAGATAATTCCTTCACATAATCTGGCAATACTTTATCTTCTGGTTTATTAAAGACAGGCAAGCCTTTAATTTCGACTAATTCAATTTCAGCTTTGTTAGCAAAATGGCTTTGCATAAAAGTTAAAAGTTGACGGTTAGTAGACTTTGCTGAATTTGTTCCCACAATTCCAATAATCTTCATATACTTTAACCTCCTAAAACTATGTTACAAATAACACAAATAGATACACTCTCATTCTATACTTTAACAGGTACTTTCACAAGCAAAAACTAATATTATTTTTTGATAATATGATTAATTATTTTAATATGTCGTGAAAAAACTTACATAATAACATGTTATAAAAGCTAACATCTTATGATATATCTTTGTTTTCATAAGGGTCCTTTAGTGGTAACCTATCAAAAAAACAATCGGAGGGCTTACCATGACAATTAAATTCCAAAACGTCAACAAATACTATGGCAAATATCACGCCTTAAAAAATATTAATTTAACCATTGAAACAGGAGAGGTCGTGGTATTAATTGGCCCTTCTGGTTCAGGTAAATCAACTTTATTACGGACAATTAATGGTTTAGAGGCTATTAATTCCGGCACACTCCTAATAGATGACCAAGCAGTAAAGGCAGGTAAAAGCCTCAAAGATTTACGGAAACATATTGGGATGGTTTTTCAACATTTTGAACTCTACCCCCATATGAGTGTCCTTGATAATATTACTCTTGCTCCTATTAAAGTACTTAATTTGGATAAGCAAGCAGCTCAAGACCGGGCCCATGACTTATTAGAACAAGTTGGTATGGCGGATAAAATTAACGCTTACCCTAACACCTTGTCTGGTGGTCAAAAACAACGGATTGCCATCGCCCGCGCTTTAGCTATGAAGCCAGATATTATGCTCTTTGATGAACCCACTTCTGCCTTAGACCCTGAAATGGTCGGTGAAGTTCTAGATGTTATGAATAATATTGCTCGCGCTAAAGATATTACGCTAGTCTGTGTCACCCATGAAATGGGCTTTGCCAAAGAAGTTGCAGACCGGGTCATTTTTATGGATCAGGGCGAGGTCGTTGAAGACGCTTCTACTGAACAGTTCTTCCAACAACCTAAGGAAGAACGGGCTATCCAATTTCTTAGCAAAATTATTCGCCACTAAGAAGGAGGCCCTATCATGACTTTTCTTAAAAAATATAGTAAGGTGCTAGCTAGCCTTATTTTTACCCTACTGGTAATTACTTTTGTTCTGGTTTTTAGCAAGGCTGGTACTAGCGTCAGCCAGCCAGATATCGTCCAACGGCTTAGCAACAAAGATCAAACGATTGTTTGGGGTATAAAAAATGACACCAAACTTTTCGGCTTCTACAACATTGAAAATGGTGAAATAGAAGGTTTTGATATTGATGTCGCCAAGGAACTAACCAAACGCCTCACTGGTGACAGTAAGCATGCCAAGTTTGTCGAAGTCACATCTAAAACTCGGATTCCTTTGTTGCGTAATGGTAATATTGATGCCATCATTGCAACTATGACCATCAATGAAGCACGTAAAAAAGTAGTCGATTTTACCGATACTTATTTTGATGCGGGTCAATCCCTCTTAGTCGCTAAGGATTCTAAGATTAATTCAATCGATAATTTAGATGCCTCTACCACAGTCGTGTCGGTCAAAGGTTCCACCTCATCCCAAAACATAAAAAAACTGGCTCCTCAGGCCAAACTAATTGAATTAGAAACTTATGCGGAAGGACTCACAGCGCTCAAGGCCGGACAAGGCGATGCCTTGACTACTGATAATGCTATTCTCTTAGGGCTAATTTCTGAAAACCCAGACTTTCGTTTAGCTGGTGAAAATTTCACCGAAGAACCTTATGGGATTGCGGTTAATAAAAACCAGGCTGACTTCAAAAAACAGCTTAACCAAGCCTTAGCCGCTATGAAAGCAGACGGCACTTATCAAAAAATCTATGATAAATGGTTTGCTGAAGTTCTAAACCAAGGAGGTAATTAAGATGCTCACCTTATTTCAAAATTTTTCTGACCAGTTCTTAGCGGGTTTCGGTCATACCCTCTTAGCCTCCGCGATTGCCCTCATTGCTAGTTTTGTGATTGGTATTTCCATGGCAGTTGGACAAACTTCCCATAACAAACTCTTGTCAACCATTACAACCATCTACATCGAAGTCTTCCGGAATATTCCCCTACTTGTGATTGTGATGTTCTTTTATGTGGTTGTGCCCCTTTATGGCATAAAGGTAACCGGCTACCAAGCAGGGATAATTGGCCTTAGCCTCTATACCTCTTCTTTTGTCGCTGACGTGGTTAAAAGTGGAATCACTTCAATTCCCAAGGGACAAAAAGAAGCTGGTTTTGCTTCTGGACTTAGTCAAAGTCAAGTTACCTTCCATATTGTCCTTCCCCAAGCTATCAATTTAGTCTTACCGACACTTGGTAACCAAATCATTAACTTGGTCAAAAACTCTTCCATTTTAGCCATGGTTGCCGGACTAGATATCATGTATCAAGGCGACCTGATAGCCAGTCAAAGTTTCAATGTCTTTTCAACCTATATCATCGTCGGTCTTTTCTACTTACTCATTACTATTCCCTTAAGTTTAATGGTCAAACACTGGGAAAATCAACAAGCTAAAATGGCACGCTAGGAGGTAGCCTATGAATCCCCTTTTCTTATTCTCTATGCCCCAATTCTCATTTCTTCTCCAAGGTCTATGGCTGACTATTACTGTTTCATCGATTACCATTGTGATTGCCCTGATTCTAGGCATCATCTTGGGAACCCTACGTTTTGAAAATATCCCCATCCTTTCAGATCTTTTAGGACTAATTATCGATACTATTCGTAATTTACCCCTTTTACTAATTATTTTCTTTACCTATTTCGCCCTCCCCCAAATCGGTATCCGTTTTTCAGTTTTCTGGTCGACCGTGGCGGCCATGTCTCTCTTTGAATCTTGTATGGTCTCTGAAATTATCCGATCTGGCCTTAAAGGCTTACCCAAGGGCCAGGCTGAAGCCGGCTATGCTGCTGGTTTGACCACCTGGCAAGTCCTCTCTTTAATTCTCTTACCCCAAGCTGTTCGTAACATGATTACCTCAATTATCAGCCAGTTGATTGCCCTGATTAAAGATACTTCTCTAGCAACTATTATTGCTCTGCCAGAAATCATGCACAATGCTAAGATTATTTATAATCAAGACGTATCCGCGATTATCATTACTTTCTTTATTGTTGCTGTTCTTTATTTTCTAGTTTGCTACTCCTTATCCTTATTAGGCCGTCGTTTTGAAGTCAAGCGGACTTATAATTAAGCTTTAATTTAGTCTATAAGTTTAAATAAAAAACGAGGGACTGGGCAAAAAAGCCCAGTCCCTCTCATTTATATTGAATTTCATATGGTACAACGCAGGAGTTGACTGGATGGAAACCGCATCGCGAAGCAACTTGTTCCATCCTAGTCAACCTTGCGGGGCGGGCAGACGAAGCGAAAATCATAGATTTTCTACGTCTTGCCCACTCCCCTCGTTTTGACGTATAAATATACCTAAGCTAACCCGAGGCAATCTTACTTATTAAAAACTGCATCTAAGTTAAACCATTTCTTCGCAGTCCCCATACTTGATTTTTTGACCGCATTGGCAACAGTTTTCACAATCACTTTCCCGTTTTCTTTAATAATAGACCCCATATGGGTTAAGGATTGCATGGCGGCTGAACGACGAATATAAGACCGGTCTTCCCGTTTTTCCATGCCTAGATAGGCTTGGGTTATTAGGCCCACTCTTAGGGTTAGAAAAGCATTCACAGACCCTTCCATTAAGGAAGATACAACCAGATTAGTGATGGGTACCATCCCCGGGATAGCAGACGCCACACTTTCTCCAACTAGAGATGCAATCAAGGGCTCTAACTGACCTTCAATTAAATCCGCATCTTCAATCGTCCGTGCCATCAAGACCACCGAAGCCACTTGGCCGTATAATTTAAGAAAACCTTTCAGACTGGGACGGGTTTGATAGACATTGGCTAATTGCCAAATCATCCGCATCAATGAGAAAAGTACCACTAAACTATCTAATGAACCGTTTTGAGAAACGGCCGTCGTTAAGAAAATCGCATTAGCATTTTGTTTAATCATAGGTAAGGATAAGTTGTCTAAGACCGCAATCGCTTGGTCTAATTTTTCTTCTTGAGTTTTTTGCTCATCTTCAAAATCAAAATCCTGCAGGTTAGGATTTTTGGCTAGGAGGGCTAGCATCTTCTCGACATAATCCTGGTAGTCAGCATCCGAAGCTTCTGGACTCAATTGGATGACTTCTGGACTGGCTGACCATTGGCGGTAGAGCTTATACGCAAACCATAAAATTGCTAAGACAAGCAGGGCCACACCAGCTATAGCCACGTAAGGATGGATCTGAGCCAAAAGGTTATACAAGGTCACACATTGGTTAATTAAAAACACGAAGAAAATAATCGATACGAAGATAACAATTAATTTGAGAAACTTTCGAATATCTTGCCACCACTGGGCCATGTCTATTCCCACTTTCTAATTTTGATCAAAGAAACTAGAGCGACCTTAATAAGTTTTCTAATTGGTCTAAATCAGCATCGGTTGTAAACCAAGCTGTAGCCAGACGAGCCACTACCTGACCTTTATCATCTAGGCCAAAATAGGACATACCCACTTGCTCTTTTAATTGATCATACTGATCTTTACTTAAACAAATAAATTGTTGGTTGGTTGGTGAGTCGAGGTAAAATTCAAAGCCTGTCTGGTGGAGAATTTGGGTTAAACGTTGACTATGACGTGCATTATCTTGAGCAATATCCAGATACAATCTATCCTTAAAAAGGGCTTCAAATTGGACACTCAAAACGCGCCCTTTGGCCAAGAGAGCTCCCCGTTGTTTAATTAAGGTATCAAAACGTTTGGGTAAATTATTTTTTGTAAAGACTAAGGCTTCGCCTAGTAAAAGTCCGACCTTGGTTCCGCCAATATAAAAGACATCGGCTAACTGAGCTAAATCAGCCAGCGACACATCATTTTGAGGACTGGCTAAGCCATAAATTAACCGCGCCCCATCGACGAAAAGTGGGATTTGGTAATCTTGGCAAAGTTTGGCCAAGGCTTCAAGTTCAGCCTTACTATAGAGCCCCCCGTATTCAGTCGGTTGGGAGATGTAGATCATACCTGGGAAAACCATATGTGGATGGGTTTCATCGGCATAAAAGTTTTCTAAATAAGTCCGGGCTAGACTAGCATCCAGCTTACCCGCTTGGGCCGGAATAGTAATCACCTTATGACGTGAATGTTCAATTGCCCCGGCTTCATGGACTGCCACATGTCCTGTGTCAGGTGCAAGCACTCCTTCAGTATCATCCAATAACATGTCAATGACTAGTGCATTAGCTTGGGTCCCCCCCGCTACTAAACGAACCTGGGCTTGGGAACAAGCTAATATTTCCCTCAACCGGTCTTGGAGTTTAGCCCCATAAGCATCTGCACCATAGCCCGGTAAATTTTCTTCATTTGACGCCATTAAGGCTTGTAAAATAGCTGGATGGGCACCTTGTAAATAGTCGTTTTCAAAATGCAACAAACGTATCTCTCCTCTTATAAAAAGCCTTTAATATACTGGCTCAAAAGTTCTGCAATCCCCCGTGTTCCATCTTCATTTGGATGCAGACCATCCCAGAACCAAGAAGGCTGGTTTTGGGTTAATAAATACAAGTTAATCAAGTCTAAGTTATTGGCCGTTGCAATTTCTTCAATCATTTGGTTCACTTCTACCAAATATTGGTCATTACAATCTTCTTGGTGGACCGTCTTGGCAAAAATCTTGGGAACCTGTACCAAAACTAATTGACCTGACCGATTCTCAGAGCGGTAGGCATCAATGATTGCTTGGTAATCTGCTTTAAAACGACTAGGTTGCCAGTTAATCGCCTTAGTATCGTTGGTGCCTAAACACAAAATCGTTAAATCCGCCTCAGCAGTCAAACCACTTTGCGCTTCTTGGCATTCTAAATATGGACGGTCTCCCGCTTGAGAGACGGTTGCCCCATTACAACCAAAATTCAAAACTTCATAGTTATCACCTAATTTATGTTGGAGCTGACCAGGATAAGTATCCATTTGATAGCCAATCCCATAACCAAAGGTAATTGAATCTCCTAAACACGCAATTCGTTTTTTCTGACTCATATGTCACTCTTTTCTATTATTAACTTACCCACGTAAACCAAAAGTAATTCCCAAATGTTCTTCTAATAGACGATGGAGCTTGTCCAAGGAACTGGGATCATTAAGGTCACCCATACAGTAATATTCCTCATCATCTAAATCATCCACAAAATTATAGATTAATGGCCAATCGCCCCGAGCACTCACCTCATCTAATTTCTGATATGGCCAATCCAAGAGGCCTAATTTTTCAAAATCCAGTCGCAATTTATTCACCCGCGACCGCCGCAAATTTCCCTCGAGGGGATCTTCCATTACCTCCATCTCAGCATCTAGATGTTCCAGATGATAATGCCTTTGTCCTAGATCTAAATAAAGATCATATAAGTCATCACCCGATCCTGGCCTAGAAAATAAAAGAAAATCTAATTGATCATAGGCTGGCATAAGCCACTTCCTCTCATAAATAATCAGTCACTTACTTTTAGAAATTCCCGCAAGGAAACCAAGCGGTCTTGCATATCCGCTACACCTAGTTGATAAACCGCTTCAATCACTTGGGGGTCTTTTTCAAGTCGCTTCATTTTTAAGGGTTGGCTCGGGCGAATCACAAATGCTTTGCCTTCGGCTTCTAGGGCTTTAACCGCCGCAACTTGTTGATTATACATATCCGCCCGATTCTTTAACTGTTGGATAAAGTCGGGATAATGGCGGTAATACCATTTACCGATAGTTAAACAACTAGGACTTTTAGCGTAATTGATATCCCGGGTCAAAATAATAATCAGCCGGTCATAACCTAAATCAAAGGCCTTTTGATAAGGAATCGAATCGGCAATGCCCCCATCTAAGTATGCCTGATCTTGATAAGTGACCGGACGAGATAAAAATGGCAGGGCTGAAGAAGCACGTAGGGCTTCCATTTGTTCAAAGACATTATCAATCTTGATATATTCAGCCTGTCCACTGGCTAGATTGGTTACCGTAACATAAAAATCTACTCCTGCAGCCTCAAAGGCCGCTTCATCAAAGACATCTAATTTCATTGGAATATCATAGTAGGCAAAGTCTTTGTCGACAAAGTTTCCTGTCTTTAATAGGTTTGCCAAAGACATATACCGAGAATTACCTAAGTATTTCTTATTATAGCGTAGGGTCCGCCCTTTTTGTTTAGAGAGATAGTTGACTCCAAATAGAGCCCCGGCCGAAACAGTCACCAAACCGGCTAATGGTAAGTCTAAATCAATCAATTGATCCAGAACCCCCGCCGTATAGAGGCCACGCATTCCACCGCCTTCGAGCACCATCCCAATTTTTTCTGACATCAACTTCACCTCGCTTAAGGCTTATCATACTACAAATATTAAATAATGATAAGAAAAAGAAGTTTATCTTATTTTATTTCAAATTACAAAACACTAATATATCAGAGGGAAAACGTATTCATTAAAAATTTATTTCGAAATTGAAACTTTTCTCTTGATTATTCAAACGAACTTTTGTATAATTGGCTCTGTTGATTAAATAACTTATGAATTTCAAGGAGGAAACAAACTATGTCAAAAATTGCTATCGTAACAGGAACTACTCGTGAAGGACGTAACAACATCCAAGTAGCTGAATTCTTATTAAACTATGCTAAAGAAAATGTTCAAGATCATGAATTTGAACTTTTAGACATCAAAGAGTTTGATTTACCACGTTTTGAAGGTAACTACATTCCAGGTATGCTTGGTGGTAAATACCCAGACCCTAAAGTTCAAAAATGGGCTGACAAGGTTTCTGAATTTGATGGTTATGTCTTCGTAACTCCAGAATACAATAAGGCTTTATCTTCAAGTCTTAAAGATGCTTTAGACCACATTTCTGGCGAATTCAATAATAAAGCTGCAGCTATCGTTTCTTATGGTGGTTCATTAGGACTTTCTGCTAACGTATTCTTACGTGTGATCTTAGCCAACTTCAAATTAGCCGTTACTTCACAACAAGTTCAGTTCTCATTAAACACTGACTTTGTTAACATGGCTGAATTTAAACCAGCTGACTACCATGCAGGATCATTAAACATGATGTTTAATGAAGTAACTACTTGGGCAGATGCTTTAAAAACAATCCGTTAATTAACGTATAAGTAATAAAATTATATCTTGCCAAGTTAAGTCTGTGGCTTGGCAAGATTAAAAAGGGCCTACATATATAAAGTAAAAAAGAAGTTTGGTTATTTTACCAAACTTCTTTTTTTTATTAAATTATATGCAAGTTTTCTTTGATGGCAAGCATATGAGAAATTGGAGTTTTTTCCAAGTCTCTATAAAAATACGGCCTTTAATTCCACATAGTCATCGATTCCGTATAGACCATTTTCACGGCCGAGACCAGACTGCTTAAAGCCACCAAATGGGGCTTTAGCTGAGCGTGGGCCGTCATTGACGAAAACATTACCAGTTTTCAATTGTAATGCCACTTTTTTAGCTTTATCTTTAGGTCCCACAACTGCACCAGATAAACCATAATCAGAATCATTAGCAATCTGAACAGCCTCTTCTACCGTTTTATAAGTTATGACACATAAGACTGGCCCAAAAATCTCTTCACGAGCAATAGTCATATCATTGGTCACATGAGTAAAGATAGTTGGCTCCACAAAATAGCCTGGACCAACCCCTTTACCACCGACTAAGAGCTTGGCGCCTGCCGCTTTACCTTTATCGATATAATCCAAGACAATGTCTTTTTGCGCTTGAGAGACCATCGGGCCCACTGTGGTTTTAGGGTCAGCTGGGTCTCCAATGACAATATGGTCTTGGTAGTAGGCTAATAATTTTTCTTCAACTTCCTCCAACATACTTTCTGGTACCAAGAGACGAGTTAGGGCAGTACAGGTTTGACCTTGATTATTATAAACAGTGCCCATGGTCTTATCGATAGCGTAGTCTAAGTCGCCACCCTCTAAATAAACCATGGCTGACTTTCCACCTAATTCTAGCACTAACCGTTTAATAGTTGGGCCGGCTGCTTCATAAAGCCCTGCTCCGACTTCTGTCGAACCCGTAAAGGAGATACAATTCACATCTTCATGCTTAGCCAGGTAATCTCCCACAGTTGAGCCTGACCCAGTCACGAAGTTAACCACCCCTTTAGGTATACCCGCATCATCAAAAATCTTAGCAAAGGCTAAGGCCGTTAAAGGTGTGAAGGAAGCTGGTTTCACCACGACCGTATTCCCAGCCAACAAGGCAGGTGTAAGTTTACGTTGGATTTGATTTAAAGGATAGTTCCAAGGGGTGATACAAGCGACCACACCCACCGGGTCTTTGGTTACCAAGGCGGTATCTTCATATGTTTCAAACTCATATTGATCAAATTCTGCTAGCGTTGTCTTTAATTCATTAATTGAAAGTGGAATATGGGCCTTTTGGGCAAAAGTAATCGCCGCCCCAAACTCCATGGAAATAAGTTCGGCTAAATAATCGCCTTGAGCTCTAATTCCGGCTAATACTTTCTCTAGATATGCTTTACGCTCCTTAGGCTCTATACTAGACCAAGCTGGTAAAGCCGCTTTTGCTGCTGCCACCGCTAAGTCAACATCTTCCTGAGTGCCTTTAGGCACCTGCCCCACCACTTCTTCATTGGCAGGATTGGTCACCTTAGACCATTCATGGTTAGAGCTTTCACGAAAGGCTCCATCAATATACATTTTCATTGTTTCCATTATACGACCTCCTATTATTAATTTTAAAATTCTTGATAAACCGCTGGATTTTGGTCTTTAAGCCGACCTTGATCTTGGCTTAAGTCGTTAATCGCTTCAAGATCTGCTTGACTAAGTTCAAAATCAAGGGCTGCTAGGTTTTCGCCTTGCCGTTGATAATTACCTGACTTAGGAATTGGTATGATGCCTCGGGCAACATGCCAGGCTAAGATAATTTGTTGGTTAGACCGATTATACTTATGGGCTAAGTCATTAATCACAGCTTCTTGTCCCATCTGTGAACCCCGTCCAATGGGTGACCAAGCTTCAACAATAATCTGCTTACTTTGATGATAGTCAAGCACCTTGGCCTGATTAAAATAAGGGTGACACTCTAACTGGTTAACAACTGGCAAATGCCCAGTTTCCTTTTCTAGGCGGTCAATATGGTCTGGCAAGAAATTAGACACCCCAATTGACCGAATCAAACCAAATTTTTGGGCATCAATTAAAGCCTGCCAAGCTTCCACATATTGGTTTTGATCTGGATTGGGCCAATGAATTAAATATAAGTCTAAATAATCTAAACCCGTACGGGCTAAAGACTCTTCGATGGTTTCAATAGCCTCCTTATAAGCATGATGGCGACCCGGTAATTTAGACGTAACCGTGATTTGGTCTCTTGAAATACCTGACTGACGGATTGCCTGACCAACGATTCCTTCATTTTCATAATTAAAGGCTGAATCAATCAAGCGATAGCCTGATTGTAAGGCCATTTTAATCCGTTGCATACCTGAAGACCCTCTGAGGCCATAGGTTCCTAATCCAAGCTTAGGAATAGCAAAACCATCATTTAATAGATAATATTTCTCTTTCACCTTAGAAACCCCTTTCATTTATTAGTATAACAGGATGAGAACGACTTGTTTATTGATATGCCTATTTATCCGAAATTTTTTCAAAATTAAAAACCACATTTTCATTAGCAGACCAGTAAATATAACCTGGACAGACTACTCAAAGAAAGTGTGGTTTTGATCAAATATAAATGATTAAAATCAATCGAAACTATAGATTTAGGGCATAATTCGTATCCGCAAGCGCTGCTTGTAAATCAGCATCTTGGAAATCACCTTTAAGTTGAACTTGATGCTTAGCTAAATCAACCTTAGCAGCTGTAACCCCAGCAACTTGATTCAATTTACTTTCAACTGTATTGGCACACCCTTGACATTTCATTCCAGTTACTTCATAGTTTTTTTCCATTATCCATTCCTCTTTCTATTCTCTTTATTTCTATCATACATTTTTAGCTTTTATTTTAAAGTTTCTTAACCGTAAGGCATTCAATAAAACGGATACGGATGAGAAGGACATGGCAGCCCCGGCTAACATAGGGCTTAAAAGAGGGCCACCAAATAAGTGAAGGAGGCCCATCGCTACGGGGATACCTAAGACATTATAGGCAAAGGCCCAAAACAGATTTTCTTTAATATTACGAATGGTAGCTGCGGACAATTCAAGGGCCGCCGGTACATCCATTAAATCAGACCGCATCAAGACAATATCCGCCGAATCCATGGCCACATCGGTTCCTGAACCAATAGCTATCCCAACATCTGCTTGAGCTAAGGCAGGAGCGTCGTTAATTCCATCGCCTACCATGGCCACAATTTTATTTTGGCTTTGTAAGTCTTTAATTACAGAGGCCTTATCGTCTGGCATGACATCGGCAATGACTTGGTCAACTCCCACCTGATTAGCAATAGCTTGGGCAGTTTTTTCATTATCACCAGTTAGCATAATTACCTTAATATTTAAATCATGAAGCGCCGCAATCGCGGCCTTTGAATTGGCTTTAGCTTGGTCGGCGACAGCAATAATCCCTAACAGCTTATCTTGGTCAGCCACATACATCGGGGTTTTACCCTGACTAGCAAGCATATTTGCTTTAGCTTGGTAAGGCTTGACATCAATGGCCTGGGCTTGCATCAACTTTAAATTCCCCAAGTATAATTGACGTCCCGCCACCTTGACTTGGATTCCTTGACCAGAAATGGCCTTGAAATCACTAGTTTCAGCCAGAGCTAAATTTTGCGCTTGGGCTTGGTCCACAATTGCTTGACCCAGAGGATGCTCTGAAGCTGCTTCAGCTGCTGCAGCTAACTGCAAGACTTGGTCTTCGGATTCACCGGTTGCAAGGAGGATATCCGTCACTTTAGGTTTACCTTCAGTAATGGTCCCAGTCTTATCCAAAACCATTACCTGGATCTTGTGACTGTTTTCTAAGGCATCGCCTGATTTAATTAAAATTCCATTTTCAGCCCCTTTTCCGGTTCCCACCATAATTGAAGTTGGCGTGGCTAAACCAAGCGCACACGGACATGCGATCACTAAGACCGAAATGGTAATCGTTAAGGCAAAAGTTAATGATTCTTGCCCTAGAAAATACCAAGCTAAGCCAGATAGGAGGGCTAATACCATAACGATAGGTACAAAGACCCCTGATACCTTATCAGCTAAGCGGGCAATCGGTGCTTTAGAGCCCTGAGCTTCTTCTACCATATGAATAATCTGAGCAAGGGTTGAATCTTGATTTAATCGATTGACCTTAAACTTAAAGGAACCTTGTTTATTAAGACTCGCCCCAATCACTTGGTCGCCAACTTTTTTTGAGACTGGCATGGATTCTCCTGATATCATCGATTCATCCACACTTGAGCTTCCCTCAATAATCTGACCATCCATAGGAATTTTCTCTCCCGGTTTAACCAGAATAATGTCATCCAGTTGAACTTGATCTAGGTCAACCATGGTCATTTCTTTATCTTTGATCAAACGCGCTTGTTGAGGTGCTAAGGCCATCAAAGATTTGATGGCTTCAAACGTTTTCCCCTTCGACCGGCTTTCAAAATATTTCCCTAAAGTAATCAAAGTTAAGATGACACCAACTGATTCATAATAGAGTTGCATGACAAAATGACTCTCACCACCTAGCCATAAACGCAAGGTCGCATAAATACTATAAATAAAAGCGGCAGAAGAACCTAAGGCTACCAAGGAATCCATATTGGGATGGCCTTTAAAAAGAGCCTTAAAACCTTGACTAAAGAAAGACCAACCGAAATATATCACTGGTAAGGTTAACATAAGCTGAATTCCTGCAAATAATTTTGGATAATCATGACTAGGAATCGGTAAACCCAACATGGGTCCCATGGCAACAATCAATAGCGGGAGGGCAAAAATAGCCGACCCCATGAAACGACGCCATAAATCATCCATGTGTTGTTCCTGTTTCTGACCTTGGTCGATGCGAGCTTGACTAGCATCTTTACGAACAAATGCTTGATAGCCAGATTCGGCAACGGCTTTAAGAATATCCTTGGTATTTACTTGACCTTCTTGATACATCACTTGCATTTGTTCAGTAGCTAAGTTCACTGAGGCTTGTTCAATTCCTTTTAACTTGGCCACAGCTGCTTCAACCGTTTGGGCACAGGAAGCACAAGACATACCTTCGATGGTAAAATCTTGGCTTAATAAAGGGACTTCTAATTGATAGCCTACCTTGGCCACTGTATCCGCTAAAGTTTGAAAGTCCACCTGATCTTTATCATAGTTTAAACTTAATTTCTCAGTGGCTAAGTTTACAGCGGCCTTTTCCACCCCCGGTAGTTTAGCTACAGCTTGTTCGACCGTTTGCGCACAAGAAGCACAGACCATGCCGTTGACTGGATAAGTTTTGTGAATCATAAGCGACTCCTTCCATTAATAAGTTTACATTTGTAACTTAAGATAAAGTATAAAGACTAGGTTTACATTTGTCAACTGAAAAGATAAAAAAAAAAAGCAGCCGAACAAAAGCATGAAAATCTCTAATTTTTACTTACTGGAGCACTTGGATAAATGTAGTTGAACTCATACTTTCGCTCAACTACTTTAATTCCTCGCCCCCCCTCAAGGTTGATTAAGATGGAACAAGTCGCTTTGCGGCGCTGTTTCCATCCTAACGACCACTGCCTTACAAATTTTTATTATCGAAAAAAAGATAAGGGATTGGGCTTTTTTTGCCCAATCCCTTCCTTCTAAAAGGCTTAGAAATTAGATGTCCATTTCGTGAACATCGTCAGCAACAACTACGTCGCCTTCAGTAATGGCTAAAACATCATCAACAGAAACGCCTGGAGCTGTTTCTTTCAATAAGAATTTACCATCTTGGAAGCCGAAGACTGCTTTATCAGTAATAACTAAGTCTAAGCAGTGAGCGGCAGATAAAGGTAAGGTACATTTCTTCAATATTTTAGAATTACCTTTCTTATCAGTATGTTGGATAGATGCAATAACACGTTTTGCTCCAACTAATAAGTCCATGGCACCACCCATACCAGGAGCTAGAACGCCTGGGATAGACCAGTTAGCAATGTTACCTTCTTGGTCAACTTCTAAGGCACCTAAGACAGTTTGGTCAACGTGACCACCACGAATTAGGGCAAATGAAGTCAAACCATCAAAAGTAGACGCACCTGGTTTCATAGTGATTGGCATACCACCTGAGTTAGAAGCGTTTGGTTTAACTTCTGCTGGGGTTGGTGGTGGACCAAATAACATAACACCATTTTCAGCTTGTAGAATAACATGAACGTTTTCTGGTGTATAAGCCGCAGAAAGGTTAGGAATACCGAACCCTAAGTTAATGAAATCACCATCATTGAATTCTTTTGCAATACGACGTGCGATTATTTCTTTAGCATTCATTCAATTACCCCTCTCTTAACATCTTGGCATTGCCCCAAAGTTCAGTATAGTACTTGGTATTTTCTTCTGGCGTCATACCTTGAACTACATAATCAACCAAGACACCTGGGACGAATACATCATCTGGATCAATATCGCCAGTTTCAACAATTTCAGAAACTTCAGCAATAACGATATCAGCTGCTAAAGCCATTTCTTTTGTAAGGAATTTTTCAGTTCCTTGACATACAAGGTTACCAAATTTATCTGCTTTACTAGCTTTTACAAAAGCAACATCTAGTGGTAGTGGTTCATAGAATAAATATTCTTTACCATTAATTTCGACTTTTTTATGGTTTTCTTCTTGAGTGGTACCCACACCAGTAGGCGTTAATACCCCACCAAGACCAGCACCTGCTGCATGAAGACATTCAATTATAGTACCCATTGGTGTATATTCTACTTCTAAATCACCAGCTAAGAATTGGCCAGATATTTGTTTTGAAGTACCTGTATGCGCAAGAATCCCTTTAGCAATTTGATTGTTTTCTGCTAACCAGTCTACATCATGAGTAGCACCTGGGAATGAAGTAACCGCTTGGATTAAGGTTAATTCATTGGTTCCTGCATCGGCTAAAGCCTTAATTAATTTAATTGGTGCTGAAGGTCCAACAAATCCAGAAGTACCTAAACGCGCACCTTTTTTGACTAGGGCAACTGCTTCTTCAATCGAAACAAATTGTACCATATCCATACCTCCAATATTTTATTTATTATTTACTATAATCAAAGAATCCTTTACCAGTCTTACGTCCTAACCAACCGGCTTCTACATATTTAGTTAAAATTGGAGCTGGACGATACTTAGGATCCTTGAAGCCGTCATATAATACGTTCATAATTGCCAAGACAATATCTAATCCGATTAAATCTGCAAGAGCTAGTGGGCCAATTGGGTGGTTAGCGCCTAACTTCATAGCTTCATCAATTTCTTCACCAGAAGCAATTCCTTCTGCAAAGACAAAAGCTCCTTCGTTAATCATTGGGATTAAGATACGGTTTACTACGAAACCATAAGAATCTTTAACAGATACTGGTGTTTTACCAATTTCTTTAGCAAGTTCTTTAACGGCATTTGTAGTTTCATTTGAAGTTACGATAGTTGAGATTACTTCAACTAATTTCATAACTGGAGCTGGGTTAAAGAAGTGCATACCGATTACTTTGTCTGGACGTTTAGTTGCTAAAGCAATTTGAGTCACTGATAAAGAAGAGGTGTTTGATGCTAAGATTGTATGTTCGGGTGCAATTTCATCTAATTGTTTGAAGATACCAAGTTTGATTTCTTTATTTTCAGTGGCAGCTTCCACAACTAAGTCAACCTCTTTAGCATCCGCATAGTCAACAGAAGGTTTAATATTCGCAATAATATCATCTACTTCTTCTTGAGTTTTCTTACCCTTGTCAACTGCACGTTGTAATTGTTTCTTGATACCATTCAATCCACGGTCAACAAATTCTTGTTTGATATCGTTCAAATAAACGACTTTACCTGTTTGGGCAAACACTTGGGCAATTCCAGAGCCCATTGTACCTGAACCAATTACCATTACTTTTTCAATACTCAAAATAAACACTCCCTATAAAATATTTTTTATTAATAATAACCTTAAATAAAATCAATAAACCTAAGTTATTAGTCTATTTGCCAGTAAATTCAGGTTTACGTTTTTCAACGAAGGCAGCCATTCCTTCTTTTTGATCTTCAGTTGCAAATAAATTACCGAACATTTCGGCTTCAACTTCTACAGCGCGATGTAAAGGTAATTCAATACCTAAGTCAATTGCAATCTTAGATTTTTGAACAGCAGTTTGACTTTGTTTCAAAATCTTACCAGCTAATTTTTCAGCTTCAGCCATTAATTCTTCTTGAGGAACTACTTTATTAACCAAACCGATGCGTTCAGCTTCAGCCGCTTTAATATTAGAAGCTGTGTAGATTAATTCTTTAGCTTTAGCAATACCAACAATTCGAGCTAAACGTTGGGTACCACCAAAACCAGGGGTAATACCTAACCCTACTTCAGGTTGGCCGAACAAGGCATTTTCAGAGGCAATCCGAAGATCACATGACATAGCTAATTCACAGCCTCCACCAAGTGCAAAACCATTAACGGCTGCAATTGAAGGTTGGTCTAAAGTTGCAAGAGCTTCGAAGATACGGTTTCCTAATAGAGAGAATACTTGACCCTCTTTAGCGCTCTTAGTTGACATTTCAACAATATTAGCACCTGCTACGAAAGATTTTTCGCCAGCCCCCGTAAGGATCACAACTTTAATTGTTTCACTTTCTTTAATTGCTTGAACGGCTTGACCTAATTCTGTCAAAACTTCAGTATTTAAAGCATTTAATGACTTAGGTTGGTTAATCGTAATATAAGCGATTCCATTTTTTTCTTCAAAAAGAATTGTATTATATGACATATTTTATAATTCCTCCATTTATCATCTTTTATAACCATTTTTTTGCGATAATTTTACTTTGGGTAGCCATTGAACCACCATATATAGCAGTTGCACGTGCATCACGGGCTAAGCGTTCTAAATCATTTTGGCGCATGTAACCAAAGCCACCACTCATATGTATAATTTGTTCAGTTGATTGAGTTGCTAATTCAGAAATCAATAACTTCAGCATAGCAATCGCATCCCTATCAATTGTTCTTTGCGATACCGTATTATCATATAATGCTTGTATCGCTTCATAACGACTAATCAAATGTGCAATAATTTGTTGATAGTCTGGCATTTCAATCAGGCGAGTTCCAATCTTACGGTCTAAACTTAAATAATCAATCCCTTTTTTAATACTAGAGGCTGTTAAGCCAATTGCTTGCGCAACAATTGATAATTTAATGCGATCCATAATTTCCTTACTTTGGGTTTCTCCTTGGTAAACTCCGCCTAACAGGCTTTCCTCAGAAAGAAAGACGTTTTCAAAGGTCAATTCTGTGACAGACATGGCCCTTATGCCCACTTTTTTCTTAGCAGGATGGACCGTTACGCCTTCTAAATCACGATTTACCACAAAGACGCCTCGCTGCAAACTATGGTTAGCATCCGCTTTTTTTGCAGTAACATAAAATAAATGGGCCTCCTGGCCATTTGACACATAAGCCTTATGACCATTTAAAATCCATCCACCTTCAGTTTCTACAACCGTTGTCGTTAACTGCTCGATATCACTCCCCCCAGCTTCTTCTGAATGAGCCACGGCTCCTAGCCGCTTGCCTTGAATCAAGTCAGCAAGGTAGGTATCCCGTTGGCTATCCGTACCAAAGCGAAGTATTGGATAAACCCCATAAGCAGCTTGAGTTAACAAGATGCTTGCCAGGGCTGGAAACACCTCAGAAATTTGTTTAATGAGTTGATTAAATTCCTTCAGTGTATGGTTACGATCAATTTGTGAAACTAAATCGACAAAATAAGGGTCATGAATAATTTCATCAACCAAAATAAAAGGGAATGAGTCATCTGCATCAGTTTGTCTAGCAGACTCAAGTAAGGTAGTCCCCAGTCGACTTTCAATCTCTTGAATCCATACTTGAGTATTCATTCTCATTCCCACTTTCGTTACCTTTTTATTTGCACTAACGTTCTACCGTTAGGGCGATACCTTGGCCGCCACCAATACATAAGGTCGCAAGACCTTTCTTAGAATCACGTTTTTCCATTTCATGAAGTAGTGTAACTAAGATACGAGCACCTGAAGCACCAATTGGGTGACCTATTGCAATCGCACCACCGTTAACATTGACGATATCTGTATTGAAGTTTAATTCATGGATTACTGATAAAGCTTGGGCAGCAAATGCTTCATTAGCTTCAATTAAATCTAAATCTTCAACAGACCATTCAGCACGAGCTAATGCACGTTTTGTTGCTGGAATTGGACCTGTACCCATGATAGCTGGATCAACCCCGCCAGAAGCATAAGATTTAATGGTAGCAAGTGGTTTAATACCTAATTGATCTGCTTTTTCTTTAGTCATGACGATTAAGATAGCTGCTCCATCGTTTAAACCTGAAGCATTACCCGCAGTTACAGTTCCGCCATCTTTCTTAAAGGCTGGTCTTAATTTACCAAGAGATTCTGCAGTAACACCTTTACGTGGAAATTCATCGGTATCGAAAACAATTGGGTCACCTTTACGTTGTGGAATTTCAATCGGAACAATTTCATCTTTAAATTTACCAGCTTCAATCGCAGCAACTGCACGTTGTTGTGAGGTAGCGGCTAATTCATCTTGTTGTTCACGGGTAAAACCAAATTTTTCGGCGATATTTTCAGCAGTAATCCCCATATGATAATGGTTAAAGGCATCGGTTAAACCATCTTTAATCATGGTATCTACTACTTTTGCGTCTCCCATCCGAGCGCCCCAACGTTGTCCTTGTAAGACATAAGGTGCTTGAGACATGCTTTCAGTACCACCGGCAACGACAACTTCGTTATCGCCTGCAATAATTGATTGAGCAGCTAAGGCAACAGCCTTCAAGCCTGAACCACACACTTTATTAATAGTAAAAGCAGATGATTCTTTAGGGATACCGGAATTAATTAGGACTTGACGAGCCACGTTTTGGCCCAAGCCTGCGCCTAAAACATTACCCAAGATAACTTCATTTACTTCAGATGGATCTAAATTAATCTCTTTTAAAGATGCTTTAACAACTTCTGTCGCCATATCCACCGCATTGATGTTCTTTAAAGAACCACCAAATGAACCTAATGCTGTACGTTTTGCTGAAACAATTACTACTTCTTTCAAAGAAAGACCTCCTTTATTCTGTCCGTTCCATTTTCTAAAAGCGCTTACAGATATTATTGTAAACTATGCTTTCATAAATATCTACCAATAAAAAATTAACAAATCTATAAGTTTTACTTATAGATTTGTTATAGTAACTATATTATTCTACTGGTTGGTAAAATAATTCAATAATTCGGTTATAAAGTTCTTCTTTGAGGATAGGATGTTCCGGTAATGAAGGACGGCATATATAAAAATTAAATGGAATATAGTTATTAATTGGCCGCATAATATTTTTCTCTTTATTAATATAACGTTTTATTGGAGCTGGTAAAATTGTAATAAGATCAGTTTGCTGGGTACACTCCACTAAATAATCCCAAGATGATGAAAACATCAATATATTACCGGATAATTTTTCTTTCTCTAATCGCTCTTGGACTAAATCATATGTAGTAAATGACTTTGAAAAGGTAGAAATTGGATATTGTTTCAAATCCTTCCACTCAATCGATACTTTTTCAGATAATGGATGATGGATATCCATAAAAGCTGCCATTTGATCAACTTGAATAATTTGTTGCTCAAACTTATTCGGATCAAGGTTGGTTGGTTCGATTAGTACGGCTAGATCTAATTCTTTATCAATTAGCTTTTTCCGTAAACCAATAGAACCATCTTCAACTACTTCAATATAGATATCAGGATTTTCAAGCATAATTTGCGTAAAGAATGAAGCAAAGTAAAAACGTAAAATTAAAGAAGGAAGACCTACGCGAATGGTCCCTTGGTGCTTGCCGGCTTCAATTTCAATTTTTTCTCTTAATAACTGATATTCTCTAACAATTTCTTGTGAGGCTTCATAGATCACTTGGCCAATCGCGGTTAAGGAATCTAATCGTCCATTCTTCCGTTCAAAGAGGTCAACCTGCTGTTCTTTTTCAAAGTTAGTGATAAACTGACTCAAGGCGGACTGGCTAATATGAATTTTCTTAGATGCCAAAGACAAGTTAAAACCACATTCGACGATGTTAACAAAATATTCCATCTGAGTTATATCAAACTTCATAACGGTGCTCCCTCTAGTAACAATTATTTGATATCAAAATAGTATAGTCATATTGTATCATATGTAAGCGGTTAAATCTATAACTTTTTCTTATAGGTTCTTTAATTATGTTTAATTTGTTTTTTTATAAAATGTCGCTTATACTATGTGTAAGCGCTTTAGATGTCCGTTTCTTTGGTTTGAATAATAAAAAAGGGAGAGATTTACTTATGAATAAATTAGAAGTACTTAAAGAAATGTATCCAGAAGACGTATATGGCTACTCATCAGCCTTAACCGAAAAAGAAGTAGCTATTTTACAAAATCTTCGCCATGAATTAGAAACTCGCGTACGTCCAATTTTAATTGACTCATATGAAAACGCTGAATTACCACGTGAAGAAATTCTTGGTGCTTTCGCTGCTGCGCGTATCATGGATCACCCAGATTTATTTGAAGGCCGCGAAGATAAATGGAAAGCACGCGAAATCTACAATACTTTCTTATATTTAGAATTAGCTCGTTTTGACCCATCTGTTGCTACTTTCTATACTGTTCACGGTGGTTTAGGTTACAACACCATTTTAATTGGTGGTTCAGAAGAACAAAAAGAAAAATATGCAACTAAAGTTCGTACCATGACTGGTCAAACCTGTTTCGCTTTAACCGAACCTGATCATGGTTCTGATATTGCCGGTGGTTTAGCTACAACGGCTGAATTCAAAAACGGTGAATGGGTCTTAAACGGTGAAAAACGTTGGATTGGTGGCGCTAAGACTGCCGACTTCATCCCAGTGTTCGCCCGTGACGTTGCCGACAACAAAATTAAATGTTTCATGGTCGCTAAAGGATCTGAAGGGCTTTCTGTTGAAAACGTAGAACATAAGATTGCTTTACGTATCGTAAACAACGGACATATCACCCTTAAGGATGTCAAAGTTAAAGACGAAGATCGTTTAGTGAATATTAATGGCTTTGGTGATGTTGCTAAGATTTTCGTATTCACTCGTGTTGACGTAGCCCACATTGCTATGGGTACTGCTGCTGGTGCTTTCAATGCTGCTTTACGTTTAACGACTGATCGTGAACAATTCGAACGTAAGATTGCTAGCTTCCAATTAGTACAAGAAAAATTAGCAACTATGCAAGCTAATGTCGCTGCATGTATTGCTTACTCAGCTCGTGTAGCTGAACTCCAAGAAGAAGGCACTGCTAAGATGTTCAATTCTTCTCTAGCTAAATTACATAATGCTAAACGGATGCGTGAAACAGTAGCCTTAGCTCGTGAAGTTTGTGGTGGTAATGGTATCACTTATGAAACAGAAGTCGCTCGCTTCTTCACTGATGCTGAAGCAATTTATACTTATGAAGGAACCCATGAAGTGAACTCATTGATTGTTGGTCGTGAATTAACTGGTATTGGAGCTTTCCTCTAATATTCACTTAATAATAAAAAACGCTGGGAATATCCCAGCGTTTTTTATTATTAAATTTTTCCTTGGTATTTAAAGCCGACTCATTTACACTAAAATTATAATCAATTAGAAGGAGATGTTATTAATGAAAGAAATCGAAAAAGAATTTCAAGTGACTCCCGAGCTTAGCGCTGCCAAGATGGGATCTGGACAACTCGAAGTCTTAGCTACCCCTGCTTTAATCGCCATGATGGAAAATACGACCCAGGATTTATTAAATGGTGTTTTAGAAGCAGGACAATCCTCTGTAGGGACTCAAATCCAGTGTAATCATCTTAAAGCTTCTGCAATCGGTAGTTCAATCATTGTTAAAGCCCGTTTAATTAAAAAAGATCAGCGTTTTTATAGTTTTGAATTAGAGGCATTTGACGGAGAAAATATGATTGCTAAAGGTAGCCATCAGCGGGCTATTATTAATGTCAAAAAGTTTATGGCGCGTTTATAGGACTTTCGACCCACAGCAACAGATGTCACTAAGGTTGACCATTATAAACACTCGCTTGAGCCGCTCCGTGCCAGTCAACCCCTAGTTGTTCTTGTGATTCTGATAGTGAGTGCCCATAGGTAAGACCGACATATTGGAGGCCATTATAGGCAAAACGCTCTTCATAAAAATGATAATATAACAAGACTAAAAGCAATAAAGTCACTGCTAAAATTAAACTACTTATTTTTTTCTTCATTGAATTAGCTCCCAATCTTATCTATTAAAAAAGTCTCTAAGCTCTTGGCTTAGAGACGATTTAATAGTTCAAACGATTAATCCGCGGTACCACTCTATTTAATAAGCTCTATGACTAGCTTATTCGCTTTGCATGATAACGCTATGTAGCGGGGATTAGTGCAAAAGAAAATCTTTATTATTCTCCTTCTGCCGCTTCCCATCACCTAAGGGCGGTTCAACTAAGTAAGATGAATAGTCTCCCACCAACACTATCTCGCTAATTAATCCTTCTTAGTCTACTCACTTAAGCTACGATTTTGTATGCCTAGTGTATCAATAACCACTTGCAAAGTCAAGTGGAAAATGAGAAAAACATTAAAATTTATCCATTTTATGAGGAATTCTTAACAACGGTTAAAAATATTATTCCAAGGCTATTCGTGATAGACTGGTTAGTGAGAAAGCGAGGTTCACAATGAAAATTACTTTACACACTTATCTTACCCTTTTTAGAACAACCTTCACCCTCTCGACCTTCACTTTTGGAGGGGGCTATGTCATTATCCCCCTTATGAAACGACGGTTTGTGGACGAACTTGGTTGGCTAACCGAAGATGATATTATTAACTACACCACCATTGCTCAGTCGAGTCCGGGCGCAGTTGCCGTCAACGCCTCGATTCTTGTCGGCTATGAAATAGCCGGTTGGCTGGGGGCTTTAGTTGCCATTATCGGGACCATTCTGCCTCCTTTTATTATCCTTTCTTTAGTAACTATCTTCTATAATGCTTTTCGGACCAACTCCGTTATTGCAGCAATCTTAAAAGGTATGCAGGCTGGGGTAGCCGCAGTCATTTTAGATGTTGCTTTAGACCTTGCTCAAAAAGCCTTGGCCGTGCATAAAGGCTTTTCCCTCCTAGTTATGTTGGCGGCCTTTGTCAGTGTTTATTTCCTTAAAATCAATATTGTTTATGTTATTTTAGTGGTTACCTTGTTAAGCTTAATTCGCTATTTCAGCCTCAAATTAAGTTCTAAAGGAGGCCAATAAAATGATTATATGGAAACTATTTCTTGTCTTTATTCAGGTTGGAACCTTCTCAATTGGAGGCGGCTTAGCTGCAATTCCTCTGATTCAAGATTTAATTGTGACCCAGAATCAATGGATGAGTCTCAAAGAATTTACTGATTTAATTACCATCGCCCAAATGACTCCGGGTCCTATTGCGGTAAATTCAGCTACCTTTATCGGTCTCCGCATGGCGGGCTTACCCGGAGCTATCCTAGCGACCCTAGGATGTATCTTGCCCTCACTTATTATTATTATGACCTTAGCTTACCTTTATAAGCGGTTCCGTCAACTGGGCGTCCTCGATGCCTTGTTAAATGGTTTAAAACCAGCAATCGTCGCTTTTATTACTTCTGCTGGTCTGACTATCTTAGACGCTTCCTTGACAGATACCCGCTACCTGCCCCAAGCTCCCCTTGATTGGATTGCTTGCATCCTATTCATTGCTGCCTTCATCATCCTCCGTAAATGGAAACTTGATCCGATCATGGTCATGGTGGGAACTGGAATTATCGGCGGTATAATTTACCTATTTATTTAATTGCAAAATAAAAATATCCAGAGACTGGGCAAAAAAGCCCAATCCCTGGATGTTTTTTTATAATTTATTCATTTCAGATAATTCTGATCGTTTAGTCCTTTGGTGGTAACATCTTAGCTTCACCAGTCACAACCGTATCACCATTTTGGTTTGTTACGGTTGTATCAAATAAGATACGACCTTTTTCATCAATTTCTTTGATAGTTACGGTCGCAGTAATCGTATCATTGAAATAAACTGGCTTTCTAAATTGAAGGGTTTGAGAAAGATAAATTGTTCCTGGTCCAGGCAGTTTAGTTCCAAAAACTGCTGAGATTAAACCAGCAGAGAACATACCATGAGCAATCCGTCCTTTAAACATTGAATTCTTAGCATAAACATCATTGACATGAGCTGGGTTTAAGTCTCCCGTTACACCTGCGAATAAAACTACATCAGCTTCGGTTACTGTCTTAGTAAATGAATCTGATTGACCTACATAATATTTTTCTTCTGTCATACTTATACACTCCTTAATTTTTTGTTATAACTAATATATATGAAAGCGTGCTATAATTGGCCTAAAGCCATAGAAAAGGAGCAGACTCATGTTCTTCTACCCTTATCAATATATAACACTTGAAAATGACGAAAACATCGCCTACATCCAAGATCTCAGTCTCGATAAACCGAACCTACTTTTTCTACATGGTAACCTGTCTTCTGCTAGCAATTGGACGCGAACCCTTCAGGCCTTAGCTGGCGATTATAATCTTTATGCCCTAGACTTGCGTGGCTTTGGCCAATCCAGCTACCATCATAAAATTTCCCATCTCAGTGATTTTGCCCAAGATGTTAAACGATTTATCCAGACGATGAACCTTAATGATTTAACAATCATAGGCTGGTCAGCCGGTGGTGGGGTTGCTTTAGAAGTTGCAGCCCTCTTACCAGATACGATTAAACAAGTCATTTTAGTTGCCTCGATTGGCCTACGTGGTTTTGAAGACATTATTGATGTCTTCCCAAACGTTTTACCCTTGTTTAATCCCTTTGGTCAAGCATCTTCTGAGTTTGCTCACCAGTCTATTGTTAGCCATATGGAATCTAACTTCCGGCTACGAAATCGTTTCTTCTTTCAACGTTTACTTCATGCTGGCATCTTTCAACGTAGCCACTTAGACCCTACTTATGAAAACCGCCTCACCATGGATGCCATGCGACAACAAAATTTTGGCGACTTCTATTATAGTCTACTTTACTTTAACCTTGAGGAAGAACTCCAGCAAATGGGATATTCATCCTTAAGCACTATTAAATGTCCGGTTCATATTTGGCATGGTGTTTACGACCGGGTGGTTGAAAGTAAAGAAGCTTATGCCTTCAAAGCCGCTTTTGGTAAACAAGCCCATTTAAAAATATTCAAACAATCAGGCCATGCGATTATGGATGATGAATTTGAATTATTCATTGAAAGTATCCGTGCGATTGTTTAACTAGCGCTGATAAAAAGGGTTGAGGCCTAGCGCCTCAACCCTTTTTATCAGCGCTAGTAAATAAGTTTAACCTTGGACGCTTATTTTGAGTGGTCTTTAACCCAATCAGAGATCATTGGTACAACGATTTTTTGAGACTTACCAGATACAAACAATCCAATATGACCGGTTTCAATGCAATGTTCTTCAAAGTCTTTAGAACCCACATATTTCTTCATCTTATCTGAAGAAGAATTCGGTACTTGGTGGTCAAATTTAGCATAAATATGGAGAACTGGACATTGGATATTTTTCATATCCACTTGTTCATCGCCAATTATCAATTCGCCTTTGACTAATTTATTATCACGGTAAAGGTCATTGTTGAATTGACGGATGGTTTCACCGGCTTGACCTGGAGAGTCAAAAATCCATTTTTCCATCGCAATGAAGTTAGTCATCTTATCTGCATCATCGAGTGAATCAATTAAATCAAGATACTTGTTAGTTGTTAAAGTAACAGGTTGTAACATTAAGAAACCATTGTTCATGAAATCACCTGGTACAACACCATAGGCATCTACGATAGAATCGATGTCTAAATATGGTCCCCATTTGAACAGTAATTTTTCATCAGTATCAAAGTCAATTGGGGTTACTAAAGTAATTAAGTTTTTGATTTTTTCAGGGCGTAATGATGTATAAATTGTAGAGAAAGTACCACCTTGGCAAATCCCCATCAAGTTGATTTGATCATAACCAGATTCTTCACGGATATAATCCACAGCTTCATCTAAATAACCAAGAATATAGTCTTCCATGGTCATATACATATCATCTTTAGTTGGATAACCCCAGTCGATAAGGTAAAGGTCTAAACCGGCATCTAATAATCCACCGATAAAAGATTTTCCTTCTTGGAGGTCCATCATATAGTATTTATTTACCAAGGCATAAGAAATTAAGACAGGGGGAGATATGAGTTTTTTAGATTTTGGTACGTAATGATATAAAGTTACTTTATCAGATGTATAGACTGCTTCTTTTTCAGATACACCTTTTTTAGGTAATTCTAGGTGGGCTAAGGTATCAATTGCACCTAGCATTTTCTTTTGTGAATGAATCACATCTTCAAAGTTTTGTTTATTTATTTCTAATAATTCATCAAACATAATCAGATTCCCTCCTTGTAGATTTTAATTATTTACTTTCTTTAGCAGTAGTTGTACTTGATTTTGTTGCGCGTGCAGCTGGTTTACGAGCAGGCTTAGCTGCCGCTTTAACGGGTGCATTTGCTTCAACTTCATCACTTGCATGTAATTCTTTTAATTCCTTCTTTAAACTACGAATTTCACGTTTCATTTCGTGAACCTTCTTATATAAACTCCGCATATCAGATTCTAAAACGATTGGCGTATTTGCTAAATAACGTTCTAAGACTGCATTTTGGCGCGTTCTCGCTTGGGCAAAAGCAGAAGAGAATTCCCCTAATAATTCTGCAAACTCATCAGTATAGAAGTAAGCATTCAAGGTAGATTCAATTTGTTTAGACCAGTAATAATAGAATTCCTTATAAGTCTTAGGTTGTTCATTCTTTTCAACTAATTCCATGAAGTCTTTCATATGGTTCTTTAAGTGAGTTTGTGTCACTTGGCTCAATTTAGAAGAGAATTCAGAAGAAACTACTAAAAGACGAACTAATTGATCCATATATTGGTTTTGAGCTTCGTAGAATTCTGCATTGTTCCCCATTAAAGGTGACTTAATTACAGCACCAAATGTTTGAGCATAGGTATCTTGCCATAAATCATAGAATTCAGATAATTTAGCCGTATCCCCTAAAAGACTTTGATTATATAAATAAGTTAAGTCTTCAGCAGCATCTTTCCAAGGTTTCCAGAAAGTATCATTTTGTTGACTTAGAGCTTCAAGCATTTGTTGAGGTGCTTCCATGAAAGCTTTAACTTGAACTGGAATAAATGGTTCAACTAAGGTTTGGTAATTTACCTTACCTTGTTCTACTAATTGGTTCCAAGTTTTTTCAAGTTCTTTACCAGCAGGCTGAGCTACGGTGTCTACAAATTCTTGATAGAACTTATACATATTTTCGTATATTTGAGAAGCATTGGTCATCTTAGCAAAAATATCCCGCGTATCTTTAGATAAAAATTTTGTATAAGTGCTTGGATCCACTTGGAATAAGTTTTGCATTTGCTTCGTATAATCATTCATATTTGGCAATTGGGCCATGTATTGACCCATCGGGCTATTCTTATAAGCATCTTGCCAAGCCTTAACTGAATCTTTTTGAACTTGGTCAAAATTTTGCAATGCTTGGAAAGGATTAAATAATTGATTTGCTTGCGGCATGAAAGGATTAAATAAAGATGGGGCTTGTTGGTCGCCACCTACAGCTTTTTGATAAGATTCATAAGCTTTTTCTTGTGAATCTAACCAAGTTTTATAGGGAGCAGTCCATTGATTTGTCATTGATTCATTTCCTAATTTTGAAACATTTTCCAACCAGTTTTTTTGCGTATCTAGCCATTGACCATATAAATCTTGACTCATATTCTTTCCTCCTTAAAATTTTAAAAAAATCAAACGGTTAGTAACTACAACTCCATCAACTTATCTAAGTGGCAAAAGTAACTTTTATTAGAATTTGATGATAAAATTCTGCTTTCAACCCTCTGAATCCGTCGATACCTTCATTTTAAAGGAAGTGGTAACGCTTTTTAAGGGTAAAATAGAAAAAAAGTCATATGAAAAATTAATATGTACCATTAATTTAATTAATATGATAAATATAATTTTAATATATTAATATTTTTTCAAAACTAGTAATTGTAAACGCTTCTATTATGCGATGATGAATATTTAATTAGTATTATTTTCATTTTTTTGAGTTCAGGAATTATAATTGTTTGTGAAAAACGATAGGTTTTATTAGATTTTCTCATAATCTCTTCTCCTGATCATCTGTTTAAACACTTTTTAGGTGTAGTCCCACCTTATTTTCCTGGAAATCCCCTCCAAACTTATAGGTCCTATAAGCAAATAAAGATAATTGATCTTTCATAATCTTTAAAAATTAGCTCCCACCCTTATTTTTAATATGCCGCACTATTCTTTCTACAAATTTTTGGTCAAATAGTTGATATTATACAAAAAATAGGATTGAGTAAAAATACCCAATCCTTTTACTGTTTTGTAATAAAATTTACTATAACAAGCAAGTCCAATATATGTTCTAACTTAAAAATAAAGTAGCTTCTTTATAACAAGTTAACTTTGTTGGCGCTGACGTTGAGCTAATGCCTGATAATCGATACCACGACTTAGAGCCCAATCACGAAGTTGACCATTGATTACTACTGGACAAGTGGCGATTGCTTCAATCGATTCCACGCCTAGCATCAACATCATATGGGAAATTGAATCCCGCCAGTCATTCACTACTTGAACGCAATCTTCAATAGATAGTTGATCAACTAAGGCCAAGAAGCGCCCAGATAAACCAACCGCTTTGGCACCTAAGGCATAAGCTTTAACCATATCTAAATAACTACGGATACCGCCAGAGGCAAGAATTCGAGCCTGATCTTGGAAAGCGAGTGCTTCTAAGAGTGATTCAGGGGTTGTCTGCCCCCAGTTGCCTAAATCTTGAAAGTCGAGCCGCGTCCGTCGATCATTTTCAATTTGGACAAAGTTAGTTCCACCGCGACCTGAGACATCGATATTCTCTACCCCAACACTAATTAAATCAGAGATGGTTTCGCGTGACATCCCAAAGCCAACTTCTTTAACAATCACAGGCAAACCCAGATGAGCCACAATTTGACTGATATTATCGAGCCACATGCCATAATCCCGGTCCCCTTCTGGCATCACTACTTCTTGCGGAATATTCAAGTGAATTTGTAAAGCATTGGCATCCAATAAGTCAACCGCACGTTTAGCATTTTCCAAGTTATGGTGGGCGCCCAAATTCGCCATCACAAATCCATTTGGATTATATTGCCGAACCACCTGAAAGGAATCTGCCACTAGGGGTTGACTAAGTGCAATTGAAACCGACCCTGTAGCCATGGGCAATCCTGTTTCATGAGCTACTTGGGCAAGTTTTTGGTTATATTGTTTGGTTTTTTCCGTGCCTCCGGTCATACCATTAATATAGAAGGGCCAACTATGGTCCTGGTTAGCCCAATGACTGGATAAATCTAAATGATCTTGCCGAACTTGGTTCAAAGAATGATGGACAAAACGGAGATCATTAAAGGCTGACACCCGGTCTTTTCTTTGTTGCTCCAAAGCTAAACGAACATGATCATTCTTGCGTGTTTGTGCTAGGTTCATGTATTTCTCCTTCAAAAAGTTTGGCTAATTTGTAAATCTAAATAAGTAATCTCTTGTTTTTCCCAGGCACGAATTAAGTCAGTCTTCCGTGCTTCTAGGCCACCTAAGGCTATACCACAGTCGCCCCCACCCGCTCCGGAAGATTTAGCCGCATAGCCATAGACTTGGGCTAGGCTAATCATCGTTTCTAATTGCGGCGTTAAAATACCCAGCTTTAAATGATGAGATAGGTTATCCAATTGTTGACCGATCTTATTGATTAAGCTTTGACTTTGGCCTACATCATCTTGAATCAAGGCAGTTTTTAAAGCCAAGACCGCATCCTTATTCTCAGCTAAAAACTCCTGATAAAGCTGAGGTTCCTGTTGACTGGCCTCTTTAAAATTAGCCACAAAATGGTCAGAAGAGGCAGGACTCTGGGTCCATGCCACTAAAAAGTCAATTTTACTAGGTACTGGCAAAGATTCAATTTGCAAGTTCGGCCAGGAATTTTCCAAAAAGAAATCAATCGTTTGATTCTGAGAAACCTGGTCAGCTAACCATTGGCGATCTGGGGCTTGATAATAGACCCAGCCTCCAAAGGCAGCGGCAGCTAGGTCACCAAAGGACCCATTATTGCCCAGGTTAACTAGGGCTAGGACAGCTAATTTATAAACATCTAAAGGGGAATCAGCCTGGTAACCATAAAAATCAAGGAGGGCTCTAATCGTAGCTACTGTAATAGCGCCAGAGGAACCTAGCCCAAATTTTTTGCCGCTAACTTCCTCGACTAAGTCACTCATTGTTTCTAAATGATAATCAGCGATGACTTGTCCCTTCTGACGAAAGAAAACTTCAACAATCTGAATCGCAGCTAAACAATAAGTCCAATAGGCCTCTTCTTGCGGAATACTTCCATTTTGCCTTTGGTAATGGTAATTGGCCTGACCCTTGGCTTGACTCAAAATCCCCTGGTTCAGAGTCGAACTTGGCTTAATTGTAACTTTTACATAGCGTTTCAAGGCTAATAAAATAGCCGGTTGCCGTGGGGCTAAGACCGCATATTCTCCAGCTAAGTATAATTTTCCTGGAGCAAATCCTTGTCCTTGAGAGTTAAGTGTTGGGTCATGCTTAATTTTTTTTAACATCTTTCACTCCTATACCGCATAAGGCGCGGGACCTGGCCGGCTAATAACCAAGTGATCTTCAGCAAAATCGTCTAAGAGGGCTTGCCGAATGGCTTCAACTTGGGAATAAGGACAGATAACTTTGACGTTTGGTCCTGCGTCCATGGTGAAATAAGCAGAATAACCAGCCTGGCGTAGTTGACGTACCCGTTCCATCGCTAAGAGTGATTGGGCTTGCCAGTATGTAAAAGAGGGGTTAGACGCAATCATCGTCGCATGCATTTTCATGGCATTGTGCTCGGCAATTATCCCAATTTGATCGATATTCCGGTCTTTGATGGCATCCTCCATGGCACTTAAGTCTTTGGCCACTTCTTCGGGCCATAAGGCATAAAAAGGTGAACTTTGCATGGTATGTTCCATCCCTTGCCGGCTAGAAATCTTCTTAGGGCCAGGATTCACTAGGACCACTAACATGGCAATATCCCAATCAGCTGGATCAATTTGTTGGGCATAGGACGAGGCCGAATCATCCCCTTGGCCCTTATGCCAAAGCGCAAAACCTCCGAACAAGGAACGACTAGCTGACCCCGAACCCTGGCGGGCATAGACGGAAACTTCTTCTGGACTTAAACCTAAACCCAGCGCTTGGTTACTTGCCGCAGCTAAGGCTGCAAAAGCCGAAGCAGAAGAAGCCAAACCAGCCGCCGTCGGCACATGGTTTCGACTAGTAATTTGGACAGGGAGCGACATATTAAAGTCTCGCCGAAATAAGTCCACAAAATTTGACACCTTGGCTAGACTCTGACCCGTTTGAACTTGTCCGTCTAAAGTGAAAGAATCTTCTTTCAAGCTAGGATCAAAAAGCACTTCCGTTTCAGTATAAAAAGCATCGAGTGTCAAAGACAGACTCGATGTGACTGGTAAAAATAAATTTTTATTCCGCTTACCCCAATATTTAACTAAAGCAATATTGGTATGGGCCCGCATCCGGGCTTGATATTTATCTGCTGTCATAGCCATCCTCCTAGAAAACACTCAATAAATTAGGCAAATTTATTTAAATTTAAGGTCCAAGTCTTGTGCGCACCTGCCTGCTTCATAGCTTTGGCAATAGCCTTGGCTTGGTTTAAATTCTCGGCTAAGGTAATCACACATCCGCCCATACCGCCACCGGTTAATTTAGCACCTAAGGCCCCTGCCATCCATGAAGCATTAATGATTCGATCTAATCGTTCGTTAGATACCCCTAATTGATTCAGATAATAATGATTGTAGGTCATGAGTCGACCTAGCTCAGCTGGATTTTTATCCTGAATGGCTGTATAGGCTTGCTCAACAAAATTACCGATGCTTTCCATTAACTCTGCAACGAATTCTTTTTGCTGTAATTTTAGTTGAAGCACTCGGGAAACAGCTTGTTGGGTGCGTCCTTCCATACCTGAATCAGCTAAAACTAAATAAGCATTTAAATCTAGCGGGAAATTAAAGGGTTTTTGACTCTTCCGGTAGATGACTGGTTTATCGGAAGCTGTAATTAAGGTATCCAAGCCAGACGTTGATTCATGAGCAATAGCCTCAGCTTGATTTACCAGGAGATGTAATTGGTAATCTGAAATAGAATAATTAAAGTAGTCACAAATAGCCCGGACTAAAGCAACGGATACTGCTGCCGACGATCCCATTCCTCGTCCAGCAGGAATGTCTGAATCAATCTTAATCAATAGTGCTTTACGATCAAACTGGAAGGAATCCCGGGTTAGGTTTACCAGGGCCTGGATATTCTCCATTTGCTTGGGGACAGTGGTTAGGGGCCCCGTATAAATAGAACTTTGAATAAAATCGCGGCCAATTTGGTTGGCTTGAACTTTTACCCGAACTTGAACGGAAGTAAAGGGAATAGCAATTGCAGGATAATCATAGACCACAGCATGTTCGCCCATTAAAATGATCTTACTATGCGCATGGCCGTAGCCACAGTTACTTGCGCGAACCATATCTTGACTCACATATTTATTTTGCCAATCTGTCATACTAATCCCCTTTCTCCCTCTTATTTTGACAATAATCCTAATTTATTTTACATGGAAAAGGCGGATTTAGCAAAGAAAAAACTATATATTCACGTCTATACTATATTTAAAGCGCTTTTTTTATGCTAAAATAAAGGTTACATTAGAAAAGTTCTGCAAATAAAATTTGAGGTGAGTAAATGCCTGTAAAAATCAATAACTATTACCAGTTCTCGCGTGACCAGTGGTCACAATTAATGGAAACCGATGACTTAACCATTGATGTCAAACGTCTTCAAGAATTGGTATCCCTGAATGACCGGTTATATCAAGAGGATATCGACGAAATCTATGCCCCTCTTTTAAAATATATCCATATTTTCTTAGAAAATATGAATAAATTAAACCATATCAAACATCGCATGCTCCACAAACCAAATTTAGCCAATTCAACCCCGTTTATTATTGGTATTTCTGGTTCGGTTGCCGTTGGTAAATCCACCATTGCGCGGGTCCTACATAAAATGCTGGCCAAAATTTATCCTGACCGGAAAGTAGATATGATGACCACCGATGGTTTCCTATACTCCAATGCCCAACTCCAAGAAGAAAACCTATTTGACCGCAAGGGCTTTCCTGAATCCTATGATATGAAAGCCTTAATCCATTTTATGAACACGGTCAAAACCACTAATGATCCCGCTCAATACCCTCATTACTCTCACGAGAGCAATGATATTGTAGCCGGAGAATTCATAACCATTGATAATCCTGATATTTTAATTATTGAAGGGATTAACACCCTCCAATTACCTCAAAATGAACATATTTATGTTTCCGATTTCTTTGATTTCTCCATTTATGTTGATGCCGACCACCGGGATATTAAAAATTGGTATACCCAACGGTATCGGATGTTAATGGAACTATCCAAAGACCAACCTGATTCTTTCTTCTATCCTATGCTTTCCTGGCCAGAAGAAAAAATCAAAGACTTTGGCGATGAAGTTTGGTATACTGTTAATTTAACCAACTTAGTTCAAAATATTGAACCTACTATGGAGCGAGCGGACATTATTATCCATAAGTCAGCTGATCACTCCGTCGATTTAGTCAAAGTAAGAAAATACTAGAAGAAAAGAAAGGAAGATTTAATGGATACCATCCAATCTTTAAACGAGATTGAAAAAATCATCGTGCTTGACTTTGGTAGTCAATATAATCAACTCATTACCCGACGTTTACGGGAACTTGGGGTTTACAGTGAACTCCTCTCCAATAAATTAACAGCAGATGAAATCATAGCTAAGGGCAATGTTAAAGGAATTATCCTATCGGGTGGACCTAAGTCGGTCTATGCCAACGATGCTTATCACGTTGATCCAGCGATTTTTGAATTGGGGATTCCAGTCTTGGGCATTTGTTATGGAATGCAATTAATTACCTATTTATTTAAAGGCAAAGTAGAACGCGGTCACCACCGTGAATACGGTCAAGCTCCCATCCAAATTCTAAAAAATGATTCAGCCTTTTTTAAAGGCTTAGGTGACTCACAACAAGTCTTGATGAGCCACGGTGACTTAGTCACCCAAGCCCCCCAAGGCTTTGAAGTCACCGGCCAAACTGCAGCTTGTCCTATTGCTGCCTTCGAAAATCCTGAACGGAATATTTACGGAGTCCAATTCCATCCTGAAGTTCGCTTATCCGTCAACGGCAATACCATGTTAAAGAACTTTGCCTTTAATATCTGTGGTGCTCAAGGCAACTGGACCATGGAAAACTTCATTGACCTAGCTGTCCAAAGTATCCAGGAAAAAGTTGGCAATCGTAAAGTTCTTCTTGGCCTATCTGGTGGGGTTGACTCCTCCGTCGTGGGTGTCCTCTTACAAAAAGCGATTGGTGACCAACTGGTTTGTATATTTGTCGACCACGGTCTGCTCCGTAAAAACGAAGGCGATAGCGTCATGGCAGCCTTAGAACAATTTGGTCTCCATATTATCCGGGTTGATGCTAAAAACCGCTTCCTAACTAAACTAGCCGGTGTGGCCGACCCTGAACGGAAACGTAAAATTATCGGGAACGAATTTGTTTATGTCTTCGATGACGAAGCTAGCAAATTAAACGGCATTGACTTCCTGGCCCAAGGAACCCTTTATACCGATGTAATTGAATCTGGTACTGACTCAGCCCAAACCATCAAGTCGCACCACAATGTGGGCGGACTACCCGAAGATATGCAATTTGAATTGATTGAGCCCTTAAATACCCTCTTTAAAGATGAAGTTCGCGCCCTAGGCGAAGCCCTAGGTATGCCACATAATATCGTCTGGCGACAACCCTTCCCTGGCCCAGGCCTAGCCATCCGGGTCCTAGGAGAAGTCACAGAAGAAAAATTAGAGATCGTCCGCGAATCCGATGCCATCCTCCGCGAAGTCATCGCCCAACGTGGCCTTGAAAAAGATGTATGGCAATACTTCACCGTCTTACCGAATGTTAAATCAGTCGGTGTCATGGGGGACGAACGGACCTACGACCACATGGTCGGCATCCGCGCCATTACCTCCATCGACGGCATGACCGGAGAATTCGCCCAACTACCATGGGATGTACTCCAAGAAATCTCCACCCGGATCGTTAACGAAGTCGCCCACGTCAACCGGATTGTCTATGATATCACCGGGAAACCTCCTGCAACGATAGAGTGGGAATAATCACAAAAAAATTAAAAGCTTTTTAAAATCAACAGTTACAGATGATCAAAAACTGTAACCGGGATTAAAATGGGAACATTTGTTAAAAAGAATAAATTGAATAATAGTTCCAAGTGGTTTACATTTGGACAAAAAATAAGACCGTAGTTTTCAAGCTGCGGTCTTTTTGTGTGTAATTCAAAGCATATATTGTTAAGGGAAATTTGAGCAAATGGGGATTCATAAGGCTATTTCTTGTCTTCGTTGTTTTTATTACTACGTCCAACTGCTGACCCAACACCCGCACCTATACACATTCCGATTGCTATCCATAATCCAATATTGCCTCTTGCTGTACCTATTGCAGCTCCAAGTATCAATCCAAGAGATACACCCATTGCAACACTGTTTCCGATCTTGTTATCCTTGTCTTTATCATTTTTCATATTAAAATCCTCCTTACTTATAGTATATATGTTGTCTCCTCTAAATTCCAATTTACTGAATAATACTCTTCTATTCATTTGTATTATTCTTTACTTCTCTTTAAAAATCTTGATTTCTTAGGAAATGACAGTTTCCAATCCTCTAATTCTTCATCAGAGATTTCTCCGTAGTAATGCTTCTTTCTCATTTCATCCCACTCTACTAAAAAAACATCAAAGTGAAGATTGTGAGATAAAAGGGCAGTTGGTTCACCTTATCCTGCAAGTGGTCTAAATTTCATTTCTTTTTCATAATCAAAAATTATATGCATTATTTCAAAAATAGAATTAGGTTCATGATCGGAAATTTCAAGTTGAAGTTAGCCACTTATCATAAACAATGTGTTACCTACTAACTTACTGTATTGGTCTATCTAGTCAGTGCTTGACAATGAGCTGAGGCATGATAGGGTCATTCCAAGGCTGGCCTCTGCCAGCTTCCCAGACTTTCAGTCATGCCGAAGGAGACTCGTTGTCAAGCACTGACGAGTC
>NZ_AUAT01000013.1 GCF_000428865.1 Eremococcus coleocola DSM 15696
TTTTAACATCATCCGAGGATGATGGCCTGGACGCCCTGTGGAAGTAGGTTTAGGAAATTCACTATCAGGGATTGAATCAACGAATAAGCTAATGAAACGGGCATCGTGATTTTTAGCGATATCAAAATCTAAATTTAATACTAAAGAACAATCAGATGTGTTATAATGTTTATACATGAAAGCCACTCCTTTAAATGTATTTGTGCTTATTTACATTATATCATGTGAGTGCTTTCATGTTTACTAAAATAATAAAAAAAGGTCATTATCACGATTGCGATAATGGCCTTGTCTTTTTATGGACTGGACTTTTTGCCCAGCCTCTTCTTTTTTTGTTTTAATTTCGTTCATGTGAAAATTGAATAAAAACAACACTTACAATCAGCTGTTTTAATGAATTTATTAATAATGATTTGTGAAAAAATATAAAACATTATAACTTTACCTTATAGTCACTCTGTCTTTTTGTTATTTTATTTCTATCCTGTTTCTTGATAAAGTATATTTATAAATGATATCGCTTACATTAGAGATATCTTTATCTTGCTTAAGTTATCAAAAGATTAGGAGGGAATTGTATGAAAACAAAGTTGACTGAAATGTTGGGGATCAAATATCCTCTAATTCAAGGGTCGATGCAGTATATGTCTTTAGCTGAATTAGCCTCTGAAGTATCTAATGCCGGTGGTCTCGGCTTAGTTCCTTCGATGGCCTTCCCCAATGTAGATGCCTTACGAGCGGAAGTTCGTAAAATGAAGTCTTTAACGGATAAGCCTTTCGGCTTTAATATATCTCTAGTTCCGGAAGTAGTCATTCCTCAGATGATTTTTGATTATATCAATGTTTTGATTGAAGAAGAAGTGCCGGTCATCGAGACGTCCGGACAACGTCCGGGTAACTTTATAAAACCGATTAAGGAAGCGGGCATCCCAATCATCCATAAAGTTACCTCAATTAAGCATGCCTTAGCAGCCCAAGCGGACGGGGCAGATATTGTCACAGTAATCGGGACTGAAGGGGCGGGCCACCCTGGTTTAGACCAAGTACCTGGCTCTATTCTCTGGGCTAAGGCGGCTGAAGAATTAGAAGTTCCTGTTTTAGCTGCTGGTGGGATTGTCGATGGTAAATCCATGTATGCTGCCATGTCCTTAGGCGTTGATGGCATCCTAATGGCTTCGCGTTTTTTAGCTTCCGATGAAGTCAAAGCACCCCGTTCTTTCAAAGAAAAATTGATTACCTTACCTGAAACATCCACCGTGTTAACCATGAAATCCTTAAGGAATGCTATGCGGGTGGTTCATAACAAGCAAGCCCAACGGATCCTGGATGCGGAGGCTGCCGGCGCGACTTTAGAAGACTTGATGCCTTTAATTTCAGGCAAGGCGTCAAACATTGCTTTAATGGAAGAGCGGTATGACGATGCCCAGATGACGGTTGGTCAAGGTGTAGGTCGGATTCGGGAGATCAAACCAGCCCGGGAGATTGTGGCTGAAGTCATGGCTGATTTCTATGCAACTCATGATTATATGAAGGATTTAGTAGGTAAAGACTAGTCTCTGTTGTGAGGTACTATTATCGAGTTAGCAAATTTGTATCTTATTCGACTACTAGTCGATATTGTTAAAATAAAGTTAAAAAGCAGGACTGGGCAAAGAAATCCCAGTCCTGCTAATTTAAATTAAAATTTATACGATACAAGGCAGTAGTTGACTGGATGAAAACCGCGTTGTGAAGCAACTTGTTCCATTCTAGTCAACCTTGTGGGGGCGGGGAATCAAAGTAGCTGAGTTCACTGGTTCAATCAGCTACTGGAGCACTTGGAGCGAAGTGACTTAGTGCTCCAGTAAGTGAAAATCACAGATTTTCTACTTCTTGCCCGCTCCCACTTTTAATTTTCTATTTGAAGTAAAGGCTAGAAGAAAGTATTTAAGACAAAGGTTAGTAAGGCAATAGCATAACCCGGTGGGTCGATATGAGTTTTGGTATTAGTGTTCAAACCACGTGCGACTAGTTCAAAGACTGCCCAAGCAACCACCCCAAAGATAATCGCAATCGCATAGTTATTAAAGTGAGCCATAGCTAAACCAGCCAATAAACCAACATGGTGACCTACTGGGAAGTCAGCTCCAAAGATGGTAAAGAAGAATAGGAAGGCACCAAAACCAAAGCCAAAGAATGGTACGTTGGTCACAGAGGTCACATAAGCAATGACGGCAGCATAAGCAGCAGACCAAAGAATTCCAAAGATAATTTCTTTACCAGAAATAGCTAAACGACTTTGACCATTTTCAACAGGGCTTAATAGATTTTGCTTACCAAAGACAAGACGAGTAATAATTGAACCGACTACGATACCGACAGCACCCCCATCGGCTTGGATGCCCAGAACATTAGTAATTAGATAAGCAGATAGGTAACCGATGACTGCAAAACAACCACCGACTAGAAGCGCCATTGGTTCTTGAACGCCAAAAGGTGCACGGTCAATATCAGTTCCTTTGAAACCGTCAATTTCTTTGCTACCTAGGTAGGCAGTTGCAGCTACTGCACCGGTAAAGGCAATATGGGGACCAAAGAAGAAACCAAAAGCTACATCATTGAGGAAGGCATCAGATCCGGTTGCCACCATGATGGCAGAACCAACGAGAACAAAGAAACCACAGAGCCCGATGGCCGGGATGGCACCAATGGCAGCCCCGAAGACGCCACCAAAGAATGCAAGAATAAGAGATAATAAGTCCATAATTTCACTCCTTAAAAAATTATAATAACCTAAGCTTATTATAGAGGAATGCCCTTAATTAAACCACTAATACTTACTTATATTATCCTTAAGCTTTGGTCATACAAGGAGCCATGATTTACCTACCCATTTTGACTTGATTCAGCGTGGGTAAATCAAGGTTAAGCAAAAATCCAGGCCCAGCTATAAGCTGTTGCCTGGATTTCTGTCTAAGCGAAGGGGATTGCTTAGAGTGGGTTAGGAAGGTATTTCGCTCGAAATTTAGGTTCTAACCAAACAGAGTGGGTTGGGCTTAATTTAACCTCTTGCCCCATCTCATAATCAAAGCCAGAATCCCGCTAGTTATAGTGGTAGACCTCGCGTTTCCGTTCCAAAATTGGGTTAGGATGAGGTACTGCTGATAAGAGGGATTTAGTATAAGGGTGGATAGGATTGTTGAAAATTTCTTCCGTTGTCCCAGTTTCTAATAAATGGCCAATGTGGAGGACGCCAATCCGGTCGGAAATATACTTGACCATGGCTGCTAGGTCATGGGCAATAAATAATTAAGAAAGGCCGGTTTCTTTTTGGATATTTTTCATTAAGTTAACGATTTGAGCCTGAATGGAAACATCCAGAGCTGAGATGGATTCATCGGCAATAATCAATTTAGGATTCATAATGAGGGCCCGGGCAATCCCGACCCGTTGTCGTTGGCCCCCAGAGAATTGGTGGGGGAAGCGGTTAGCAAATTCGCGGGACAAGCCGACCCGTTCTAAAATATCTAAAGCGGCTTGTTCACGGGCTTCTTTAATTATTAGAGGGAGTTTTGAGGCAATTGACCGATAATAAAATAAAAAAAATGGGGTAAGCGATTTTTGGATGACAAAAATCCTTACCCCATTCCTTTAATCTAGGTATGGTGGGTGCTTAAAATTTACAAATATTCGAATCGAAGATTTCTTAATTCAAGAATGAGTTATTACCTGTCTTAATAGTTAGGCAATTTTTTCAAGAAGGGGAAAGTCAGACTTTGGGGCAACTTGATCTAGTTCAGGATTCATAGTTTGATAATTTGTTTTCTTAAGATTTGAAATGGACATCATCGCCACAAAACTAAGAATATAGAGTGAGGCAATGAAGAGCATGACTTGAGGTACACCCGCAATTTCAAGGATGTGACCAATGATGACGGAAGAAAAGCCTCCTACAGCTCGACCAACGTTTAAGATAACATTATTAGCGGTCGTGCGAACTTTATAGGCATAGAGACGAGAAATAATGGCGCCATAACCTGCAAACATTCCGTTGACGAAGAAGCCCATAATCGCACCTCCGATGAGGAGGGTGGCATAGTTGTTAACAAAAGTAAAAGCATAGACAGAAATCATGGAGCAAATTAGGTAAGTCCCGTAGGTTAAACGTGGTCCAAATTTATCTAGGACTTGGCCGAAGGTTAACATACCCAGACACATTCCTAAAATCGTTGTGACCATCCAGATTGATTTATCAGCAGCAATATTAAGCGAATTTTGAACCATAGTGGGTAACCAGTTCATCATGCCAAAGTAACCGGCGATTTGGACAGTGGTCATCACCATTAGGGCTAAGGTTTGGCGGCTCAATTTTCCAGTGGCAAAGAGGTCTGAGATTTTACCTTTTTGACTGGCGTCGATATGGTGGCTATGTTCTGCCTTAAGGGTATCGGCATCCACCGCAAAGTGCATCCAAACTACGAAGAGGAGTGGGAATAATCCGAAGAGGAAGAGGCCACGCCAGCCAAACATTGGGGCAATCAGTGCGGCAAGGACAGCAGATGAGATAGAACCAATTTGTCCTACAATCCCATTTAGAGAGGAAACCCGGCCCATTTTTTCAGCGGGGACAATATCAGCCATAATGGCAATAGCTACACCGTACTCACCGCCGACCCCAATCCCAGCAATAAAGCGCATGAGATATAAGTAGAAAAGAGATGGGGTAAAGAAGATGAGGCCAGTTGCGACTGCAAAGATAATAATGGTCCATTTGAACACTTTAAATTTATTATATTTATCGGCTAAGACTCCAAAGACAAGGCCTCCGAGTAACATACCAAAGTTAGTAATAGTGGCAATCCAACCAGCTTGGCTACCAGAGAGATTGAGTTGACTAATAATAGAAGCCATTGTGAAAGAGAGAAACATCACATTGAGGTCATCCATGCCGGATGCTACAATGGCGGCGATAAGGGCGTGACGGTTATTCTTGCTGAGTTTCTTATACATAATTATTCTCCTTTTAATGGAAGATCTCGCCTTCCTTTATTAAAACTGAGGGACTTGGTGTTAAGAGCGACGGACAACTAATTACTATGAATGAACCTTAGTCCAGGCTAAGGGATCTTGGTGCCAGGCAGTCAGGGTTGCTTTTGCATGGGCCAAGTCAGGATTCTGGGTAGCTTGATCAACCAAGGCTAGGTAGTTGCTTAGGGTATGGTAATCATAACCTGCTTGGGTAAATGCTGTTTTGCTAGAGTCTAATTGATAGTCAAAGATAGCTAAGCAGCCTAGAACCTTTCCGCCAGCGGCTTGAACGACATCAGCGGCAGCGATAACAGACCCACCGGTTGAAATCAAATCCTCAATCATGACGACCTTTTGGCCAGGCTTAAGTGGACCTTCAATGGTATTTTGTTTACCATGACCTTTGGCTGAAGCCCGGACATAAATCATAGGTAGATTTAATTGATGGGCGATAATCGCAGCGTGAGGAATTCCAGCGGTGGCTGTACCTGCAATGACGTCTGCATCTGGATAGTGGGTTTGGATAAGTTGGATGAAGCTCTCTACAATTTGATTTCTTTCCTGGGGATAACCGATTAAAAGCCGGTTATCACAATATATTGGCGCTTTTAGTCCACTTGTCCAAGTATAAGGTTGGTCAGGACTTAGGGAGACTGCTTGGCGGTCTAAAAGAATCTGGGCAATTTCTTGGGGAGATAACATAACTTAGACTTCCTCTCTTCTTTCTTTAAGCCCAGCTTGCCAATCGGTTTTAATCGTTTGATAAGCTAGATAAGGATCTGGCGCTTGAAAAATTGGACGCCCGACTACAATATAGTTAGACCCTCTTTGGGCTGCTGCCTTAGGTGTCATAATGCGCACTTGGTCTTCATGGTCTGACTGAAAACCTTGGGGGCGGATGCCAGGAGTTACAGTTAGAAAGCTAGGGCCGGTAGCTGCTTTGATTAAAGCAGCTTCTTGGGCAGAACAAACGACTCCGTCCAAGCCAGCTCCTTGACTTAATTGGGCCAGGTGTTTGATAGCATCTTCTAAGGGAGTATTAACCAAGAGTTCTTGACTTAACATGGTTTGATCAGTAGAAGTTAGATGGGTTACGGCCACTAAAAGTGGGGCTCGGCCTGCCTTTTGGCAACCTGCGAGCAGCCCTTCTTTAGCCGCTTCTAACATTCGGGACCCACCTGAAGCATGGACGGTTACCATTGAGACTTGGAGTTGGCTGAGTTGTTTCATGGCTCGATACACGGTATGAGGGATATCGTGTAACTTTAAGTCTAGAAAAATTTCATGTCCTTGGGCTTGGATTTCTGAAATCCACTGAGGCCCATAGTGGTAAAACATCTCCATCCCGATTTTAAGGTTAAGCTTTTGTTGATTGAAGAACTTTAAAAACTCACGGGCTTGGTCTTGGTGGTCAAAGTCGAGGGCAATGATTGGCTTCTGTGTATTCATGACAACTCCTTTCAAAGAAAAAGGTCCAGTTCTGTGAACTGGACCTGAAAATGGCTATTTAAAATAGTCTTAGACTATGTCATAGTCTAAGCTTGGCACATTCTTGGGTGTTTCACAGAACACAATTAAAGAATCAATATTTAACTTGTATACATTGTAGTGATAAAGAAAGGGAAAGTCAATGAAAATTATTGGCCCACAGGGTGGAAACGTTGGATAATTTGTTTCATTGGATAATAGAGAAGCGGTACGAGAATAGCAGTCACTAAGGCAGTGAATAAAGATGCGGGTAGGCCACTTAAAGCCGCGGCCATGGCTGCGGGGAAGGCGGCTCCAAGAATTAATTGTCTAACTAAATACTTAATAAAGATAATAATCACTTTACTGGCTCCCGCCACAATGCCTAAAGTGACTAAAGCCATAAACTTATCTTGGTAGTTAAAAATAGACCGATAAATCATTTCAACTATTAGAATAACCAGTAAATTTTCAATCACAGTAAAGACTGCGGATGAGGCATAACCATTGAGGACATCAAATAAGAATAGACCTACTCCTGCGGCCATCATCCCCCGCTGATAGCCCATCAGTAAGGCGGCTAGAACAACCAAGGCATTGCCAGGATGGACAAAAGTATTGGCAATGGCTGAAGGCATGGGCACCCGAATGAAAGTAATGGCAATAATAATTAGGGAAGCATACATACCAGCTTCAAGAACTTTAAATAGTTTATTGTTACTTTGCAATGAAATAACCTCCTATTAAATACTTATTGAGATTGTAACACAATTTGCTAGCATGAGGGTGTTAATTTGGTTACATTCTTAAGTATTTTTGCTTAAAATAAGGCATCATGCTAGAATAATGAAGAAATAGAAAACAGAGAGAAGAGATGGAAGTAATTATGACCCTTACAGAACAAATTAACCAAGACATCAAAACGGCTATGAAGGCTAAGGATAAAGAAACCTTAAAAGTCATCCGGATGCTAAAAGCAGCCTTGCAAAAAGAAGCCATTGACCAAGCGGGTGACCTGACAGCTGACCAAGAATTAACCATTATTAATCGTGAAATGAAACAAAGACGGGATGCTATGGCTGAGTTTGCTGCAGCTGATCGCCAAGATTTAGTCGCTGACCTGGAACAAGAAATTGCTATTGTTGAAAAATATCTACCAACCCAATTATCTGGAGCTGAAGTCAAAGCTAAATTAGAAGAAATTATTGCTGCAACTGGTGCCAATTCAGCAAAAGATTTCGGTAAGGTCATGGGTCAAGCAATGGCCCAAATGAAAGGGCAAGTGGATGGGAATGTTGTTAATAAACTTGTAAAAGAATTATTGGCCTAAGACAAGGCTAGAAGGAAAGATAGTATGCAAACAGACAAGCGAATTAATGGAATTATTATAGGATTAGCGGGTCTGATTCTTTTGATTCTGGTAGGGTTAGTTTTTTATATGTTCCAGGGGACGACCTCCGCTAGCCAGGCTGCTCAAGCACAAGCGGCAGTGGATAGCTTATTTACAGACGAAAGTCATAATTATTTGAATCCTGAGTATAGTAAAGAAAAATTAGCCACGACTCAGAAACAAATTAAAAAAGTAGGTTTTCTCGATCGGTCAAACTATCAAAGTCAAGTTCAACAAGCAGAAAAACTCTATCAAGGCCTCAGTGACCTTGACCAAGTCTTTGAAGGTAACCAAATAAAAGACCGGGGGGTAGCGATTCCTAAATTAGCAGATTTAGCGGTCAAGGTCGGGGTCGATCAAGCCTTACTTGAGCAACAAAGTCAAAAGCTTGAAGGGATTGCCCAAACGGGTACAGGCCAAGATTTAAAAAGTTTATACCAAGATGTGACGAACTTAATTGATGCTAAAGCAGGGGTCATGGAACAGGTTAAAGCCTTGCCGGAAATTAATGATGATTTTGATAGTCTAAGTCAAGCGGCTCAAGCAGTGGCTAATTTTTCAGATACTTACGCTAATTACTTAAAGCAGGGGCTTTACAAAGATGTTCAAGACCAATTAAATCAATATGGGCAAAAAGTTGGTCAAATGATAGTGGAATACCCCACTGCACTCGACCAAAATCCTAATCTCTTGGACTTATTAAAAAATACCCCCAGCTTAGCTTTGGGGTTGAAAGATAGCCAATATGAAAAACATCTGCAAGTGTCACTTACCTTTGATGATGGCCCTAATGATGAATTTACACCGCAATTATTGGATGTGATGAATAAATATGGGGTGAAGGGAACTTTCTTCTTAATGGGAGCTTATGTCGATGAATATCCTGAGATGACCAAACGAATTGTGGATGAAGGTCATTATCTAGGTAATCATACCTATAATCATTTTGACCTCCATGATCTGACTGATGAAGAAGTTAAAACTCAGTTTGAATGGACTAATATGGCCATTGAAGAAGCGACGGGAACCCGGCCGAAAATGTACCGGATGCCGTTTGGCGGTGGCGGTGAACGGGTGTATAATTTAATGGCTGATTCAGGAATGGAGTCTATCCTCTGGAATTTAGACTCACTTGATTGGAAGACACAGGACCGTGACATGATTGTTGAAGAAGTGATGAATGATTTGCAAGAGCATTCACTCATACTTATGCATGATACCAATCAAGCCACGGTTGATGCGATTGATATCTTAATTCCTAAACTACAAGAAATGGGTTATGAATTTGTTAGTCCTCTAGATATTGATTTTGAATTGCGTTATTTCCCAGAGTAGGCTTGAATGTAATTATAAATAGTAAAAAGATAAGTACCACCAGAAAGTGCCTGGTGGTACTTATTTTTTTATAATTTGAAAGTTTAACTTAGAAAGCTTAGGCCAAAGACTACATATCAAAGTCAAAGAAATGCTGGTCCTTAAGAATATGGATGAAACGAGAGGTTAGGTTAGCAGTCAATCCCCATAAGATTTCGTTAGGTAGTCGATAGAAGAGAATATTGTGATGAGGTTCCCGCCACCGGTAATTACGGCCATGGGTGATTAATTCATAAGGGAAGTCCTCGCCAATCTGAGTATCATAAGTGACCGAATAGGAAATTGGTTCATTTTTGGCCAGAAAGTTTAAAGGTACGGTAAAGAGACGTTCCACTTCTTCATTATAATCTATATCTGCCAGGCTAATATCTTTAAGCAAGCCAACAAAACATCGCATAATGGCCCATTCGGTGACGTTATAGTCTATTTCACCAAAAAATTCAATCTGTTGACTGGGGATGCGTAACTCTTCAAAAGTTTCACGGATGGCTGCTTCTTGAAAACTTTCACCAGGATCGACCGCACCACCAGGAAAAGAGGTGTCTCCTCCTTGAGAGATGTGGGCCGCCCTAACTTCGTAAAGGATATGCAATTGCCCATCAATTTCAATGAGTGGAATTAATACGGCATAATGTTTTTGTTGGCCATAAGGTTCGGGTTGATAATTCTCAACAATTTGTTTAATACGGGCAAATGATTGTGTCATTGAGCCAGCTCCTTGCTTTCTTAATCGTCGTTATTATACAATGAGTGCACTAAAATTAATAGCAATTGGCTTAGCGATAAGAATTGGAAAACTTAATAGGAGGACAAAGATGGTGGAAAATACATTTATCAGTCAAGGACTTCATTATTTTTTAGCAGGGTCTGATTTTGACTTTCGGTATGCTAAACAAGGTCAAGCAGTCTATGATCAACTGAATAAAATGATAGCCAGTATGGCCGTGCAACCGAGTCAGATTTACTTAGGCCACCAAGTTCATGGCAATAAAATTGTTAGAGTAGGACAAATGGAAGGAAAAGCCTTTGGTCCGGCTACCATCTACCCTTACACGGATGGCTTGATTACTGATCAAGCTCAAGTTGCTTTGGTGATTAAGTTTGCGGATTGTACGCCCATTGTGCTCCATGATCCTAAGCAAGGTGTGTTAGCCTTGCTCCATTCAGGTTGGCGGGGAACTAAACGAAAGATTGGTCCTAAGGCTCTAGCGATGATGGTGGAGGATTATGGCTGTCGGCTGGAAGATATTCAAGCTCATATTGGGCCTTCTATTGGCCAAAGTGATTATGAAGTTTGCTTGGATGTATATCAGGCTTTCCAAACTAATCCAGACTATCTAACTTTCTTTGAACCCCATACCGAAGACAAATATTTTTTAGATATGAATGGGCTTAATCAACACTTATTGGAGGAAGCGGGCTTAGATCGCGGTCAGATTCAAGTGGACGAACGCTCGACCTTTCAAGATTCAGCCCTTCATTCTGCGCGTCAAGAGGGCAAAGACTATGGTCTGAATGCGATTGCTGTCATGATGGAAAAAATTGCCTAAAAGACTTGCTTTTTTTTAACAAGAAGAGTATCTTATAAATCGTAACCATTACTGTTATAAAAAATAGGAGGATTTATGGCTAAGAAATCAAAAATTGCAAAATATGAAAAACAGTTAGCCCTTGTAGAAAAATATGCTGACTTAAGACATGAATTAAAGGAAAAAGGGGATTATGAAGCCTTAAGAAAATTACCCCTCGATTCCAATCCAGTTCGTTTAAAATACCGTGATCGCACGGATGGGCGTCCGCGCTCATATATGCGTAAGTTTGGGATGTCTCGGGTTCGTTTTAGAGAATTAGCCCATAAGGGACAACTGCCTGGTGTCAAAAAAGCTTCATGGTAGGCGAAAATTATATCGTTTAATTGCTAGTATGAGTCAAGCAAGTTAAGTCTTGCGCTCATATTTTTTTTGGATATCTCTTATCGTCAATCTTTGTTAAGATAGAAGAGAGAAAAGAGGTGTGAAATGACCAATCAAACGATCATTGATTATGTTAAAGCTGAATTGAGTCAGGATAAAACAGGTCATGCTTGGGATCATATTGAGCGGGTGGTTGCAAATTGTAGGCAACTCCTCGCCAAGTTAAACAAAGTGGTAGATGAAGAAATCGTCATTACTGCTGCCTATGTCCATGACTGTTTGGATGATAAATTATTTAATAATCCTGAGGAAAAAGAAGTACAATTAAAGCACCATTTATTAAATAATGGCTTAAGCACAGACCAAGTAGTTACCATTATTGATATCATCAAAAACCAATCCTTCTCAGCCAATTTGACGAGCCGTCAGGCTTTAAGTTTGGAAGGACAAGTCTTACAAGATGCCGACCGCTTGGATGCCTTGGGGGCAATAGGAATCGCTCGGACTTTTTATTATGCTGGGGCCAAAGGAAATCCGCTGTATAACCAAAGTTCTGTTCGGACACAACTCGACAAAGCTGCTTACCGTCAAGCAGAGAATTCGTCGATTAATCATTTCTATGAGAAGCTCTTAAAGTTAGAAAATCTGATGAATACGGAAGTGGGTAAAAACGAAGCCCATAAACGAACGTTATTTATGCAAGAATTCCTCAGTAATTTTTATCAAGAAATTGGACAAGCGCCTTCAGACAATATATAGTATAAAGTAGCGTCTTTATGCTATAATAGTGGAGTATTTTAGAAAAAGGAGAATGTATTTATGATTTCAGCATCCGATTTAAAAGCAGGAATGACTTTCTTGCAAGATGGTAAGTTAATTCGCGTCTTAGAAGCGAGCCACCATAAACCAGGTAAAGGTAATACCATTATGCGTATGAAATTACGGGACGTCCGTTCAGGGGCCACCTATGAAACTTCCTTCCGTCCTGAAGAAAAATTTGAACGTGCTTACTTAGAAACTAAGGAAGTTCAATACTTATATGCTATGGAGGGTACCGCCGTATTCATGGACTTAGAAACTTATGAACAATATGAAATTCCAGTCGATTCCATTGAAAATGAATTATTATATATTTTAGAAAATGAAAATGTTAAAATTCAATTCTTTGGTTCAGAAGTGATTGGGGTTGAATTACCTTCAACCGTTACCCTTAAAGTGGTTGAAACTCAACCTTCAATTAAGGGTGCCACTGTGACTGGTTCTGGTAAACCTGCTACTATGGAAACGGGTCTAGTAGTTAACGTACCTGATTTTATCGAAACTGGTGAAAGTTTAATCATTACTACTGCAGATGGTTCATACCAAAAACGTGCTTAATTAAAGTAAAGAATTAAAAACACGAGTCGAGAGCATTTGCTCTTGGCTCGTGTTTTTTGCTTTGTCTAATAGAGGCAATGGTTTATTTCATCTTTAATAAGGTCTTAATTAAGACTCTTTATGCCGGACATTAAAGGAAACAATGCCATATTGGTCTGGTGCAAACCGGACGGTGGTGTGTTCGAAGAGTTGTCCGAAGTCAGTGTAGACAAAGTTTTCTAGGATGCCGACACAATTATAAGCATTGAGGGTGATAAGATCGTAGTCATGGGCATTGGCACCTTCAACTCGCATGACTGATTTAGAGGCAGCGATTTTAAAGTCTAATTCTTGATCAATATAATCATAGATGGATGATTCAAAAATTTCTTTTGTGACTGTTCCAAGAATTGATTTTTTGAAATAGGAGGTATCGTACATGGTCGCTTGATGGTTTACTTTACGTAAACGCTCCACAAAGTAGACGATATCACCTACATTAAAAGAAGTAATCTTGGCAATAGATTTATCCACTGTAATTTCTTCAAAAGCTGTCACAATCGTCTCTTTATCGTTGAACTTATCTGAATTTAAATCAATCATCCCTTGGAAATTACCAGAACGTGAAAATAGAAAGTCAGCGTTGTTATTCTCTAAGACAGCAACGCCACGGCCCTTCACACTATAGGACCAACCTTCAGAATTTAATTGTTGGATTGCCCGCCGGACAGTATTTCGGCTAGCAGAAAAACGTTCAACCAATTCCATTTCGGTAGGTAAGAAGCCCGTTTGACGAAAACGACCCGCAACAATTTCAGATTTCAGTGTTTTATAAATATGATCAAATTTATTTTGCATGGAACCCCTCCCTGTTTAAACATATTATAAATGATTTTATTAAAAAATAAATAGGTCTGTCTCAAAAATCGTATTTTAGTTTGAATATTTGGCAAGTATGATTGCTATTTCGGTCAGACTCTGACAGAAATAAACATGTTGGAAGCTTGTGTTATCAATAAAAGCAACATCGACCATCTTTTTTAATAAATTGGCTAAGTCGTCGTAATAACCATTGATGTTATAAATAATACAAGGGGCATTGCCGCTCTCCATCCGCAGCCAAGCGAGGACATCAGCGACTTCTTCTAGGGTGCCTGGTCCGCCTGGTAGGGCAATAAAAGCTTGGCCTGCTTGGATAAGAGCTTCTTTGCGTTGACTCATAGTGTCAACTTCAATTAATTTATTTAAGTGGGTATGGTTAAGTTCAGAATTATTTAATACTTGGGGCACAATTCCGGTAACTTGACCTTGGTTGGCTAAGACGGCATCTGCTAGCAGTCCCATCAGTCCAGTCGAAGAACCACCGTATATTAGTTGGTGGTCTTGCTCAGCTAACCATTGCCCAAGTGCTTGACTCGCTTCCTGAAATTGAATTTGATTACTGGTTAAAGAACCACAAAAGACCGTGATGTTCATGTCATTCCTCCTATTAAAATTAATGGGTTTAAAACCAATCCAGTACATGGTTTAAACGGGCTAAACATAAATTGGGCAGGCCTTGTCTTGAAAGGCCATGACTTGACTTGGGATAAAGGATTAGGTCTGAGTCAACACCGCTTCGTTTAAGTGCCCGATACATCTGCTCCTCTTGTTCATGGGGGCAGCGGAGGTCATCGAGGCTATGAAGGAAACGAGTGGGTGTTTTAGCGGCTTTAGCATAAGCTAGGGGAGACATTCGCCAAAGATTTTTTATTTGACTGAGGTTGTTTTGTAATTGAAACTCCACAAAATGTGGTCCAATATCTGAGCTGCCATAGAAAGAAATTCAATTACTGATGGACCGTTGTGAAACGGCAGCCTGCCGGTCTGTATGACCGATAATCTAGTTGGTCATAAAGCCGCCATAAGAGCCACCTACAACATAGAGGGCCTTAGGATCAATTTCAGGATGCTGTGCTAACACATCATCTAACCCCAACATAAGGTCTTCATAATCCTTATAGCCATAGTCGCCCAAAATAGCGGCGACAAAACCTTGGTCGTAACCCGCGCCCCCGCGGGGAGTAAGTATGATAAGACCATATCATTGATAATTATTCTCTTCTTGATTGGGACAGGTTTCTAAATAAAAAATGTCATGGTCTGGATGATATTAAACTTGAATTAAACTATTTAATTGAAATAAGTCTTGGTAGGTGAGTGTAGCCATAGAAATCCCTCTTTTCTATTTATAAAGTAGTATAGCATATCATTTATGAGGAATTAATGAGAAGGGCTTAATGATAGAAAATAGCTATTTTTCGACAAGAAATTAGGGATAGGTTATAATAGACATAAGAAAAGTAAGTAAAGTTTAGGAGGACATAGAAATGAATGGATTAATCATCGTTGTTATAATTATAGCAGTATTGCTACTAATTGCTTTAGCTTGGGCTGGGATTTATAATCGGCTAGTTAAACTAAGAAATTGGGTTGAAGAAGCCTTTGCTCAAATTGACGTTCAATTACAAAAACGGAACGATTTAATTCCTAATTTGGTAAATACAGTGAAGGGTTATGCTAAGCATGAATCAGAAACCTTAGAAGCTGTTGTGAAGGCGCGTCAACAATTGGTAAATCTCCCAAGTGATGCCTCTGCTGCAGAAATCAACGCCCATTCCAATGAATTATCTGGAGCGCTATCTCGTTTATTAGTGGTAGTGGAGCAGTATCCTGATTTGAAAGCCAACACTAACTTTACCCAATTACAAGCAAGCTTGGAAGAAATTGAAAAGCAAATTGCAGTAGCCCGTCAATTATTTAATTCAAGTGTCGCTCAATATAATACAACAATCCAGTCAGTACCTAATAATATTGTGGCGGGAGTTCATCATTTTACTAAAAAAGAAATGTTACAGGCTCCTGAAGAAGCACGGGCAGTACCAACGGTTAATTTCGATTAATCTATAGATTTTGATTCGAGTCATAGGCTAGTTTGAGTCGATTTTTCCAGCTTATCATCTTATCTTTTAGGGATTTCCTAAAGAAGGGACGAGTTGTTAAGATGCTCAAGAAGTGCCTATGGCTTTTTTGAGCTTTACTTTGTAGGGAGCGATTTAAATAGGCTACAAGTCTATTATTTTTTGAGAAAGAATAGTACAATAGTGTTTATGCCAAAGCAATTTAGAGAGGGGGTAAATAATGGGACGGACTAATCTATATATTCATTATGATGCAGTAACTAATCATGTCATGACTCGAGCCATTAACTTTGAAATTCAGGATTTCCCTAAACATTATTTTCCTCAGAATATTATTTTGGCTGAATCAACTTTAGATTTTGGCCGGTTTGATCCTCAGACCAACTTTAAACTGATTCGTGGTGCCAGTGAGATTCAAGTTTATTTTGAATCAGCTCACAAAGAAAAAATGAGGATTTCTAATTGGATTGATTTTGAAACCTTGGAGGATATGCATGGCTTGACAGCTCAAGAAATTGCTGAAATCCTTTATCTCTTCCATGCTAACAAAGCTTTGAAATCAGCATTTTTCTATAAATTGCAAAATAATTATGTTTATTTAACCTTGCCAAATGGGTTAAATAAAGTTTATTACCGGCATGTACAGCATTTCTACCCGCGCTTTCAAAGAGCAATGGTGGTGCATATGAGTGAATTACTAAATGAAAGTCGATCCCTCTTCTTTATGAGAAAAGCTAAGGTTCAGGCTTTACCACTCGAAATTGCCGAGCAAGTAGCACCTATTTTTGTCAACGGGTTAAAAGTCAATTTTCAACAGGCATATGTCAAAGGAAGTCGTCATTTTGTCCCTCTGGATATTGTTGAAGATGAGTTAACCTTATTAACTTTAGATCAAGCACCTAAAAATCATATTGGTTTTATTATTTATGATAGTAATGCGGAAAAATGGAGTCTTGAATTGACTCTAGACCGGGATTAACGGGAGGAAACAAATGAAGATTATTGTATTATATGGCGGATTAAGCCCAGAACATGATATTTCAATTTTATCAGCGACCAATGTTATTAATGCCTTACTTGAAGCAGACTATAGTGTTCAACCTTATTATATAAATAAGGAAGGTAAGTGGTTAAAAGCACCGCTAGTCACAGAAAAGCTAGAATCTGATACTCTTCTTCAATTGAAACAAGCCCATGCCGCTTCTTGGGGAGATGGTCAAGGCTTGACTTCTACAGGCGTCTGGATTCAACCAGGTCAGATTGCTGAGGATGATGCAGTTGTCTTCCCAGTACTTCATGGCCCTAATGGCGAAGATGGAACGATTCAAGGCTTCCTAGAAGTATTGAACTTACCATACGTAGGTGCAGGGGTGACCGCTTCCGCTACTGGAATGGATAAAATCATTTCTAAACAACTCTTTGACCAAGCTGGTTTACCTCAAGTCCCTTATGTTTATTTCGACAAAAGAGACTGGCTCCAAGATCAAAGCCGTTGGATTCAAAAATGTGAGGGCAACCTTCTCTATCCTTTCTTTGTCAAACCTGCTAATATGGGATCAAGTGTGGGGGTTTCACGGGTTGAAAATAGTCAAGAACTGATTAAAGCGGTGGATGTTGCTTTAGAATTTGACCGTCGAATTGTAGTAGAACAAGGTATCTCTGCTAATGAGTGTGAGGTTGCAGTCTTAGGTAATGATGATATTCATGCCTCCGTCGTGGGTCGTTTGGTTAAAAGTAGTGACTTCTATGACTATGATGAAAAATACATCAATAATACAGTTGAGATGGAGATTCCAGCTAACCTACCTGAAGCCGTTTCTGACAAGATTAAAGACTATGCTTTAAAAGCCTATCGGGCAGTTGATGGAACGGGCTTAACCCGGGCTGACTTCTTTGTAACAGCTAACTATGATATTTATATTAATGAAGTAAATACTATGCCTGGCTTTACTCAATTTTCAATGTATCCAAGTTTATGGCAAGCAACGGGCTTAAATTACCGTGACTTAATTGATGAATTAATCCAATTAGCGATTCGTCGCCATCAAGCCAAGGCAAGCATTCGTAAAATCTATTAAGGTCAGTCAATAAAGTTTTAATTAGGAGTGGAGCATGAAAGCAATTAAATTGATGGATGTGGTCAAAGTAGTCCACGCAATCGACTATACGGCCCTAGATCGTTTTATTTCAGTCACAGGTGTCGAATTTGATTCAAGAAAGGTCAAACCAGGAGACCTCTTTGTACCTTTAAGTGGAGGCGCAACCGATGGCCATGATTATATTCAACAAGCCATTAAAAATGGCGCCGTTGCAACCTTATGGTCCAAGGAAGCACAAGCCGCCCCTGCCGACCAAATTGCCATTGTCCTAGTAGATGATACGCTAGTCGCCATGCAAGCCTTAGCTAATTATTATCGGAATAGTTTAAATCCTAAAGTTATCGGTATTACCGGTTCAAATGGTAAAACTACAACTAAAGATATGACAGCCAACGTCCTAAAAGCTAAATATAAAGTTCATAAGACGGAAGGAAATTATAATAACGAAATTGGTTTGCCTTATACTTTATTACAAATGCCAGCTGATACCCAAGTGGTGGTGTGTGAAATGGGCATGAGTGATTTTGGTGAGATTGAGGTCTTATCTAAGATAGCCCAACCCGATATCGCCGTCATTACCTTGATTGGTGAGAGTCATTTAGAATTTCTGGGGTCTCGCGCCAATATTGCTAAGGCTAAGTTGGAAATTTTAAAAGGGCTAAAAGAAGATGGTCTATTTATATATCCTGCTAATGAGCCGCTCTTACAAGAGGCGGGGCAAGCCCTCGGTGACCGTGCTCGCTCATTTGGTCTTGATAACACAGCCGATTTTTATGCTTATGACCTTAAAGAAGATAAGAATAAGACTTATTTCCATACCAACATAGATGACCAAGTCTTGTGCTCAATTCCCGTGATGGGGGCGTATAATGTTGGTAATGCCATGATTGCCTTAACCGTAGCGCAAGAATTAAAAGTACCAATCGAACAGGCAATTTTCCAACTGTCCCAATTCAAATTGACTAAAAACCGGCTAGAATGGTTAACAGCCAGCAATGGGGCCAGCATCTTAAATGATGCTTATAATGCCAGTCCAACCTCAATTAAAGCGGTCTTAAAATCCTTCTCCCAAGTAGAAACACAAGCTGAAGGTCGACGTCTAGTTGCCTTAGGTGATGTCAAAGAACTTGGTCCTGAGTCTGCCAATTACCATGCGGCCTTAAGTCAAGAGATTGACCCTAAAAAAATTGCGAAAGTCTATTTATTAGGTCCCCAAATGCAACATTTATATCAAGCGCTCCAAGCCAAATTCCCTAAACAAGCTTTATACTATACCGAAAATGACCACAAGGCTTTGGTGGCGACTATTCAAGCTGACCTTCAGGTCCAAGACCACTTATTAGTGAAATCTAGTTTAGGAACTGATATGCTATATGTGGTTGGAAAACTAATTGGTGAAGATATTTATAATCCATACCGTACAATTAAATAAAACAATGATACTGTGACCGTTAACCATTTGATAGATGCTTTACGAAATGGAAGACGTTTTTTATATGAAAGGAATTTATATTGAAATTTTCAGATTTAAACTTAAAAACAGAATTGATCGAGACACTCGACGAATTAGGCTTTGAAGAACCGACTCCGATTCAACAACAAGCTATCCCTTTTGTCCTCCAAGGGCGTGATTTAGTGGGTCAAGCCCAAACCGGGACAGGAAAGACAGCCGCCTTTGGCTTACCGATGTTACAAGGCCTAGATACCGACCACCGTGCTCTACAAGCTTTAATTATTGCTCCAACCCGGGAGCTAGCCATCCAAGTGCATGATGAACTTTATAGTCTTAGTAAAGGCTTAAAAACAAAAGTTTATGCAGTTTATGGTGGTTATTCAATTGGTAAACAAATTGACCGGATTCAAAAGTTAAAACCCCAAGTTATTGTGGGTACACCTGGTCGCCTTTTAGACTTGATGCGTCGTCAAATTATTGATACGTCCTATCTAAAAACTTTAATTATGGATGAAGCCGATGAAATGTTAAATATGGGTTTTATTGAAGATATTAAAGCCATTGTGGAACAAACCCCATCCAGTCGACAAACCTTAATGTTTTCTGCCACCATGCCTAAGTCAGTTCAAAATTTGGCTCAACAATTTCTAACCCAACCAGCTGAAGTGAAAATTGAAGCTAAGCATTTAACGGCAGACTTAATTGACCAATATTTTGTTAAATGTCGAGACTCAGAAAAATTTGATATTTTAACCCGAATGTTAGATATAGAGTCGCCTGATAAGGCCATTATCTTTGCCCGCACCAAAAAACGCGTCGATGAAATTGGCCGTGGTTTGAGTTTACGGGGTTATGATGCTGAATTGATTCATGGGGATGTCACCCAACAAAAACGGACACAAGTCATGAATGAATTCAAACAAGGACGTTTAGAATTATTAGTTGCCACAGATGTGGCCGCGCGTGGAATTGATGTATCGGGGGTCACCCATGTTTATAATTATGATATTCCGCAAGACCCTGAATCGTATGTCCACCGAATTGGTCGAACCGGTCGAGCGGGTAATGAGGGCCAATCAGTAACTTTTGTTATGGAAAGTGAATTGCCTTATTTACGGACTATTGAAAGTTTGACAAAAATTCAAATGACCCCGATGCGTCCACCAACTGACCAGGAGGCTGAAGCGAGCCACGTGCAACAACTTATTGACCGCTTAAATGCGACCATTGCTGATGGAACCGTTGATCCTTACCGGGCAACAGCTAAACTCTTATTAAATCACTATGAATCAAATGCCTTGGTGGCGGGTTTGTTAAATGAAGTGATTAATAATAATACTGAAATTGAGGTTCAAATCTCTCCACAGAAACCCCTACCGCGGGCTCATAAAGAAGAAAAGGGCAGAAGTAGAGGTAGACGACAATTTGATGGGCGTCAGCGCAAAAAAAATACAGATAAATTTGCTAAAAAAGAAAAGTCTACAAAGAAGTATCCAAAGAATAAAAAAACTGGTAAAAATTCAGATAAGCCAGCTGGTAAGCGACGGGAAAATGCGAATAATGCCAATAAAAGCCGTCACATCCGCCAAGATGGCAGCATAAATACGAATTCTTTCAAAATTCGTAAGAAAGATAAGTAAAATTATTAAGAGGTGAAATTATGAAAATTGGCATTGATATTGTTGAAATTGACCGGATAGCAAGTATTTTGGCCAAGTTTGATAATTTTCCTCAAAAGATTTTGACTGAGCAAGAGTTAGAGGTGTATCAAGACCTAGTTACACGTGACCGGAAATTAGCCTTTTTAGCGGGACGTTTTGCCGCTAAAGAAGCCTATGCTAAAGCTCTGGGAACTGGCTTAGGCGCTGTGGTACAATTAAAAGGCTTAAGTGTCATGAATAATCAAGCAGGCCAGCCCTACTTTGCTCAGGCTCCAATTATGCAAGGCGTAGCCTTGTCGATAAGTCATGAACGCCATTATGCGGTATCTAGTGTGATTATAAATCAGGGTGACCAGGAATTGAACCAAGCCCTTCAAGCCCTTCAAGCTAAGAAATAAGGAGTGTTATTGAAAATGGTAGGATATAGTGAACACCGCCCCACCCAAGCAATTGTAAATTTGTCAGCCATTGAGGCTAATATAAAATGGCAGCAAGCTAAGTTAGAGCCTGGCCAAAGTTTAATTGCAGTGGTTAAAGCAAATGCCTATGGTTTAGGTGCTGAACAGGTTGCGCGGACTGCCTTAAAAGCAGGAGCCGAAGGGCTTGCGGTAGCGACGGTTGACGAAGGAATTAGTTTACGGAAAGCGGGAATTATTCAGGTGCCTATTTTGGTTTTAGGTCTAACAGATCCTCAAGGGATTGCTGAAATTCTCCATTATAACTTAACTGTCACTGTGTCTGATTTAGATTTCTTCGACCAAGCTTATCAACAATTATTGACGACAGATGACCTATATTTACTCGATAATTTAAAGTTACCCTTCCATTTGGCTTTAGATACTGGAATGACCCGAATAGGTTTAAGAACAGAAACAGAAGTAAGCGATTTTGTTACTAAAATCCAAGCCTATGACTGGGTTGACTTCCAAGGAGTTTTCACCCATTTTTCAACCATCGGCGGGGGGCCTCAAGATTATGTGGAATATCAATGGCAACGTTGGTTGGATTTAACCGCTTTGATTCCAGAATCTGTTAAGATTCGTCATTATGCCAACTCTGCTATGGGTCTTTGGCAAGACCGTCAACCTGCTTCGACCTGGGTCCGTTATGGGGTGGCTATGTATGGTCTCGATCCTATGGATCGGATTCCTAGTCATTTTAAAGAACAAGTGGATACTAGCCAATTAGGCCTAAATGAAGAGGACCCTTTACAACCCGCCTTAGAATTAATTTCTGAGATTGTCTATGTCAAAGAAATACCCCAAGGAACCAAGATCTCTTACGGGGCAACCTATCAAAGTTCAGAAAAAGAATGGATTGCGACGATTCCGATTGGTTATGCTGATGGTTGGTTAAGGTCCTATCAAGTGATACCTGTCCTAGTGGAAGGTCATGCCTGTCCCGTAGTCGGCCGAATCAACATGGACCAATTAATGATTCGCTTACCTCATTATTATCCTAAAGGAACCCCAGTTACTTTAATTGGCCCTGACCATGGTGCCTATAATCATATTTCATGGATTGCCCAGCAAACAAGCACCATCGGTTATGAAATTATGACTAATTTAAGTGACCGGATTCCACGGATTTATATTCCTTAGGAGGTAGTATATGAAATTAAATGGTTTTGTAGTCGGTTTAGCCCAAGAAAATACCTATGTTTTGTCTGATGAAATAGGGCAAGCCTTAATCTTTGATCCTGGTGACCAGGCTGACCAATTAATTAATCAGATTGAAGCGGCAGGTCTCAAGCCAATCGCAATTTGCTTGACTCATTGTCATTTTGACCATATTGGAGCGGTGGATGCCTTACGTGATCATTTTGAAATTCCGGTCTATGCCCCCGAACTTGAAGCTGATTGGTTAAGTGACCCTAACTTAAACTTATCGGCTGGGATGGGGCTACCACCAGTCATTCAAGCACCGGCAGATTATTTATGGCAGGAGATGGGCCCGCAAACGATTGGAAGCTTTAACTTTGAACTAGCCCATGTACCGGGTCATAGTCCCGGTCATTTAATTTATCATTTTGCCCAAGAAGACTTAGTTGTTTGTGGCGATACAGTCTTTTATGAAAGTGTAGGACGGACAGACTTCCCGGGCTGCAGCTTTGACCAATTAAAGGCAGGGATTGAAGCTCATATCTTTACTTTGCCAGACGAGACCCAATTGTATCCTGGTCATGGACCTGCAACGAGTGTGGGTCATGAAAAACTACATAATCCTTTTCTAACTTAAAGTTGATATAAAAAGGGAGCGAGCAAGGAGCAGAAAATCTATGATTTTCGCTTGCTAGAGTATTTGGATAAATGTAGTTGAGCTCATACTTTCGCTCAACTACTGGGGCGCTAAGTTGTTTCACCTCCATGCGCCCCAGTAAGTGCTCCAATAGTTGAACAAAGATATGAGTTCAACTTCATTCAATAAAGAAATACAGCACACCACTGCGATTAAATTTAAATATACTAAAAATCAAAAAGGAGCTGGACAAAAAGTCCAGCTCCTTTTTAGGTAATTAATAGGTTTTAAGTGATTTGGCAAGATATCCTTTGCGGTTTAATACAGATACTAAGGTATTAATTTTAATTGGATCAGTTGCTTTATCCAAGGTAATCATAACAAAGGGATGTGGATTTAAAGGGGTTGCTTTAAAGGTTAGTAAAGAAGAATAGGTTAAGTAGCGATGAGTAATCTTTAAAATCCGGTGTAAGTCTCGGATAATATCACTCAGTTCTACGCGAATAACATAGGGAGATTGACCTTCCCAAGCTTTAGAAAGATAACTAGTAAAATCTCCGTGGTAAACTACGCCAACAAAGTGGTGATTTTGGTCTAGAACGGGTATATAGGGAAGATCGCGGATGGTAAACAAGAGGGTATGGAGGGAATCTTGAATATGGACAATTCGTGATGAGTTTTTCAGTAGGTTAGTGACCGATACTTGACCTAAGTCTTCCTGAGGATGGTGAAAGGCGTATTTGTAGATATGATATTTATAAATATTCCCCCGAAATAAACTATTACTTGCATCCACGACTGGGGCACAGCGTTGGTCAGTATCCTCTAGAATCATCAGTGCATCTCGACAATTTAGTGATTCGGGAATAGTTGTGATGTCCTCTTTAGGAATTAATAGTGATTCAATCATGTCATCCCTCCTTTAAAATTTTATGTGATTTCAGTAGCATATTGTAACAAAGCCTTAGAAAAATAACAAGGCTTCCTCATTGTATTTTAATCAATTGTTTTATTTCTTAGTTTATTTCAAGGTGAAAGGAGGGTCGTATCAAGAAAAGATTGCATTTTATGGCTTAAAATAATATAGTATGAAGTGATAAATATTTTTTATAATAAAGGAGAGAAAATTAATGGGTTCCTCGGGGTCCTTGTGGACACAATTATTAACAGTTTTTATTCTTACAGCGATTAACGCTGTCTTTGCGGCATCAGAATTAGCTTTTGTGTCGGTAAATCAAACTAAGCTCATGCAACTAGCTGATGAAGGTAATAAAAAAGCAAAAAAGGTCTTAGCTTTACTAGAAAATTCTGATGATTTCTTAGCCACGATTCAGGTAGCCATAACTTTAGCTGGTTTCTTATCTTCAGCATCCGCTGCAACTTCGTTTGCAGATCGTTTGGCGCCATACCTATCGGCTGTGCCAGGAGCACAAACCCTAGCTGTTGTGATTGTAACCTTAATTTTATCTTATTTAACCTTAGTTTTAGGTGAGTTATTTCCTAAACAAATTGCCTTACAAATGCCAGAACGAATTGCTATGGCAACGGCAGGACCAGTCGGCTTAATCAAGGTTTTTTTCAAACCCTTTGTCAAGCTCTTATCTTTATCGACCGGCCTCTTACAAAAGATTACTCCGATTGAATTTTCTAAAACGGAAGAGAAATTTACCCGAGATGAAATGAAAGTTATTTTACAAGAGTCTCGTAAAGAAGGCTCCATTGACTTGACCGAATTTACCATGTTACAAGGGGTTCTTTCCTTAGATAATAAATTGGCTCGTGAAATTATGGTACCACGGACAGATACCTTAATGATTGATATTGAAGATGACTATCATGAGAATTTAGATACGATTTTAAATAGCCCTTATTCACGAATTCCAGTTTATCAAGATGATAAGGATAATGTCATTGGGATTATTCACTTAAAGAATATTGTTAAAGCTGCTCAAAAACAAGGCTTTGATAATATTGATATTAAAGAGATTATGACGGAGCCTCTAGTGGTTCCTTCAACCATGTTTATTGATGATTTATTAATTGAATTTCGCCGCATCCAAACCCACTTGGCTATTTTATTTGATGAATATGGTGGGGTAGAAGGAATCGTTACCCTTGAAGATATCTTGGAAGAAATTGTAGGTGAAATTGAGGATGAATCCGATGTGGATACCAATGAAGATATTACCAAGATGGATGATAACTATTTCTATATTAATGGTGGGATTGCCATTGAAAAATTCAATCAATATTTTGACCTTGAATTAGAAGCTGAAGAAGTTGATACCCTTGCTGGTCTTATCATTTATCATATTGGTTATGTGCCAGATGATGATGAACAGATTCATTTACGGGCGGGTCAATATGTTTTAACCACTTCTGCGATTGAAAATGGTCGGATACGGGGCATCCAGTTAGTCCGTGATGCAAACCATGACCTAGAGGTTGAATATGATTTAAGTTCGCCGGAAGAACAAGCTAAGTTTAAAGAAAGCTTGGAAGAATTGATTGACGATTCAGAAGAATAAGAATACTTTTGAACAGACCTTAAGAAGACAATTGAAAGACTTCTTACTGGTCTGTTCCTTTATTATGGAGGAAGTAAATATGTTAAATGAAATGATGCACCGGCCCATTGTCATGGATAAAGTCCTTGATTTTATGCGCCACAATCAAAGCTCTTTTGCAGGTGCCTTAGGAGAAATAGAAGCCTATGCTAACGAACGTGGGATTCCGGTGATTCCCCATGAATCGGCTAAGTTTATTGATTTTCTGTGTGCAAGTCTTCAACCCCAGTCTATTCTAGAAATCGGGACTGCGATTGGTTTTTCTGCTTCTTTGATGGCCCAGCACCTTGATGGGGGAGGACACTTAACTACAATTGACCGTTATCCTAAAATGTTTGAGCGTGCGAAAGAAAATTTTGTTAAAATGAATTTACAAGATCAAATCACCCTCCTAGAGGGAGATGCCCAGGATATCTTGCCAACTTTAAGTGGCGATTATGATTTGATTTTTATGGATTCAGCTAAAGCCAAGTATGTAGACTTCTTGCCAGAGTGTTTACGGCTTTTAAAGCCTGGTGGCATTCTTTTAATCGATGATGTCTTCCAAGGTGGGACGGTCTTTGATGATGAAAGTCAAATTCCTAAACGAGTCCGTAAAATTCATCGTAAATTAAACGAACTCTTTGAGACAGTTTTGCCTGATTCAAGCTTAAGAACATGTCTTTTGCCCCTAGGGGATGGCTTGATGATGATACGTAATGAAAGGAAATTAGATGGGAAAATTTAAATTAATTGCCCTCGATTTAGACGGTACCTTACTGGATGACCAGAAACATATTCCAGACATTAACTTACAGGCAGTGGCCACTGCTCAGTCTGAAGGGTATCAAGTGGTCTTGTGCACGGGACGCCCTTTAAACGGTGTAATTCCCTATGCTGATCAGGTTTTTGGGCAAGCACCAGCATATTTAATCATCAATAATGGGACGAATATAATAAAATGGCCTCAAAAAGACCTCCTAGTTGATAACTACCTAAAGATTCAAGAAAAGAAAGTATTTGGTCTTTAGTAGCTCCTTTTTTGGATCAAGGCTTAGAGTTAGCGGCCATATCTTATGATGGACTCTATCTAGTTGGTAAAGAGACGCCGTCTGCTATGATGGAAGCAGAAGCGCGCATCACTTTTTCAGATTTAAGTTTCTTACCAGTTGATCATTTTATCAGTCAAGATGATTTGAATAAGTGTATTTTACTTGGAGAGTCAGCGGTCTTGGATCAAGTTCAAGCTCAAGCAGAGCAGATAAATTTTTCTGTGGTTAACCTAATCCGGAGTCAAGCAAGTATCTTAGAATTTTGCTTACCTGGTATCAATAAGGCCCAGGGTTTGGCGAAACTTTGCCGGACTTTAGGGATACAATTAGAAGAGGTTATGGCAGTCGGCGACCAATTAAATGACTATGAGATGTTAGCGGAAGTAGGTCTGTCGGTGGCTATGGGACAATCTCATCCACAAATTCTAGCCTTAGCAGATAAGGTGGTGGCTTCGAATGAAGCCGGGGGTGTAGCCCAAGCTATTTATGAATTATTAGATAAGTAACGGCAAAAAGTTAAGCATAATTAACATAAAATTCACACTTTCATGTTATCATTCAGATTTGAATGAGAGAATTTATAAAGATAAAGGTGGTAAACAATGAAGAAGCTAGTCCTATCTCTTGTCGGCCTCGTGCTCCTATTAGTTGTAGGATACGGTGCTGGTATTGGTTATTATGCCGATAAATTTCAGGCGAACACAAAATTTGGTTCAATAGATGTGTCAAATTTGAGCCTGGCCCAAGCCCAAGAGAAAATTAAAAAAGAAGTTAATAATCGTCAGGTCACAATTAATGAAAATGGTAAGCAATTAGGTACGATTAAATTGTCTGATTTAAAGCCTAGTTTTGATTTAGAAGATGGTCTTAAACAAGTCTTTAATTCACAAAACCCAAATGCATGGGTGACTTATTATTTTTCAACTACAAAATTTGATAATCAAGTGACAAAAGAAGTGAAGGTTGATAAGAGTCAACTAGGAGACGCCTTGGCAAAATTAGATATTACTAATGAAGACCGAACTCCTACTAAAGAGGCTAGCATCGAATATACAGAGGCGGATGGCTATCATGTTGTGCCGGCAGAAATGGGAAACCAGTTTGATGTGGATAGTTTATCTCAATTAATTCTCGATAATATTAAAACAGGTAAATCAAGTGTAGATGTTAAAGAGGCCTATATTAAGCCAAACGCTAACGGTAATGATAAAAAAATAGAAGAAACCATGGCAGCGATTGATAAGGCGGCATCGACCAAGATAACTCTAGAAATTGTTGGAGACAAGGTTGAAGTGCCGAAAGAAGAAATTCTAAAGGCGATTAATTTTAATGATGCAAATGAAATTGTTTATGACCAAGCGACCTTACAAGAATATGTTAAAACTTTAAATGACAAATATGCTACCTTTGATAAAACCCGTAAGTTCAAGTCTACCTTACAAGGTGAAGTGGACGTTTTACCGGGCACTTTAGGGTGGTCAATTGATAGCGAATCGGAAGCTGCCCAATTGGCGGCTGACTTAGAAGCAGGTAAAGATGTTAGTCGTGAACCTGCTATTGTTGGAACTGGCTACGGTAGCACGGGTGACGATATCGGCTCAACTTATGTCGAAATTGATATGGCTAATCAAACCATGTTTATTTATAAAGACGGTCAAATTGTCTTGGAAACTCCAATTGTAACGGGCCGTGTCGGTACTGATACGATACCAGGTGCTTATAGTGTTTGGGACAAGCAAAAAGATGCTGTCTTAAAGGGATATAATTCTCATACGCAAAGAGATTACGCTCAACCAGTGGCTTATTGGATGCCATTTGATACCACCGGCCAAGGAATTCATGATGCGTCATGGCAATCTTCCTTTGGTGGTGACACTTATTTAAATAATGGATCTTTAGGTTGTATCAATACTCCGCCAGATGTCATGGGTCAAGTATTTGAAATTGTTGAAGTGGGTACACCGGTTATTGTATTTTAGTTAATTGAGAGCGGGACAGAAGTTAGGAAATCGGAGATTTTCACGCTTCTGTTCCGCTCCCTTCTTATAAAACTAGAAGTTGAAATTTAAGCAAATAATGCTTGTTGACCGCTTTTATGATAGAATAGACAAGAAGCCGAGTATATAAAAAGATAAACTCTAGTAAGGAGTGAACGAAATGCATAAGATTTTAGTGGTAGATGATGAAAAACCAATTTCTGATATTATTACTTATACGTTAAAAAATGAAGGCTACGATATAGTCACTGCTTTTGATGGTGAAGAAGCACTCGAACAATTTGAAAAAGAAAATCCTGATTTAGTCTTATTAGACCTTATGCTACCTAAGAAAACAGGGCTTGAAGTCTGTCGGGAAATCCGTAAAGATTCAGCGGTACCAATTATTATGTTAACCGCAAAGGATTCTGAGATTGATAAGGTTGTTGGGCTAGAACTGGGTGCGGATGATTATGTGACTAAACCATTTTCTAACCGAGAATTAGCAGCCCGGGTCAAAGCCTCTTTACGGCGCAATGCGCTCGTAACTTCAGATACTTCTGAAACAGAGTCTTCCGATATTGTGATTGGCGATTTGGTAGTGCATCAAGAAGCCTATATTGCTTCCAAACGAGGTCAAGAAATTGAATTGACCCACCGTGAGTTTGAATTACTTCATTATTTAGCTAAACATATTGGGCAAGTCATGACACGAGAACATTTACTCGAAACAGTTTGGGGTTATGACTATTTTGGGGATGTTCGAACAGTGGATGTGACAATTCGACGGTTACGGGAAAAAATTGAAGATCAACCGAGTCATCCATCCTATATTGTCACCCGTCGCGGCGTCGGTTATTTTTTAAAGAACCCTGATCAGGAGTAAGCATGAAACGACGTACATTTCACATTTTTCAATCAATATACTTTAAAATCCCCTTGCTATTCTTATTTATTTTGATGGTTTCTTTTCAATTTATCGGTGTCTTCTTTATTGATAAATTAGAAAACCAATCGGTGAATTCTTTTAAGTCACAGATAAATACGCAAGGGGATTTTTTGGCGAGTAATTTAATTCCTATTTTGACTGATGAAAACCTATCGGAGGATGACCTAACCCTCCGCCTCGATCAAACCATTGATACTTTCTCATCCTCTAATCCTACTAAGATTTGGGTTTTAAATCCGAACCAAACAATTCTGGCCACAGATCAAGATATCGAACGAACCCAAGTCGGGGCCCAATATAATAATGCAGCGGTTCAGGAAGTGCTTCTGTCCCGGTCTAGTTTTGCTGGGGAAATTGATTCAAATACCCGCCAACCTATTTATCAATTGGTTAAGCCAATTATTAGCAATGATTCCCAAGTTCTGGGCGCCATTGTGATTGAAGCAAGTATGGAACATATTGTGACCCAGACCCGGGATATTATTCAATTATTTTTACAATCAGTTCTTTTAGCCATTGTGATTGCGATGACGATTGCTTTCTTCCTATCGCAAGGCTTAACCCGACCCATCGAAAATATTCGCCAACAAGCGATTCGCATTGCGGAAGGGGTTTATGACTATCCTGCTCATGTCTTTGGCAAAGATGAATTGGGCGAGTTGGCTCTGACAATCAATGAACTGGCGGATAAGGTAAAAGATGCCCAAGAATCGACTGAATCTGAAAAACAACGTTTGGATGGGGTTCTACGGCATATGCGGGACGGGGTTATTTCGACCGACCGGCGGGGGCGCGTTGCTTTAGTTAACGATCGTGCTTTGTATCTATTGAATATTTACCAAGAGCAAGCTATAGGCAAATCAATCGTAGAACTATTAGACTTAGCAGATGATTATTCTGTGCATGATTTAATGTTTGAAGATCATGAAGTCAAAATTGAAAAGACCATCAAAGATATTCAGACAATTATAAAGGCCGAATTTTCTGTGATCCGCCGTGACACTGGTTTTGTTACCGGCTTAGTTTGTGTGCTAACGGACGTAACTGAACAAGAGAAAACCAACCAAGAGCGGCGTGATTTCGTATCAAATGTATCGCATGAGTTGCGGACGCCCCTGACTTCCGTTAAAAGCTATAGTGAAGCCTTACTGGATGGGGCTTTGCAAGATACCTCATTGGCCCAACCCTTCTTAGAAGTAATTCAATTGGAAAGTAACCGGATGATTCGGATGGTATCTAACTTACTAGACTTATCTAAAATTGATGGGGGCCAAATTATTTTACAAAAAGATTTAGTGGACTTTAAGCGCGTGGTTGATCATATTGTTGATCGAATGGAGTTTACGCTTGAATCGGGTCAGAGGGATAAAAATTATAAAATCGTTCGACATTATACACCCCGGGATATCTATGTTGATATTGACCAAGACCGAATGACTCAAGTGATTGATAATTTAATTAACAATGCGATTAAGTATTCCCCCGATGGGGGCAAAATTACCATTGGGCTCGAAGATAATCGTGATAGTGTCATCTTTTCTGTGTCTGACCAAGGGTTGGGGATATCCCAAGTCGATGCTGAGCATTTATTTGAACGTTTTTATCGGGTGGATAAGGCGCGCTCACGAGAGCAAGGTGGTTCAGGCTTAGGCTTAGCCATCTCTAAAGAAGTTGTGGAGCTCCATGGTGGACGAATCTGGGTTGAATCGATTGAAGATGAAGGCTCTACCTTTAGCTTCGAGTTGCCGTTTACCAGTATGGATGAACTTGAAGGGGAATGGGAGGAGTTTGAATGAAAGAAAGAAATATAATCACCCTTTTTTTAGCCTTTTTTGTTCTGGTCTCTTTATTATTTTCTTACTATTTACTTTATGATGTGACTGGCTTTTCTACTTTAATTGGACGAGATCAATCAAAAAATACAGTTGATGCTAATATTGCTACACATTCGAATGAAGAATATTATCAGGCGACCCAGTTAAAGCTGACCGATATTTTGACTTTCAAAAATGTAATTGTGCGACTGGATGATCAAGCCTACAAGGTAAACCAAGACGACAAGTTAAAAACCTTACTTGGTTATTTAAATAATCAAGCGATAGAAGTCCAAGATAAGGAAGAAAGTTTAAGTCCAGAAGAGTTTAACCAATTATTTAATGGGAATTATTTAGAGTTACAATTTTCTGCCAACCTACCTCTCTCTGTTTATGATCAGTGGATTAAGAATTGGGATAAGCATGAGGATTTCCCCATAAACAAGGTTTTAATTCCTTTAGATGAAAATGAAGAGCAAATTGTTTATCTGATTGATGGAGATAAAAAAAGCTATGTCCAAGCAGAATTAAATTCAGAATTATCGGCGGATGAATTGGCTAGTTTATTTAGAGATGAAAAGCAAGATTTTACTCCTGTCCACCGTTTTTTAGGGGCGCAAGGCTTTCATTATTTACCGGTCGATGGGCCTAAAGTAGATTCTCAAGAATATACTCTTGAATTATTGCCAGAATCTCTTTATGTCAGCAAAATGTTTAGCGATGGCTCTGATTATTCTGTGCCAGACTCTAACAGTAATATGAGTATTTATAAAAATTATCAATATACATTAGAAATTAACCGTCAACAACAAAAACTTGATTATGTGATTAACCGAATATCACAAGGGGAGCGGGTATCTAAAAAAGATCAAGTACTTAATTCCTTTGCGCCCATTTCACGCTATGAATTTTGGAACCATGATTTTAGGATTGAAGATTTTAATAATAGTATTGCCACCTATCGGCGTTATTTGAATGGGATGGCAATCTATAGTCCCTTAACTTCGGTAGACTATGGTGCGGCTTTTGTTCATTTAAGAAATGATGCCTCAGGTGAAATATATCGCTATCAAAGTTCTTTAGTAAATTTCTATGCCCATGTCATCGACCAATCCCAAAGCCAGCAATTAGAAACGGGGCAGGAAATCTATGATACGCTCTTGGATTATGGTTATGATATGGATCAGTTTTCAAAAATTGAAATTGCTTATGAGTGGCAAAGTGATATGGAAGATTTCAAAAAAGTAAAATTAATACCTAAGTGGTTCTTGACTTTGGACCATAAGACCTATAGTTTAGATGCCATTAAGAGTGAAGAGTTTGCCACGACTTGGCAAGACCGCATGACTAATATGCAAGATGAGGAGGAAGAATAGGCATGGATTTTAAACGAATCAATGTACTCTTACTTGTCTTTTTCATCGTGTTTGATTTTTACTTACTCCACATGTTATTTACTCGGGTGGAGGCTGATACAGATCAATCCACCCAACAGGTAGAAAGAGCTGTCGAAGATGAGTTAGAAGCTAGAAATATTGGTTTTGAAACTTTAGGTGAAGAAGCTATTCAACTTCCGCTGCTAAAAACGCAAAATTCTAATCATTTAGCTGAAAATATCGGACAATTACAAAATCAAACGGCCACCATGGATAGTAATCGGCAGTTAACGTCGAGTTTTGACCAACCATTAGACTTAGGTTTGGGAATTAATCAAGAAACAGCTGGTTTATCTGATGAACAGTTTAAATTACTCTTGGATAATTTCCTAAGACGGCCTGAATTAGTGATTAATGGTGATCTTTATAAATCATATTGGTACATACCTTCTGAGCGTTTAATAATATTAAGGATGATGGATGAGGAAGGTCATGTAATAATTGATGGCACAGCTGATTTACGTTTATTGCTAGATGAAAACTATCAACTTATTTCCTATACGCAAACCTACCAAGCTGGTTTGAAGCAACTTGATACCCAGGTTCAGGCTCTTTCAGAAAAAGCAGCCATGGAAATTCTGGAAAGTCGGATTGAAACAGCAATTCCTGATAATTCTCAAATTATTACGGCTCGTTTAGCCTATTATCGCTATACTGCCCTTAAGGATTATAATATTTATTCGCCTAGTTGGGAATTTATTTATAGTCGGTCAGACGGAACCTTACGGACAATTATGGTTGACGCCACACGGGGTCAGGTAGTGAATCGGAATCAAGTTATGATCAATTAGTTATATACATTTATTTAAAAATATAACAAACTCCTAGAATAGCCCAGTTTTTGCTTTAACATGTAGTTCAAGCATCATACAAACCGATATAGGTTGGCTGCTTTAGGAGTTTTTCTAATTCATAAATAAAATATTTATTAAATCTGACTCAAAATTAGTTAGGAAAATTTTATTTCATGGTAAAATAAGCTTAAGTAAGTGGAAGGGAATGTGGAAAAGTATGACTAATAAAATAAAAAAGATTTTTAGATTGTTGCTTGCTCTCAGCTTAACTTTTCTGGTCTTGGTATTCGCACCAAGAGTTCAAGCCCAAGATGTGGATTTTGATATCACTGCGCTAGATATTGTTGCTGATGTTGAAGCTTCCGGCGATGTACACTACCAAGAAATTTATACTTATGATGTGAATTATTTTAATGGTATGCGTGTGAACAAGGACTACGGTGGACATACCTTAACCAATTATAAAGTGGGTATTCTCAATTCAGAAACAGGTCAGGTTGACTATCTAAAGGAGTCTAATAATCAAACGGATAATACCTTCTCTTATGTAGATAACGGGCGAGAAGGGACTTTCACTGTTTATCGTCGTACTGAAGATCAAAAGGTTAAATTGGTTTTAGAATATACCTTAGACGGAGTAATTACCAACTACAATGACACAGCAGAATTTAATCAAAAAATTGTTGGTTCAGCTATTGATGAAAGGTTAGATGTCACAGCACGAATTAATTTACCGGGTAAAGTAGCGAATAAAGAAGACTTTCGGGCTTGGGGCCATGGCCCAAGTAATGGTCAAGTCTACCCTAAAACAGAGAATAACCAATCGTATATTGAGGTAGAAGTACCGAGTAATCCCTCAAATCAATTTGTCGAAGTTCACGCAATCTTCCCAACATCTTTAACGCCGAATAATACCAATGTTGTGGCAGAAAATAAGAAAGAGAACATTATTGAAACGGAGAATGCTCAGGTGGAAGCAGACCGGAAGGCCCACCAGAAAAACCAACTTATTCTTTTAAGTATTGCAGCTGTTTTTGCTTTACTAGGCTTACCAATGACAGTCTTTTTATACTTCTTTTATTTCAGAGCACGTAAGAAAGCCAATCCTCAACCCGTGCATGTGCCAGACCATGTCTACTCTCTACCAGATGATGTGAGTCCAGCTGTTATGGCAGCGGCGGTCCTAAGACCTGAGCCGAATAGTGATGATTTTTCTGCGACGATACTAGATCTAGCTCGTAAAAAATATATTCATTTAAATGAAATTAAGAAAGAAAAACGGGGCTTTTTAAATTTCGGTACAGATGAGACCTTAGAGATTTCCCTGAATCCACAAGCGCCGAGTCGGGACCTTTTACAAAAACACGAACAATATGTTTTAGATTATTTAACACCTGAAGAAGGTCAAAGCCAAACTTTGGAAGATATTTCAGAACGGATTTCTCACCATAAGTCTTACCGTAAACAACAAAATTCCTATTGGACTCGGTTTAAAAATAATGCAGCAGTCAAAGGGGAACGTCTCTTCGGTCCCAAACCTAAAATCATTAATGCTTTATTCGCTCTATGTGTCCTAGGGATTGTGATGACTGTAATTGCAACTATCTTAAGTCTCGTGTCTTTCTGGCCTCAAATGGGTTGGCAAGTATGGGTAGCGATTATGATTTGGAATCTAGCAAATATTCTAGCCCTTATTGTGCTCATGGTCTTAGTGTGGAAGAAACCACCTATGACGACCCAACAAGATAAAATGACGAAAGAATGGCAAGGTTTTGCTAATATGTTAGAAGATGTCGGGCAAATGGATATGCGCCAAGTTGCATCTCTACCATTGTGGGACGAATATTTGGTCTACGCAGTTTCCTTGGGGGTGGCGGATAAAGTGATAGATGCCATGAATAAAACCTATGGAGCAGAAGAGCTTGAAAACCTATCTATGCCGGGTACCTTCTATTCCAATCCCTTTTATATTAATCAAATGCTACGTAACTCTGTCTCTGAAAACATTGTATCCGCAGCACCTAAACCTTCTTCCTATTCTGGATCCAATTCAGGCGGTTTCGGGGGCGGTTTCTCAGGCGGATCTTCAGGTGGGTTTGGGGGCGGCTCAGGAGCAGGTGGCTTCTAAGACTTGCAGACTAAGTCTTAGCATGATAAGCTAACTTAATCCTGTATCCTTAATTAAGCAACTTAGAAAGTGATTAGATGTCTTTGGAAAAAACCTTAAATTTAAATATTAATAGTCCTTTTAAGCAAGGGCCATCTGACTTAAGCTTTTCAATTTTAGCTTCTGGTTCTTCAGGTAATTGTACTTATATTGAGTCGGCGACAACCCATTTGATGGTGGATGCGGGTCTAAGTGGCAAACGCATCGAAGGTCTCTTTCAACAAATTGACCGGTCACTTGCCCAAGTGGATGCCATCCTAGTCACCCATGAACATAAAGACCATATTCATGGGGTTGGGGTTTTGTCACGTAAATACAACTTACCTATCTATGCCAACCGAAAAACCTGGTCGGTGATGGCGAATATGATTGGTAAAATTGCTCCAGAAAACATTAAATATATTGAAAATGAAGAGATGATTACCATTGGAGATATTGATGTTTTAACCTACAATGTAAGCCATGATGCAATTCAACCACAATTTTATGCCTTTCAACGGTCTAAAAAGCAGTTTGTTATGTTGACTGATACAGGTTATGTTAGCCAACGACTTCGGGACTTACTGAAAAATGCCGATGCATATTTAATTGAATCCAACCATGAAATTGAAATGCTGAGGTATGGACCCTATCCCTGGTCCTTGAAACAACGCATCCTGAGTGATAAAGGACATTTATCGAATGAAGATGGTGCCTTAGCCATGATAGATTTAATCGGTGAAAAGACTAAAGATATTTATCTGGGCCACTTAAGTCGAGATAATAATACAAAGGTTCTAGCCTTGTCTGCCATGGAAGATACCTTGACACAGTATGATTTTGATATTAAACGTCAGATTAAATTGCATATGACTGATCCAGCTATGGCGACAGAACTAAAATATTTATAGAACTTCAGTATATGGGAGCGGGACTTTTTGTCCCGCTCCCGAGTTTTTTATAAATATTTGTGAAAGGGCTTTTCCGTGGTAAAATAGATCTATATTTAAAAGGAGGTTTTTACATGGTAAAACGTTTTTTAAGTGCGAATACGTCTGAGATTTTAGCAATGTCTGGTGCGGAATTAAAACAAAGTATAAAAGCATCAGAAGGCCGAATCATTGTTTCTGAAAATGTGGTCATGGCAGCGCCTGTGATTGGGGATATTACCAATGCTGAAATGGCCCGCGCTTTTGGGGCAGATTTACTCTTGTTAAATGGTTTGGATGTTTTGAATCCAGTTATTAATGGATTGGGTGACTATGAAGGTAATTTCGTAGACCGACTTCATCATTTAGTGGGTCGTCCCATTGGGGTGAATTTAGAACCGGTTGACCCTAATATTGAGATGATGAGTGAGCTGATTGAAATTCCTAAAGGCCGTCAAGCCAATCCTGAAACCTTAGCTGAAATAGAAAAACTGGGGATGGATTTCGTTTGCTTTACCGGAAATCCAGGGACTGGCGTTACTAATCAAGCCATTATTGATACAGTCAAACAAGCCCGCCAATCTTATTCAGGCTTGATTATAGCTGGTAAGATGCATGCGGCTGGGGTGGATGAACCGGTCTTAGATTTGGATATTGTGCAAGCCTTGATTGATGCCGGAGCGGATGTTATTTTAGCCCCTTCAGTTGGTTCAGTGCCTGGCTTCCAAGCCCAAGAATTGACTGAGGCAGTTAAGATTGCTCACCGTCATGGAGCACTTGTGATGTCTGCTATTGGTACCAGTCAAGAATCGGCTGAGCCAGAAACAATCCGGTATATGGCCATCCAAAATAAGATGTGTGGCGTAGATATGCAACATATTGGTGATGCCGGTTATGGTGGTTTAGCGCCAGTTGACAATATCTTAGTCATGAGCCGAGCCATCCGCGGCCAACGCCATACGCTTTCTATGATCGCGCGTTCAATTAATCGATAATTACTGATAGTTGTTAAAAAACAATCTTTTTACGAGACTTTTTACCTCAAGAAAGATTGTTTTTTTTATTAGAGTGGATGGATATAAGCTATTTTTATTCGGTTGTCTAATCTAAAAGTATGTGATAAAGCTTTGAAAAGTATATATAGTTTTATAATTTACTTATATTTTATGGTTTAATAATGCAGTGAATAATTTCGGAGATTATGGTTTAAATTTAAAAAAACTGTAATGTCAATCTTAGTTTGTTTTTATAACATATATAAAATTTAATGATTTGCAATGAAAAAATATTATTTTTATAATTTACTTAAGAGGTACTGTAATCACTTTTTTAATATAGACTTATGTCTAAGGAACTCGCTAAAGGTTCACTAAGTTTAGAAAGGATGCGTCAAAATCAAACAATTTTAGGAGGAAGGGAGGTAATCAAAGTAGCTATATAGTTTTACTATCCAGGATAAGTTAGAATATTGCCAAAGGAGGTAAAATCATGCAAGCATTAAATAATAAGCAAGTAGTTAAGGCTTCACTTGCTTGTTTAGCTTCAATCTTTGTACTAGGAACGACCAGCCAAGTTAATCATGGGGGTGAATTCCTATTCTCTCCTGTTTCCGTTAATGCTCAAACAGTGTCACCTGAGGACCAAGCTCAGAAAATTTTGGGGCAATTGGTGGAACTTTACCCTGAGACTCCCTTGCCCAATCATATTTTAACGGCACAATCGCCTGAGTTCCTTTCTGCTGCGACGACCGGCCAAGAAAAAGATGGAAAATTCAAAATTCTTTATTATGCCACTGAAAATCCAATAGACTTAGACGATACAAAAGTTAATAACTTACAACCCCTTGCTTCATTTGAAAAAGTCACCTATCCAGATAAGAACCAAGCTCAAGAGGCTGTGAATCAAGTGATTGATCCAAATGGTCAGGAAATTGATTTGGGCTATGGGATTATTGGTTATCAAAATGGTGGCGCTGGATCACGCTTTACTTATTGGCAGGAAGGCAATTGGGCGCTAGGGGTCCGGACCCCAAACATGGAGAATGCTGAGTTTATCGAACTTCCATATCAAGTTGTGACCTATTTGGAAGAGCACTTGTTGCCAGCACCCCGAGATAAGGGACAAATCAGCCTGGATGAAGGGGCTGCCTCTGATTTAGGTGTTAACCAAATTATTTGGCAAGAGGATAATATTGTCTATTCAATTAGTCATGTCGATCCGATGGCTGCGATTATTATGGCAACTTCAATCACTGAAGCTGCTGAATAATGATTAATGATGCAAGATAAGATTTTGGATAAATTTTACTAGAAAAGAAATGTTTTGTTAATTGAATAGTCAAAAAAACAGCTAGGAATACCTATAACATAGGATTCCTAGCTGTTTTTAAAATTAACCAACACTACCTTCCATTTCATTTATGCAATTTATGGTAATAAACGATAGTGTTTTAGGGTTATTATAAAGCGGTTTTTAGATAAAGTAGATTAGTGTAATTGATACTAAGAACGTATTAACGTATTAAAAACGTATTTAGTTAGCTCCCCGTCATTGAAGCTTAGCCGTCCATTTCCTGGGCGGTTATTTAATATAATTTTTGTTAGTTTATAAACTAACTGTTTGAATCATAGCCTTTTAAGTGGTAAAAGTTTTTTACATGGTTAGGGTATCAATAGTATGAGCTTCCCAATTTTCATAAGCTTCTATTTTTGCATCTTGGGCATTTTTCGAATTATTAACTAGATTTTCATACATCATCATGCCGTAAGGGTCATTGCTGATTGTTACAGATGATTTATAAAATTCTAAATCCCGTTTAAATTTGGCCATTAAGTCCTCAAAAACAGCCTGTTTACTTTCATAATCAGGATATAAAATTTCATTATTCTTGGCTACACTTATGATTTTTTTCATAGCGGTTGGAATTGCTACATAACGTTTAATATAAGTGTTTAATTCTGTTCGATTCATATCTAAGCCATCTAGCAAGTTTAATTCTGAAGCTATGTCTGCAGTGATAGCTTGGGTGTTCTTTTCGATTTTTTCCGACTCATCAGTCAAGAATTTATCCATTTCATTATAAAGCGGTTCTAAATAGTCATAGGGCTCTTTATTTTCGCTCTTAAAGTCATTTAATCGCTTATCATATTCCGACCGATATATTTTACCTTGCTGTAGTTCACTTTGCAATTTATTATCTAACTCAATATATTGGCGCTTTAATTCTACACGTTTTTTTCCATAAGCATTAATTTTTGTCTGTAAATCTTTAATAGTTGTCATTTATTATCTCCTTTATGTTTTTTCTAACTCTATTCAGCATCAGCTTTTAGTTAAAAGTTTTCTTGCTGTTCATTCTCTAACGCTTCCAATCTTTCCAGTATCTCCGCTTGCATATCTATTTCTAGGCCGTGATAAGCTTTCTCTAGTACTAGATTACAAGCTTGTATTTTTGCATAAGGTGAAACCTTGTTATCGTCCAGAATCTGCTCCAGCACTTCGGTGGCTTTGGTAGATAGGTACTGTAAGCGGGTGGTAGTCAAGTCCATTATATTTCGCCTCATTTGCTTATAGGCTTCTTGAAACTTATCCGTACTTAGCCAGCGGTTTGCTGTTGACCTTGGCACATCCGCCATTCTACAAGCCTTAGTCACATTGGGTTCTTGCAATAGTGCTAGCAGAAATTTTTCTTGTCTTGCGTTTATAGCCAATTGTCATCACCTACTTTCTTATAATACCAATCCCAAGCCTTACCAATTCGTTTTTCTTCAGTGTCATCTTTCGGGAAAAAATTAATCAAAATACTAGACACCTCGCTAGTATTAGCATCAACAAATTGTTCCATGGAATCAAAATCAGTAAATATTTTTTTAAAGTGACCACTTCTAACGATTATTCCGTCCCCGTCTTCTGTTGGTTCTAAGATTAGAAAATAGAATGCATTTTTAGCCTTTGCTTTTCGTTCTAATTCAGTGACTTTATCGCTCAAATTCTTAAAATATCTTATTCTATTCTTCATTTCTCACCCCCTAGGTAAATGTCCCATTGTGTTTATATGTTTTTTCGCATTAATCACCCCCCTTAAATAGCCGTTTCTAGCTCATTTCAAAGTGTTAGGTGGGTAATGGTAAGTGAAATAGTCTTTAAATCCTTGTATAAAGATGGTAACCATCTTCATCAGTTAAATCGAAAGGGTAGCCTTTCTCTTTCTCGTAAAGCCCATTCTCATAGATATACCTAACCATGACTTGGCTTAGTTCTTTATGGGCTTGGTACAATATTGCTTGGGTTCTTCCTGGAGTCAATCCGACTTGTTCGGCAACTTCAGCAATCTTTGGAGTTCTAGCAATCTTATAGCCCATCATGATACTTTGGTCACCACTTCTTACAGTAATTTCTGGTAGTACCAGCCACTTCATTATGAATACCTTGGCGCACAATGGATCAATACTTTTTAGATTGACTAAGTAATGGTTCAGCCATTCTAAATCATCCGCACTTGCCACATCTTTTAATTGATAGATAATACATAAACGTATAAGCTTACCAGGTTTTAACGAAAAGGTCAGATTTTTATATTTTACTCTTTGCGTAAGCGTCACACACTCACCCCCAATTCTTTGAATAAATCGTCAACAGCACTAGCCATTCTTTCCCACTCTAATTTTCGTTGTTCCTCATATTCAATCATCATTTGCTTTTTACTAGCCACCCAATGGGCATCTAAATAGAATTCAATTTCCTGGATATAATCATACAATGCTTGTAATTCTGGGCTAATTAAATCATGTTTTAAAGCCGTTTTAAAGCGGTGTAGGTCTTCCTTGGTATATTCTTCCAATAGTAGGGCATAACGCTTCCTGGCTCGCTCTGCTTTAGCATAAAGGGTGTTCTCGTCAGCAATAATCTGGCACACTGAATTAAAAGGGTCACAAGCGGTTTGCCACTCTGGATTGGTTAGGCCAGCTAGCATTGTGCCAGTCATAGAACGCTGCAAATAGTAGAGCCTACTTACTTGCTTGGCTTTATATTCTAGCTCTTGGGCTTTAGTTTCTAGGTTTAAATAATGGGCTAGGGTCTGCCTCATTAGTGATTCATTGTCATTCACACAATTCGCACCACCTCACACAATTAAAAAGAGCAACTCAAAAGATAGATAGGTTAGTATCTGCCTTTGGTTGCTCCACTTGGCTTATTTATTTTTTTCTTCTGAATCGCAGTAGAATGTCAATTCCCTTGCCGTGTTCTCTAAATGTAATCCTTGGTAATAAAAATGACGAATTAGTCATAAGGTAATTTAGCAACTCATCATCTTGTATATCATCAGCCAGTTGGTGAAATGCTTCAGATATAGTGGACTTGTCTAGGTTCTTCTTAATCTGTAACGTAAATTCATCCATCCAGGTACTTGTATAGTAGGATTCTCGGTTATTTTTTAACATATCAGCACCTACACTTTTTCTGTTTCAGTTCTGTGTATTGTTTTAACCTCGCCTTGTTGAATGACCAGCTCAATCCGCCCATAATTTAGCGGTTTAATTGGGGTGATCTTGTTGCCATGTTTGATTAAAATATAACCTTGGTTTAGTAAGTTAGTTGGGTTTCCCATTTGTCACGCTCCTTTTTTATCAATTGATTTACATCATTTCCTAATAAATTTGTGATTCTATATCCATTTGCATATCGATCATTTCATCTCTTAGCTTCAATTCCATATCCGTTATGGAACAATCTAGCCCATCTTGGCCTTTCTTTAGTAGGGTTATTTCTTTTCTTAGTTGTTTAACAATGTTCTTCATTTCCTTGGCTTTATCGGCATGGGCTGTTTTGATAGATTTTAGGCCATCAAATATCTGTTCTGTATAATATTCTAGGTCAGATAATCTTGACTGAATCATGCTAATGTCTTGTCTGATATATCTAATTTCTAAATCAATTTCTTCATTAGTTGGTATCATAGTTAGTCCCTTTCTATAATTTAGCTGAAAGTCTGGCAATCTGGCAAAAGTCTGGCAATCTTATAAACGTTGATTTAACAGTATTTGTGTGGGTGGTTGCCATACTTGCCAAGTTTCCAGGTTTTCTATACCTTTTTATATTTTTACTAATTAAAAAGCAGTATCGTTGACTTAGCTATTTAAATTAAAAATATTTGGTACTCTAATCCCCCGTTCAATTCGCACTATTTACCGTTGCTATCCATTCAGATTCTGTAAAAACATCTCCATTTTTAACATTTCCAATCAATTTCTTTAATGGTTCAATTGGCTTACTACATTGTTTTGCATAGCTTGAAGCTAGATACAGATCGTTATTTCTTTCAATAGATTCACCTTTAATAATTCGCTCGTATGCTTCCTTACCTAGACCGCCTGAACCTGTTAAATGTGAAAAATCATAATTAGTTAATGTAGCGGCAACTGAATATTTATTAATTTTCTGTTCTTCAAAATTTCCTCGTACAGAAAATATATGTTTTTCAAAGTCCCCCTCATAATAAACGGGTTCATGCAAGTTAGTAATTTCATATTTACCCTTTTTTGTAACACTACCACCAAAAACAAAATAATTATTGTCGTGCGCCTTTATATCTACACCGTCTAAATATCCAATTTTTTGGCCGTATTCAATGCCGTTGTGCTTTTTGAATATAATATGCTTCCCACCGCTCGGAGTGCTTTGTACCATTGTATTTTTGGCATTATCAACCAATTCATCATAGTACGGGATTCTCTTTAATGATTCAAAACCATTGTGGCCATGTAAATCAATATCGATACACCACACCCCTCGGGTTAGCATGCCAAATGCAGATACTTTTGAATATGCTTCAATATTTCGATTTACAAAATCTGAATCAATCGTTATATCTTTAAATGCTACAATTGGTTTTTTATGTTGATCTAAAGGGATAATTTGTAGTCCATAATTTAGTAGATCAATTGCTAAATCGTATCCGTTCATTTTGACCTCCTTTATATTTTATTGACTTGAAATTATTTAATACTTTTATACCCCTTACGCTTAAATCGATACCCCTAAAGAAGTATTTTAAAAATAAAAATATAAACGTTGATTTAAAGCCATTCTTAAAAACAAAATAATAGTTGTCTTAGAGATAATAGTAATAAGAGTAAGGAGTTGATACATCAATATTTTAAGCGTATTTTTAAATGTAAGTTTAACGTAAGGCTTACGCTTGTAAAAAATCAATAAGAGTAAGGTTTTTTGTCACTTACTCTTATTAAGAGTAATGATTTATTTTATTTTTTGACTATCATATTCTTCTAACATCTTTAAGGAAGCATTAAATATTTTTTTGTCGCCTATTTTATGGACTCTGCAAGTCAAGCCGTCTATCCATTTTGGTTTATTAATAGCGACTCCGATTTTTTTCATATCTTCTTTAGCTTCTTTAAATCTTAAGTTGCCATAATCTTCATAAATAGCAGCTTTTAATATCTCGTCTTTGGACAGAATAAAGCCATGTTGCGCTATTGTTAGAATCATAATGCGTTGCGTTTCTGTAAAATCTTCTGCACTTGCATAGTTCTTAAGAACCGTATCTTTAAAAATAAACTTACCGCCTATTTCATTAAGATAGTTCAAACTGTTAATTAGAAAAGATACAGAAGCCTGTAACGATAACTCATTGTTCGGCTCGATAAAGTCCCAATAAGGTTTAAAGTACTCATGTCTTTCCCTAGTGGTTTCATTCTTTGGGCGGTCTTTAAAAGCTATTTTTACCGTTCTAGAGGTATTTGCGGTAATATCACCAATATCCACATTTTCATTCGTGTCTAAAACTAAAACCGATTCATTTTTGAAGCTAACGGCATTTTTACCTAATGATCTACCTGTTATAATTTCCCCTGTAGCGATTTTCCTCAATGCTCGCATGCCTTTTGCATCGATTGAACCTGATTCGTTAGCATGCGCCACATCAGCCCCCATAAAGGATAGCCATGCGTTTTCAGTTGAAGCCCCTTGATTATAAACTAGAGCGTCCATATTAACGGGATTTACTTTGAATATCTTATTGAAAGTTTTCATGAAAATTCCTTTACCAGTTCGTCCAAAGTCCTTCAATAAGAACCATTTTTCAGAAGGTATTAACTTCATCTTGCGTAACAATATATATGCATGTAACAATTTTATGTTGTTTAGACTTTCATTCTCATTTGCAATATTCGTAAGCATTTTATCAGCAAAAGACGCGTTTATATCTGATTCAGAGATTTCAAAGTATTCAAAAAATAATTCATTTTCTTTTGGTGGTTCACGCTTCATTATTAGTTGCTCACAATCAAAGCGCCAATCAATACCTGAAATAGAATATTCCAATAATTGGTAAGAATGCCTTAATTGCATGTGTTCTGAATAAAGTTCCAACATCACATCAAAAAAATCATCAATATATAATGCAAAGTTCTTCCCTGTAGGGTAATATTCATTAAAATTTTCATGTTTAATCGTCTTAAAGCTATGCTCATTCACGATAACAAAACTGTTTAACTTCTTTGAATAAATAACCTTGTTAGATGCTAAATCAATGAAAAATCGTGCATAATTATTAAAATGATCTGATTTAATAATTTGAGTTTCATTACCGTTTTTATTCTTTTTGGTATATAAACTTCCATAAAATGCACCTAGATTTTTCGAGTCAATAATATAAGACAAAGGAACATTCGAATATATTTCGGGCTCTCGTCTGAATTTCTGTACATATGCTTCCCCAATATTTTCAGTCAATTGGAATATATCGTTTATATCTGCAAAGAATATTTTATTTAAAATATTTTTTATCGTTGCTAAATTCCTGATTTGACTAACGTTATCAATATTACGTTTAATAACATTTAGTTCATCAGTTAGATATTTGGCGTCAATATCATCATAGTTCAATATATCGCTCCTTTCTTTATAGATTCCTCTTTGTTTGTATCAACATGCTATTTAGTCAATAGCTTAATTTCCTTAACAATATCTTCCGCCATCTGGTTTAATGCTTGGCGGTGCTTATTAAAAAAGTTTACAATTCGGTCATATTCTGCTTGGCCATCGTGTTCTAATACATAAGCTAGGTATTCATCTACAAAGTCCATCTGTCTACACCTCACTATTACTTAGTCTAGTTTCGGCAAGCTCTTCTTCATCATCACAATTAAGTAATAGAGTCGCAACAACATCTAATGTTTCGATAATAGCGTCGTTTACTCTACCTTGCTGGCTCAAAAAACTTATAAGCCAGGTTTTCAAAACCACATACTTCAAGAGTATGTAGACAGCAAAGCGTTTCAATACTTGTTCGGTGTAGTTCTAGCTGGTTTATAATTTCTGCAAGTTTAGATCCTAAGTCTTTGAGTTCGTTACTGGTCATAAGTACATTTTTATTTTCGTTCATTCTAGGTTTCTCCTTTATAAGTTGTTGGCAATCTGCTATAATGAACACAAATAGGTATATGACTTCCTAATCAATACCCTTGCCCTTGGAATTGCCGTTCCTGGGCTTTTTTTATGTTCATTTGCCATCGTTGGTTGCTCCATTCTGGTACAAAGTTTCTAAGCTCTTGACGGGGGAGCATTTTTAATATTTTAAATCGTTTAGAAACTCGTGCACATCGTTAATATCAAACATAATCTCTTTACCTTTATGGAATGATTTCAAGCCTAGTGCTTGCCATTCCCTTATTTGGGCTGGGCCACAAGTAAAGTATTCACATAACTGTTTCTGATTAAAGTAACGGCTATTGGTGAGTGCTTTTTTTGTGGCTTCTTCCACCGCCTTTTTAGCCAGGTCAAGGAAGATGCTATAGATCTGTTGTTCTTGGTCTGGTGGTAGGCTTACCAGGAAAGACGGGGGATTTTGTTGGTTTATCATTGAATCACCTCCTAATCAATTTACTTTTGCATACTTTTTATTTAAAAAAAATATCGTCAATAGTTATTGTAGGATTAATAAAACGGAATATTTCTTTAAGTTTAATTTTTTCTTGGTCAGTAAATTTAGCTTTGCCTATTTCTTTTCTAGAATATGATTGCTTAGTAATATTTAATTTATCAGCAATTTGGGTTTGTGTTAATCCCAACATATTTCTATATCCCTTAACTTTGTTAATATTATATGTAATCAACCTAGCTCCTCCTTTCTTTACTTCTGCATACAAATCGTAACATGACAAATTGATTCAGTCAATACTTTTATTTACTTTTTCTGATAACTATTGTAAAATTACAATGAAAAGAGGGATAAAATGAGTAATGCTGATGTAGGTTGGAAAATAAAAAAGATAAGGCTAAACCTCGGTGAAACTATGGAAGAGTTTGGAAAAAGGTTTAATACTAGCAAAGGAACAGTTAATAACTGGGAAAAAGGAAGAAATTTACCTAATAAAAATAACTTACTGTTAATAGCTGAACTTGGTAACACCACCGTTAATGACCTGCTAACAACTCCTGATGATAGTACAATTTTTGATAGGTTATTATTGACTGGCATTACTTCAGTTGAAAAAATATTAGGTTTTCCAAGTGAAAAAGAAAAATCTGATATACGCGACAGTAATTTGCGCAAAAAAGCTCAACAAAAAAATATTGATTACTTTAATAAACATTGGGAAGTATGGACTGGGCATGATTACAACTACATTCTCGCACAATATAATGAAAATAAAATAGATGTGTTACCTACTGAAAAAGAGTTAGCAGTTATTCGGGAAATTAGTAAGGAAAACTTTTACAAATTATATGATTATGATGCAAGTTTATTTTTTTCAGAATCTGTAGCCAGACGACGACTAAGCATAGCCATTGCTTTTACACAAGGTTATGAAGCGATTAATCCATGGTACACTACACAAATTAAGTACTTTATAGATGAGGTCGAAAGGGCAGAAACCTTAGTACCAAAAAATATTTCTAATGATTTACATAATTACTCAAACAAACTGAAAAAAGTTGTTGATTATTTAAATAATATTGATAAAAAATAACCATCATTCACACCATAATTTTTATATTATGTCCGCTCCTGGTAACCAATCCATTTAAGCGGACTCCTTAACGCTCTTGACGGGGAGTAAGGAGTGATGATTGATGATAAAAAAATACACAAAAAAAGACGGATCAACCGCCTATAAGTTCGTGGCTTATTTAGGCATTGACCCGTTAACAGGAAAGCAAAAGCGGACTACCAGACAAGGATTTAAGACCAAAAAGGAAGCCCAACTTGCTGAAAGTAGGCTTAAGCTTGAAATAGATAAATCGGGGTTTTCAAGCGCAAAGAAGCTCACCTTTAGCCAGGTATATAATCTATGGCTAGTGGAACATCACAATACAGTAAAGCCTGGTACTTATGCCACTACTAAGCGTTATGCTAGATTGCACATACTTCCTAGAATCGGTAATACTAAAGTTGACCGCCTAAATGTTGTGAATTGCCAGAAGCTGGTCAATGAATGGGCTAAGACCTTTAATAGTGCGAAATATCCCAAGGGAATAACTCAACAAGTGCTTGATTATGCTGTTAAAATGCAACTCATAACAGATAATCCTATGAGAAAAGTAAAGCTCCCTAATCGTAAGGAAATGCCTGATAATCAGGAGAATTATTACAATAGTGAGGAGCTAAGTAAGTTCTTTGAGTGTGTAGCTGATTATGGGAATCAGAAGTTTTTGAGTTTCTTCAGAATCCTAGCTTTTACAGGAATGAGGAAAGGGGAGGCCTTAGCCTTAACCTGGGGCGATATAGACTTCAATGCTAAGACCATTACAGTCAGTAAGGGGGTCAGCTTAGATGAAGCTGGCAATCCAATTATAACTACACCTAAGACTAAAAATAGTATGAGGGTTTTAAGTGTGGATGCCCAAACGCTCAACATCCTGAAAAAGTGGCGAACGCTCCAGCTCACTCAATTAATGAAAAAGGGAATCAATGGGCTTGACTCTAGTCAGTTGCTATTTACTTTTGGTAATAACAGAGTCTACCGACCAAGCTACACAAACGGTTGGCTTATCACCATCATTAATAAGTATAATCTTAAGTACATCACTATGCATGGGTTCAGACACTCCCACTGTTCATTACTGTTCGAAATGGGTACACCTATCCAAGTAGTCCAGGAGCGTTTAGGTCACTCTAACATAAAAACTACTATGGATATTTATACTCATGTTACTGAAAAAGCTAGAGATCAGATTGCTGATAATTTTGCGAAATATGTCAATTTTTAGGAAAAACGTATTAAAAAACGTATTAAATTCTATTTTTAACCAAAATAAAAAAGCTAGGAATGGCTCTGCAACAAGCTTCCTAGCTATTCTTATATTCTTAACCAACACTACCTTCCATTTCATATGAAATGAGTCGATTTAATTCGACGGCATATTCCATCGGTAGTTCTTTGGAGAAGGGTTGGACAAAGCCCATAATAATCATTTCAGTAGCTTGGGCTTCAGTTAACCCGCGACTCATGAGATAAAAGAGTTGTTCTTCTGAAATGCGCGATACCTTAGCTTCATGCTCTAGGGCAACTTGGCCATTATGAATCTCATTAAAGGGAATGGTATCCGACTTGGACAATTCATCCATAATGATAGTATCACATTCAATATGAGCCTTAGAACCTTGTGAATTGGGTCCAAAATAAGTTTGGCCGCGGTAGTCTACCTCACCGCCATCTTTGCAGATGGATTTAGAAATAATTGAGGAGGAGGTATGGGGCGCCATATGATAAATCTTAGCTCCGGCATCTTGGATTTGATCTTTACCAGCAAAAGCGATAGACATCACCGTGCCGCGGGCGCCGGCTTCTTTTAAGACGACGGAGGGATACTTCATGGTAGTGTGGGCGCCAATATTACCATCCACCCATTCCATCGTAGCATTTTCATAGGCATGGGTCCGCTTGGTAACTAGATTATACACATTATGGGACCAGTTTTGGATGGTGGTGTACCGACAATAAGCATCCTTTTTGACGATGATTTCAACGACTGCACCATGGAGGGAAGCAGTAGAATAAGTTGGGGCGGTACAGCCTTCCACATAATGGATTGAGGCCCCTTCATCCACAATGATCAAGGTCCGTTCAAATTGGCCAGTGGCTTCATTATTGATGCGGAAGTAAGTTTGTAAAGGAATATCACATTTCACTCCCTTAGGCACATAGATAAACGATCCACCAGACCAAACGGCCCCATTTAAAGCAGAAATGAAGTTATCATTGTTGGCTACAACAGTAGCAAAATACTCTTTGAAGAGTTCTGGGTAATCCCGTAAGGCTGAGTCGGTATCGGTAAAAATAATCCCTAATTTATCAAATTCTTGTTTGAGGTTATGATAAACCGCTTCGGACTCATATTGGACGGTGGCTCCGGCTAGATAGGCTCGTTCGGCTTGGGGAATCCCTATTCGCTCAAAGGTATCCTTGATTTCTTGCGGGACTTGGTCCCAAGACCGTGCGGGTCTAGGGGTGGCTTTTTGATAGTAAATAATATCATCAAAGTTGAGGGCAGATAGGTCAGGCCCCCAATCGACCATGTCTTGCTGATAGAATTCTTTAAGAGACTGGAGACGAAAGTCTAGCATCCATTGGGGTTCTTGCTTTTCTTTGGAAATAGCTCGGACAACTTCTTCTGAAAGCCCCTTGCCAGTGGAAAATAAAATTTCGGCTTGGTCACGGAAACCGTATTGGTAATCATTAATTTGTGGAATCATGGCCATGACTTGAGTCACTTCCTTTCTGAGTTTGATCTTGTAAATGTTGGTCAAGACAAGCTTGACTAGCTTTCCAAGCTAAGGCAGCACACTTGTAGCGGGCGGGAAATTTGCGGACGCCGGCTAAGATAGTAGCATCTTTGAGTTGGGCTTGGTCTTGTAAACTTAAAGAATGGGTTTGCCCCTGGTCGTCTAGACCGCCAATTAAGAAGTCAAAATTTTGAATCAATTCCTGGGCTTGGTCTAAATCGTGTCCTTTGAGGGTTTGGGTCATCATCGAGGCTGAGGCCAAGGAAATTGAACAGCCTGTTCCCATAAAGGAAATGTCCTGGATGATTCCATCTTGGACTAACATTTGAACCTCTAATTGATCACCGCACGTAGGATTATAGAGTTCCATCCGGTAGTTAGCTTGGGCGAGTGACCCAAAATGTCGAGGATGTTGGGCGTGGTCAAGGATGGTCATTTGATAGAGATCATTTAATTGTTCAAGCCCCATGGGTAAAAAACTCCTTTACTTTTTGACTCGTAGCTAAGAAAGCATCAATTTCAGCCTGGGTGTTATAGACGCCAAGACTGACCCGCAGACAGGCAGGAATCTGTAGTTGCCGCATTAAAACCTGGGCACAATGGTGGCCAGCTCGGAGAGCAACCCCTTCTAAATCATAAGCTGTGGCTGCATCGTGGGGATGAACGTCTTGAATATTGAAGGCTAAAATACCGGTGCCGGGTGGTGAATAAATATCAAAACCACCGAGCTCTCCTAAGCCTTGTCGAGCATAGGCAGCTAAGTCTAGCTCATGTTTTTGAATGGCAGAAAGCTCTAAATCTTGGATAAAGGCGATACTTTCTGGTAAGACTAAAACCTGGGCTAGGGGTGGGGTTCCGCCTTCAAACTTCCAGGGGCCTTCTTTATAGCTCGCTTCATAATCATTGACTTGATGGATCATTTCACCCCCATAGAAGAAGGGGCGGCACTGGTTTTGGAGGTCGGACTTTAGATAACAAAGACCGAGACCTGAAGGCCCATACATTTTATGACTGGACCAAACATAGGCATCCACATCCCAGTCTGATATGGCAAGTGGCAAGTGGCCCGCAGCTTGAGCCCCATCTACAATTAAGAGACAATCGTATTGGTGGGCCAATTCGGCAAGTGCTTTTAGGTCTTGGATTACGCCCAAGACGTTGGAGACATGGTGGATGACCAAGGCTTTGGCGCCAGTTTCTAATTGGACTTGAAGGTCGGCTAAGTCTACTTGATAGTTTGGCTTAAGTTTAAGATAGTGGAGTTGGCTGCCGGTCTCTTGGCAAAGTACTTGCCAAGGGACTAGATTAGAGTGGTGCTCCAGACGAGTAGTTAGAATACGGTCGCCGGCTTTCATACGGGGTTTCACTAAGCTCTGGGCTAGAAAATTTAAACCAATTGTAGTGCCGCCATTAAAGAGAATTTCTTTAGCGGATTCAGCACCACAGAAGTCAGCCACGGTTTGGCGGCAAGCTTCATAGGCTTGCGTTGCTTGGTCAGCTAGTTGATAAATCCCCCGGTGGACATTGGCAGATTGGGTGGCATAGACGTGACTTAATTTATCAATGACTTTTTGAGGTTTCTGACTCGTAGCGGCGGTATCTAAGTAAATTAAGGCTTGGTCTTGGATGGGTAAGTTTAAATAAGGAAAGGCTTGGCGAATTTGGTCTTGTGGCCAAGCTATCTTTTTGGGTTTGTTGTGGGCTTGCATGGCCCCTCCTTTCTGGTACTATGCACGTAAGGATGCAAGTTTCTGATCCATAATTGCAATCACTTGGTCTTGAACTTGACGGCTAGGCATACTATGAATAACTGAACCTAAAAAGCCACGAATAACCAAGTATTCTGCTTCTTTACGTTTGAGACCGCGGCTCATTAAATAATAGAGTTGGTCAGCATCAATTTGACCGATGGAAGCGGCGTGACCCGCGGTGACTTCAAATTCATCGATTAAGAGGATAGGGTTGGCATCACCCCGGCCCTGGTCACTGAGCATGAGGACCCGACTTTCTTGTTGGGCATCGGCTTGTTTGGCCCCCTTGATGATATGGCCGATTCCGTTAAAGCTTAAACGGGCTTGGTCTAAGATCACTCCATGTTGGTAAATATGACCGACAGAATAATTGGCTTGGTTGACAACTTTAGAATCAATGACTTGGACCTGGTCTTGGTTGGCAATGGCCACAATCTGAACATAAGACTGTGATCCTGGTCCTAATAGATAGGTATCTAAGTCAAGAATAGTATTGGCTTGATTCATAGCAGCAATTGACCAATTGATTTGGGCATCTTTCTGGGTAGCTCCGTAGCGTTTAAGATAGAATTGTCCTTGAGCGGAGTCAATGGCATCTAAGGCAAGATAGTTCACTTGAGCTCCTTCGTTAGCAATTACTTCTACCATCAGACTGCCCTTGTTGGCTTGCTGGCCTTGACTTTGAAGGCGTTCCAAATAGGTAAAGTGGCTATGGTGGTCAGCTAAGAGGAGGATGCGTTGATTAAAGCCGGCTTGTTTTTGATTATTAATGAGAACTGTGATATCAAGTGCTTGGTCTAATTCAAGATAGGGTGGCACATAGATAAAGAGTCCTCCTTGTAAGAAGGCCAAATTATAGGCGGTAACTTGGTCGGCTTGACTATCTATCACGGAGAAAAGGTTGTCTTGAATTAAGTCAGGATAGGTAAGGCAGGCTTGGAAGAGGTCCATGATGATGACCCCAGATTGGGCTAACTGAGTAGCATCGTAATGGAAGACTGGAATATCTTTTAAATCACTTTGGAAGAAATCAAAATCTGAAAAATCAACCCGTTCAATTTGGGGTGGGGTCAGACTTTTCCAAGTTTTTTTGGCTACTTCCATTTTATTTAAAAAACAAGTGGGGAATTTCTTTAAGTTGGGAATTAAAGCTTGGTGTTGGTCCATCGTAGGTGTGTGCATATGCTACCTCCTAGGCGTGTAGACTATCAAGGTCAAACCCAAGCTCTTTAGAAATTTCCTTGTAGCCTTCTGCTTCCAAGCGCTGCGCTAGTTCGGGCCCCCCTGTCATGACAATTTTGCCATCCATCATAATGTGAACAATATCAGGCTGGATATAATTTAAGAGACGTTGGTAGTGGGTAATAATTAGAGAAGAGAATTCAGATCCCCGCATGGCATTGACACCCTTGGCAACCACTTTTAAGGCATCGATATCTAGGCCAGAATCAATTTCATCTAGAATCGCAAAGGCTGGTTCAATCATGAGGCATTGAAGGATTTCATTGCGCTTTTTCTCACCGCCCGAAAAACCTTCGTTGAGGTAACGAGTGGCCATACTTTCAGGCATATCCAAAAGTGCCATTTTTTGATCTAATTTTTGAATAAATTCGGGAATTCCCATTTGATGGTCTTCATCACGACGGGCATTAATTGCAGCCCGCATAAAGGTGGCGTTGGTGATACCAGGAATTTCAGATGGATATTGCACGGCTAAGAAAAGTCCAGCTCGGGCGCGTTCATCCACTTCCATGGCTAAAACATCTTGGCCGTCTAATGAGATTTGGCCTTGGGTTATTTCATAGGCCGGGTTGCCCATAATGGCTGCTGCTAAGGTAGATTTTCCTGTTCCATTGGGGCCCATAATGGCATGGATTTCACCACTATTAAGGGTAAGATTGACACCCTTAAGAATTTCTTTACCTTCTATTTCAATATGTAAATTTTTAATTTCTAAAGTTGACATAGTGTCCCTCCATTCATCTTGTCTTCTTTATTATAATTCAATTTCGTCCATATTTAATCGTTTTTTATTAATAATTAATGAAAAATAATTCACACAGATTTCATAAATAGATGGTATAGTAATTTCAATCAATAAAAGATACCAACGAAGGGATGATAAAGATGACGATGAATTATAATAAACAAAAACAAAAAACTTCCTACTGGCGAGGAATTTTCTCAGGCTTGGTCGGAGCTCTTGTCTTAGGTCTGACTTTCTTACTGATTGGATATGGTTTTAATTACCGGGTACAACCGGTACATTCACAAGAACAGCCACTCTCTTCGACTGATTTTGAAAATACTATCACTTCAGTGGTTGATAAAACTCGGGATGCTGTCGTGACAGTTTCAAATTATCAAAACCAACAAAATTTACAAAATGTTCTTCCTTTCCCTTATAACCAATTCCAAAATCAAGAAGATAGTCAAGGCCAAGAACAAGGTCAAGATGGTGGGATTGATTTAGATAAATTTGATAGTCAACAAGTTTTAACTGCAACAGGGTCTGGCGTTGTCTATAAAGTAGATGGCAAAACAGCTTATATTGTAACCAACCACCATGTGATTGATGGTGCCGATTCGGTTGAAGTCACCATGGCAAATGGGGATACCCTTGAAGCTAAAATTGTGGGTTCAGATTCACTCAGTGACTTAGCGGTTTTAAGTATTGATGCTTCAAAGGTCACCCAAACGATTGAATTTGCGAAATCTGAAGATGTGAAAGTCGGTAATATTGCCATTGCAATCGGATCTCCAATAGGGTCTGAGTATGCCTCTTCTGTAACCCAAGGGATTGTGTCCGGCCTAGACCGACAAGAACAAGTTGACTCTGATGGTGATGGTAATCCAGACTGGGAAATGACCGTCCTACAAACAGATGCTGCAATTAACCCTGGTAATTCTGGTGGCGCCTTAGTGAATAGTCAAGGTAAATTAATTGGGATTAACTCATCTAAGTTAGCCGATGAAACTATTGAAGGAATGGGCTTTGCGATTCCAGCGGATGATGTTGCTAAGATTGCCCAAGAACTTGAAGAAAATGGCCAAATTGTACGTCCACAATTAGGGGTAAGTATGTATGACCTTTCAGCAATTTCTTTGAATTCTCGCCAAGAAGTTCTTAAATTAGATGAAAACACCACCGATGGTGCGATCGTAGTAGAAGTAGTGGCTGGTTCTGCTGCTGAAGAAGCCGGTCTGCAGCAATATGATGTGATTACTAAAGTTAATGATACCGATATTACCGATAGCCAAAGCTTGAAGAAAGCACTTTATGATTACAAGGTGGGCGATACCATTACGGTAACCTATCTCCGTGAAGGTAAACAAGCGACTGCCCAAGTTACTTTAAAAGCTCCAAATAACCAAACTAATACCATGCAAGGCAGTCAAAACTAAGTTTAAATTAAGAAAAAATCTAAAAATGTCTCTTTCAAAATAAATAGATATTAACAGACCATACAGCACTTATCCACAGAAATCTGTGAATAAGTGCTGTTTTTATGGAATAACGGTGGATAAGTAATAAGTAATCCACAGAAAACTGTAGATAAGTTAATATTATTTGTTCAAATCATCCCAGATGGCTTGTGCATAAGTAGGAATTATCAGGCTTATTTTAATGCATTAACATGTCAGCATATTATCAATAAATCTATAAAAGAGGGGTTAGGGCTAGAACAATATTGTGATGATTAAGTAAACTCTAATGGGATTCTAGTTAACCAGCTCTTGAGGCTAGGGGATATATTTCCTATAATAGCAGTGACAAATTACAGAAAGAAGCGTTTGTATGCTCAAAGAAGATTTAGCAACTTGCATCGATTTACGTCACCAACTCCATCGTCATCCAGAACTATCTTGGCAAGAAACTTGGACTAAGGCTAATTTACTCCATTTTCTAAAGGAAAAAACAAATGTTTTTGAGATTGTGGATAGAGGTCATTATTTCTATGCTTTTTATCAAGGTGCCATTGAACCTGAGGCTAGCGCAATTGCCTTTCGGGCAGATTTTGATGCCTTACCGATTGAGGATAAGATTGCAGCAGATTATGTTTCACAAATACCAGGCAAGGGCCATAAATGTGGTCATGATGGTCATGCGGCAACCCTGTGCGGCTTAGCCTTAGAAATTAACCGGCTTAAGCCTGAAAGAAATGTTGTACTCCTCTTTCAACCGGCTGAAGAAGTGGGAGAAGGAGCTAAGGCTTGTTTAGATGTTTTTGCAGAATGTAAGATTGACAGTTTCTATGCTTACCATAATTATCCTGGGCAACCTTTTCAGACCGTTGCTTTAAACAAGGGGACTTTGGCACTGACATCGAAGGGGTTAAATTTGTATTTTAAAGGGAAACCCTCCCATGCCATGCGTCCCGAAGATGGGATTAATCCCTCTTATGCTATGGCTAAATTGGTGTCCGCTTTAGAAAATATACAGACAGACCACTCCTTATTTAAAGGAATGATCCGTTTGACGATTGTCCATGTCGCTGTGGGAGAAAAAGCTTTTGGCATTTCTGCGGGGCAAGGGGTTCTGCGACTCACTATTCGGGCCCTCTATGATGAGGATTTACAGCATTTAGAAGACCTAGTGGTAGCGCAAGCTCAAAGTTTGAGCAAGCAGTACCAGCTAGAATTTTCTTGGGATAGTCAAGAATATTTTCCAGCTACGGTCAACCATAGTGAGGCTGTTGATAAAATATGGCAAGTCTGTCAAGGTCAAGGCCAAGCGATTAAGGAATTAGAAGAACCCTTCCGAGCCTCTGAAGATTTTGCTTACTTTCTTCAAAAAGTACCTGGAGCCATGTTCTTTATGGGAGACGGGGAAGATTATGCCCCTTTACATACAGAAGGCTTTGATTTCCCAGATGGTTTGATCGAACCTGTAGTGGAAGTCTTCTATGGGTTAATTCAAGCGTAAATGTAAATAGTTTAATTTAAGATAAAAAAGGCAGACCCAGAAAAAATCAGCGATTTTCTCTGGGTCTGCCTACCTAAATATTGAGGGCTTAGATTAGTTAGCCCACGTTTAAAATTTATAGTTTATACGAGCTTAATGGATGTTGCCGAGATAGTCTTCGTGTTCAAAGGTATGCGAATTTGCAATCCCTACTAGGACAATTTCATCAGGTAAGGGGTCACTAATTGGGACCCCGGTCATTGGTTCCCCTTTTTCTGGCCGGATTCCAATCAAGTTAATTTCATATTTTTGGCGGAGGTCTAATTCTTGTAAGCTCTTGCCAACCCATGAATCAGGAATATCAAATTCGATGACGGAAGTATTTTCATCGAGACGGAGGACTTCATCAATCCGGTTACGTAAAAGTTTAGAGGCTAGGCGGTAACCAGAATCTCGTTCTGGTGAAATCACCGCGTCGACCCCTACTTCATAGAGGACTTCTTCAAAGGTTTTGGAATGAGCCTTAGCAATGATCTTTGGTACATGAAGTTTTTTGCAGTGCATGACTGCAAGTACGGCGGATTCTAGGTTGGAACCGGTAGCGATAATCACCACGTCGCAGTTATTAATTCCGATATTTTTTAAAAGTTCAATATCAGTAAAGTCCCCTACAGCACTGTAGGTCACTGCATCAGCGATGTCTTGGACTTTTTGTTCAGAAGTATCAACTGCAATGACTTCTGACCCAAACCGGCCCAACTCTTTGGCAACCATTTGGCCGAAGACACCTAGACCAAGGACACCAATAATTTTTTTAACCATAATAATTTCCTTTCTCAAATGAAAAAATTCGTTCATGCTTAGAAAAGCATAACAAATTCCCTGCAATTGTCAATTATTGTAACTATAAATGAAAAGTTTAAAATGGTAGGATAGTAAAGAAGGGGGTCTGGTAATGAATATTGATATTATCAGTGTGGGTAAGTTGAAAGAAAAGTACCTTAAGCAGGGGATAGAGGAATACCATAAGCGGATGGGACCTTATGCTAAAGTGAATTTACTGGAAGTTGCCGATGAGGCAACGGCTGAAAATATGTCAGAAACAGAAATTGAACAAGTCTTGGCTAAAGAGAGCGATCGTATTCTGTCACATATTGCCAATGATCGTAAGGTAATCGTTTTAGCAATTGAAGGCAAGCTAATTTCCTCTGAGGATTTGGCTCAACAATTGGATGACTATGCCACTTATGGGTCATCCAAAGTGACCTTTGTTATTGGAGGGTCTTTAGGCCTCCACCCTAAGGTCAAAGCACGAGCTGATTGGATGGTTTCCTTTGGTCGGATTACCTTGCCTCACCAGTTGATGCGTATGGTCTTAATGGAACAAATTTATCGAGCCTACCGGATTATTCATGGCCATGCTTACCATAAATGAGATTTTTATAATCGTTGCAAACAGTGGTATTTGCAGTATTTATCTTAATTGTCATTATTAAAAGGGGCAGAAAAGGGGCAAAATTCATTTAGTTTATCAATAACTTCTTGTTCCATCTTACTGGTCACAAAGGTATATATTTCAAGAGTGACATTCGGCTTTGCGTGTCCGACACGATTCATGATTGTTTTAAGTGGAATATTCATTTCAGCTAACATGGTTATATGTGTCCGCCGCAGCATGTGAGCAGACACATTTTTTTGAATATCACATTTTTTGGCAGCTTGTTTTAAATACATATTGAAGTTTTGATTGTTAATAAGATTTTCGTGAGCGGTTATAAAAATATAATCGCTCATAAGTCCAGCTAACATATTTTCTTCTATTATCTCAATTATTAATAAGTAAGCTCGGTTATCTAAAGGGATGGGACGTATTCCGGTCGGTGTTTTTGAGTCTTTAATTTGAATCGTTTTGTTTACGATGTCGGTTTTTTTTAGATGAACCATCTCACCATACCGCATACCAGTTAAAGCCATTATTTCAGTCATGTCCGCATAACGCTTGTGAGTCTGTCTGACTGTGCTAACCAGACTGTTTAATTCTTCCTTGGTTAAATAACGATCACTCATTGGCGTAATGTTTTCTTTTTTATACCTATGATTCAAATGGTTTGTTGGATTCTTCGATATGTAACCTCTGTTTTCACAGTATGAAAAGAACATATTGAATATAGATTTAGTTTGACGAGTCGTGCTATTTGAGTAATTCTTGTCAAAGTTTATGATGTTTAAATATTTTTCTAAATCCGATGTATTTATCTTGTCAACTAGAATATCCGGGTCAATCATAGTTTTTAGTGTATCAGCAATGAAAGTATTTCTTGTCACAGTGATTGGTTTAACACTGTGGGAATATAGTTTAAACCATTCATCAAACGCTACCTCGAAAGTAATAGGCGTTATGCTAGACTTGTTTTGGTATTTTTCAATTTTTTTATTTAAAATCTGAGTCGCTTTATTCCAAGCTTGTCGTGAATTTGTAGATAAGGTTGTGGATACTTTTTTATGCTTACCCGTTTTGTCATCATAATAACGTTCGATAAATTTGTATTTACCGTTTGGCAATTCTTCTATCCACATTGTTAAAACCTCCTATTTTTGATAAAATAGCAACATAAAGAGCCCTTTAAACAGGGTGCTTTTGCTTAACCTCACTCATCTTACTTGGCGGTAGGGAGTGGGGTGTTTTGTTTTAAAATAACCCGGACAATACCCATAAAATAATTATGGTTAATAAGCATCCACATCCATAACCGCATCCATAATCGCTTGAATCATCTGTTCCAGATGATTTTTTACGTCGTTTATATGATGAACCCAAATTACGAGCAGAAACTGTGGTCTTGTTATAGACCTTGTTATAAGCCGCTTTTTTAGGATTGTTTACCCATCCCATACCTTTCTTGCCATAGAGAGGGTTAACACTCTTTTTTAAAGTGCGTTTCGCTCTACCAGTAGTTCTTGCTTTGAAACTTTTCTTAATACTAGGTTTTCTTACGCCGTACTTCATATTATCCTCCTTAAGCAATATAATATATTTACGTTTTAATGTTTCAGTTAGTAGATATTAAACATATACTCACTCCAGTGTGGAGTGGGGTGTTTTTTATTAATCGCTAATGACTCTAACGCTCGCTTGCTCAGAAAATTGGGTTTATTGTTTTTACTTGGTGTTAATTTCTCTACGGTTTTTTAGTACCAAAGAACCGAAAAATCTATAGAGAGGTAGAATATCTGCTTTTTTAGGAAATTCAAACTTTATACTTTCAAAAGTTTCGTGTCGTGTTGATCTGTTTACGTTTGTTAGGTATGTAATTGTAATTTCACTATCATCAAAACCAGCCCCCGCAGTTTCCATTTCAACATCAATAATATGCGAAAGATAAATAGATTTGAATGATGTTTTCTTTCCTGTTGTTCCTTGTCTATCAACGAAAATAATACGTACATCAGTAAAGATGATAGAGTCTCTGATTAAGGTATAACCCGTTTCGATTTTTTCACCGTCAAACAAGTAAGGTCCGTATTCTAAATTTAGCTTTTCAGCAGAAACCTCACTTAAGTTTCCAAGTACACCTTGTTTTATATTATCAAAGAGTCCCATTTTGTAATTCCTCCTTCTTCTACAATTCATTCACTACTTTAATTGCCTTGCCAATAATTCTGGCAGGGTTTTCTTTATTTACAAGATAAGGTGCATATTCTTCATTAATCGCCTCTAAAAGAATAGTGTCACCTAACTTTCTGACCTTCTTTAACGTTGCCTCCGTATCTCCGTTAACTAATACGGCGGCTATCTCTCCGTTTTCCACCTCCTCTTGCTTGCGGATTAATACCAAGGCATCTTCCTTAATGGTAGGCTCCATGCTATTGCCTTGAGCTTTCAAAAAGAATAGATTACCGCTTGGCAATAATTCCACAGGGAAGGGGATAGTATCAGATATATTCTCTTGAGCAAGTATGGGGTCTCCACAAGCGATCGTTCCGACAACTGGGATGTTACGGGTTTGTTTGATTTCTATGATGTTGGAAATGGTGGTATCATTTTTATATTTCGGAACATTAAATCCCATTAGCCAAGGTTCATTGACTCCTAACGCTTTTGCTAATATAAACAATCTTTCTTGATTAGGCTCAACTTTGTCATTTACATATTGAGATAAATCGTTTTTAGCTATCCTTACATTATATTCTGCTTGAAGTGGAGCTGTTTTGTTTAAAATATCAACTTGCTTCAAATTGTTTTCATTCATAATTTGTCTTAATCTAGCACCGACAGTTACCTTGTCTTCCACGTTTTTTTCACCTCATTCGCTATATCTGTAACCTTATTTTATTTCATTATGAACAAAAGTTCAATAAAAAAGTTCAATTTTTTTGAATAAAACAGTTGACTATTTTTTTGGGCGTGTTATCATATGTACAAGTTCAAAATAATTGAACAAAAATCTTAAGAAAGGAGAGGCGTTATGTCATTTGATTTTTCTAAGTTATACGGAAAAATTAGGGAAGTTTACGGAACACAAGAAGCTTTTGCAAATGCTATGGGATTCTCGGAACGTACATTATCATTGAAATTAAACAATAAAGTATCTTGGAAAACAACAGAGGCTGGTAAAGCATGCGAATTGTTAGGTTTAGAATTGAATGAAATACCGGAATATTTTTTTAAAATTTAAGTTCAATTAAATTGAACAAACAACCTGGAAAGGAGTGAAAACGATGAATATTGTAGATGCCATTAAAAATTCCAATGGGAAACCTATTACCCGTCAAAATACAAACTATAGAGGAGTTCAAATTCTTCCTACTAATGACCGTGAATGTTGTTTAGTTTTTATAGACAAAATAAAAAAGGCTCCACGATGGAACCCTAATAGAGACGACCTCATCGCTAATGACTGGATAGTATTAGAGGAATGGAAAGGAGAATGCAAGTGAATGAACTATCACTATCAAACAACCAACTAGAGAGGAGGGGTCTATTGAATGGGCACAGTTAAGTATGAATTTATAGCAAAAAATGTTGAAGAAGCAATCGAATATGTCAAGGCAATTAAAGAAGCACATCATGGTTCAGATGACGTGCTAATAATAAATGCTTCTACTTTAAATATAAATTTACTTATTTCATTATCAGAAAAAATTAATTCTCAGAATTAAATTCATCAGCTATGGCTTTAATATTTTTAAGGTCATTTATAGTTCTTTTTCCAGAAACTATATCATTAAAGAAATTAAGTGCTACTTCATCTAGGGCAGATTGAGATTTGATTTCGGACTGTATTTTTAATCTTTCAATCTCAGATTCGTGTTGATATTTCATTTTTTCAATTTCGGATTTGCTTTGTTCCTTAAATAAATTTAGCTCAGATTTACTTTTATTTGTGGCTACTAAGTACGAAATAATCGCTGGTATACATGATGTTAATAATGTAGTGATTATTGTATTCCAATTCATAATTTTACCCCCCTCTCACAGAGAGAGTATATCACGAAAGGGGAATGTGCGTGACTATGATTGCAAAAAATTAAGGAAGATAATTTTGAATCGAAGCAGTTGTCACAGCTATAAAGAACCAAATAGGAGGACAAACATGAAACAAACAATAAAAACCCTCGCCCTGATCACTGCAGGATTGGTAGTCGGTGCAGCGATTGGACGAGGGAAGAAGGTAAAGCCGTCAGTCGATATCAACATTATGGATTTACCAGAGGTTAGAGATTTATTGAATTTGATTAAAAACCAAGTTTTTTAGCAGTCCATAATTCAGAAGCTTTGGTTAACATATCTTTCCAATTAGAGAAAGTGGTGTGTTCGCTTACAAAATTATCTAAAGCCATATCATCAATTTGTTCTAGATTAGAAAAATCAAAAGAACTTCTATTTTCAAATTCATCAATTGTACTGAAATCGGTGTATTTTTGCATGAAATTATTGGTAAATAATTCATCAAATGAAACTTCGTTTTTACCATTGATTTTACTAGCATTTTTTTCAAGTTCTTTAAATTGTTTTTCTAGCTTATCTAATCCCTTAACTTTAAAACCGTTACCCATAAATTCACCTCACTTTTTAGTTGAATTTCGAAACAGGAACACCAGTGGTTTTGATAATCCTTTATCGATATCGACATTATATTATATTTTACTTAAAAACACAACATATGGTTGTTCATAACTTTTAGACACAACATATTGTATTAAGGGGTGGAAATTTGAATAAAGAAAAATTAAAAGCATTAGTTGATCAGTCTGGAAAAACTATTAGACGAATACAGATTGAAGCTGGTCTTAATTCTGGTCAGCTATATCGAATACTAAGTGGAGTGAATAAAGATATTACCTTATCAACGGCATTCAAATTAGCTGATGCACTAGGTGTCGATGTGAATGAATTTAGAAAGGAGAATTGATTATGGAAGTTACGAAAGTACCGGCATGCTTAGCCAAGAATCTTCCGGAAGTAATTCCTGGGTTAACTAGAGGAACTGCTTATCGGTTAGTCAATGAGATGTACCAAGACCCAGTTTACTCACGGGGTGTAGCAAAACCAACTGAACGGATTACAATCGTAAACATTCAAGATTTTTTAGAGTTTATGAAAGTTTTGGAAGAAAGACGATTTAAGGAGGTGTATTAAATGAATAAAAAAACTATCACAGTGACCGAGGACGAGCTGAACGAATGGGAAAAGCAAATTATCGCCGAGGTGGACGAAGAATGGCGCACCGGAAGAATGGACGAAGGTTTCTTGATGGGAACAGTTATTGGAATGGGATTATTTCCAATCTTATATTTAATCGTTTTAATCGCTCAAGATTATTTAAGCAAATAAAAAAAGCCCGCATGAGGGTGCGGACTTACGAATAATGATACAAGGAGATTATAACACATGAATGATAACGAAAAAAGACTAAATGAATTTGACCGTCATATAAAACAAGATATAGACGAACCGAAAACAAGGTATGACCAGACTGATTGGTTAGAACATGATATCAAACCAGGTCAAAGACGTGAATATGCACTAACTGAACGAGGATGGGTCCACATCGATGACCTAGTGGACTTTGCGGATGTACATTATGACGGCTTTGCGTCCGGCGATGAAATTCTAAGGGGTGAATACGATGAGTAATGAGCATGATCATTATCTAGTCGTTACAGGCCATGACCTAGCTATGAGAGGATGCCGAATTTAGGGGGAACTTGAACATTGAAATGTGAATTATACAACGACCATCACCAAAATTTTAAACGATATAACATGCCAAAAGCGCAATTGGTTATTGCTGATATCCCATACAATTTAGGAAATAATGCTTACGCTAGTAATCCGGTTTGGTATAAGGACGGCGACAACAAGAATGGCGAAAGTGAGTTAGCAGGCAAGTCATTCTTTGATACAGACCACAACTTTAGGATTGCTGAATTCATGCACTTTTGTTCAAAAATGTTGAAGAAAGAGCCGAAAGAAAAGAACCAAGCACCAGCCATGATTGTATTTTGTGCTTTTCAACAAATGCAAATGGTGATTGATTATGGAAAACAATACGGATTCAATAACAGCTATCCAATTATTTTTGTAAAAAAATCATCATCACAAGTGCTAAAAGCAAATATGAAAATCGTCGGAGCAACAGAATATGCCGTTGTTTTGTATCGTGATAAGTTACCTAAATTTAGAAACGGTAAAACAGATACCCAAAAAGGCCGCATGATTAAGAATTGGTTTGAGTGGGAAACAGACAATAGAAACTTAATCCCAAAAATACACCCAACACAAAAGCCAGTGGCCATTTTAAAAGAATTAATTGAGATATTCACTGATGAAGGCGATGTTGTAATTGATCCATGCGCAGGTAGCGGAACGACATTAAGAGCAGCGGCAGAATTAGGCAGACCTAGCTATGGTTTTGAAATTAAAAAAGATTTCTATAAAGACGCCAAAGAAAAAATGTTAACTAACATACCTATTCAATCAACACTATTTTAGGAGGTTTAGTGTAATGAGATTTTCAGAAAGTACTAAGAATTTATTCAAAGCTTTATCTGATTTCAAGGCTGATTATAAACAACCAAAGAAAGACGCTAATAACCCATTCTTTAAATCGAAATATGTGCCACTTGAAAACGTGGTCTATTCGATTGATGAAGTAGCACCAAAGCATGGCCTTAGCTACATTCAATCAACGATTAATGATGAGAACGGCAAAACAGGGGTGATCACTTTACTAACTCATTCAAGCGGTGAGTGGTTAGAGTGTGACCCACTTTATCTAAAACCAGATAAGAACACCCCTCAAGGTATGGGGTCAGCTATCACTTATGCAAGACGATATAGCTTATCAAGTGCCTTTGGGGTAGCAAGTGAAGTTGACGATGACGGAAACGAAGTTAGTGGAAACACTAAGAAAAGTGGTAACTCTCAAAAGCAAATTGATAATTTAAATGCCACTATGGCAGACATCTACACAGACTTTGAACCGTTTAAAATTTCTAAAAAAACATTTTGCGCTGGCATAAATAACCGACTAGGCTCCGACTATCGAGAACATAAACAATCTGAATTATTAGCAGTAGCCAAGACATGGTTAGAAGAGTTGCGCAATGAGGGTTGAAATTGTAAGTAGCCATGACGGACTAATCACAGTCCGGCCATTGGACAAGGTGAACGCCAAAGACTTTGAAGAATACAACGGACGATTCTTTGGCTACCTTGACCCTTGGAAGAAAGGCAGCGGAACAGACGAGCAACGCAAGCATTATTGGGCGCTGATGAAAGACATTAGCCAAGGTTTAGCTGATTCAGTTGGTGAAGCTAGATTGCAGACCTTTGCTAAATGGATGTTTGAAAATGGCAA
>NZ_AUAT01000014.1 GCF_000428865.1 Eremococcus coleocola DSM 15696
AACCTTTATGGCTTTGATTATAACGGTTCTAGGGTGCTTCCAGGTAGTAAATATGGTGTCTGGTTATCCCGAGGCTCGGGTGGCTTTTCTATCAACTATATGCAAGATGGCGGTTATGTCGCTGGTAGTGATAACGTGTATTATACTGTACCGCAAGACGGTATGGGGAACACTCGAATTATTGAAGATATTATGCGAGTGTCAGGTGGTGCATACCCTTTCAATACTTATGAGGGTGCAAAGGCTGAAATATCAAAATTGAATGGTTATGGCCCATGGAATAACGCAGCAACGGGTTGGAATGTCACGTTGCGAAAAGGTGACCGAGTGATTTATAAACAAGGGACAACTTCCACTTATGTTCCATCAGGTTATCAGCGTTTTATAGATTGTACTGATTCATCCAACGGAACTAAAACAGTTTATATCTATACTGAAGCACGACTTCAACAATTCACTACTTTTGCAGATGGTATCTGGGTTAAAGGGAAAGCCCGTGTTGGTAGCTTACAGAATGATTCTGATAAGCGATTGAAAGAGAATATCGAAGCTACAAGTGTAAACGCTTTGGAAGAAATCAAGAATCTATCTTTCAAATCCTTTGATTGGAAGAAATCTAAAGAGCATGAACCAATCGGATTGATTGCTCAAGATAGCGGAATTTTAAGAATTAAAGAAGATGAAAACCACGAGTTTGAAGCAATTGATCTATCTAGGGCGTTGATGTTGTCACTCAAAGCAATTCAAGAATTAGAAGCTAAGGTCAAGAAATTAGAGGTGCAGAATGGAAAATAATTTGAGTAAAGCCATTGAATTAATGTTGGACGAGTTGGCCAAAGAAAACGTCAATCTAAAGCTACAAATTAAAGTATTGAAATTAGAACTAGCGGACGTAAAAGCAAAAAATGAAAGTGAGGAAGACTAATTATGTTTAAAATTACAAACAATTATCTTAATACTCAAATTGACAAACGAGTCGTTCAAATCACTGAACAAGAACCCTATTTAACGATTATCACAGCTGAATTAGACCCGATGTTATCTGACGGAATCGGAGAAAAAGAATTAGTCAATGCGGTATTAGAGAAGTTCTATCGTGATACCTTTGTTGGCAAGTTTACTAATGAAGCTGTTGATACTGTTCAAAAAATCGCTAAAGAATCTAAGGCACTGATTGACGAAGCTAAGGGCAGTGTAGAAGCGGTGACTAAAGAAGTTGCTGAAATTAAGCAACAACTTAAATTAGTTGTCATGGCTGATTTATCAAAAGAAAAACTTGATGATTTAATTGATGAATATCCAACTGTTGAAGTAGGTGGAAAGGTTGAAGCTGGAAAGATTTATAATGTTAATGGTAAGTTGATGGTAGCCATTAAGGACACTTCTATTGACGCTGAAAACTGGATTGGTGATGCAAGTTTATTTGCGCCTTTTAAGTCAGCAACAGTTGATGTTGACGGTGAAGAAACAGAAGTAATTGCTGACTTTGTACAACCAACAGGCGCTCATGACGCTTATGCTAAAGGTACAAAAGTTCGATTCGAGGGTAAGGTGTATGAGTCCTTAGTTGATCACAATGCTTATTCACCGAGTGCTTATGCTAACAACTGGAAATTGTTAGAAGGTTAAGCCTATGGGAAAATTCATTGAGAATTGCTCATTGTTACAGAAAATCAATAACTATTCCATAGTTAAAAAAATAAAACGAATCCTAGGTCGTGACGGCTTCCTTGTAGCTGTAACGTCCTTTTTTTACGGATGGCAGTTATTTTGGAATCCTGGTATTCTCGAGAATTACAGAGTCTATGATATTGTAGACAGCATTGTTGACAACCATTGGATCGGGTTGGCGTTTATGACTACTGGGTTGGTTAAAATTATCGGAGTTGTTTTCTCCATACCTCAGTTCAGGAAAATTGGGTTAGTGACTATGTCCTTTTTATGGGGTATGTTCTTTATCTCATTCTTGATGAGTCCACCACCTAACACTGTATGGGTGTTGAGTTGGGGTATGGTTATGATATTGATAAGGACGTCAATTAGGGAGGATGGTTAATGAATTTAGAACAAATTGCAACGATCCTCGGTGGTTTTGGTGTCGCTTTCTTGGCTTACTTAGGTACTATTTCTAATAACAAAAAAGATTCTACTAGTACATTAATCAATGAATATAAAGTGCTAAACGATAGTTTAAAGAAAGAAATCGAACGATTAAAAGCAGATAACGAATCGATGGATCAGGAGTTAGACCGATTAAAAGAAGAGAATATACAATTGAAGCTAAGACTTGCACAGATAGATGAAGATTTAGAGATTTTAAAAGGTAGTAATAAACAGATATAATGGAGGTAAAAATGAAATTTAATAATAGAGAATACGAATACCTCAGATGGTTTGTAATCACAGTACTCCCAGCATTTATGACAATGATCGGTACGATTGGTACAGCTGTTCAATGGGAACATACAGATTTAACACTGACAGTCTTAGGCGCTATTACAGCGTTTATTGGTAGTTCAATGAACTTGTCTTCATCAAACTATCATAAGGATCAGTTAGACAACCCTTTTACAGAAATAGACGAATCAGCAATTCATCGTGATTCTGAAACAAATGAGAATAAGGTGACTGAATGAATGTAGGTATGATGGTTTTTGTAGTTGTTGTAGGATTATTTGCTTATTTAGTGAAAGAAGCTGATAACGATTAGTGATTTTAAGAAAGAGTTTATAAATAGAGTAGCACCCCTATATCAGAGGGGTGTGAAAGAATACACCCCAACACTACTCCCATCTGTCCTGATTGCTCAGGCGATATTGGAGTCGGACTGGGGGAGATCAGAGTTAGCTGTAAACGCACACAACCTAGGCGGAATCAAGGCTCAACCTGAATATGCAAAATATAAAAAACTAACAACCGAATATATTGATGGCTCATACCAACAAGTGTATGCTGATTTTGCTATGTTCAAAGATGATGAAGCGTATGTAAATTACCATATACGCTTTTTCACTCGGAGTGATTATGCTAAAAGTCGTTATGCGACAGCTGTCAATGCTAAGACGTATGAGGCACAAGCTAAAGCCTTGACGGGAGTGTATGCTACTGACCCTGAGTACGACAGTAAGTTAGTGAATGTAATTCGTAAGTATGAATTATACAAGTATGATACGCTCAATAATTCACAAGTAGATAAAGAATTAAACGGAGGAGACGGTGCTATGGAACTTAGAACACCTATCAGAGAAATTACACGAGTCAATTCGTTTGGTCGTGGAAGTAACAAACCTAAATTCATAGTTATTCATTATGTTGGTGCTTCAGGAAATGCTAAGGCAAATGCAGACTACTTCCTGACAGTAAATCATGACGCTTCAGCTCATTACTTCATTGATAAAAACTATACCTATCAAGTTGTAGAAGAAGACGCAGGAGCATGGCACGTTGGGGACGGGAACACGACTAAGAAAGGTGAATACAACGGTTATGTCACACCGGGTCTTTGCACCAACTATAATTCAATCGGGATTGAAATGTGTTTAACTCCAATTCCTGGTAAGCCAGTAACCGATTGGGCCATTGATCCAATTGTAGTGGAACAGACCCGTCTGTTAACACTAGCCTTAATGAAGAAATATAATATCCCTGCTTCCAATGTAATTCGTCACTTTGATGTGTCCACTAAGCTATGCCCTGCACCTTGGCGGTTTAATAATTGGGCTAAGTGGTGGGACTTTAAGAAGACCTTGACGAATGGTATTACTACTCCTAATCAGGATAAATCTATTAGTCGATTCATTGACCTTCCTGAATACAAGTCGCCTGTCAAACCATTTAAGGAAATGAAAGTAGGGGATAAGGTAACTATCCGAGAGAACATGTCCGCTTGGTACAATCCTCAGACTAAAGAAGGTGTTAAACCAAGTAAAGACTTCTCAGGGGATAAGGATGTTATTACTAAAGTGATGGATGTCAATGTCGGTTACTCTAAGAAAGCCTACTTACTGAAAGACAAAGTGTCATGGATATTAGAACAAGACCTTATAGAACCTCGTGCAGGATGGGTTGAAGTGAAAGAAGACTTGACTGAAGAAGATAAACAATCTAACCGTTATATCGTTTGGGACGGAAAGAGATATGAAGTGAAATAAATGTGATATAATAATATCAACTCATCAACCATGATGTTGAAGGAGATATAGATAGCGTTTGCGACTTTGCTTGCGTTATCGGCATAGAAAAGCCCCCGCCTTAATTGGTGGGGGGTTATTTTTATGTTATAATAATAACGCAGGTAGAAATACACCGTATAATCGTCAATCGAATAAACGTTTAAGACGATGGTAAGCTGGTGAGTAATCAGCTTATTTTTTATCAAAACACTATTGACAAATAAACGTATGTAAAGTATTATTATCTCATAAGGAGTGATAATATGAAAAAGGTAATTAACGGTAAGCGGTACAATACTGATAAAGCGATGCTCATGGCTTCAGCTAGGGTGGCAGACCGTCAAGAGGATTTATATAAGAAACGCACAGGTGAGTTCTTTCTACATTCTATTGCTGATACAGAAGAATTACAACCTCTGACGTTCAAACAGGCTGAGGATTGGGCTTGGCAGAATCTACTAGAAGAAGACTATAATAAAATCTTTGGAGTGGATGAAAGCAACAACTATAGTGTTCAAACTACAATTGCTATTAAGAAGTCAATATTAGATAAATTAAAACTAGAAGTCGCTAGAACAGGGGAGTTAACCTATGAAATCATTGAGAAAGCATTGGAAGCGTATTTGAAATAAACCTGAATGTCAGTCATGTTTCACATATTATAAACCTGTTCCTATTTAAAAGAACATACCTAAAATACCTTGTATTCTTATACTATATAATGTATTATAGAATTGACTTAAAAAGGTTTAAAACCCTTTAGATTCAACCATCGCTGATATCGCTGTTGCAACCAACGCTGGCCAAATCAAGACTGGTTCATTATCTCGTACGGACCGTATTGCTAAATACAATCAATTGTTGCGTATTGAAGATGAATTAGGTGAAGTGGCTAAATATGATGGTTTAACTTCATTCTATAACTTAAAAAATAAATAATTATTAACCATTAGCATTATGCTATAGTTAAATGAGCAAGCCCTCTTTTTATGGTAATCATAGAAAGGGGCCTTTTTGTGCTTTGGAAAAATATTGCCTAAAGATGAATTGAAAAAGTGTATGGTATATTATTATAAGTCAAGCGGTATAATGGTAGATGATACATAGATTTTTAATCTTGACATACATAGGCTAGCAGAAATAAAAGAATTGCTGGAGAGGGGTTAGCTTGCCATGGATCAACGAAAGATATTAATTATTGAAGATGATGTCGATTTATTCGATATGTTAGAGATGTACCTAGAAGATAAAAATATAACGATTGTAAAAGCTTATAGCTCAGTTGATATCCCTGAGGACTTATCCGCAATTGACTTGATCCTTTTAGATATCAACTTGCCTGGAAACAATGGCTTTGAAATATGTAAACAGCTCAGAGAAAGATGGCTGATGCCCATCTTGTTTTTGTCAGCCAGGGTTAATGAAGCCGATAAAATCGAGGGACTCATGTTAGGTGGCGATGATTATATCACCAAACCTTTCTCTTTAGATGAACTTTACGCCAGAATTTATACCAATTTAACTCGCAGTGACCGGGTCAAATATTTATCAAAGAATAATCAGGTGCGTTTGATTGAAGGAAGCGTTTTTAGCTTAAATGGTGTGGCCCTAGATTTAACTAAATCTGAATTTGAAATACTAGAATTATTGGTAAATAATCCTAAGCAAATATTTAGTAAAGAGCGCATTTATGATAGCCTGTGGGGCATTGATAGTTTTGGTAATCCTCAAGTAGTTTCGGAACATATTAGAAATATTCGTAATAAAATGGCGGAAGTATCAGACCAAGAGTTTATTAAAACGCATTGGGGGTTAGGCTACTCATGGATTGGTTAAAGGAAGCTAGTAGGAACTGGAAGTTAAAAACAAGTTTTATTATCTATATGTTGGTGAGTTTATGTTTTTCTATGCCTTTGGGTATCTTTATAAAATATTTATTAAGCGAGGCTAGAAGCAAATATTTAGTAAATCATGCGCTATCAGAAGTGAATAACGTTTTTGGTAAACTAATTTTTTCAAAGGCCTTAGGAAGTATGATTGATATTTCACCCATATTAGTGGTCTTATGCTTTTTTTATCTATTTTTTCAACTATTTTATCTGCATAAAATTCAACCGGTGCTGAATTATTTATCTCATCCAGACCAATTAGACTTAACAGATATTAATGAGTTGAGTGATAGGGTATTTGCTTTAAGCCAAGAAAATCTAAATATAAAAGAAGAAAATTTTGCCAATATTATTAGAATGAATGAAGTTAGTAAGCAGATGGATAGCTTACTCCATGAAATAAAAAATCCTCTAACTATTCTCAGTGGTGATTTAGAGATTATAGATAAGAAGTTTAAATTTGAAGATGAACGTTTAATTCGGATTATAGCCAGAATGACTCGAAGTACTCGTAGAATTCAGGATTATATCCAGTATCTTAGTATGAGTCAACATATAAAGGATATCGAAGTGAATGTGCGACCGATTAAATTAAATGCTTTAATAGTTAGTATTGAAGCTGAGTTAAATAATTTGCAAAGGGATATTCACTTTAGGAAAGACATAAGCGATTTATCCCAAATAGTCCACTTAGATCTTGCTTTATTCATTGAGGGAATGACTAATATCCTCAGAAATTCGGATGCCTATGCTAAGAGTAAAATAACTATTAAGCTTTTTGAAAATGACCAGGAAGTAATTTTGGAAATCGAAGATGATGGTCCAGGTTTTTCGCAAGAAGCCCTACAAAATTACAATAAAGCCTATTTTAGTGAGAATCCGCTTGTGGGCAATATGGGTTTGGGACTGTATATTACAGATGAGATTATGAAAAAACTCGGCGTTAAGATGGTTTTAAATAATAAATTAGGGGCAAGCACCCAATTAATCATAAAAAAATCCTAATCTTGGAAAAGTATTGGAAATTGTTTTATATACTTCAACTAAAGAAAAGGAGGTATGTAGAATGAATTCAATTGAAATCAAGCATTTATCGTTTTCCTACGGCAAGAAAATTGTCTTGAATAATATCAATCTGAGTATTGGTAATGGCCTTTATGGATTACTAGGCAAGAATGGGGCCGGAAAAACCACTTTAATGAAATTAATTGTGGGTCTCTTGCCAAAGTCCAAGGGTCAAATTAAAGTGTGTGGTGAAACGGACCCCAAAAAGATTCGAAGTGTTGTTGGATACTTACCACAAGATTTTGATTTTTATCCGGACATGAAAGTCAGGGAGGCATTAATTTATCTAGGAACTTTGGATAATATGAAAGGCTCTCAATTAAATCAAAGAGTTGATGAACTCTTGGGTCTGGTTAACCTGAGTCAAAATCAAAATAAAAAAATTAAAGACCTATCCGGTGGGATGAAACGGCGACTAGGCATCGCACAAAGTCTTCTAAATAATCCTCATGTCTTAATCGTCGATGAACCGACCGCTGGTTTAGATCCTGAAGAACGTATTCGGTTTAGAAATTTATTAAGTGATTTGTCTGCGGAAAAAATCGTTTTATTCTCAACCCATATTGCTAGTGATCTCGAAAGTACTGCAAATCGATTGGGAATCTTAGATAATGGTCATTTTATCTACGATGGCTCGGTTGAATATTTATTAAAAGAATACTCTGGTGGAACCTATGAGACCATCGTTAATAGAAAAGATTATACAAGTTTTAAATCTCAGTATATTGTCTTTGAACAAAAGGAGCTAGCAGAGGGAATCCTAGTCCGCTTTATCCATTATGGTAGACCGCTAGCGCAATTTAAACGAATTTCTCCTAGCTTAGAATCGGCATATCTTATGAAGATTTATGATCGGAGGAGATAAGAATGAGAAGTCTAATCCAAGAGTTTAAACGAATACTTAAATCGCTCATCTTTTTAGGTTTAATAGTCGCTTTTGTCCTTGCTTTAGTGAGTCAATTGGGCAGCAAACCACCTGAATTCCAAGAACCGAAACCGAATCAAGAAACTTACGGTATTTATCTAACCGATGACCTTGACTATATTTATCCTAATTTAATGGTGGATTTAAAGACTGCAGTGGATGCCAATTATTTTGCCACGTATCCCTTTGGTTTTTATCGTGAGAAAAATCTAACCGATAGTGAACTTAATGCGATTAAGGCGATAATGGCTGAAATGGCAGGAAAACCTTATGAAGAGATAAGTGATAATGATCATTTAAAAAATCCTAGTCAAGCGAAGTTAGAGCTACAGTTAGAAAAAATTGATGCCTTAATTGGTGGGGGTTCCTTCTATGCTAGCGATGAATATAAGGTTCATTTTGGAAAAAAAGGCATGTCATACGAGGAGGCCTTGTCAGATTATCATTTGATGCGGGGGCAAGGCTTTGATTTGGCCTTTGCTAGATATTTCAGTGATTATGCGGGTATCTTTACCATGCTCTTGACCTGGTTTATGGGTTTGTATTTGTGGAATAAGGACAGAAAAGAGGGGGTTGCTAATACCCTCTATGTTAAGTCGATTTCTTCTCTAAAGTTAATTATGACGCGGGTATTGGCGATGAGCTTAGCGATTTTATTAATTATATTGGCGATCTTTACCTATTATGAGGGTCAGCTTTTGTTCGACTACGGATTGGATTTATTAAGCCCACTAAAAGCTTATGGCCTAGTAATTGCCTGGATCCTTCCCATTATTTTATTCATCGTTAGCCTCAGCAGCTTAATTACGATTGCAAGTAAGAGTATTCTGTTTGGCTTTCTTGGGCCAATCTTTTCCATGGTTTATCTGATGTCTTCCTCAGCAAATATTTATTATAATATTGGTTACGTTTTATTATTGCGTTATAACTCAGTGGGAAATGAAAAGTATTTTATAAGTCAAATCAATACTTTCTTAATTGGTCGAACCGTTTGGTTAGTCTTAGCCATTCTAATCATTGTGCTTACCGTCTTTTTATACGAAAGAAGAAGGAGGGGCTACCATGCTTTCAAAAGTATCTTGCCAATTAAAAATAGAGTTTAAGCATAATCTGCTCCCATCCATTCTTGCTAGTTTCATTATGATCGGAATCGCCTATTTTATTTTTGGATTAGGTAAGTTAGACGGTAATAGTCAAGCAATGGTTATTGAACGTTTCTTACCCTTTCCGGGTATTTTTTCAATCGTTACTTTGTTTTATACCGAACACCAAAGTCCGATAAAAGATATTCTTAGAATGCGGCAGAGTAAACTGGAATTAATTTATTTGCTTAGATTTACCTTAAGATTGATTATTTGGTCCATCATAAGCTATATTTATATTTCATTACTTACAGAGGGTCAATCCTTATCTGAATTAATCGTCTTTTTACTGCATAGTCTTTCGATTGGGATTTTTATCGGGATAATAGGCCTATTCCTATTCAGTTGTACCAATAATATTTCAATCGCCTTTTTATGTTCAGTAGGGCTGATGTTAGCCCAATGGTTTCTTCCCAAAAATAAGCCAAGTTTGCTTAAATTATTTACTATGCCAAACATATCGATTAATAGAATATTCCTAATCTTTGCTTTTTCCTTAGTCCTTTTGGTGCTATCTATAATTATTTGGAAGAGGAAAAATATTGACTGACTTATAAGTAGATTGCTGATTAGTAATTAATTTATCTAGCATAATGGCTACTCAGTTGTATGTAGAAATAAAATACAAACAGACATTTCACTATAAATTTAGTGAGGTGTCTGTTTTGTGCTGTCTTTAAAGTGGAAAGAAACAAATCGTATAATGAATAAATATTTGAAAATTAAGAATACTGAGAGGAAAGAATATGGCGGAAATTTGGAATGCTTATGATAAAAACTTAAATAAAATGAGTGATTTGTAATTAATAAGAGGTGAGGTCATTCCAGAGGATGTTTATCATTGGGTTTTCGAAGTCATCATTACTGACGCTCGTCCATAAGGCTATGATGTGGAGATGCATAAAATGTTAGTATCGAAAAATAGGTCTGAATTAACTGAGTCTGACCAAACAATTATTAACCATTACCATGATTCAATCGAAAGTTATAATTATTTACAAGACCTAGTTGCTTCGGTTAAGGAGTTAGACAAATGAGCCAGCTTGAAGACTTTATTCAGCAAAGGGCAGAATCGCGTCAAGGACAAGCTTCTCTGATTTTATACCAGTTATTTATCATTACCAACCGAATTGAATCTGCCTTTAACCGTGACAAAGATGAACTCTCTTTAAAGCAGTTTATGTTATTAATCCTCGTGAAAATCTTAGGACAGGCTAATTTAAGTGAATCTGCCAGTATTTTAGGCATATTCCGTTAGAATATTAAACAATTAGCCTTAGCTTTGAAGCAGAGAGGATTTCTAACCATCCAAAAGAATAATTTAGATAAGCCTCAATTAATACTTAAGACCACAGATAAGGTCGACCAACATTTTCAGAATCAGATCAATTTTATGATAGGAGGATGATACAAATTTTTCAAAATTTTTTCGATGAGGAAATTGTGAATTTACTCCACTTAATACCCAATTTTTATCAAGGCCTGAGTGTTTTGGAGGATGCTTAAGTCGGTCTAACTTGCTCCTTTCTTAAAAAGTTATTTTCATGTTAAGATAGGGCTAAAGAGATTTAAGAAAGGAAGAAGACTTTATGGAAATTAGATTAGATGATTCAATGAAGGCCTTAGGGGTTGAAGCGGTGGTCGTTGGTATTGCCCGGAATGTCAATCCTAATGCAAATTTAGAAGCCGACTTTCTAACGAAACAAGCCCAAACTGAAACCTGGGCTCTCGATGCGGACATCGAACAGGTCAAAGCCCATCCATTTATTAAAGGCTATTATGATATGATGCAAGCTGTAGGTCGGAGTGAGAAGAAGAATCCACCGACTATCCCTGCCTTTATTGAAAATATTCAACGGCGGGGCTCGATTCCTAAAATTAATAGTATCGTTGATATTTATAATGTGGAAAGTTTGCGGTCTATGATTGCCATTGGCGGTCATGACCTAGATAAGATTACTTGGCCTTTGACTATCACTGTAAACCAGGAAGAAGGGAGTTTTGTTCCCATTTCGGCCAAAGAAAAACATGTTGCCGCGACGGATTATGTTTACAAGGATACCAAAGGGATTATGGCTTGGATGGGGGTTCGTGATGGGGAAGCCTATAAGTTTGATGACCAAACCAAGAATGCGATTTTTATAGTCCAAGGTAATGCCGCAATCGATGTGGAAGCCCGTATAGAGGCTTTAAAAGTCATTGAGGCAGATTTACGGGCCACCATGCCAAGTTTGGAATTTGAAATTTTAGTCATAAAATAAGGCGAGATTTTTTAGTCCCACATGCATCGAATAATTCGGTGTGGTATGATAATATCGTTATTAAAATTTCATGAAGGAGTATGGCATGCAAGCAAAATTATCAAAATTACTCGACCGCATTATTAAATTGTCACTCTTAGTCTTTGTAGTTGGTGCGGTCGCTTTATTATTAATTTTTGTCCTGAAGATCACAGCACCTAACCCTATGTTTTCCGTCCTATCAATTATTTCAGGAATCGCAATTTTCCTATTTATAATTATGTGGACCTTAATTTTCGGCTTATCAATTTATTACACTATCCAATTTCATGATAGAAAATATGTCGCTTATATTGTTATTTTTTTGATTGCGACCTTAGCCGCAGCGATTAATTATTTTATAACCATGTAAGGAGTCTGAATTATTATGGAAAATCTTGTTTTAGTACACGTTCGTCCTCGTCACCAAAAAAATGTCATGGCTTACCGCCAGGCTTTCTTAGCGTCGGGTGAATCTATGGATGGATCCAGTGATTTACAGGATTTTACTGATTTTCAGGCTTGGTATGATCAAGTTCAAGCCAGTAGCCAACGGGAAACTGTCAAAGCAGGTTGGGTACCTGCCAGCCAATACATCTGCTTGCAAAGAGGACATCAGGAAGTGCTTGGCATGCTCCAATTCCGTCATGAACTGAATGATTATTTGAAGGAAATTGGTGGACATATTGGCTATTCAGTCCATCCCGATTACCGCAATCAAGGGATTGCCCAAACCATGTTAAAAGAAGCCTTAAAAATTTGTTATCATCAAGGTATGGCCAAAGTCTTAGTAACCTGCCACGCTTCAAATAAAGCCAGTCAAAAGGTTATTGAAGCCTGTGGAGGGGTTCGGGATGAATCAAGTTTTGACCCTAATTCTGGAGAAGAAGTATACCGGTACTGGATTCAAGTGAATTAAGTATCTAGATAGTGAGGCTAGGCCTGATAATTCTTAAAATCGTAAACAAAAAAGAGGCTGGGAATTCCCAACCTCTTTTAAATTTATCGAATCTTATTCTTCGGATTCTTCCGAGCTTGCTTCACTTTCAGCGGCAGATTCGTCGCTGGCAGCAGCTTGATCATCCATCTTGTATTCGGCTAAATCGTCAATTTTTTTGTAGTCAACACTATATAATTTATCGTGCAAACCATCATCTGATTTTTCAAGACTTAGCATGGCGGAGCTGTCTAATTTTAATTTCAATTTATTATCATAAGTAATGAGGTTATCAAACTTAGTAAAGATAACTACTTTAGCAGCCTCAACATCTTTATTAGTGTTATCAGTATAAGTGATGACAGGTTCGCCTTCAACAGGTTCTGCTTCAGGGTCCGCCTCAGCGAAGTGGGTAACAACCATTTCAGCAAAGTGTTTGTATGGATCTTCATCTTTAATTTCGCCTTCAAGGTCGTCAACATATAGGACTACTTGATCTGCACGAACATCTAAATACTTAACCACAGAATCTTTTACTTCATATGATCCGACATAGTCATCAATGGTCATCGCTTTCTTTTCTTCAGCAAAAACAGATAAACCAGAAACCATGACTAAAACCATAGCAAGTAATGCAAAAATTTTTTTCATAAAAATCCTCCTAATAAAATATATTTTTCCAACTTCTAAATTATAAAGGAAAAATGACAAAAATAAAAGAAATTACTGATAAAAATTAGAAGTTAGTTAATTATTTAATGTTAAAATTAAACTATGATTTAGAAATATAAAAGAGAGCCGACAAAGTCAGTGAAAATCAAAGATTTTCAACCACTTGCCGGCTTTCAGTCTAATTTTATTAATTAGACAATTTAAGTTTATTTATTCCGTAATTTAAATAGATATTTATGACCTTGAGTTAAGGAATGATAGAACCCGTCACCTTCATAAAGTTGGAAGACATGGACAGAGGCTTGTTCTTCTGCAGTGGGATATACATGCTTAACGTATGGATTATCTTTAAGGACTTCTTTCAATTTTTCTTTACCTAGTTCTCGCACCTTGCCTTCAATCCGAATTACTTGGATGAGGTAATCTTTTTCAGACATGGCAGTGAGGGCAATATTTTGATTGGCTTGGAGTTGCTTATAAAAGTTGGTCTTAGGACTGGTCATAAAGAAGATCCCTTGTTCATTGGCAACACCAATATTAGCATGACGAGCATGTGGTTTGCCGTCTTTATCTATAGTTGAGAAGACCGCAACCTTCATGTCTTCTTTTAAAACTCGCATAATATCATTTAATTCCATTATCCTACCTCCTTAATTTATTATGTTCATTATAACACAGCTTGACTAATTAAGACTTAATAGGCAAAAGATAAATCGGTAATTTCATTTAAAACTTGTAGATAGCGTTGACTATAATAACGAGCCATAGGTAAATTTTGATCTAAATAATTACCACAATCCCTTGCGGCTGCCCCAGGGATATCACCTTCATAGGTGGCTGCCCAAGCAAAGGCATCTTTCAATAATTTAAGGGTAGCTTCTGGTCTGACCTTATCGGTCAAAATTAGATAGAACCCAGTTCGACAGCCCATAGGCCCAAAATAAATAACTTGGTCTTTATAAGTTGGGTCATTGCGTAGATAAGTTGCTAAGAGATGTTCAATGGTGTGAATTTCAGCAGTATTCATCACAGGCTCATAGTTAGGGCGGGTAAAGCGCAAGTCATATGAATTAAGGGTGACAGGCCCCAGATGATCTTGACGCGACAAATAGAGGCCAGGGAGTAGATTAAGGTGGTCAACAGTAAAACTAGGGATTTTTTCCATAAAACAGGCTCCTTTTTTTCTATAACATTGTATCTAAATGATAGGGATAGGAAGAAAAACTGTCAAGTTTCGTCGCTATTTTACAAAAAAATACTGGGAATAGAACAGAAGTATGAAAATCTCTGATTTTCGCTTCATATTCTTAACCCAGAATAATTAGTTAAGATTATTTATTTCGCTTTGCCGCTTGGATAATGGCTTTAGCCCGGCGTTTAGTCTTAATATTTTTACTTTGAAGTTGCCGGTAAGCTGCACCTAGGTTTGCTTTTTTAGACATCAGATCACCCCTTAATAGTAATAATTACGTTTTATTATAAATAAATCTGATAAAAATGCAAGTACTTTTTAGGGTAAATAAAAAAGCCAATTTCTCTTCGTCTTTGAAAAAAAGAAAATTTGGCTTGTTGGATAAAATTAAATAGAATATTGTTTATTTAATCAATAGGTTATATAAGATAACAATGGCGCCTAATACAATTCGGTAGTAACCAAACCCAGTAAAATCATTTCGTTTTAGATAAGTAAGCAAGAAACGAATCACTACAATTGATACAACGAAAGCTACGACCATACTGAAGATAAGATAGAATATTTCCACTTGACTGAGACTGAATCCTAATTTAAGTAATTTTAAAAAAGATGCACCAAACATGACAGGGATACCTAAAAAGAAAGAGAATTCGGTAGCGACAAAGCGAGAATTATTGGTTAACAAGCCCCCCATAATGGTAGAACCTGAGCGCGAAGTTCCTGGAATAATTGCTAAGGATTGGAAAAGACCAATTTTAAAGGCTTTATTATAAGACAAATCTTCTAGGTGTTCTGTTTTAGCACTATGTTTAGCATGATTACTTTTTTCAATCCAAATAAATGCAAAGCCATAGACAATTAAGGCAATCGCGACTACGGTTGGATTATAAAAGTAAGTATCCATATAATCGTTTAAGAAAAGGCCAAAAATTAAGACAGGAATTGAGGCAACGATTACTTTAAACCATAAGGTCCAAGTTTCCTTACGTTCTTGATAGTTTTTACTAGGAGATAAGGGATTTAGTTTATGGAAATAAAGGACCACCACTGCCATGATTGAACCCAGTTGAACTAAGATAAGAAAAGTCTCACGAAACTCAGCCGAGAGATTCAAGGGCATAAAGTCTTCAATTAAAATCATATGTCCGGTAGAAGAAATCGGTAACCATTCGGTAATCCCTTGGACAACCGAAATAATAAATAGTTTAAGTAATTCAATTAAGTCAATTGCTTGTAGCATAGTCTCACTCCTTATAAATTCGCCTCATTATACACTAATGTTAGTAAAAAAGCTAAATTTCAGGACTTTTAAGTCAATTATAACAATTTTACTAGGATTTTAATGATGATCTACTAGGTTTTTTTTTATAAAAATTATATAATAGAACTATGAAATTTTTGTAAAGGAGCTATGAAATGACTAAAGAAAAATTAGAGAAAACAGCTTCTACCATGCGAAAAAAAATTACAAATAATCAAACTGTGGTTACTTTAGTAATAACTTTACTGATTTTATTAATCATATTTATGCTTAATCAAGTAGCTTATGTATTTAAGCCATTGGGGGGGTTATTTGATATTTTTGGCTTACCCTTGATTGCAGCTGCGATTTTGTACTATTTACTTGCACCTGTAGTTAGGTGGATGACTGGTCAGGGAATTGAGCGCAATGTTTCCATTTGGATTTTGTTTATTAGTTTAGTTCTACTTATTGTTTGGGGAATTCTATCATTGGTGCCAATTTTACGGACCCAATTTCAAGGTTTAGCTGAAAACTTGCCATATTATGCTAAGCAGTTAGATAAGTTATTAGATACCATTCCAATTGATTGGTCGAATGATCCGCTTTTATCTGGTATTGGTTCTTTTGTTGAAGACTTTGACTTCTCTGCGCTGTCTAGTCGCATGGAGACAATCATCTCCACCACCTTTGGTTCACTTGGTACTGTGATTGGTAATATTACCCAAGTTGTGCTAGGCTTGTTAACCATGCCAATTGTCCTTTATTATATGTTGCTTGAAGGTAATAAATTACCCAAACATGTTTTATATTATCTTCCAAATCGTTATCGTGAGACCGCTGCGCGGATTATTTATGAGTCTCATTCTCAAATTTCACGTTATATTAGAGGTCAAATTATTGTTGCCATTATAGTAGCAATCATTTTTGCAGTTGGTTATAGTATTATTGGTCTAGACTACGGTATTTCCTTTGCAATCTTTGCAGGCTTTTGTAATGTGATTCCATATTTAGGTTCTTTTATTGCAGTTATTCCAGTTATTATTATTGCTGTTTTAACTAGTCCTTTGATGTTATTAAAAGTATTGATTGTAATGAGTATTGAGCAATTTATCGAGGGACGTTTTGTATCGCCTCAAATTTTAGGCTCAAATTTACAGATTCATCCAGTTACCATTCTAGTTGTCCTCTTGGGCGCAGGTCGTTTATTTGGAATTGCGGGTGTAATATTAGGGGTGCCGGGTTATGCGGTGGTGAAAGTATTTGTCAGCGAATTGTACCAAGTTTACCGGAACCATTCTGAGATGTATGGTCAAGAGACAATAGGTCAGTTAGACTATGTTTCCTTAGCAGGATATGATGTGAAGGAAGAGGTTAGTGAAGACAATTTCTTACCTATTGATGAGAAAGAGGAATTAAATGAAGAAAATAATCCTACATAAAAATTTTAAACTACTTGTTTTATTATTTTGTTTGGGAGGGTTGACAGCATGTCAGTCTGTTTCAAACAAATATGCCAACTTAGTTGAAGAACAAGCTAATAATAAAATTAGCCAAGAATCTCAAGCAAATGCCAATGAATCTAAAGCAACTGAAATTGATCCTCGATTAGTCCCAGAATTTAGTCAAGTTTTGACTGATTTTTCTAACTTTGAGGGACTTGAACTTGAAAGTTCTAGTTTTCAAAGTAAACAAGCCTTTAAACTTAATCAAGAAAACTTTCAAATGACGGTCAACCAAATGGCGATTTTACCAGTAGATAAAATGAGCCAAACCATGAAAGAAGAGGCTAAGTTGACAGATGAAGGATCTGACATTAATAGTTTAGTCTTAGTTTATACTACAATTGAGAATTTAACAGATCAAGACCTGCATCTATCGATTGAAGATATAACGATGGGACCAATAGATGATACTGAGATGGTGTACGCTGACCAAAGTTTATATCCATCACAATCGGGAAATCTTCAAACAATTGTTAATGATTCGCAAAGCAAGTTACAAGGAAAAGCCTCAGTGGATGGTTATTTAGTATTTTCCTTAACCAAGGATTTAGAAGAGCAAATTAGTCGTGAGGGTCATTTAAAATTATCTATGAATGAACCAACGCCAATTGATGATAAGGGTGTTCAGCTTGATTTGGGAAATAAACTAGCTTTATTTCTACCTATTAGCGAAGAGAGCGAGACCATGATCGTGTCTCAATCACAGTTTATTGCTGACCGATTAACGACTGAGTTTTGGGGGCAAAAAACTGAATTAGCTGCTCAAAATCTTGAAACTTCACAAGAAGAAGAAGGAGTTACTCTGACAACTAAACGGGTTGAAGTAACCGACTTTGCTCCCTTTGAACACTATGAAGAAATCTTTAAGAACTTTGAATTCGGGCAAGTCATTGTTTCGATCGAATATGAGATTAGTAATCAAACTGAACAAACAATTTATCCGGTGGATGGTCAAAGTCGCTTAATTATAGGTGAAGATCCAATTGAGGCTGACTATGTACTTATCAATGAAGAGTATGGTCAGGGTGTGGAGCCTGGCCAAAGCAAACGAATTATTCAAACCTTTGCTCTTGATAAGAAACGTTATCAAGAGGTATGGCAAGGACAAGACTACCAATTTGAAATTATCATTCCTAATCAATCACGCGCAGACCAATCTGATACTGGGCTGACAGTAGCACAATCGGAAGACTCTGGTGAAGAGGAAACTTCTAGTGAATCTAGTTTAGAAGAACAAGAAGCACAGAATTTTGTTTATGTGATTAGCTACCAACCGCAATTAAAATTATTTGTGGATGATAATCTAGATCTCGTAGATCAATTATTAGATGAGACAAGTCAAAGTAGTGGTCAAGTTAATTTAGATTCACCGGATCAAGATGAAAGTGAACATAATTAAGAAATTATAAAAGAAGGTGTCTTTTTGGGTGCATTTGTTAATGCCGTAGCAATTGTTTTATCCAGTGTTATGGGCTTGATGTTAAAAGAAGGAATTCCCAGTAATATCAATCAGCGCTTAATCCAAGCTATCGGACTGTGTATTATTTCAATTGGAATTTCAGGAGCCTTGAAAGGACATGAGACTTTAATCATGATTGTCTCAGTCATGATAGGCACTTTAATCGGAGAATGGGTAGATATTGATAGTCGAATTAGGGAATTAACCAATACATTACAAAATTTTTTGAGCCGGTGGCCACGATTTGCAGATATGGGACAAGGGTTTGTCACATCGATTATGTTTTTCTGTATTGGTTCGATGGTAATCGTAGGGTCGCTAGAAAGTGGCTTAACAGGGAATAATACCACATTATATGCTAAGTCCATCATAGATGCGATCACTGCGCTGTTGCTCTCTTCATCTCTAGGCATTGGCGTACTTTTTGCAAGTATTCCAGTCTTAATAGTGGAGGGCGGAATAACTTTATTTGCAGCCTTTCTCGAGCCCTTCTTGCCCACATTAGTTATCAATGAGGTTGTAGCAGTGGGATCGATGCTTTTGATTGGTCTGGGTTTAAACATGTTAGAAGTGACGGATTTAAAAATAATGAATTTTACCCCGGCAATGATTCTTCCCATCATCATTATGCATTTTATCTAGGAGAATAAATGAAAAAAATTATAGTTACTATCTTTTTGTTTTTATTTATTATAATGACAATCAGTTTAAGGGTAGATGCTCAAAATTCGGACCTTCAGCTCATGTCAAGGCTTGACTTAGAGAATAGCTTAGGCAAAAAGGAAGTCTCAAAGTTATTAGATTTATTGCCTCAGGATCTTAATCTTGATGAACCTGAACTAATTTTAATTAATAAGGAAAATCCAGTTAGCACAGAAATTGATTTTGAAGGGGTGTATTCTGATCAAGGCTTGTTGTATAATGCCTTAGCTTCTCCATCCTTTAACGAGTGGATGCAGGCAGCGGTTAATGATGGTTTTTATTTTTCCATTGTGTCAGCTTATCGCTCGATGGAAAGTCAGGCTAATAATCGTTTAGCTAGATATCATTCTTATCTATCTGAAGGTCTTGATCCTGATACAGCACAAATGTATGTAGATATGTTTTATGCCCCAGCAGATGCTTCAGAGCATTTAAGTGGTTTAGCTCTTGATTTATTGGGATCTGATTGGACAAGTCAGGGCGGTGAGTTAATGGCTTCCTATGGTCAAATGCCATCAGCGCAGTGGTTAGCTCAGACCGCCCCTGAATTTGGCTTTATCTTAAGATATCCAGAGGGAAAAGAAGAAATTACTGGTTATAACTATGAGCCATGGCATTTTCGTTATGTGGGTAATAAACATGCTTCTTTTATTAGTCGGCACAACTTAACCTTGGAGGAATATTTATCCTTAATTGTTTTGAAGCATAAAGATTAGTTAAGAGTTAATTTTGACAATAGAAGATGATTATTTTTTAGAGATGGCTATAGATCGCTATGACTAGTACTTATCTTTTCAAAAAGAAAAAACTATGAATTTAGCTTGAAATGTTAGCGAGCAAGAAATAGAAAATTTGAGCGATACTATTAATCAAACCTTCCCCTTAAATAGTAATGTTCTAATTTATATAAATAATAAAAAGAGGGTGTATCAAACAGTTCCGTTTGATACACCCTTTTTTCAAGCTATAAAATTATATTTGTTGGGTTGCAAGACTAATTAAGTGATGGGCCAACCATTCATTCCGAACAAGCAATGGACCATGGAAATAAGAGCCAAAGGTATTTTTATAGTGGACGCCTTCGGTTTTATCTTGATTATTATTGCCGTGGCCTGAAATGACTTTTCCTAGAGGCTTAAGACAATCACCTAAGAAGGTCACCCCATTATGGTTTTCAAAGCCAAGATAGGTCTGTTGATTTTCTTCATCAAAGATTTCGATATCCCCAATAAAGCGAGAATTAATTTGACGTTCGGTGTAGTGGGGGAGGATGCCTAAACCTTGAAGTCGGTCGCCAGCAGCATTAATATAGTACTGACCGAGTAATTGAAAACCACCGCAGATGGCGAGAAAGACTCCATCATTTTCAATAAATTTTTTAATTTCAGGCTGTAAACGTTGGATGTCTTGGGAGACAATTTTTTGTTCATAGTCCTGACCGCCGCCAAAAAAGACTAGGTCAAAATCCTCAGCATTGAATTCATCGCCAATACTCACTAGGGTGGTTTGAACCGTTAAGCCAGCTTGCTGTCCGTAATATTGTAACATTAATAAGTTACCATTATCTCCATAGGTATTCATGAGATTGCCATAGAGGTGGCAGATGCGTAAAACTTTCATTTCATTCCTCCTATTGTTTGAGATAATGATGATCAATTAAATATTTTCGTAAACCGAGTATTGCAGTATAGGTTGCGAGAATATGGACATTTTTACTGGGTGATTGTTTGATTTGTTCGACTAAAGCTTGGTAATCTGAAACTTCCTGGATGCCATTTTTATCAAGACCGGCGACTTCTAAGCGTCGCGTCATTTCTTTAGCTTTCATACCTGAAGTAATCACTTCTTGAATCGGAGCATCTTGTAGTTTTTCAAAATGACCATCCCAAATCCAAGATACGTCAGTTCCATCCGCATAATCGTTATTAAGAATTGCCACCAAGCTATAAGGATTTTGATCAAGGTTCACTAAGTCTAAAACTTGGTTTAAGCCGACTGGATTTTTAACTAAGTTGAGGAGAATTTGGTGACCTTCGATTTCAAAAATTTCTTGGCGGCCAAAAACTCGTTTAGCCTTACTAAAGCCTGCCTTAATTTGTTCGGGTGATAGGCCAAAGAAGGAAGCAAGAGAATAGGCAGATAGGGCATTATAAATATTATATAAACCAGCCACAGGAATTGTAAAATCATGGCCATCGATTTGGAAACTTGAGTCCTTCAATGTAAGTTCATGTAGTGCATTAACAGAGTGGGTTAAAGCGGGACGCTTGAAATCACAATTAGGGCAATAATACTTTCCTAGATTGGCATAGGAAAGACTATGATACTGAAGCACATGGTCACAATGAGGACAAAGAATTGCATCTGTATTTGGAGCAACTTGGACTTCATGGTCTTCCTGATAATCAAACCCGTAGAACTCACGTGGATTTTCTAAAGAAGTAGAGTTGAAAATAGGTGAGTCGCCGTTAGCAATTACAGTGGCTTGCGGGACCATTTTAGCTGCATCCGTCATTAAGCTATAAATGGTATAAATTTCGCCATATCGGTCCATTTGATCGCGAAAAACATTGGTATGGAGGAAGACTTTGGGCTGAAGTGCCTTGACCACATGTTTCAGTGAGCCTTCATCTATTTCTAAGATAGCAATCCCTCTTTCCCCATTTTTCAAGGGTTTAGCATCCAAGAAAGCTGAAATAATCCCTTGTTGCATATTTGAACCGGTTGGGTTGGTTAAAATATTAGGATACTTTTCAGCGAGCGCTTGAACAGTTAAAGCTGTAGTTAAGGTTTTACCATTGGTACCTGTGATTACAGCGACATCATAATTTTCTGCTAAATGATTGAGAATATTGGGGTCAAGGGTTTGGGCTAGTTTGCCCGGGAGACTTGACCCACCATTAGTGAAGGTGGTTAAGCCCCATTTAGTAAATTTTCCAACTGATTGAGCGATGCTTGTTCTAATTGACATAGCTTCTCCTCCTATTAAAATTCAATGTATATCATAGCAATTTATTCCTAAAAAATAAAGCTTCTCGGATTAAATCAATATTATTCTCTTTTAGTTAAACTTATTGAAGCATAAGAAAAAATAATATAATATATGCATTATAAAGCGTTTTCAAATTTTGAAGGAGGAATCCTATGATTAAAGAAGTATATCCTAAAGTTTACACATTTTCGGTTGATTTACCTGAAAGTCCCTTAAAACAGATTAATGCGTATGTGATTAAGGGGAATGACAAGACGGTCCTAGTTGATACTGCTTTTCACCATGACCTCTGCCAGCAACAATTGTTAGCAGGATTAAATGAGCTTGAGGTGGATATGAACCATTTAGAGGTCATTTTGACCCACCTTCATGTTGACCATACTGGTTTAGCTGACTATTTTGCCAACCTTGGCTGTCCAATTTATGCAAGTGATGTTGATGGAATTATCATAAATAAAAATATCTTAGAACCAGATTATCAGAATTTTATTGATACCTGTCGCCATTATGGACTAGATGAACATGAAATGGACTGGGCCCAAAGTCCTAATGTTTTATACCGTTGTAAACAAGCGCTCCCCTTACGCCCATTAAATCCCGGGGATACTTATCAAGTCGATGATTTTTCTTTTAAAGTCATTGATTTGATTGGTCATACCCCTGGTCATATTGGACTTTATGATAAAGAAAAGAAATTAATTTTTTCAGGGGATACGATTCTTGACCCTATTTCGCCCAATATATGTTATTGGACAGACCAAACCCCAGATATTTTGGGTTCTTACCTTAATACCCTAACTAGGTTAAAAGATCTTGAATTAGACTTGGCTTTTGCGGCTCATCGTCAAGTCATTAAAGCGCCCAAGCAAAGACTGGATCAATTACGATTACATCACCAAGAACGCTTAAATGAAGTACTAGCCGCTATGGAGCCTGGTAGGGATTACTCAGTTAAGGATGTGGCCACTCAAATTTCTTGGCGGATAAAAGCCAAAGGTTGGCAAGAATTTCCTCCTGCCCAAAAATGGTTTGCAGCTGGTGAAACTATGGCCCATCTTGAACATTTAGCGAGTCTATCAATTCTAGAAATGACAGAAGATCAACAAGTTTTTTATTTTAGAAAAATAAACTAGAGAAGGATGTTTTGCTATTTTCTCACTAAGAAAAAATAAAAAAGTTCCCTAAGTAATTGGGTAGAAAGACAGGGGAAAATGATTGATTAGATTATTACCACCAATACTATTCCATTTGACTAAACCTAAGGATTAACTTATTATTAATGGTTGAAAGTAGACAAAAAGGAGTGGTGACATGGCGAAACTATACTTCAAATATGGTGCAATGAATTCCGGTAAGTCAATCGAAATTATTAAGGTGGCCCATAATTACGAGGAACAACATAAACCTGTTAAAATTTTCACCTCTGCTCTCGATAATCGTTCTGGTGTCGGTCTGGTAGCTAGTCGTACTGGATTTGAACGGGAAGCAAGTCCAATTTCTGAAGATACTGATATTTTTGAGATTGTTAAAGCTGCTCCTGAAAAGCTATTTTGTATACTTGTGGATGAGGCACAATTTCTAAAAAAGGCCCATATTTTACAATTGGTGCGGATTGTGGATGAATTAGATATTCCCGTCATGGCCTTCGGCTTAAAAAATGATTTTACTAACGAACTCTTCGAAGGTTCTAAATATCTACTTCTTTACGCGGATAAAATTGAGGAACTAAAAACAATCTGCTGGTTTTGTCATCGTAAAGCCTCAATGAATCTAAGAATCGCCAATGGTAAGCCAGTTTATGCTGGCGAACAAATTCAAATTGGAGGCAATGAATCCTATTTGCCAGTTTGCCGTAAATGTTATTTCCATCCGCATTTAGAAAATTTAGATTGAGATCCCATTTTATAGGAGGAGAATGAATGTTCGAACAGTTAGATAGTCTCTTAATCCGGTATGATGAAGTGAATGAACTCTTATCAGACCCAACCGTCATCGCCGATAGTAACCGACTTAGAGAATTGACGATTGAAGAAGCTGATTTGAGACCGAAAGTTGAAAAAATTCGGCGTTATAAAGAAGTTGAAGCTGAAATTGAAGATACCGAAGCCATGCTTTCCGAAGAATCCGATGACGACATTTTAGCGATGGCTAAAGAAGAATTGGCCAGCCTCAAAGCTGAGAATGAACAATTACAAGAAGATATTAAATTATTGATGTTGCCTGAAGATCCTAATGATGGCAAAAATATTATTATGGAAATTCGTGGTGCTGCTGGAGGCGACGAAGCCCAATTATTCGCGGGTGATTTATTAAATATGTATACCAAGTATGCCGATAAGCAAGGTTGGAAGACGGAAGTTTTAGACGCTAATATAACCGGTATAGGTGGATATAAAGAAGTAACCTTAATGATTACAGGAAATAAGGTATATAGTAAATTAAAATTTGAAAATGGCGCCCACCGGGTCCAACGGGTACCGCAAACAGAATCACAAGGGCGCGTCCATACCTCAACTGCAACCGTAGTAGTTATGCCCGAAGCTGAAGAAATCGACTTTGAATTAGATGAAAATGATATCCGGGTAGATATTTATCATGCCTCCGGTGCTGGTGGACAGCACGTTAATAAGACTGCCTCTGCAGTCCGTTTAACCCATATTCCAACCAATACGGTGGTAGCCATGCAAGATGAACGGTCTCAAATAAAGAACCGGGAAAAAGCCATGAAGATTTTACGTGCCCGGGTTTATGACCAAGTTCGTTCCCAAGCTCAATCAGAATATGATTCTGAACGTAAATTAAAAGTGGGGACTGGAGACCGGTCTGAACGGATTCGCACCTATAATTTCCCACAATCACGGGTGACCGACCATCGAATTGGTTTAACCCTACAACAATTAGATTCTGTTTTATCAGGAAACCTTGATGAAATCATTGATGCTTTAGTGCTCTATGATCAAAGTCAGAAGTTGGAGGAATTAAATGGACCCGCTCTTTAGTGGCTCTTTAGCCGAAGCCTTAGCCAATGCTTCGGCTTTTTTGCAGCAAGAAGGTCAAAATCCTGGCTTAGTCCAAAGTGCCTGGTTAGATTTTAAAGATTGGACTTTAAATGATTTAGTCAGCCATTTACAAGAGCCTTGTCAGACCTTTGCTTGGCCTGATTTTTGTAGGGTTTTGGAAGGGTTAAGCCAAGGACAGCCCCTTCAATATTTACTGGGGCGAGCTAATTTTCGCGGAACATGGTACCAAGTGAGTCTAGCGACCCTGATACCCCGAGAAGAAACAGGTGGGCTTATTGATTTAGCGATAAAATTCTTCGGGGATTCAGCCCCTACACAGATTCTAGATATCGGGACTGGAACCGGGATTTTAGCCATTGAATTAGCTAAAGTTTTTCCTCAAGCTCAAGTAGTCGCTTCAGATATTTCTGAAGAAGCTTTAAAAATTGCGCGGGTAAATGCAGAAACAATGGCCATCCATGTAGACTTTTTCTTAAGTGATGTATGTAAGACGGTACCTAAGAAAAAATATCAATTAATTGTATCCAATCCGCCTTATATTGCATTGGATGAGCTTGATTTAATGGATCCGTCGGTCATCAATTATGAACCTCATTTGGCTTTATTTGCTGACCAAGAGGGCCTAGCAATTTATCAAAAGCTGGCCCAAGAGTTACCTGCCTTTATTGATAAACAAGGACTTATTCTATTAGAAATCGGTTTTCGTCAAGGCCAGAAGGTAGCTGCGATTTTCAAAGAAGCTTTTCCGCAGGCCGAGATTACGATTCATAAAGACTTCTATGCTAAAGATCGTTTTGTACAAATTAAGATATGAGTAGGTGATAAATTGAAAAATAAAATGAAAACTCACATTTTTATGCCTGATCAACTTGATCAAGCGGCTCAATGTTTAAAAGAAGGCGGTCTTGTAGCATTTCCCACTGAAACGGTATTTGGTCTAGGGGCAATTGCTAATAATGAAGCAGCCGTTCAGTCAGTCTTTAAAACCAAGGGACGCCCCAATGATAATCCCTTAATTATCCATGTAGCTTCAATTGAATCTGTCCATCATTACGCCGCAAGCGTTTCGCCGCTTGCTCAAGCTCTGATGGAAAAATTCTGGCCAGGGCCTTTGACTATCATCTTGCCAATTAAAACAGGCACCTTTGCCCCAGCAGCAACTGCAGGACAAAATACTGCGGGCTTTCGGATGCCAGATCAAGACCAAACCTTGGCTTTAATTGACAAGGTTGGCTTTCCTCTTGTTGGCCCTTCAGCAAATTTATCAGGAAAACCATCGCCAACTAGCTTAGCTCATGTCCTCCATGATTTTAATGGGAAAATTGCAGGAGTTGTGGCTAATCAAGCTGAACTAACAGCAATTGGGGTCGAGTCAACCGTTGTGCTTCCGCTAGCAGACCATATCGAGATTTTACGGCCTGGTCATGTCACCGTGAATATGATTGAAGAGGCAATTGGTGTTCCAGCCCATGTACGGACAGCAGCAGAACAGTTGGCTAATCAGGCTATTATGAGTCCGGGGGTTAAGTATCGACACTATTCACCCAAACAACCAGTTTATCTCATGGCTTTTGATCATACTCTCGAAGATTGGCAAGAAGAAATTGATAAATTTCCAGAAGCAGTTGCTATTTTGGCCTACCAGGACCATATCACTTCCTTGCAAAACCATCAGAAAGTGGTTGCTTCTTACAGTCTAGGTAAAAAGGGTGACTGGGAGTCAGCAACCCGGCATTTATTTGCTGGACTTAGGGCATTAGAAGAGAGTTCAGCGAAAATTTTAATGGTTCAGGGCTTAGATCCCAAAGTAGCAGACCATCAAGCCTACATGAATCGATTATCGAAAGCCGCAACACATGTGTTATAATAAGTCAGGAATTAATGTTACTCAGGTTTTATAGATAAATTTAGGAGGAAATACCATGGCAAAATTTCAAGTAGTCGATCATCCTTTAATTCAACATAAACTTACAATTATTCGGGATAAAAATGCTTCTTCAAAAGTGTTTAAAGAAGTGCTCAATGAAATCGCAACATTATTAGCCTATGAAGTAACCCGTAGTTTACCTTTAGAAGATGTTGAAATTGAAACCCCTATTACTAAATCAGTCCAAACACGGATTGCTGGTAAAAAACAAGCCATTGTTCCAATTTTAAGAGCGGGTTTGGGCATGGTTGATGGTTTCATGTCTTTAATTCCCGCAGCCCGGGTGGGTCACATTGGGATGTACCGTGATCCGGAAACTTTAGAAGCAGTTGAATATTTTGCTAAATTTCCTGTGGATATTGATGAACGCCATGTCTATGTGGTCGATCCAATGCTAGCTACAGGTGCTTCTGCGATTGCGGCCTTAAGTCAGTTAGAAAATAAATACAATGTAAAACAAGAAAATATGACTTTTGTTGGCTTAGTTGCTGCACCAGAAGGTGTGAACGCCTTGCGCGATGCCTTCCCAGATGTAGATATTTATGTTGCGGCTTTGGATGATCATTTGAATGACCATGGTTACATTGTGCCAGGTTTAGGCGATGCTGGTGACCGTATCTTTGGGACTAAATAAGCATACTTATGGCTAAAAATCCATTATATACTGGTTTTTATCGGTTAGATTTAGCAGACCGTTTTCGTTTGCTTAAAGAAACAACCAATCAAGACGCACATGCCCTTCATCACCTGGAGGCGAGTATCGGTAATCAAATGATTGAAAATTACCTTTTTAATTATGAATTGCCATTTGGTATTGCCCCCAACTTTACCATTAATCATAAAGATTATTTGATTCCCTTAGCAATAGAGGAGCCCTCAGTGATTGCAGCCTTATCCAATGCAGCAAAATTGGTTGATTCAATTACGACTTCATACGGCCAAAGACTGATTACGGGGCAAATAATTTTTGCTAATCTTGATATTCAAGTGGAGGGCCGAAAAATCATTCAAGCTCATCAGGAGGAATTGTTAGCTTTAGCCAAAGAGGCGAGCCCATCGATGGTAAGCCGCGGCGGTGGACCGACTGAAATTTGGTCCAAGCAAGTTAATCAGGCGGGTGACAATTTCTTTACGGTCTATTTATCTTTCAATCCTTGTGATGCCATGGGGGCAAACGCAATTAACACGGTGCTTGAGAATCTTGCGCCAAGACTAACAGAACTTTTAGGACAAGCCCCTTTAATGTCAATTCTGTCTAATTATTCTGAGCAAGCCTTAGCAACCGCTGAAGTCATCATTCCTGTTGAACGTTTAGCGACTGATTCTCTTAAGGGACAGATAGTGGCTGAAAAGATTGTCGTAGCAACTAGCTATGCTAATTTAGATATCTATCGAGCTACTACCCATAATAAAGGCATCATGAATGGAATTGACGGTCTGGCCCTAGCAACTGGGAACGATTGGCGGGCCATTGAGGCAGCAAGTCATGCTTATGCCAGCCGTAAAGGTGGCTATCGGGCCATGTCTGAATGGCAGCTTGATGGAAGTGATTTAAAAGGCCGCTTAAGTTTACCATTACCTGTAGCAACGGTAGGAGGGACCTTATCGATTCAACCACAAGCTCAGTGGGCACTGAGTCTTTTAGGCCAACCATCGGCTAGTCAATTAGCAGAAATAATGGTAGCGGTGGGATTAATCCAGAATTTAGCAGCTCTTAAGGCCCTTGTAACTGAGGGAATTCAAAAAGGGCATATGCGGATGCAAGCTCGGTCATTAGCGCTACAAGTTGGAGCTAGCGTAGAAGAATTGCCAGAATTAGTAGATTATTTAATTAAACAAAGCTTTATGAATCGGCAAAAGGCTCACGAGGGATTAGAACTGATTCGTAAACTATAAGGGAGTGATTCAAACCTGTGAAAAAAACTATAGTTGGGATCGACAAAATTGGTTTCTATGTGCCACAACAGTATCTAGCAATGGAAGACCTATCAGATGCTCGTCATGTTGCTTTAGAAAAATTTACTGTCGGTATTGGACAGGATAAAATGGCAGTGCCTGAAATCTATGAAGATATTGTAACTATGGGAGCCAATGCAGCTGAGCAAATATTAAGTAACCAGGATAAACAAGATATTGATCAAATTATCTTTGCAACTGAGTCATCTTTTGATTTATCTAAATCAGCCGCCTCGTATATTCATGATCTTTTGGAGATTCAACCTTTCGCCAGATCATTTGAAATGAAACAAGCTTGTTATTCAGCTACAGCGGCCTTACAAATGGCTAAAGACTATGTCTTATTGCATCCAGAAGCCAAAGTCTTAGTGATTTCAAGTGATATCTCAAGGTACGGGCTTGATAGTTCGGGTGAAGTGACCCAAGGGGCAGGAGCCTTGGCTTTTTTAGTAAAAGCCCAACCGACAATTTTAGCTATTGATGATACAAATCTAGCAATGACCAAGAGTCATTATGACTTTTGGCGGCCAATATATATGGATAAGGCCTTGGTTAAAGGTCAATATTCAACTGGGATTTTCCTCGAGTTTTATCAGGCCCTTTTAGCCGAATTTCAACAGCGCTATCCTGGTGTTGTTGAACAAAGTAAGGCCTTTCTTTTCCATATGCCTTTTACAAAAATAGCCCAAAAGGCCTTAAAACTAGCTCAAGGTATGGTTTCTCTAGACCGAGTCCAAGAGTGGACTAGTCATCTTGAAACTGCCACCTTAATTAATCGGCAAGTGGGTAATATATATACAGGATCCTTATATATGAGCTTACTCTCGCTCTTAATCAATGATGAAAAGTTAGATGCTGGTGATAAGATTGCTATGTTCTCTTATGGTTCAGGGGCTGTAGCAGAATTATTTATCCTTGAAATTCAAGCAAATTTTGATATGCAAGTTGATTCTAACTTAATTATCAAAATGTTAGAAAATAGAAAAGCCTTATCAATTGCAGACTATGAAAGAATTTATCAAACTAGACTACCGCAAGATGGTTCTGACTTTTTAGGGAAACCTGAAGCAAATTACCATGGTTTTTATATTAAGGATATCCATAACCATCAACGGACTTATGGCTATCAATAAAAAATCATCTCATAGTTTAATTAGCCTTTCTAAGCTTTGAAAAATATTTTCAAGCTTAGGGGCTTTTTATTTTGAACTGTTTGAAGAGAAACGGGGGGCAAACAGTCCCACTTTTTTGAATCTTTCTAGACCATCTATATATAGTTAGGTGGTATGTTGTAGTTCTAAGTCGTTTTCATCCAAGTGCCCCAGAAAGCGAAAAGCAGAGATTTTCATGAGATTTTCATGCTTCAGTCCTGCTCCCTTGTTAAAGCTTTGTAACCTGTTTGAAAAAATAGTGATACTCCGCGTTAACCATAAAAGGTTAGACTATGATTACGTTTTAATTTTTTGGAGTGGCATTGAAAATTTACTGCTTTTATTTCAAAAGTGAATAAATTGTGCTATGATTGAAATTGGACTGGTAGGTGATACATGATGCTAATTTTAAATGGTATGGCAGTGCTGATTATTAGGCTCATGTTTGTGATACTTAGTTACCTTATCTTAAGCCGATTTAATTGGTCTTTCTTTTTTGTCAAAGAAGATGCTAATTATGCCCGGTTTATGTTGTACATGCTAAGTATAGCCTTAGGCTACCTAGTTGGTTCATTTTTTATCGAGATCATTGAAGTTGTCCAAAATATCGTTATGAGTCAACTTCTCTAAATTAAATAAACATAATTCTATCGTTGGCTCCAAAACGATAGCTTTCAAAAGGAGAATTTTTTCATGGAAGAAATCATTGTGCAAGGTGGCAACCGTTTGCAAGGAGCTGTTAAAGTTGAAGGCGCAAAAAATGCTGTATTACCAATCTTAGCAGGCGCAATTTTAGCAGAAACGGGACAAGTTCACTTATCCAATGTACCAGTATTGTCAGATGTACATACTTTAAACGAATTATTGAATCGAATTGGTGTGGTAAATCAGTTTGATGAAGTAAATAACCAAATGATTCTTGATGCTTCAGGCCATGTTGAGTCTGTTGCTGAATATGATTTTGTAAGTAAAATGCGTGCTTCCGTTGTAGTAATGGGGCCGCTTTTAGCACGTTTTGGCCACGCTAAAGTTGCTATGCCGGGAGGGTGTGCTATTGGTATGCGTCCAATTGACCTACATTTAAAAGGGTTTGAAGCTTTAGGTGCCAAAATAAATAGTCAAGCGGGATATGTAGAAGCACAAGCAGATCAACTAAAAGGTGCGCGGATTTATTTAGATTTTCCTAGTGTCGGTGCGACTGAAAACATTATGATTGCGGCAACTCTGGCTGAGGGCGAAACTATTCTTGAAAACGTAGCCCGTGAACCAGAAATTGTGGATTTAGCCAATTTCTTAAATCGCATGGGGGCTAAAATTGTGGGTGCAGGAACCGAAACGATTCGTATCCGTGGGGTAAAAGCCCTTCATGGTACTGAGCATTCAGTTATCCCAGATCGAATTGAAGCAGGTACGTTTATGGTAGCAGCCGCGGTCACTCAAGGTGATGTTTTTGTCGAAGGTGCTATGCGTGAACATAACCGGCCTTTAATCTCTAAATTAACTGAGATGGGGGTTGTTTTCGAGGAACACGATGAAGGTATCCGGGTCATAGGACCAGCAAAATTAAAAGCAACCGATGTTAAAACCTTACCTTATCCTGGATTTCCAACAGATATGCAAGCTCAAATGACGATTGCTCAATTACTTGCAGATGGAACATCAGTTATGAATGAGACTGTGTTTGAAAACCGTTTTATGCATCTAGAAGAATTACGGCGGATGTCAGCTAAATTTACAGCGGATCGTCAAACCGCGATTATGTATGGACCGACTGAATTTACTGGGGCAAATGTGAAAGCAACTGACTTAAGAGCAGCAGCTGCCCTAATTATCGCAGGCCTAAAAGCTAAGGGCTTGACTCGGGTATCAAATCTTCAATACTTAGATCGCGGTTATTATCAATTCCATCTTAAATTACGCCAGTTAGGTGCAGATATTGAACGTGTAAATATTTCACCTATTTCTGAAGTAACAAGCAATAAAGTATTAATTAAACAATAGTTTATCATTGGATGAATGGAGACTGAGCTATGAGCAGAGAAATAGGCATAGATTTAGGTACTGCCAATGTTTTGATTCATCTAAAGGGTAGGGGCATTGTTTTGAATGAGCCTGCTGTGATAGCTGTTAATCGACAAAGTCGTGAGGTCATTGCGGCTGGACGAAAAGCCTATGAAATGCAAGGGCGGACATCTGACCATATTCAAGTTATCCACCCTTTACAGGGAGGAGTCATTGCGGACTATGATTTCGCCGAAGCACTTTTGGTTTTACTTTTAAAAGAGTTACCTAGTAGGTCTTGGTTAGCAAGACCAAAGGTTTTAATCTCTGCCCCATCTAAGGTCTCAGATTTTCAAAAACAATCTTTAATTGATGTTGTTCAAAAGGTGACCGGTGGTAAAATTTATATCGAAGAGCAAATCTTAATGGCTGCAACCGGAGCTGGTTTTGATATGAATCAAAGCCATGGCGCGATGGTAATTGATATCGGTGGGGGTACTAGCGATATGGCGGTACTCTCAGGTAGAGATGTCTTGGTTAACCAATCATTTGAGGAAGCAGGTCAATTCTTTGACCAAGCGATTATTAATTACTTTAGTGATCATTACCAAGTCTTAATCGGTGCAAGAACCGCTGAAATGGTTAAAATTAATCTAGCCACAGCCATTGAAGTAGAGGATAAACTTGTTGAGAGCTTTGAGATAAGCGGACGGAGTTTGCTTAATGGTTTACCTACCTCTTTGAATGCGGATTCGAATGATTTATATCAAGCACTTCATAGCCATCTAGAAATTTTAGGTCAACGTGCTCAAAGACTTTTAGAGGATCAGTCGCCAGAAATAGCGGCTGATATTATGGAGGGCGGTATTATTCTAACAGGTGGTGGGGCTCTGATTTCAAATCTAGATACATTCCTTTCCAATTATCTGAATGTGTCAGTTATTCAGGCTGAGCAACCCATGAATTGTGTGGCCATTGGGACAGGGTTAATGTTAGATTTAATTGAATCAGGCAAATTAAGTACTGTTCAAGTAAGTAGAAAACAAAGATTACGTCAATTATTCCAGCGAATTATGCGACGTTTAATTGGTTAGGAGGAATTTGATTTGGCTAATGATAAGATAGCATTGCGCGATTCAATTCTTTTTCCAGCCTTAAAGACAATTTTTAAGTTACTCATTTTTTTGCTTTTAGTTTGTCTAGTTTTTATCATTGGTATTTTTGTGGGTTATATTCTTCTTGGCGGCGGTTCGATTTGGGAAGTATTTAATCAAGATACCTGGTTCCATATTTTTAATTTTATTAAATAAGATAAGTACTTTTTAGCAAAATCTATCTGTGAATATTAAAGTCTATAAGTCATTTACCCTTAAGAATAGGTATTTACTTAACAATTAGGAGAGTGATAGTTTTAGCTATCAGCTCATTGTAAGTAAGAATGATTTATGGGCTTTTATATTTGGAGGGGCAAACAGGAGTGGAGGAGTAAAGTATGCCAAATAAATTTCTGATAACAGAATTGCTATTATATATTTTACCCTTTGTCTTAATATATTTTGGCTTACGCTACGGCAAGTTTTTTCTTAAACGATTTAAGGGTCTACCGCTAACCATTGCCATTGTCTTATTACCAGCTTGGTTAGGCTTGATTGATAGCTTAAGTAAATTGGTCTTTTCTTTTTCACTTTTGCCGGTGTCAATCTATTTAACTGTATTTTGCTTGGCGGTTCACTTATATAAGTATATTCAGGGTCTCGCTGAGTTTAGATTAGTACCGTATTATTTAGCAGCTTCAAAAGTTGCCTTTACAGCTTTAAGTGGTTTTTTACTAGGACTCTATCTAGTACGAATTTATACCTACTTTATTTAGGGAAAAGCCCCCACTTTTTAGTCAGATATTTATCCGGAGTAAAGCTTGATATAATCATATTTACAACCAATAACACCCCTCGGGTGTTATTTTTTTTTGTTTTTTTGGGTAAATAGTGGAGAAGAGTGGGGGGATGTGGTAGAATTAGAATAACTTAGAATAGGAGGGGTGACAGATGCTAATTGGTGAATATAAACATAATATTGACAATAAAGGGCGTCTGATCATGCCGGCTAAGTTTCGTCCCGATTTAGGGGAAAGATTTATTGTAACTCGAGGATTAGATGGATGTTTATTTGGTTTTCCCAGTAAACAATGGGAAGACTTACAAGCCAAATTAAGTCAATTACCACTTGCAAAAAAAGACGCCCGTGCTTTTAGCCGGTTCTTTTATTCAGCTGCCACTGAAGTAGAATTGGATAAGCAAGGACGCATTAATTTACCAGAAAACTTAATCACTTTTGCAAAGATCGATAAGGAATGTCGCGTGATCGGCGTATCAAACCGTATTGAGATTTGGAGCAGTGCAAAATGGGATGAGTTTGCAAATATTGCTGAAGATAATTTTGAAATGATTGCTGAAGATATGATTGATTTTGGTTTATAGGTGGGTAAGGAATGGAAAATTTTAAACATACGAGTGTTTTATTACACGAAACCATTGATCAATTAGATATAAATCCAAATGGAATCTATGTTGATTGTACCCTAGGTGGGGCTGGTCATGCGGCTTATTTATTAAGTCTCTTATCACCCAAAGGGCATTTATATGCCTTTGACCAGGATATGAATGCAATTAAAAATGCCCAAGACCGTTTGCATGACTATATTGAAAAAGACCAAGTGACCTTTATCCATGCAAACTTTGCTCAACTAAAGGAGCAATTAGCAGAGAGAGGCGTTTCCTATGTTGATGGAATTTACTATGATTTGGGAGTGTCATCTCCTCAATTAGACCAAGCGGAGAGAGGATTTTCTTATAAAAAAGAGGCTCCTCTCGATATGAGAATGAATCAAGAAGATAAATTGACAGCCTATGAAATTGTTAATGAATGGCCTTATGAAAAAATTGTGAAAATCATTGATCATTATGGTGAGGAACGTTTTGCCAAACGGATTACCCGAGCCATTGAGCAAGCTCGTAAAAATAAGCCGATTGAAACCACTTTAGAATTAGCTGAAATAGTGAAAGAGGCCATTCCAGCGGCTACCCGTCGCAGTGGTGGCCATCCTGCTAAGCGGACCTTTCAAGCCATCCGTATTGCTGTTAATGATGAATTAAATGTAATTGAGACCTCTTTGAATCAGGCTTTTACTTTATTAAAAGTGGGGGGACGTATTTCAGTTATTTCATTTCATTCATTAGAAGATCGGATTGTAAAACAATTATTTAGAGATAAATCTAGTAGACCGGATTTGCCACCCAATTTACCCATCTTACCTGAAAGAACAGAAGCAGATTTTGCTTTAGTCAATCGCAAACCAATTTTGGCAAGTCAGGAAGAGTTAGATGAAAATAATCGGTCACGGTCAGCAAAATTACGAGTTATCCAAAGAAATCATATCACTGAGTAGAGAAAGGGGAAGACTGGTTTGAATTTAGCAGAAGAACAAAGTTATTTTCATTATTCGCGGGCAGAACGCCAAGTAAGAAAAGTAAGCAATTCAAATATGGGTGCTAACTCAACTCAGCTTATCCCCGAATTTACTAGAGAGCAAAGAAAAACTGTCACTAAGCAAGTTAGCAAAAAACAAAGCTTAAATTTAAGTATGGTTGAGAGTATAATTATCATATTTTCTGTAGCAATTTGTCTATTTTGTATAGGCATGGGGCTAATGATTCAGTATAATAATAATAAGACCCAAGTGATGGTTAATCAGTACCAAGATTCAATGTCTGACTTAAAGCAAGATTCAGATCAATTGCTCAATCAATTAATGGACCAATATAATTATCAGACGATCCAAGCAGAAGCTCAAGCAGCAGGACTTAGTTTGGATCCTGCAAGAGTTGAGGAAGTTAGTAAATGAAATCAGGTTTAAAAGAACATCGCGCATACAACGTTTTAGTTTTTTTGGCACTTATTTTTTTAGTGCTACTTATTTTTATTGGCAGAGCCTTTCAATTAACGGTTTTAAAAACTTCAAATTCAGTGGACCTGAGTCAAATGAGTCCACTCATCGATAATGGAAGTAGTATTACGCAAGCGAGACGGGGCAATATCTATGATCAGTCCGGTCAACCCATTGCGATTGATACTACTTCTTATTCAATTTATGCTCAAATAAAAGGGAATCAAGGTGAAATTGTTTCTGATCCCGATTATACAGCTAAAAAATTAGCAGAAATCTTAGGCGGTGACCGTGATAAAATATTGGCCCAGCTCTTACAAAGTGGTCCCCAACAAGTAGAATTTGGGGCCCTAGGTCGAAATTTAGATCAAAATAAAATTCAAAGTTTGCAAGCGGCTAAGTTACAGGGGATATATTTCAAAGCTCAAGCCGATCGTCAGTATGCCAATGATGAGTTTGCTTCTCATCTGATTGGTTTTTCGGATAAAAGTGATGACGGTCAGACCATGGTTGGTAAATTAGGTATAGAAGCTGCTTTGGATCAAGTTCTAAGCGGACACGATAAACAGGCTCAGGATCTTTATCTAACCTTGGATTCCCGACTACAAAACCAATTAGAAGTACTCATGTCTCAAATTTATCAGACATATGAGCCAAAAGAATTAGGAGCCTATTTAGTTGAAATTCCTAGTGGGAAACTATTAAGTGCCAGTCAACGACCTAGTTTTAACTTGAATAATCGTCAGGGAATTGAGAATGAGTGGCGTAATCTGATGGTGGAAAATGCCTACGAGCCAGGCTCAACTATAAAAATTTTGGTATCTGCTCTAGCAAATGAGTTGGGTGTATACCAACCACAAGAGACTTACAAATCGGGGTCAATCGATGTCTATGATGTAACAATACATGACTATAATGTAGTGGGTTGGGGCGATATAACTTTTGATGAAGGTTTAGCACGGTCTTCCAATGTAGGTATGGTAGAATTAGTACAAAGAATTGGATTAGACCGTTGGGCTAAAGCTTTAACTGATTTTGGCTTTGGTCGTCCTACTCAGTTTGGTCTGGCTAATGAAACGGAAGGCTCAATAAAATTTGATAATCCTGTATCTGAAACGATGTCTGCTTTTGGTCAAGGGATTCTTACCAGTCCAATTCAATTAATGCAAGCCTATTCGGCAATTGCTAATGGTGGTCATGCAGTTAAGATTCAATATTTAGATCATAGCTCGGGTGATTATCAGCCACAATTTGCTGCAAAAGATTTAGGTCAACTTTTTACCAGCAAAGCAGCCGAAAAAGTGCTAAGCTTAATGGTAGATACGGTTGAAAAAGACTATGGTACTGCGCAGGCCTATAAAATTGATGGGTTAAAAATCGCAGCTAAGACGGGGACAGCTCAGATAGCCAATCCTGAGGGTAACGGTTATTTAACCGGGCCAACAGACTACTATTTTTCCGTTATTAGTTTTTTTCCAGCAGACCAACCAAAATACATGCTTTACCTGAATATGAAGCAACCACAAAACCCAAATGGCAAGACTGGAGCACAAATATTAGCTGAACTGTTTAAGCCCTTTGTGCAATCAATATTAGTCTATTAAAGATATAGAAAGTGATGAGAATGAAACAAAAAGAATTAATTGAAGCCTTATATAACAAAAAATTATTTGATCAAATTGATTTAGACCAAACAGTGACCAAATTAGTGAATGATAGTCGCCAAGTTGAAGCTGGAGCATGTTTTATTGCCATTAAAGGTGAAAACTTTGACGGCCATCAAGCGATAGCAGAAGTGGTTGCTCAGGGAGCTAAATTAATAATCGTAGAACAGTTGCCTGCTAACTATCAAACTATTCCAGCTAACTTTGTCTTAGTTGATTCAAGTTTTAGAGCCCAAGCCATTTTGGCCAATAAATTCTATCAAGAACCGAGTCGTAAGCTTAAGGTCGTAGCAGTTACTGGCACAAATGGTAAAACGACCACTTCTTCTATGATCAGTGACTTACTGACTAGTTTGGACCATAAGACAGGAAAAATAGGCACCTTGCACTATAAGGTCGCGGATACTTATTATCCGGCAGTCAACACCACCCCCAATGCCTTACATTTACAAGCACTCTTTGCTGAAATGCTTGAGCGTGGATGTCAGGATGCAGTTATCGAGGCTTCTTCCCATGCCCTTTCCTTAGGCCGCCTTTGGTATACTGATGTTGATTGTGCTATTTTTACGAATCTTACGCGGGAACATTTAGATTTTCATAAGACAATGGATAATTATGCCTATGCTAAAAGTTTACTGTTTAGTCAATTAGGGCAAGCCTTCCATCAAGGTCGGCCGCGGCTAGCCATCATTAATAAAGATGATCCTTATTGGGAAGTGATGGCTCAAGCGACAGCAGCTGATTTAGTTACCTATAGTTTGGTGGATGAAGAGGCGACAGCCTATGCTTCGCAGATTCAAAATAAGGAGACAGGCTTAGCCTTTAAGCTTCATTTTAATGATCAAGTATTTGAGCTTGAACTGCCAATGCGGGGTCATTATAATGTCTCTAATTATTTGGCTGCTTTCCTCTGTTTAGCTTGTTATTATGAGATTGATGTCGCAAATATTCTAAGAGCAACCAAAGATTTTAAAGGGGTCTCTGGCCGCATGGAAGTCTTAGCTTTGAATAAAGACTTTGATGTTGTCGTTGATTTTGCCCACACCTCTGACGCCCTAGAAAGGGTTATGCAAGAATTAGTGAGTCATAAACAAGGACGTTTATTGGCACTGATGGGCCACTCTGGGGGCAATCGGGATTCAGGTGCAAGACCTGGCATTGGTGATGTACTATTTAATTATGCAGACTATATTGTATTTACAGCCGATAATCCTCGTTTCGAAGACGTAACCAAAATCTGCCATGAAATGATTGGGCAACATGATGAGAAGCCATATACTATTGTCGAAGATCGTAAAGCGGCCGTCATTACTATGCTAGAAATGGCTCAAAGTGGGGATGTGCTTCTTTTTGCGGGTAAGGGGGGCGAAGGCTACCAAATTATTGGTGACCAAAAGATTCCTTACGATGATGCCGAAGAAATTATGGCATATTATCAAGAAAATTAATAGGGGAGACATTAATGAACTTAAATATCCTATCATTTATTATCGCGTTTGCATTGACGGTCATTATCATGCCATTTTTTATTAGAGTATTCATTCGTAAAAAAATTGGACAAACAACCCGAGAAGAAGGTCCCCTATGGCATGAGGTAAAAACAGGGACACCTACGATGGGCGGGACGGTTTTTGTCGCTGCCATTCTCATTACTATGCTAGCTTTAGCTTTATTCAGCCAGCATAGTAATGGCTACCTGTTTATGACACTTTTGACCTTTTTATTATTCGGTGGTATTGGTTTCGTTGATGATTTTATTTCAATTTTCAAACATCAAAATGAAGGTTTAAAAGCTAAACAGAAATTTCTGCTTCAAATATTATTTTCAATTTTAGTCGTATTTGTAGGTCGACACTTGGGTGCCAATTTAAGCTTCTCCTTATTTTCTTGGCAGATTAATGTCTTGAGTCTATTAAGTTTATTTGCCTTCTTTTGGATAACGGGTTTTTCTAATGCAGTTAATTTAACGGATGGCTTGGATGGCTTAGCAACAGGGTTATCTATTATCGCTTATAGCACCTATGCTTATATTGCTTGGTCTGATAAGAATGAAACCATCTTATTGGTATGTCTTACAGTAGTGGGGGCACTCCTTGCCTTTTTAATTTTTAATCATAAGCCAGCCAAGATTTTTATGGGAGATGTGGGGTCCTTAGCCTTGGGAGCAGGTTTAGCTGTGATTTCCTTGGCCCTTAATCGACCTTTTTCACTCTTGCTGATTGGCTTGGTGTTTGTACTTGAAACTGCCTCTGTCATTATTCAAGTAGCTTCTTTCAAGCTTCGCGGAAAACGTGTTTTTAAGTTGTCACCCATCCATCATCATTTCGAAATGAGTGGTTGGTCAGAAACTAAGGTTGTCTTAGTCTTTTGGTTATGCGGCTTATTAGCAAGTTTACTATATTTAATTGTCTTGTATTTATGATTGAAAGGACTTAAGATGAATCCAGAAACTGATTTGGAAAATAAAAACATATTAATTCTTGGTTATGCTAAGAGTGGTCAGGCAGCAGCCAATTTTTTCTTAGCAAAAGGTGCCCAAGTAACTTTGTCAGATAATCAAGTCTTAGACCGTGATCAAACTTTAGAATCTTTATTGGAGCGTGGCTTAGTTCTGGTTGATGGTCAACAACCTGTCAGCTTACTTGAAGCTGGTTTCGATTTTATTGTAAAAAATCCAGGTATCCCGTATTCAATTCCAATTTTACAAGAAGCAAAAGCACAAAGTATTCCTATTTATACTGATATTGAAATTGCTTCTTGGTTTAGTCAAGCACCGATGATTGCAATTACTGGGTCAAATGGAAAAACCACGACAACAGCTTTAATTAATGAAATATTGGGTGAGAAAGCAATTTTAGCTGGTAATATTGGCATCCCGATTTTATCGGTTGTGGGTGAAACACAAGCTGACAAACGTTTGGTCATGGAAATTTCCTCCTTCCAACTTCAAGGGACCTCTTTCTTTAAACCAAAAATTGGGGTCATTACTAATATTTATCCAACCCATCTTGATTATCATGGTTCAATGGAAGCCTATATTGCAGCTAAATTAAAGATAGCAGCGAATTTAGACGAGCAAGATTTCCTTGTATATAATTATGACCAAGAAATTTTGCAAGAGGCTGCTAAATCAATTAAAGCAATTAAGCTTCCTTTTTCACGAACTCAGGTAACCCCAGAATTGGTTGCCGAGGGGCTTTATCTCCAAGATGGCCAAGTCATCTATCATAATCAACCTATTTTATCCTTGGATTCGATCAAAATTCCAGGTGACCATAATATTGAAAATGTTCTTGCTGCACTAGCAGTGGCTGTGATTGAAAAAGTTGATTTACCACAAGTCAAAGCAACTATTGAAGCATATAAAGGAATGCCTCATCGGATTGAACATGTGGCTTCTTTTAAAGGACGCGAATTTTATAATGATTCCAAAGCAACGAATATGACCGCTACTATTACCGCGTTAGCAAGCTTTAATCAAGATCTGATTTATATAGGAGGCGGCCTCGACCGGGGAAATGAATTTGATGATTTAATTCCTCATTTGGGTCATATTAAACAAGCCTTCCTCTATGGTGAAACAAAAGAAAAAATGGCAAAAGCTTTCGAAAAAGTAGATATTCCATTTGTTCTAGCAGATAATTTAAGGGAAGCAAGTCACTTAGCTTATCAAGCCACCCAAGCAGGTCAAGTCTTATTATTTTCACCAGCTTGTGCCAGTTGGGATCAGTTTAAATCGTTTGAAATCCGTGGTGATCAATTTAAAGACTTGATTGCTCAATATATCCAAGATGAACCCTATATTTTATAGAAAAGAGAGGATTATTGTGGGGAAAATTAACCGAATTGTACTTTCCGGGGGCGGCACTGGTGGACATATCTACCCAGCTTTATCAGTTTATAAACGGTTAAAAGCTGAAAATCCAGATTTACAGGCTCTCTATATTGGTACGGAGAAAGGCTTAGAAGCAACCCTTATTCCTAAGGAAGGCATCGAGTTTAAAGCCATTAAAATTCAAGGCTTAAAGCGGTCCTTATCGCTAGATAATGTCAAAACTGGCTATGAACTGCTAATGAGTATGCGCCGAGCCCAAAAAATGATTGAAGCTTTTAAACCAGATGTTGTTTTAGGTACGGGAGGTTATGTTTGTGCGCCGGTCTTGTTAGCCGCTGCCTTTCTATCCTATCCTACAATGATTCATGAACAAAATTCAGTAGCAGGCATCACCAACAAATTATTAGCCCGTTTTGTTTCCAAAATTGGGATTTGTTTTGACGATGTACGCTCAGATTTTAAAAATTATGAAGATAAAATTGTTCTAACCGGTAACCCTCGGGGACAAGAAGTCGTTAATACTCCTAATCTGCCAAATATTTTACAAAATCAATTTAATTTGGACAATAATTTACCGACGGTCTTAGTATTTGGGGGGAGTCGGGGCGCTCCAGCCATTAACCAGGCTGCGATAAATGAAATTTCTGCTTTTAATCATGAAAACTATCAAGTAATTATTGCGACTGGGTCAGAACACTACGACCAGTTGGTGGCCGAGATTAATCATAAAATGATTGAGGCTCCTTCTAATGTACGGGTGGTTCCTTATATTGAAAACATGCCTGAGGTTTTTAAAGCAATTGATCTGGTGGTTTGCCGGTCAGGTGCTACCACTTTAACGGAATTGATGGCGCTAGGATTACCTAGCATCTTAATTCCTAGTCCTTATGTGACAAATAATCATCAAGAAATGAATGCCAAGGCCTTAGTTTCTAAGCAAGCAGCCTTAATGATTCTAGAAAAAAATTTGAACAAAGATGTGCTTAAAGTTTATATTGACGGATTAATGAAAGGTAAGAAAAACCTATCCTTAATGTCTAACCATGCTAAGGAATTAGGAATCATCGATGCAACGGACCGAATTGTCAGAGAACTAGAAGCTATCGCCGATTAAATTTAAAATCCTTAAGATAGAAAGGGGGGTTGGGTATGCCTAAAATGTTCCCATTTGCCAAGACAAGCAATAAGACTAAGCTGAATAAGAAACCTGAATTAGAGCGCTGGCAATTAGAGCAACCAAACTCCCAACCACCTCGATCAGGAAATTACCGGATCCATGCTGAAAGTGGTGAAGTCAAGCAGGTAGATACAAAAAGGCAAGGAAATTATCGTATTCATGAGGACTCTAGAGACGATTTTTATTCTATTAGATCAAGTCTAAATCAAAATAAAAACCGGGTTGATAGAGATAATTTATTCAAAGCCCAGCCTGTAAAGGAAAAATATAATCAAAAAGTTTACCAAGATAATCTCAGAATGATTAAAAGTCGGAGTCAAGGAAACTATCGCGTCGGTAGCCAAGGTTATAATAATCATAACTATTCTACCCACCGCTCTGAATCGAATAAAATGGTGACTACCAAAAAATTTCAGCGTGATAGACGGAGAAAAATTAGACCTACTTTTAAATGGGGAAAATTACCACAAGGTCGACCCAAACTCTTTGCGGTTTATTCTATTTTACTTATGATTATGTTTATTTGTGTCTTGCAATTATTACCTTTTAAAAGAGTAAATCAAGTCCGGGTAAGCGGCGTAGGTCAGGAAATTGCCCAACAAGTAAAAGCCTCTTCCCGGATAGAACCCTTTGATAGTCGTAAGTTAGTTTTAAGACAACGGAATGAGATTATTGAGCAAATTAAAAAAGAAAATCCGATTGTCGACCAAGTTCAGATAAAAACCGACCATTGGTCCTTTATAGAGTTAGCCGTCACTTCAAATGAATTTGTCGCTGAAATGCCTGATACAGTGCAAAATCAAAAAAATTATGTTCTAAGTAATGGGGATGTCGTAATTATTCCTATGACTGATGAACGCAATGCAGTCAATTTACCTGTATTATATGATTTTGATAACCGGGATAAATTGAAACAAGTGGGCCAAGCGCTTAAAGAGATAGACCAGGACCTTTTAGGACAAATGCAGTCGATTTATTTGTCTACCAATTCGGCTAAACCAAATACAATCGAAATTAAGATGGTGGATGGAAATATTGTAAAAGCCTTAATATATAACGTGTCACAAAAAATGCAATATTATCCTCAAATTTTGAACAAAATTGGTGATAAAAAGGGAATCGTGAACTTTGAAGTAGGAGCATATTTTACCCCAAACGATTCCCCTGATAATAGTGTTAAATTAGATACTAATATTGATAATTAATTTTAAAGAAGCGAATGCGCACTTATCTTTTTCTTCAATTAGATTTTAAGGTATGCTATTATGAAAGGTGTATTATTAGAACTCATTCAATCTCTTAAAAAGTAGATAAACTGAGTGTAAAGGGGGATATATTTGAATGAGAAATCAAGAAATATTTGTAAGTTTAGACATTGGAACCACTTCGATTAAAGTAGTTGTGGCTGAAGCCATTAATGGACGGGTAAATATTATCGGTGTGGGTAATGAAAAATCACGTGGTTTAAGCCGTGGTGTTATTGTTGATATTGATGAAACCGTTTATTCCATTCAACAAGCCATTGACCAAGCAGAACGGAAGTCGGGTGTTCGGATTAATGAAGTTGTTGTTGGTATCCCAAGCAATCAGTTAGCCATTGAAGAATGTCATGGTATGGTGGCTGTTGCCAGTGATAATCGTGAAATTACGGCGAGAGATGTTGATAATGTAATTTCTGCCGCCAAGGTAAGATCTGTGCCACCAGAACGTGAGATTGTCTCAATTATTCCTGAGGAATTTATTGTAGATGGATTTAATGGGATAAGAGATCCACGGGGGATGATTGGTGTTCGTTTGGAATTATATGCACGGATTCTGACTGGACCTAAGACTATTGTTCATAATATTAAACGTTGTGTTGAAAAAGCTGGTTTACGAATTAATGAACTAGTCCTTCAACCACAAGCTATTGCAGCAGTCGCTTTAAACCATGATGAACGCGAATTTGGCACGGTCTTAATTGATATGGGCGGTGGTCAAACCTCAGCTTCAATTATTTATGATAATCAATTAAAGTATTCTTTTGTTGATCAAGAAGGTGGCGATTTTGTTACCAAAGATATTTCAATTATTTTAAATACTTCACTTGATTCAGCGGAACGGATTAAACGTGAATTTGGTTTTGCTATAGCTAGTCAAACTTCTGAAGAGGAATTTTTCCCAGTTGAAACTGTAGGGAAAAAAGAGCCAGTTCGAGTGGATGAACATTATTTAGCAGAAATTATCGAAGCTAGGTTAGCCCAGATTTTCCAAACAATTTATGATGACTTGAGCCAAGTAGATGCTTTAGATTTACCAGGTGGTTTTGTCCTAACAGGTGGAGCGGTTTCCTTACCAGGAGTTATTGATCTAGCAAAACGTTATTTTGGTGGCCGGGTCCGGGCTTATATTCCTAAAGAAATGGGGATGCGTAATCCGATTTATACAACTTCCTTAGGAATGGTCGATTATGTGGCCGGTTTAGATGAAATTCATCAAATTGCTCAAGGAACATTCTATGAAGCCTTCCAAGAACCAGTGCGGTCCCAAACTATGCCGGAACGACCAAGTCAAGTAAATCCTAATCGGGGGCAAGAGAATACACCGCAACGGCCAAAGCTAGCTAGTCAAAAGCCAAGCCGTCCGAAAAGTAATTTCCAAGAGGATTATCCAGAGGTAGTTCGTAAACGTCAAAGCTATGTTGATGATTATAGTGCTTTTGAGGACGATTCAGACAGTTATTATGAAGCTTCTGAAAATGCACCTTATGAGGAACCTGAGGGTTCAGGCTTAATGTCTAAAGTTAGAAATTTCTTCAATTCATTTTATGAATAATCGCAATTAAGATTTTAGGGGGATAAATAATGGAATTATCATTTGATTCAAGTCAAAACATGAACGGAGCTGTGATTAAAGTCATTGGTGTCGGCGGTGCTGGCGGAAATGCTGTTAATCGAATGATCACAGAACAAGTATCTGGGGTTGAATTTATTGTTGCAAATACAGACACCCAAGCACTTCAAGGGAATAAAGCAGAAACTAAGATTCAATTAGGACCTAAATTTACTAAAGGTCTAGGGGCCGGTTCACAACCTGAAGTTGGGGTTAAGGCTGCTGAAGAAAGTGAAGAGCAAATTCGCTCTGTCTTAGAGGGTGCTGATTTAGTCTTTGTAACGGCAGGTATGGGAGGCGGTACTGGTACTGGTGCAGCACCAATCGTAGCCAAAATTGCTAAAGACTTAGGTGCCTTAACTGTCGGTGTTGTGACTCGTCCATTTACTTTTGAAGGACCAAAACGTGGACGGGCTGCGGCCGAAGGCTTAAAGAATTTAAAAGAAAATGTAGATACTTTGGTAATCATTTCTAACAATCGTTTATTAGAAATCGTTGACCGTAAGACACCAATGTTAGAAGCTTTTTCTGAAGCTGATAATGTGCTGCGTCAAGGGGTTCAAGGTATTTCAGATTTAATTACTGCTCCTGGTTATGTTAACTTGGACTTTGCAGATGTTCGTACTGTAATGAAAGATCAAGGGACAGCTTTGATGGGTATCGGTACTGCTTCTGGTGAAAATCGGACTGCTGAAGCGACCAAGAAAGCAATTTCTTCTCCACTTCTAGAAGTATCAATTGATGGAGCTGAACAAATCCTCTTAAATATTACAGGTGGAGCCGACTTAAGCTTGTATGAAGCTCAAGATGCGTCTGAAATTGTAGCAGCTGCTTCTAGTGGCGATGTAAATATTCTATTTGGTACTTCTATTGATGAAAGTCTAGGCGATGAAGTTAAAGTTACTGTGATTGCCACTGGTATTCAATCAGATAAGAATGACCGCCCTAAACCTATGATGAATACACCACGGCGTCAATTTAATGCAAATAGTGAAAATAATGCTCAAGTTCAGGCTAACAATGCTGAACGTGCCGCTGATTTTGCAGCTAAGACTGAAGCAAATAGTCGAGCAGCACGACCACAAAAAGATCTATTCTCTAATTGGGATATTAACCGAGAAAAGTCTACGCGTGAAGTAGAAATGGATGAAGAAAATACCAAGCGGGTGTTTGAAAAAAATGCTGATTTAGCTCGTCAAGTTGAAAAAAATGATAGTGATGAGTTGGATACACCGCCTTTCTTCCGTAAACGTCACCGTAATTAATCTAAAATCGATCATATAATAGAAATCCTGGATAAGTCCCCATCATCTTTTATCAGAAAGTAAAGCGGGACTTACTCAGGATTTTTGTCTAAATATGAGGAAATTATTTATAAAATAAGGTATGATAGAGAGTAATTAATATTATCGAATAAATTATATAAGTAGGAGTGAAACGTGAATGGGACTTATTCTATTCCGACTTGTGGATACAATTTTTAACCTGTATAGCTTTGTCCTAATAGCATACGCCTTAATGTCTTGGTTTCCACAGGCACGGTCATCAAAACTTGGCCAATTAATTCGTCGTTTAGCTGAACCGTATATTTCAGTATTTGATCAGTTTATCCCTAGCTTGGGCGGGATTTCTTTTAATGTGATTATTGCATTGTTTGTTTTGCAGTTTGCTCAAAGAGGAATTCTTTCCTTGTTGGTGGTATTTTTATAGGAGCATAAGATGGCTAATTATATTGATATCTATCAACATTATCGACCTGAAGAAGAAGGGTTTATTGATACTGTATTGGGTTGGTTGCAGTGGGTTGAAAATCGTTTTTCAGCTTATTTAAGTCCATTTTTAACTCCACGACAAGCCATGATTGTTTCTCAGTTAGTTGGAACTAATGAAGATGTTAAAGTGGCTTTTTGGGGAGGTTGTGAAGGAGCAGAGCGGAAGCGGGCGCTTATTTATCCTCAGTACTATGAAGTAAACGAGGCCTCTTTTGAAATACAAGCCTTTAATATCAATTTTCCTCTTAAGTTTGGTCAACTAACCCATGGGAGAATTCTAGGGACCTTTACTTCAACTGGAGTAGACCGTGATCGAACCGGTGATATTATTACGGATGGGACTTCCTGGCATGTGATTGTAGATGCTTCCATGACCGAATTTTATATGTCAAATATTACAAAAATTGCCAATGTTGGCGTCCATCTCGAGCCAATTGCTAGCGATGAGATTCTTCAGTCGGATGAAAGCTGGGAGAGTGTTTTCCTAGTTGCTTCATCCCTCCGCCTTGACACTTTATTAAGCAAAGTCTATAATTTTTCTAGACAGCGTGCTAAAGATGCCATCGCAGGCGGTCAAGTTAAAGTGAACTTTATTGAGATGACCCGTCCAGATGTGGTAATTGGGGTAGAAGATATTGTTTCTCTGCGCCATTATGGACGCTTTTGGATTAAACAAGTCCAAGGTATGACTAAGAAAGATAACTATAAACTTCAAGTAAATGTCTTAGAGCATTAAAAAGCTGAGAGGATGTGCAATTGTGACACTAACACCAGAAGATATTCTGAATAAAGAATTTGATACTAAATTCCGTGGTTACGATTCTGATCAAGTAAATGATTACTTAGATGTAATCGTTGCTGAATTTGAAAAATTAATCGGAATTAATCGCAATCTAAAATCAGAATTAGATATTGCTAAAGAAAAAAATGAATATTTTGCTCAATTACAAGAATCTTTGAATGCCTCAATTGTTGTTGCTCAGGAGGCGGCAGATCGTTTGAAACAAAATGCGCGTAAGGAAGCTGAATTAATTATTTATGAAGCGGAATCTGAGGCAGATAATCGGGTTCGTGAGGCGAATGATTTTGCTCAAACAATTATTACTGAAACAGAAGCTATCCGACGCAATAGTCAAGGTTTCCGAAATCAACTTGAAAGTATGATTCGTGATCATTTAGAATTAGTGACCAACCCGGAATATAAGAAGTTATTAGATACCGAGGTAAACTCTCAATTTGAAGAATATAAGGCAGTTAATATTTCAGATAAGACGGCTGAACGTGTGGACCGATTAACTGAAGTAGATAGCCAATCTTTCGATCAAGCCCACCAATTAAAGAATGACTATGTTGAGTCTGAAGAAATGACATTTACACCGCTAGAGGAAAGTTCATCAAGTGATGAAAACTTGGAAGATTTTAATGAACGAACTTATTATGATGCGGTTAAAGAAAGCAAAGAGGATAAAGAAAGTGTCCTCGGTCAAACGATACGGATAGAATTACCAAAACAATAAAAAGACACATTTACTTAAGTATATATACAGCGAATCAAGGATGGTGAGAGCTTGATAATCCCTTCTTGAGTAGATATCACTTTTTTATCTAAGTATGGATAAGCCATACCGCTTAAACAGCGTTATCATGTAAGAGTGAATAATTATTTAATTATTAATTTGGGTGGTACCACGCAATTGCGTCCCTTCAGTTTGAAGGGACGTTTTTTTGTAGGTAGGATTTATTTCTAGTGGGAAAAATAAAAAAGGAGAATTTGGATGAAATTAAAAGACACCTTAAATCTTGGCAAGACAGACTTTGCCATGCGGGCTAACTTACCGAAAAAAGAAGTTAGCCTCCAAGCAGAATGGGCAGAAGCGGACCTTTACAATCAGGTTCAAGCAAAAAACGAAGGCAAACCGACATGGATATTACATGATGGCCCTCCATACGCTAATGGTCAGATCCATATGGGTCATGCTTTAAACAAAATTACTAAAGACTTTATTATCCGTTACAAGTCTATGTCTGGTTTTCGTTCACCTTATGTGCCAGGTTGGGATACCCATGGTTTACCAATTGAATCAGCTTTAATTAAATCTGAAAAAGTTAACCGTAAAGAAATGTCTACGGCTGATTTCCGCCGGTTGTGTGAAGAATATGCACTAAAACAAGTTGAAGGGCAAAAAGAAGACTTTATGCGGTTAGGTGTTGCGGGAGAATGGGATAATCCATATCTAACCCTTAAACCAGAATATGAAGCCCAACAAGTTCGAATTTTTGGTAAGATGGCTGCAGCTGGTTATATCTATAAAGGTATGAAGCCGGTTTATTGGTCACCATCTTCTGAAACCTCATTAGCTGAAGCAGAAGTGGAATACCATGATGTGACGTCACCATCCATGTACGTGGCTTTTGAAGTTTTAGATGGGAAAGGACGTGTGCCAGAAGATGCTGAATTTGTCATTTGGACAACAACTCCTTGGACTATTCCAGCCAATTTGGCTATTACGGCAAAAGCTGACGCTACTTATGCCCTCGTTCAAGTAGCAGACCGTAAATTTATCGTTGCACAAGATTTATTAGAGAGTCTTGCTGAAGAATTAGAATGGGCGGACTACCAAGTTTTAGATACCTATCTCGGCCAAGACTTTGAAGGCATGACCGCCAAACATCCCTTGTATGATCGGTCTTCTCTATTAATTGTAGGTGACCATGTCACTTTGGATTCTGGGACGGGTCTCGTTCATACTGCCCCTGGTCACGGGGAAGATGACTACCAAGTGGGACTAAAATATGGCTTAGATATTCTTTCACCCGTGGATAATCGGGGGCATTTCACCGATGAAGCCCCTGGATATGAAGGCATGTTTTATTTAAAAGGAAACAAAGTTATTTTAGAAGACTTAGAAAAGGCTCACCGTCTATTAAAAGTCACTGAAATCACCCACTCTTATCCGCATGATTGGCGGACTAAGAAGCCAATTATCTTCCGAGCAACCCCACAATGGTTTGCTTCCATTGATAAATTCCGACAAGAATTATTAGATTCAGTTGAGCAGGATGTCACTTGGCATCATCCATCCGGCCAACGTCGTATCTATAATATGATTAAAGACCGGGGGGACTGGGTCATTTCGCGGCAACGGGTTTGGGGTGTTCCATTACCAATCTTCTATGCGGAAGACCAAACACCAATTATGACGCCCGAAACCATTGAACATGTGGCCCAATTGTTTGAAAAACATGGCTCAAACATTTGGTTTGAAAAAACTGCTAAAGAATTGTTGCCAGAAGGTTTTAGTCATCCAGGCTCACCGAATGGAGAATTCACTAAGGAAAATGACATTATGGATGTTTGGTTCGATTCAGGTACCTCTTATGCAGGTGTCTTACAAACCCGTGACTATTTAGATTTCCCAGCAGACCTTTACCTAGAAGGGTCTGACCAATATCGTGGTTGGTTTAACTCAAGTTTTACCACCTCTGTTGCAGTAAACCATAAGCCGCCATATAAAGCCGTCCTTTCCCAAGGCTTTGTCATGGATGGTAATGGAATGAAAATGTCTAAATCTCTGGGTAATACTATCTTGCCTGCAGATATTACCAAAGAATTGGGTGCAGATATTATCCGTCTCTGGGTAGCTTCAGTGGATTATGAATCAGATGTCCGTATTTCTAAGGAAATTCTAAAACAAATTTCAGAAGCTTACCGTAAAATCCGGAATACGATTCGTTTTATGTTATCCAATGTCAATGATTTTGATCCTGAAAAGAATCAGGTTGACTACCAAGAACTACGTCCTGAAGACCAATATTTATTAGCTAAATACCGTGTGCTAGTTAATGATATTTTAGAAGATTATGAAAGATATCATTTCTCTTCTATTTATAAAAATGTGATCAACTTTGTGACGGTTGATTTATCTGCTTTTTATTTAGACTTTGCTAAGGATGTTCTATATATCGAAGCGGCGGATGATTTGAATCGTCGGGCTATGCAGACAGTTATCTACGAAGTGCTTGATGGTTTAATTCAACTTTTAACGCCAATCTTAGTACACACTATGGAAGAAGCTTGGACCGTTTTACCAGGTAAATCAGGTTATGTTCAATTGACTGATTTACCTCAAGCCTATGATTTAGCTTTAGAAACAGCCATTATCGAAAAATGGCAATCTTTCTTCAAGGTCAGAAATTTAGTTCTAAAAGGCTTGGAAGAAGCTAAGAATAACGAAGCAGACCCAATTAAGAAATCTTTTGAAGCAGCGGTTACTTTATACCTTCCAGCCCAAGTAAAAGCAGAGCTTGAAGGTCTATCTGACCACCTTGATCAATTAATGATTGTATCTCATCTTGATTTAGCAGATATAGAATCAGCACCTGAGGGAGCTTTAAACATGGATGATATGGCGGTTGTGGTTGACCATGCCCAAGGCCATGTTTGTGACCGGTGTCGTGCGGTTCGTCCTGAAGTAGGAACGATTGAAGGCGCGCCTGAATTATGTCATCGTTGTCATGCGATTGTGTCTGAACATTTCCCACAATACTTTAGTGAAAAAGAATAATAACTGAATAGGTATAAAAAGAGCCTCTCCCAACCAAGTGTTTTATCACTCGGGCTTGGGGAGGCCTTTATTATGGGTTAAAAATCGTATTGGTCTGCTTTATTTTCAGAAAATTGTTGGCTTTTTTGATTTGTCTGAATACGGGAGATATCTAATAATTTATTCCGTAATTCAGCTTCCATAGCTGATAATTCTTCTTCAGCTGCCCGTCTTTGGGCAAAACCACTTTGTTGAATTTGTAGCGTGTCTTCGATGGTCTTGATCAAATTCTGTTGTGATTTTTGTAAGGTTTCTAAATCGATGACCCCACGTTCGACTTCACGAGCGATGTCGGTTGAGCTTTGATGAAGCATTTCAGAATTTTTAAGGAGCAAATTATTAGTGGTTTCAGAAACCATCCGTTGTGAATTTGCAGCCCCTTGTTGTCTTAAGAGGGCAAGCGCAATGGTGATTTGATTTTCCCAAAGCGGAATGGCTGTATGGATTGATACTTGAATTTTTTCGGCCAAGGCTTGGTTGGTATTTTGAATCATACGAATCTGAGGTGCCTGTTGCAAAGTCATTTGCCGAGTTAAGCGTAGGTCATGAGTCCGCTTATCTAAGCGGTCTAAAAATTGACTGAGGTCATTTACTTTTTGGATATCCATCTGACTTTGACTGGTTTTAGCTTGCTCAATCGCACTTGGAATGATTTCATTAAGTAATTGATCCATTTTTACTTCTCCAGCAGCAATATAAATATTTAGGGCTTCAAAGTAATCTTTATTTTTTTCGTAGAATTGTTCTAAAATGCGGTTATCATTCATTAATTCATTACGTTCACGTTCAAGGCGAATAGCCACTCGGTCTATTTGCGAACCAATTTTTTGGTAGCGGATTTGAGTATCAGTGAGGCTATTTTTTACTTTTTTAAAGAGTTTAGTAAACATGTTGGGCTGGGCACTTAAATCTTTGGGATTAGATTCTTGCAAGTATTGCATAAGTTCGACTAAGGAGTCGCCAATTTCCCCAGTATCTTTGACTTGGACTTGTTGCAAAATCTGATGGGAGAAGTCACCTAATTTTTTTTGAGCATTAGCCCCGTATACCAGAATTGCAGCCATATCATTTTCGTTGATCTTTTTGGCTAAGTCTCGGGCTTGGCCTTGGCGGTGTTGGGGGAGCCGGTCAATTAACTTTTCATTGGTGACTTGCTTTTGTGCTTTGAGGGCTGCTTCTTCTAGTTCGGATTGAAATTGATTAGTAGGACTTGAACTCGCTTCATCAAAAGGATCAGCGAGCAAGTCATCTACATGAGAATAAGTATGAGTTTGATCGAAAAAATCTTCAATATTCATGGATTTCTCATCCATATCTTTTTGCATATCTGAATCTGTCATTTTAGTCCTCCATCTTTGAATGTTCTTGATCAGCTTCTAATTCTTCCAGTAATTGCTCAATGGAATCTTGATTTTTATAAGTTTGGCTCTCTGCTGCGTCCTCTTCACTTATATCGTTTGCTTCCATTGTAGTATTACTAGACCAAGATTCTTCTTTATTAATAATTCGGTCAGCGAAATTCAACTCGTCTTCTAAAGAATCAAAGGTTTCTTTATGGAAGGCCATATAGTCTTCCTCTAATTCTTGAGCTAGTTTTTGAATGGTTTCAGCGGTTTTTTCTAAGATAATGTAAGTTTGTTTATTCTTGGCAAGATGGCCATTAATTTCATTATACTTTTCACTTAAGTCATCCAAGGCGGGGAGTAATTTGTAAAGGAAATAATCCGCTTTAACAATCCATTGTGGATGGTGAACAATATTTTTGAAGTAGGTTTGACTTAGTTCAATTAATTTTGTTTGTTTGTCGATATCCCTTAATTTAACGGTTGCTTGGACATTTTTTTCTAGGTTAAAGATATGGTCTCTCGCTTGACCCATTTCTTGGCGGAACCGGTCCACTTCCTGCTCGTTCAATCCTTGTTCAAGATAAAATTGGGTCATGTCAGGACCTTTTTTATTTTTTCGAGTAAAGGAATTTGTTGTTCTAGGATTCGTGCGGTGGCCAATACCTGTGAAAAGATAGGTTAAACCATGGATCAATCCATGACAGAAAATATTGAGGCTAAAGATAAATAATGCTATTCCCAGCCAATCTTGATAAGCAAAAACAAAGGAACCATTATAATTTTGTTGTACGAGGATAATGGTATTAAAGAAAAGGTTAAAATAAAAAATAATTAAGATGAGTTGTTTTGGTAGGTGACGGCTTAGAGCCCCAAAAGAAAAGTAGGGCAGGATTAGATTGGTAATAAAAGCCACAAGCAGCATGGTAATTTGTGAGAAATCCATTACAGCTAGGAAGCCACTAATAAAGACAGTAGCGAAGACGAGACAAGCGGATAAGACAAAATGGTCAAAGCCTTGTTTAAAGAATTTTTTTCTAAGGGCAGGACCATTATTTTGACGGATAATATCTAATACAGTAAGTCCTGTGTATAAAGCCAGGACAACGGGAATAACTACGACCATAAGAACACCTCCATTTAATTTTCTAGGTCTGTTTTTCTACATTCTTAGTGTAGCATAGAAAGAAAGTGGGGCTATGGTACCTAAGACTTATCTTAGCCCTTAATTTTTATGGTACAATTTAAAATGAAAAAGAAATAGAAAATTTAAGAGGTGACCTCGTGGAAAATAATATTAAAGATATGCCCTTTAAAAATAGTGAGCGACTCATTGAAAGTAAAGAGATTTATAACGGTGCAATTATCTCTGTACATCAAGCCCAAATGACCTGGGATCACCATCAAACGGTGCAACGGGATATTATCCACCATCAACCAGCAGTGGCAATTTTAGCTGAGAATTCTGACCATCAGGTAATTCTAGTCAAACAATATCGTGCGGCTGTGGATGCCTATCTTTTTGAATTACCAGCAGGTGTGATTGATTATGTTGATGGGCAGTTAGAAGCATCTTATGTAGCGGCAAAAAGAGAACTTGAAGAAGAGACTGCCTTTCACACAGAATCCTTAAGACAAGTGATGTCGTTCTATGTGTCGCCAGGCTATTTAGATGAAATGATTTATCTTTTTGAAGCCCAAGGGGTCCGCAAAGTTTTAGATCCCTTACCTAAAGACGAAGATGAATTTATTGAATTAGCTTTCTTTGATCGTGAAGCTATTGCTTCACTTCTAGATGATGGGCAAATTATCGATGCCAAAACCATTATTGGCCTACAATATTGGCTTAACAAACAGGAAAATTAACTAGCTGGAGGACCATTATGACCTATAAAATACGTCGAGAAGATGGAGCTTATCCAAAAGATACTCCTTATGATGAAGAAAAAGATGATTTATATTTTGATGAACCAGGAATTGAAGATGGCTACTATGATAAGGATATTGAAGCAGACTATGAAGAAGAAATTATTCAGCGTAGGAGAAGTAAGTATAATCTTGCATTAGATCGTTTTTTGAATAATGGGATTATCATTGTTGGAGTATTATTATTAGCCGTACTTTTAATTGCATTTTTAGTTTAGGAGGGAATGTATGATAGGAATTATTGGAGCCATGGTCGAGGAGATTATTCGCTTAAAGGAGGCAATGGCAGAGATTGAAATAATTGAGCTTGCAAATAAAACGTTTTATAAAGGCAAACTAGCGGGTAAAACCATTGTTTTAGTTGAGTCAGGGATTGGTAAAGTGAATGCAGCTTTAGTGACGACCCTCCTATTGAATCATTTTCCGATTAATCTTTTAATAAATACTGGGACCGCTGGTTCTTTGGATCCAGCTGTTAAGTTAGGTGACGTAGTGATTGCCCATTCCTTAACCTACCATGATGTTGATGTAACGGGCTTTGGTTACGAAAGAGGGCAGATGGCAGGGATGCCGAGCTTATATTATCCAGATAGTCAGTTGATTCGTTTAAGTCAAGCGGTTGTCCGAGGCATGGGAATTGAACCCATCGTGGGTCAAATTGTCTCAGGAGATCAGTTCATTAATAGTATAGAAAAGACGCAAGAGATTCGAGCGAGTTTTCCGCGTGCGCGAGCCTGTGAGATGGAATCGACAGCGATTGCGCAAGTAGCCCAGGTGTTAGAGGTGCCTTTTGTTATTATTCGAGCGATTTCTGATAATGCCGATCATTATGCTTCGGTTTCCTTTGATGATTTCGTCCTTGAAGCCGGGGCAAAGTCGGCTCAGATGGTAGCCTCTCTACTAGCAGTCGTCGATTAAATTTATAAAAAGCCAATTAATGCTTGCATAGTCCTACATTGTTTTGCTATAATACTCTTTGTGTAAAATATAGCAGCATCTAAAAAAGAAAGCGCGTCAACAGTTGCCCACTCCAATAGGAGATCATGAGTAACCGCGGCTGCAAAAGGCGAAAGTGTAGGGTAAATGCACGCATTCGGTTTTTAGAAGTCATATTTTACTCCAAAAATTTAAATTATATGGAGGAGATTTAACATGGCTAGATATACTGGACCAGCTTGGAAAAAATCACGTCGCTTAGGCATTTCATTAACAGAAACAGGTAAGGAATTATCACGTCGTCCTTACGCACCAGGTCAACATGGGAATGCTCGTCATAAAGTAACTGAATACGGTGCTCAATTAAACGAAAAACAAAAATTACGCTTTATGTATGGTTTAAATGAACGTCAATTTAGAACTTTATTTACTAAAGCTGCTAAGATGGAAGGTAAGCATGGTGAAAACTTCATGGTTATCCTTGAAACTCGTTTGGATAACTTAGTTTACCGTTTAGGCTATGCGTCAACTCGTCGCCAAGCCCGTCAATTAGTTGCCCATGGTCATATTACTGTAGATGGTCAACGCGTTGATATCCCATCATACTTAGTAAAACCTGAGCAAGTAATTGGTCTTCGTGAACGTTCACAAGATTTAGCAATTATTAAAGAAAACTTAGAAGCAGTGGTTTCACGTTTAGACTTCGTTTCTTTTGACGAAAATAATAAAGAAGGTAAAATGACTCGTTTACCAGAACGTGGTGAATTATCTGCTGAAATCGATGAAGCCCTAGTCGTTGAATACTACAACAAATTAGGCTAATAATGGTTAATAGTACTCGCCCACAAATACTGTGTTATCAGTGTTTATGGGCGGTATTTTTTTGTCTGAATACGTTTTGAATACGTTTTGAATACGTTACGCTTTAGAAGTTGATATAGGCAGCTAATTTATTTGCTGTTTTCTCTTGCTGATATTCAGTAACGTGAGCATAAATATTCATAGTAGTTTTAATATCACTATGTCCTAGTCGCGCTTGAACTTCTTGTAAGGTGGCACCTGATTCAAAAAGTAGGGAACAGCATGTGTGTCGGAACCCGTGAAGTTTGATGCGCTTGAAATTATTTGAATCGCAGATGTACCATAACTTATGTGTGATAGTCATTTTAGAAAGCAACTGATTGGTCTCTGTGTTAGTAAATATAAACTGTTCATTTGATTTAACAGCGTAACCATTCATTAGTAAAACTTTACGTTGCTCTATCTGCCACTTTTTCAAAGCAAGAGCAGTTCCTTTATCTATGCTAATTGTACGGTTACTTGCTCTAGTCTTAGTTGAATTTATTATTTGGCGGCTTTTCTCACCATAAGTCACGGTCTTGTTTACCGTTAAAGATAATTGGTCAAAGTCAATATCTTTCCATTGTAGCGCTTGTAATTCGCCTTTCCTTAGCCCAGTAAAAGCCAAGGTCCGAAAAATAGCATAATACATAACATCATCTTGGATAAACGATAAGAAGGTTTTTAATTCTTCTTTGGTGTAGTATAGATCAGTTTCATTGACCACTTTTTCTTTTGATCTTGGTACTCGTATTTTTTTAAAAGGGTTACTATCAATGGCTCCGGCAATAACAGCATAATCTAATATTTGAGTTGCATAAGTTTTATAATGTCTAAAGTTAGCATAATGTTCCCACCATTTATTGACGGCGCTTTGGCACTGTTTAATTGAAATATCCTTGACCTTTATCTTGCCAAATTCTGGTAAGATAGTTTTGCGCACTAAAGAATTTACAACGTTTAAAGTACTTTCTTTTACAGATAGTTTATACTGCTCATACCAACCATCATAGGCTTGCTGAAATGTCATGTTATCTTGGTTAACTAATTTATTATTATCTACATCAGATAATAGTTTAGCCTCTGCAATTGTAGCATCACGCTTTGTTTTAAATCCGCGGCGTGTAGTACGTTTTTGTTTACCGGTTACCGGGTCCGTGCCTAAGTACGCCACAAACATATAGGCGGTTGAACCGTCTTTTTTTGTGTATTTTTTTATCATGTTTAATTCCTTTCTTGCCCGCCAGCGCTAGGAATTAAGTAGGCATCACCTCCTAAGTATGATAAAATGGTATAGAAAATAGCCCTATCAAAGGGTTGATTTTTGGTTATCTCACTCCGATTGTTTGGCGACAGGGGAGTGGGGTATTTTATTTTACTGATTTAACCGGATGTAATTCTATACTGGGTAATTTAGGTTTTTATGTGTTAGTATCTTTCGTCTAATCGGTCTACCTCAACCAAGATACTTAAGTCCATATTCATCTGAATAGATAGTTTTTTCATAAAACCAGAGTATTTTTCGTTTAACATTTTAGATTCTGACCCCAAAGTTGCATATAAGTGTCGGAACGCATCTGTATTATCAAACATAGATAATGTTGCTAATAACACCCTGATACCGTGATGCCCATGACCTTTTCGGTAAGCAGCTTCATCAACGTTAATTTTTGAATGTAAAAGGGGTGAGTAGCGTATAGAGGTATCTTCAGGTATATAATTATAAATTCTACCTCCATGCGCTGAGCGATTACGATATTTATGGAATAACTTTAATGAATCGGAAAAAAGCTGTTTTATACTTGGATCATTGTTTACGAGTTGTACAGGTATACCATATAGTATACTGATAACTTCGTTTTTTAATGGGGCTTTTAATAATTTATAGAGCATTAAGAGATTGCCAAAGGAAGTACCTTTTATGATAATCCAAGGGGGAACGTTGCTGTGGCATTCCCTGTAATGTTTCATTGGTTGAACATCGTCGTTTCGTATTTTTCTTAATTTGCGAAGTAACTGATCTATTTGATATTCGGCTTTTCCATTATAAAAGGTTCTCTTCCCTGATTTAAAATTTTCTCTAATTAAATAGTCGGATTCATTAGATCCATAATGTTTTCCAATGACGTAACTTACAGCAGTCCGTAAATTGAGTTCAACTTCTAACATTGAGGTGAAAACAGCTCGCCTGAGCCGTGTATCAAATAAGAAAAGATCAAATATATTTTCGAAAGTAGCTCCTGGAACATAAGATTCCTCTTCATCAGGAAATGATTTGTCTTTAATGAAAAGGTCCTTATAGCCGTTAACAATTTCATAATATCCATAACGAGACAGATTGTTACGGGCTTGTTCTTCTGATAAAAAAGTTAAATGACGACTTTTTAGTAAGGCAATTTGTTCGTCGATAGTTCGAAAAGGTTTCATGGAGTTCTCCTTATAAAACACAAAAGGGAGCCGTTAGGCCCCCTTTTGGTTGGCTGAACTTCAGCCGTTCATTAAGATTATGTATATCTTAACTGAAACAACCGGGGTGCGTCAAGTGTAATGTATGTTTTAGTTATAAAATTACTATTTCAATCAACCTCACTCATCTTACTTGGCGGTAGGGAGTGGGGTGTTTATTGTAATTTTTTCAACATTTTATTTACTTGTTTATCAAATGCACCATGCTGAGTGGTATGTGCAATTTTTGCACACACCTGGTCCGCCAAGATTAGGGTGTGGGATTTTTTAATTTTTTTATTCTTCAACAGTTTCAAAGCCATCAGTGGCTATTTTGACGGTGTCATTACCTATTTCACCTATATATTGGGGTCTGAACTCTAATTCTAATTCTTTAGGTTCACCCACAATAGCATAACCAGCGATTAGGTCAGCTGCTTTACCAGCAGAAATCTTTTCAGATTTGTTACGTGTATAAGGGTAAGTATCTAATTTTTTACCGTCAGCATAAACATCAATGTTCATATTAGCAAAAATCTCATCATTAGAATCATTTTGAACAGTGTATTCTATTACCAAGACTTTGTCAGCTTTTATATCAGACATTTCATTTAGATCCGTTGAGTAGTAAGCTTTATTGATTGTTATTGTCACATCTTCAATAGTAACAGCTTGTCCAAAATCGCCTTCAGATTTTTCACCAGTTAATTCTTTAAGTTGAGCTTCCAAATCTTTTAATTCGTTTTTCTTAGCTTCAATTTGAGTTTTAAGGTCATCTATTTTATCTTTATCTTGTGCAAAAGTTGGTGCTGTATTCACCAACACCATAGCACTAGCAACTAATAATAATTTCTTGTTCATATTTGTACCTCCATATGTTATGATATTTTTGGAAAACCTTTCCAGGTATGCCACTCACTTGTTGCAGCAGGTGGGTGGTTTTTTTATTTCATCTTTAATCAATACATATTAATAGCCTGTTCTACATAACCACTTACCAAATCACTTTTCCTAACACTTTAACTTTGTCACCAGGGAAAATCATATCTTCGTAATCTTGATTGAGTGATACAAGGTGGATTGTTTCATCTTCATAATTAGGTTTGTACTTCTTGAAGGTGACTGCACCGTCAATTTCAAATATGCCAAGCTCACCCGTTTCCAGGGTGGGCTGTTTTTTGTAGTAGACGATTGATCCGTCCTTGAAGTCTGGTTCCATTGAATCTCCGTTGATCACTAGAGCAACTTCCGCACCATCTGGGATATAAGAAGTTGCTTCTTCACGGATTATATCTTGACCGTATTCAATTGGCTCGCCAGCTGCGGTCTGACCATATATAAGAACCGTCTTGCCGTTTTCCTGTTCATCAAGTTGGTATTCAGCAAATTCATATACCTTTGTTTGACGAGGAGGGGTTAGTTGGTTGTAGATAGTGGTGATGTCAAATTGATTACGTTTTGCCCCAAAAATAAGAGTCTCAACATCAGTATTAAAATATTTTGCAATTTCTTCAATTTCTTCTATCTTTGGATATCTTTCTCCAGAAATCCATCTTGAAATTGATGATTTAGCTTTTCCTAATTCTTTTCCTAATTCTTCCATAGTTAACCCTTTTTGTCTCCGATAATAATCAATCATCTGTCCGAAAATTATATTGCTAGTCATTATATCCCTCCTTTTAACTTTAATTATACCAATAAAAAAAGAATAGTAAATAAAAAGTTGACAAAAAAGCAATTTGATTGTTGACAAAAATGCAACTTAAGTATATAATGTGTTTGTAAGGTTGATTAAGACCTTAACAAGAAAGGAGTTGAAAGTTTGAGTAAGAAACAAAAAAAGAAGTCCAAGAACGAACTTCTAATAAAATTAGCTCTAGCTACAGCAATAGTTGAGTTAATTAATAAACTATTAGAAATTGTCTTGAAACTTCTACCATAAAAATCAGGGGTTAGGGAACTAACCTTAGCCCCTTTATTTCTTACTCATAGACTACCATGAAAGATAAAAAAAGTCTATTAGAAAAGTTGCTATGGACGTTACTAGCTATCAATCTCATAGAGTTAGTTATTAACTTGTGTAGAATATTTAGTTAAAGAAAGGAGTGGTAGGATGCAGATGTCGACAAATTCTGAAATTGATGATTTAATTGATCGTTCTGGACTAAAGATAAATTATATAGCTGATAAGATGGGCGTGAGCAGACAAAGATTGTATGACATGAGGGTAAATCCGTTAAGTATGAATATAGAGCAAATGGAAAGTTTTTCAAAAGTTTTAGGAATTAGTTTTAATGATGTATATGAAGCAAGAAAAAAATTTAGAATAAAAGTTGACAAAAATACAACAAATTAAATATAAAAGGAGATTAGAATTGAATGAATTAGCATTAAGCAATAACCTATCTCAAATCGAGATTTTTCATCAGAAAGGAGCAAAGAATGCAACAAGCAATTTTAATACTACTCATCGTCCATTTGATTTTGAATATCAGTTTACTGATTGAAATCAGAAGGGTGAATCGTAAATGATTTTGATTTTGACCACCATTTTAATGGTTTGTCAGCAGTAATAGTTAGTGTAACTGTATTCTGAGGTTTGGCTATAAAGTAGCTATATGATTTTCTGGCTTGAGATTCTAAGAATTCATTGCCAGTAAATTGAGAATCGTATTCATAATTCGCCGTCACAGCAATTAAATCACGCTTTCTGTTTTCTTCAAATGGATCATAACTGACAGTGTTCAAATCGAATTCGATAGCTAGAATTCTGATACCAGCGCTTGAATTATTTACCACGTCAAAGGAAAAAATGATTGGAGCGTAATCTCTATGACGTTCATAACAACAGTTGTCTAGCTCTAGAGTGAATTTATCTCTTCGTTTGGTATACCAGACGGAGTATATCGCAACAACTAATGCGACGACAGCAATAACAAAGTTCCAAAAATCTAAATTAAATAAAAATGTAGGTAAGTTCATAAAACACCTCGTTTTTATTTCAATTATAGCATGATTGTAAAATCGCTAGAAAGGAGTCACACATGAAAAAAATAATATTAGCCCTTGCAATTATTGGGGTAACTGCAAAGGCTGTGGTGAAGTTAAAACCTATTTATGACACTGGTACAAATACTATGCATTATCCAGGTGAACATGGATATGCGAAGGTTTATTATAATCAGTTATTTCGGCAGAAATTGTAAATGCTTTATTTGAAGAGATAAGCGTTCCTTCGTTGTTATTAGTGATAGCAACTATAACATCGTTAGAAAATCTTTGAACGAAAGAAATATCATCTATCCAAAAAAATATCTTGGTGGTTAGCGTTAGTTATTATCCTACTAAAAGAACCGAATTCTTTAGGGATAAATTTACTATATTGACATTTTAAATCGGACATTTTAGCACCTCCTTCCTACAAGGAGATTATAGCAAAAGAAAGGGACTTAACATGAAACAAACAATAAAAAACCTCGCCCTGATCACTGCAGGATTGGTAGTCGGTGCAGCGATTGGACGAGGGAAGAAGGTAAAGCCGTCAGTCGATATCAACATTATGGATTTACCAGAGGTTAGAGATTTATTGAATTTGATTAAAAACCAAGTTTTTTAGCAGTCCATAATTCAGAAGCTTTGGTTAACATATCTTTCCAATTAGAGAAAGTGGTGTGTTCGCTTACAAAATTATCTAAAGCCATATCATCAATTTGTTCTAGATTAGAAAAATCAAAAGAACTTCATATGGTTGTTCATAACTTTTAGACACAACATATTGTATTAAGGGGTGGAAATTTGAATAAAGAAAAATTAAAAGCATTAGTTGATCAGTCTGGAAAAACTATTAGACGAATACAGATTGAAGCTGGTCTTAATTCTGGTCAGCTATATCGAATACTAAGTGGAGTGAATAAAGATATTACCTTATCAACGGCATTCAAATTAGCTGATGCCCTAGGTGTCGATGTGAACGAATTTAGAAAGGGGTAACCGCCATGGAAATACTTTCCGAAGCAGCAAGTAAAGAACTTGCCCAAGGTATCCTAGAGTTAGCCGAAAGTATGGCTAAGGATATGCTTGCCAAGCAACAAAAACAATGGTTGATGAAGAAAGAAGTCTGTAAAGAGTATGACTGTTGCGACTTGGATATAAGACGGTGGGAAGCTGCCGGTTTGAAAAGTCGTAGACAAGGTAAGAAAAGAATGTATAAACGGTCCGATATTGAAGAAGTATTGGATCTAATAAAAGAATAACGCCCGCCAGCGTTAAGGAGGTATTTTGCATGAACGAAAAATTTAAATACACACAATCTCAGTGGGATAAAAAGGAAAAGAAGATCCTTGAAGAGTTTGAAGAACTAAACTTCAAAGACGCACGGACTGAGGGTTTTATAGCAGGAACCGCTATTGGAATGGTATTCGTTTTGTTAGGTTACTTATTTTTTTGGATCATCATGGACATCATATAAAAAAAGCCCGCATTGGGGATGCGGACTAGGTATGAATATATAAAGGAGTATAACACATGAACGATAATTTAAAAAGGCTAAATGCCAAAGACACTTGGATAAAATCCGGGTACGGCTTAGAAGATGAAAAACCTTATCCGGTAGCCGTTGACTACTATGGTGATTATATCATGAGCAACGATGACCAAAATGAATATATAGAAACCGAAGAAAAAGAATATTTATACATCGATAAAACAATTAAAGGGCTCAAGGACAGTCAGTTATATGAATTTTTAATTGATTCTTATCTCGTAGTTACAGGCTATGACCTAGCTATGAGAGGGTACCGAATTTAGGAGATGAAATTTTAGGAGGTTTAGTGTAATGAGATTTTCAGAAAGTACTAAGAATTTATTCAAAGCTTTATCTGATTTCAAGGCTGATTATAAACAACCAAAGAAAGACGCTAATAACCCATTCTTTAAATCGAAATATGTGCCACTTGAAAACGTGGTCTATTCGATTGATGAAGTAGCACCAAAGCATGGCCTTAGCTACATTCAATCAACGATTAATGATGAGAACGGCAAAACAGGGGTGATCACTTTACTAACTCATTCAAGCGGTGAGTGGTTAGAGTGTGACCCACTTTATCTAAAACCAGATAAGAACACCCCTCAAGGTATGGGGTCAGCTATCACTTATGCAAGACGATATAGCTTATCAAGTGCCTTTGGGGTAGCAAGTGAAGTTGACGATGACGGAAACGAAGTTAGTGGAAACACTAAGAAAAGTGGTAACTCTCAAAAGCAAATTGATAATTTAAATGCCACTATGGCAGACATCTACACAGACTTTGAACCGTTTAAAATTTCTAAAAAAACATTTTGCGCTGGCATAAATAACCGACTAGGCTCCGACTATCGAGAACATAAACAATCTGAATTATTAGCAGTAGCCAAGACATGGTTAGAAGAGTTGCGCAATGAGGGTTGAAATTGTAAGTAGCCATGACGGACTAATCACAGTCCGGCCATTGGACAAGGTGAACGCCAAAGACTTTGAAGAATACAACGGACGATTCTTTGGCTACCTTGACCCTTGGAAGAAAGGCAGCGGAACAGACGAGCAACGCAAGCATTATTGGGCGCTGATGAAAGACATTAGCCAAGGTTTAGCTGATTCAGTTGGTGAAGCTAGATTGCAGACCTTTGCTAAATGGATGTTTGAAAATGGCAA
>NZ_AUAT01000015.1 GCF_000428865.1 Eremococcus coleocola DSM 15696
GAGGGATTATTTATCCCAAGTTCATTAGCCAGGGTTTGATAGGATTTTTCGCCGGATTCATAAAGTGTAATAGCTTTCAACTTAAATTCTACACTGTATTTTTTGTTTTGACGAGAGCGTTTTAACCCCTTAATCCCTGACGTTTGATAGGCATTGACCCACCGCCTAATCTGTTGAGTATCCTTCATGTTGTATTTTTTAGCTAACGGTTTGTATCCAATCGTATCCGAAAGATATTCTGCGACGACTTTCATTTTGAATTCTAAGCTATATTTAGCCATACAAAGACCCCCTAAAGTTGGATTTTTTGGTCCAACTTTAGGGGGTCAGTACAGATTTTTCAGCTCCTTTTGCAGGGGTTCCTATTTTATTAAAAGATGCAGGTCAAGACTATGAGGGGAAACCTTCAACTGCTGCTTCACCATTATTGAAAAATAATATTGCTAACATAACAGATAATTATGTTCAAAAGATTTTGGATGCAGGTTTTATAATTGTGGGGCATACTAATGTTCCTGAATTTGCTCTTTTATATATAACAGATGGTGGTATATATGGGCCAACAGCAAATCCTGTAAATGTTAATTACAATGCAGGTGGTTCTTCTGGTGGAGCTGCTGCAGCAGTACAATCCGGTATGGTTCCAATTGCAGCTGCATCAGATGGTGGTGGTTCAATTAGAATTCCTGCATCGTTTTCAGGTTTAGTAGGATTAAAGCCAACTAGAGGTCGTACAGCTTCTGGTCCTGGATCATGGAGATCATGGGGAGGAGCTTCTATTAACTTCGCGATTACTTCAACTATTAGAGATACTTGGAACATGCTTAAAATATTACAAACAGATAAAATAGAGGCAATTCCTTTTTCGCTACAAAATCTTAATGATGAAGATTTAGAAAGAGAATATACTGAATTAAAAAATATAAAATTCGCATATACAACAAAGTCTTTTGTGGGAAGTGAAGTTTCAGATGAAGCCATAAAAGCTGTATTAGATACTGTTAAATTTTTAAGGAAACAAGGATTTACTGTTGAGGAAGTTAATCCTGAAGTGGATGGTATGTCATATCTAGCAGGATATTTTACTATGAATGCTGCAGAACAGAGAAAGAGTTTCATTGCAATAGAAGAAGCTTTAGGAAGACCTATAAAAAGAGGGGAAGTTGGTGATGATGCATTTGCACTTGGCAAGCTTGGTGAAAAAGTACTTGCTTGGGAATATTCATCTATATTTGATAGTTGGGATAAATTGACAGATGTGTTTTCAAACCTATATAAAGAATATCCTGTTTTAATTCAACCTTCCACTGCTAGACCAGCTCCTGGTATAGATGAGTATACATTAAAAATAGATAAACTTGCTGATTATGAAGAATTCGACAGTATGACAAAAGATGAACTACTATCATTAATTTTGGAGACATACTATTCAGGGACAGAATACTCACCATTTGCTTTTATTCACAACTTAACAGGACAACCAGCTTTAAGCTTACCACTACACACAACAGAAAATGGACTTCCTTTAGGAGTAATGTTTACAACAAATAAAGGAAGAGAAGATAGGCTGCTTGCCATTGGTAAATACTTTGAAGAAAATAATAGATTTAAATATTATTAGAATGGATTACCTAAATCATATATGATTGTGTTTTTTTTTGGTTAGGTGTGATAAATGGCATCAATATTTTTCGATTTGATGTTTCATAGATGCTTTTTGGGGTTCAGGCTCTTTAATGCTGAATGTTCGACCTAATTTGGAGTATCCAAATTCTGTACATTACCATGATCAAGGACTGAATATAACGACTTATAATTTAGCCAAAATGAATCTCATTCTTCACAGTGTTCCAACAGAATATATGCGCTTAAGCAATGCTGATACTTTAAATAAGGACTGGCCAAGTGATGAACCTTATACCTTTGATGCCGTTCTAATGAATCCACCATATTCCGCAAAATGGTCCGCTGATTCAACCTTCTTGGATGACTCACGTTGATGAATCCTATGAATAGAATAAGTATAATAAGGAAGATATAAAAAGTTAGTCCAAATATTTTTTAATTCTCAGGATAATAAAAGATACGATTAAAAAGCCCTAATCGGGCTTTTTTGTTTATTCAAATTTCCAACCAAATTAAAATTAGATTAGACTAGATAAAAATACTTAATAAGTTTACAATGAGAAGAAGCTAGTTTAGTCTAATAGGGGGATGACTCATGGAAGTTAAATTAAATCAAAATCTTCAAGATAAAATGGATGAAGCATTGGAAAAGGTTCTGTCTCAATTATTGGCACTGAAAGAAGATTTATACCACCATCCTGAAATTGGGGGTCAGGAATTTCGATCATCGAAACTTCTCCAAGATTTCTTAAGCCAGGAAGGTTTTCAAGTTCAACCTAATCTAGATCAATTAGAAACAGCCTTTAAAGCAGTCTACGATTCTGGTAAGCCAGGGCCAACAGTAACTTATACAGCTGAATTTGATGCTTTAGTTGGAGTGGGGCACGGGTGTGGCCATAATTGGATTTGTACCACAAGCCTTGGTGCGGCTACGGCTTTGAAGTCAGTCCTTGATGAGATAGGTGGTAAGGTGATGGTCCTAGGCACACCCGGTGAAGAAAATATTTGCTGCAAGGTACAATTAAGTGACCATGGTTATTTTGATGAAGCTGATTTAGTAATTCAAGCTCATCCTTTAGGCTATAATGCAGCCTCAGGTTTTGTCCGGGCGATTGATGCTCTGCAAGTGGATTTCTACGGACGGTCTTCGCATGCGGGCATGGCACCGGAAAAGGGAATTAATGCCTTGGATGCGGCGACAAACTTCTATGTGAAACTCAATCAAGTCAAACAAACCTATCCCGATTTAAATATTCATGGGGTCTTTGTGGCTAGTGGTGACCAAGCGGGTATTATTCCTGATTATGCAGCCATCAAATATTTAATCCGGGCTGATACTTATGAACAAATATTACCGATTCATCAAGTGTTTGAAGATTTGGCTAAAGAATGTGCCAGTCAAGTTGCACCAGATTGTCAGTGGAAGCTTTGGCGGAATGAACCAGTTAATCTTAGTCTTTTGAATAACCAGCCTTTATCCCAAACTTTTAATTGCTTCTATGAAAGCTTAGATGGTGGAGCCATGCCTGAATTAGAAGGGGGCGCTGGGTCAGATATCGGAAATGTTTCATGGGTACGGCCAACCATTCATCCATGGATTGGCTTGAATGCACCGGACTTTAATTTACATACCAAAGAATTTGCCAATCACACACTTACTCAGGATGCTGATTTGGCTCTCGAACGAGCTGCTAAGGCTATGGCATATACCGGTGCAGAAGGGATTTTGAACCCTGACCTCCTAGCACGAATTCAAGCAGAATTTGCAGCTGGTACTCAAGGTTATCAGGCTCCTGAAGTAGGTTATGGGGTGATTGATTATTTAGCTGGAACTCATAAATAAATTTTATAAATACAAATAAAACGCACAAGAAAATTCCTGTGCGTGTTATTTATTGTCAATTTAAATCATTAGTGTTTTGATTTTTTCTTAGATAGGAGTAGGAAGATACCAAGTCCTAGAACAACTACTCCACCAATAATCATGATCAGTGACCCACTTTCACCGGTGTTTGGTAGGAATCCTTTTTGATTTTTTGGAGTGACGGGGTCAATCGATGCAGTGGCAGATTTAGGTGCTTCTTTCTTCTCAAGGCTAGAAATGGAAGCCACCGTTGTACTTGCTTGGTCTGAGCTTTGGTCGGTCTGGGTTTCAGTTTCCTCAGTTTCTTCTTGCGTGTTCTCAGCTGTTGAATCTGCTTGGCTATTAGAATTATCGGTATTTGGATCTTCAGCCTCAAATGCGACATAGCCTTCAGGACTAGCCTGGTTTGGATCAAAAACTAAAGTAATCGCTTGTGGTCCAGGTGGGGTTTGACCGGTTTCTTGAATGTAGTCATCCAAGTCCCATTGTAGAGTATATTGGACCGTGCCGTCATTGAGCTCTTGGCTAGTATATGAGGTAATGATATAGGTATACTGGTCATCGATTTGGTAGGATCTTGGACCAATTGTTAGGGTTGAACCATCCGTAGTCGATTGCCATTTACCCTGCATTTCAACTGGTAAATCACGTGCTTGAGTTTCTTCACTTTCGCCTTGCCGATGGTAGGTATAACCGGCTGTGATGGTGTAATTGTGACCATTGTAGTCGAGCATAATCGGTTGTGGATTTACATTAGGATCAATATCAGTGGTGTCCCAATAGAGAATATAGGTGCGTAAATCTTGAGATTTTACTTCCAAATCATAGCCAGTTAAAGTGAGTGATTGGGTCTCATCTTCGTAAGCATATTCACTTAAAATCATTTGATGGCCTTGGTCATCTTCCCAAGTACCAATTAGTTCTTCAGGTAAAGCTTCACCACGATGTTCTTCTAAACCTGATTGGTTCGTTTGAGCATAGGCAATAAGAGACGGACCTTGAGCAAATAGACTGAATGAAGCTGCTAGGACAGCTAATTGTTTAAGCCATTTTTTCATAGTTTTTCCTCCTTTATCGATGATAATGCTTTATTTATCTTAATTGTAACTTGTTTGTAATATATAAACAAGGAGAAAGATATGAATAAAATGGTAAAGAAGTGTGAAGAGGTGGAGGGTATGAGTACTACTCGCATTTCCATGAAGGTAATACTAATAATAAATTGTTTGTAGCGAAATAAATAGGGTGCTCCCATCCGAGCGTCAAGGATTCCATACTCCCTTTGGTCGTATGGACATTGAGGCAGTAATTCACTTTGTTCAAACTGCAATAAAAAGGAACTCATACTCCTATCATCGTATGAGTACTGGCATAGTAACTCGCTTTGCTCGAACTGTGCCAGCATGTTATAATAATTTAATTATAAAATGAAAGGATGATGAGAATGCAAGAGGGTAAATGGTCCTTGGATGCTTTGTATCCTAGCTATGAGTCAGCCGAATACCAAGCTGATTTAGCTCGGTTTGAGGCAATTTTTGCAGACTTTGAAGCACTCGATATAACGGATTCAATTGAAAATATTAAAGCAGCGATTAAATTATTGGAGGAATATACGGTTTTAGTCCGCCGTTTATTTGCTTATTCTTCCTTGCAGCTTTCGACTGATACCTCTGACCAGGTTTCTTTGAAAGCCCAAGCCAAGCTCCGCAAAATTAATGCAGCTGGTACCGCAATTTTGACCAAGGTGAGTCAATTTATTGGCGCCACTCAAATTGACCCAGCCTCAGATCCTGACTTAGCGGATTATGATTTTTACTTCCAAGAAGCTAAACAAGAAAACCAACATCGCTTGTCAGATGAAGTCGAAACAGTCATTGCCCGTATGAATATGTCGGCTGGGGCAGCTTGGTCCCAACTCCAAAGCCTGCTCACTTCCACCGTCGAACATGACTTCAAAGGCCGGTCAGTCAATTTATCCGAAATCCGGAACCTCGCCTACGATCCAGACCCTGAAATCCGGAAAGCGGCCTATGAAACAGAATTGGTTATGTACGATACCATCAAAGAACCGGTGGCCTTTGCCTTGAATAATATCAAGTCCCAAGTCATTGACCTAGCTGACCTCCGGGGTTATGAATCACCCCTAGCCAAAACCTTGGAAGATTCCCGCATGTCGCAAGCCACCTTGGATGCCTTATTGGAAGCCATTAAAGAGTCTTTACCTGCCTTCCGCAAATACTTTAAGCATAAGGGGAAACTTTTAGGCCATGACCAAGGCTTACCTTTCTATGATTTGTTTGCACCTATGGGCTCGCAGGAAAATTCTAAGACTTATACCCCAGAAGAAGCCAAAAATTATCTGGTCAAACACTTCAGCAAATTCAGTCCTGATTTAGCAGACATGGTGGAAACCATGTACCAAGCCCAAGCCATTGACTACTTCCCTCGCAAGGGTAAACGGGGTGGAGCTTTCTGTTCTAACCTGCCTTTTATTGATTCATCGCGGATTATGTTGAATTTTGAAGGATCTTTATCAGATATTGTGACTTTTGCCCACGAACTCGGTCATGCTTATCATGGAGTTCAGATTGCTGACTTGAAGCCATTGAACTGGTCTTACACCATGCCAGTAGCAGAAACAGCGTCCACCTTTAATGAAGCCTTGATTATGGAATCTCTGCTTTCTGAAGCGGATGACCAAGAGAAAATCTCCTTGTTAGAATCACAAATTTCTGATACAGCTCAAATTATCGTGGATATTTATTCCCGGTTCTTATTTGAAGATGCGGTCTTCCGTGAACGCCAAGACCAATTCCTTTTCTCTAAGGATTTAGAAGCTATCATGTTAGATGCCCAAAAACAATCCTACGGCGAAGGCTTAGATCCAGACTATCTTCATCCTTATATGTGGGTCTGCAAGTCCCACTACTATTCAACCGGTTTGTCCTACTATAACTTCCCTTATGCTTTTGGCGGCTTATTCTCACGGGGACTTTATGCCTTATACCAAGCCCAACCGGATGGTTTTGTTGCTAAATATAAGAACATGTTAAAAGCCACCACGACACAATCAGTTGAAGATACGGCTGCCATTATGGGCTTGGATGTTACCACTCCTGCCTTTTGGACCCAGGCCCTAGACCAAGTGGCTGCTCTGATTGACCAATTTATTGCTCTGACGAGTAAATAATTTTTCCTAAATACTTCTGGTTTAGATGGACTATTTTTTTGTGGCCACGGTTTTGTAAGCGCAAAGATACTCCCTAGGATGTATATATTTTTGGGGAAAAATTTGTTACAATTGACTAAAGATTATTAAAGAATTAGTCAAAAGGAGGACCGTATGAAAGACGTAACCAATTCAAGTCGTACGAAACGTTTTAAAATGAACCATGAGAATTTTTCTTTTAAGGATATCTTCCAGAAAAGTGATAAATATGGGACTAAAATTCGCTGGTTGTATTTAGTCTTAGCGATTGGAGTGACGATATATTATTATGTCGCCTTACCTGCGATTCACTATGCTGCTCCAGAATTTTGGATGATGCTATTTGTTATTACCTTAATTGTAATTATTATCGAAAGCTTAGCCGATGGCATGGGGCTTTATGACCAGGTTAAGGCAGGGACAGATGGGGGCAAAGGCTTTAAATGGAAATTACCGCTTAAATATAAGCTCTTGATTTATCCATGGCCAATCCTATTGCTAGTGGCTTTTGTCTCAAATCTTATTTTTTCACCAGTTTTTATGGCAGATAGTTTTGCCAATATGATTAAAATCGAGACCAAAGATTTTTCTAAAGACTTTCCAGAAACAGACATGGATCATATTACCTTGGTGGACCGGGATACGGCCGAACGCTTAGGGGACCGCCAATTAGGTGCTTTAACTGAACTCGTCTCACAATTTGAAGCAGCGGATGATTATACGCAAATTTCTAAGGCCGGCCAACCTTTCCGGGTAAGTCCTTTAGAATATGCTGGCTTTTTCAAATGGTTGAATAATTTTTCCAAGGGAATTCCTAATTACATCCAAGTGGATAATGTTACTGGGAAGGTTACCCTAGAAAAGCCCGCTCAACCGATTAAGTATTCTTATTCAGATATGTTTAACCGCAATGTCTTACGGAAGTTACGCTTTGCTTATCCCTTTAAAATGTTCAGTCATCCGTCCTTTGAAGTAGATGACGAAGGTAATCCCTTTTATATTGCCACGACTTATGGTCGTCATTTCTTCTTAAAAGAACCAAAGGTCACGGGTTTGGTGACCTTGAATGCTATGACTGGGGTAACCCAATACTATCCATTGAATGAGATTCCATCTTGGGTGGACCGGGTTTACTCATCAGATTTATTGATGCATCAATTAGAAATGCACGGTCATTACAGTAATGGCTTCTTTAACTCACTCTTTGCCAAAAATGGGGTGACTGAACCAACCAAGGGCTATAATTACTTAGCCATTGGAGATGACTTATATATGTATACCGGGATTACTTCTGTAGTGGCTGACGAATCCAATATCGGTTTTGTCTTGGTCAATATGCGGACCAAAGAAGCCTCTATGTATCCTTTAACAGCTGCCGAAGAATTCTCAGCCATGGCGTCAGCTGAAGGATCACTCCAAGAAAAATCTTATACAGCTACCTTCCCACTCCTAATTAATGTGGGCGGGGATCCTTTATATATTCTGACCCTTAAAGATAATTCAGGCTTAATTAAACAATATGCCTTAGTGGATGCCCAAGATTATCAAGAAGTCTATACGGCACCATCCGTCAAAAAATTATTGGCAGATTACGCGGCCACCAACCAAATTGAAGATGCCAAAGTCGTTGATGAGTCAAGCCTCGAAACCATCACTGGTCAGGTTGAAAATATACAAGCCACGGTTGTGGATGGCAATTCTATCTACTACTTCATGGTGGATGGACAAGTCTATCGAGCCGATATTTCCTTGAGTGACCGCTTACCATTTGTTGAGGAAGGGGATGACTTGGAATTTAAGGCCGGCCAAGATGGTGTTGTAGTTGAGATTATGGGTGACTTTGCCAATTCCCGAGGTGAATCTGTAGATTCTAGTGAAAGCAGTGATTCTGACAAGTCTGCCGATCCACTAACGGAGAACTTGGATGCGGTTGAATCTGATGCCAGCAGTGAAGAATAGTTGTTTTAAATGAATTAGGCTTGGCCAACGCCAAGCCTATTTTTTTATGGCTTTCTAGTCGGTAGCTAGAGGGGATGGGGGCGTGCAGTATTGTAGTTGGTGCTATAGTATTCGGAAAAGGACGACTTGCAGGCAATCCCTCCTTTTTGATAATTAGAGATTGAGTTTTGGATTAGGCGTTCTAATTGGGGAGTGGTTTTGACGAGTTGGTGTGTAAGCCGTCCTAAATCGGTTAAACAGTGACGAGTGGAGGTGCAAGTGGTCCCCAACCGGTCCAGCAGTGCTAGCTTAGTGAGCAACTTTCGCCAATTCAGTCTGGTTAACACTTTCTATCATAAATTAAAAAATTTTTATCTGCACAGACTTGATTCTTTCTATCAATGTGATATGATTATGATATCAAATAGAAATGAGGTGCTGGAAATGGAAAATGTCAATCATAAGTTAGATCAAAGTGATTTAGTGCAAGAAAAGATCTTGAAAGGTCGCAAATCTGGGATGGTGGTCTTGTTAGGTTATTTCATTGGCTTAGCAATCGCAGCTTTTTTCTTTATTAAAGTGATAAACCAGTTCGATACTCATACCGATACCGGTATGAGTCGAATTATTCTCATTGTCTGTGTGCTGTACGCGGTGTTTGCTTGGATTCTACTTTGTGGTCTAAAGGTTTTACGACCGCAAGAATCCTTAGTCTTGACGCTTTTTGGTAAGTATATTGGGACACTGAAGGGTGAAGGCTTTTACTTTGTTAATCCGTTCGTGACGTCCTTTAATCCGGCAGCGAACACCCGTTTAAGTCAAAGTGGGGATGTTAGCGAAAATATTCATCATGTGACGAATTCGCCGGATAAGGAAGGGTCCAATTACAATCGACCTTCCAAGCGCATTTCATTGAAAGTTATGACCCTCAATAATTCCAAACAAAAGATCAATGATATTCTTGGAAATCCTGTCGAAATCGGGATTGCAGTCATTTGGCGGGTGACTGATACCGCCAAAGCGGTGTTTAACGTAGATAATTACAAGGAATTTTTATCACTGCAAACAGATACCGCCTTACGGAATATTATTCGTCAATATCCTTATGATGTGAATCCATCTTTTGAGATTGACACAACGGGTGATGGAGAACCTGATGATGGGTCTTTACGGGGTTCGAGTGAGATTGTAGCTCAACGGATAAAAGAAGAAATTCAAGCACGGGTTGAATTTGCAGGTCTTGAAATTATTGAAGCACGAATAACATATTTATCTTATGCACCTGAAATTGCGGCGGCCATGCTGCAACGACAACAAGCCTCAGCCTTAGTTGATGCGCGAGCCATGATTGTTGATGGTGCAGTTGGTATGGTACAAATGGCTTTAGATAAACTTCAAGAACAAGACGTGGTTGATTTAGATGAAGAACGGAAAGCCGCTATGGTCTCAAATCTATTAGTTGTCCTTTGTGGGAACAATGATGTGAGTCCAGTGGTTAATTCTGGAAGTTTGTATTAATAGTGGCAAATAGAAAACAAATTCCTCTTAGAGTCTCTGCAAAACTCTATGAGCAGATCGCGGCGTGGGCTGAGGATGATTTTCGGTCCATTAATGGTCAAATTGAATATTTATTGACTGAATGTGTGAAGCAACGCAAAAAGGATGGTAAGTATGTTTCAGAGGCCATTGATGAACCCTTAGATATTGAAATTGAATAACTTATATTTAAGTAGAATTGTTTGTGTTTAAATAAATGAAAATCGTTTATTTACAACTATTTTACGTAACCATTGAAATAATCAAGTGAATTTAATAGAAAATTGAGTCCACAATATTATATATATATATTAACTATATTATATATTGTATGGAGTAAATTAATGTGATAATATTGTTCCGAAAGGTGGGAGTGTAACATGCTAGAAGTAAAAAATTTGCATAAAAGCTTTGGCGATTTAGTCGCGGTTGATGATGTTTCTTTTACCATCGAACCAGGTCAAATAATGGGTCTGATTGGGCAAAACGGTTCAGGTAAAACAACAATTTTTCGAATGATTCTTGATTTCTTGACGCCTGAAGGCAATGGTCAGGTTCTTTGGAAAGGCCAGCCTATGAATAAGCAGGTTTATAATGTCGTAGGTTATCTGCCTGAAGAGCGCGGTCTTTATGATAAGATGACCATTGAAGATCAGATTATTTATTTTGCTTTGTTACGGGGCATGAAACGTAAAGAGATTATTGACCGAATTGATGATTGGATGCAACGATTCCAAGTTAAAGGATCTCGTAAGGATAAGGTTAAAACCTTGTCAAAAGGGAACCAACAAAAGGTTCAATTGATTGCGACCTTAATTCATGAACCGGAATTAATTATCTTGGATGAACCATTCTCTGGTTTGGACCCAGTTAATGCTGATCTATTGAAAGATGGTATTCGTTATTTATCCCAAAAGGGCTCTAGCATTATTTTCTCTTCTCATAATATGTCAAATGTGGAAGAAATTTGTGACAAATTATTAATGATTCATAATGGTGAGCAACGGCTTTATGGTACACTCAAAGAAGTGAGAGAGTCCTATGGTCGAATTAAGCTCTACATTGAGGGTGGCACTTGGACGCAAGACCAATTAGCTAACTTAGACGGTGTAATTGAAGTTAAACCTTTAAGCCAAGGTGGCTATTTATTGCACTTAGCCAACCCAGAAGTTGGGGCTAATTTGTATGAGACTTTAACCCAAGGTCGGTATTTACCAGTCTTTAATCAACAACCGCCAACCTTAGAGGAGATTTTCAAGATGGAAGCAGGTGGTCATCATGGATAAATTATGGATTGTTGCTAAGGAAACTTACCGTAAAAATGTTAAATCATGGTCTTTCTTATGGATGGTTTTTGGACCGTTAGTAATGATGGGAGTCATTTTTGCTATTGGTTATTTTATGGGTAATATGGAAAATGGAGCTAATGAAGGGAACTTAGGTATAGTTAATGCTTCGAGCCAAATTCAAGAAGTTATAAATCAGTCCGATACTTCTTTGACGCTTGAATATCTTGATAGTCAAGATCAAGCCAATCAAGCGATAAAAGCTGGCGATATTGATGGCTATCTTTTATTGGATGACCAATCTTCTGCCCGTTATTATAAAAAAGCTGATGTCGATTCTTTAAATATTAAAGCCATTCAAGATTCTCTAACTTCTTATTATAAAATTGAGAGTGCTCAGAAGTTAGGTTTGGACCCTAACAAAGTCGCTCAGTTAGAAGGGCAAGACTTTACGATTGAAGATGTGAATTTGAAACAAGGGGATAATGGCACAGTGAAGGAAGAAAGCCAAGATATGGCGATGAATTTTGCCAAAACTGGGATTGCCTATGTCGTGTCTTTTGTGGTCTTCCTCTTTATCATGAATTATGTGGGGATTATTTCGCAAGAAATTGCAGCCGAAAAGGGCTCACGGATTATGGAAATTATCTTGTCTTCAATCACAGCGACCCATCATTTTATGGGTAAACTATTAGGGATTGTAATGATTATTTTGACTCAAATTGCAGCTTATATTGTTTTAGGTGTGGTTATTTGGTTTGTGGCCAAAAGTCAAAATTGGTTATCCTTCTTAGACCAACTTCCGTTTAATGTCGTTGATTTATTGAGTCAGAATAAAGGTCTTTTAGGCTTAGCAGCAGTCTTTGCGATTACCGGTGTATTTACTTATACCTTCCTAGCTGGCTTCTTAGGATCCTTAGTATCTAAGACAGAAGATGTTACTAAACTAATCACTCCAATTACTTTATTAGCCGTTGCTGGTTTTTATATTGGGATGTTTGCCTTATCAAACACGACTAACCCAATTGTGCGGATTGGTTCAATGTTTCCATTATTCACCCCATTTGTGATGCCATTCCGGATTGCAGCGGATACTGTTGGTATGGGGGAAGTTTGGTTATCAGTGGCTATTTCAGTAGTAACAGTAATCGTGATCGCTTATATCTCAGTTTTATTCTACAAGAATAACGTTTTAATCTATTCTGACAAGGGAATCTGGAATTCCTTGAAGCGGTCTTACGCACTGTCTCAATCTGAGAAGAAGACGGATAAATAGTAATGTAAAGTTATTTAGTAAAAACAGGCACGCTTGCGGGCGTGCCTGTTCTTTTGTTATTATGTGATAGGAGAATTTGCCAAGGATCAGGTACCTTGGCAATTTTTTTATGAGGTTTGAGAGGCTGGAAACTTGCAAAAATTTAGTTTTTGGTAACTAACTTGTAGTTAAAGTTGCGAATAAAAGAATCTTTGCAACTCTTTTGCGGTCAGACTTGCGAAAAAATAAATCTCGGCAACTTTTCCCGACCTAGACTTGCAAAGATAAGATTCTTCGCAACTAATTTTTGCTTAGATCTGCAAAGAGAAGTTTTTCGTAACTCATACGTTGATCAGAGAGTCAAATCGCAGATCATAGTTATTTATTATGTTGAAACAAGTAACTTATGCTAAAATAGAACACAGTAAAGATAAGGAGTGACCTTATGAAGAAATTACCAATCGGTTTTATTGATTCTGGCTTTGGTGGCTTGACGGTTTTGAAGCAAAGTCTCAAGCAACTTCCTAATGAATCCAGTATATACTTAGGCGATTCAGCCCGCGCCCCTTATGGGGTCCGTTCTGTCGACGAGATCCGTCGTTTTATCTGGCAGATGACTAATTTTCTCCGAGAAAAAGGGATTAAGATGCTGGTTATTGCCTGTAATACCGGTGCCGCTGCGGCCCTTGATGAAATTCGGGCTAGTTTGGCTATTCCAGTGGTAGGCGTTATTCATGCGGGCTCACGCGCGGCCATTTTAACCACTGAAAATAATAAGGTTGGTATTATCGGGACTCCGGCGACCATTAATTCAGACTCTTATGCCCGGATTATCCATGAGAAAAACGCTCAATTACAAGTCTTCTCTAAGGCTTGTCCTGACTTTGTGCCTATCGTGGAAGAGAATCAAATGGTCCAGCCAGAAACCATGAATACTGTGGCTAACTACTTGGCGCCACTGAAAAATGCTGGCGTTGACACCCTGGTTTTAGGCTGTACCCACTATCCTCATTTGCGGCCTCAAATCCAAGAATTTATGGGACCGGAAGTGGAACTGATTGATTCTGGGGTTGAAACCATTAATGAAGTGTCCGCCTTATTGGATTATTTCAATTTAAGCCGGTCCGCTGAAGACGCGCAAAAAATGCCACCCACTCATACATACTACACGACTGGATCAGGTGCCAAATTTGCTCGCTTTGCCCAAATGTGGTTGGGCCAGCCTGATTTGTACGTTCAAGAATGCAAAATCAAAGGAGAGATAATCCATGAAGCTAGTCATCGCTAGTCATAACCAGCACAAAGTGGTTGAAATAAAAAATCTTCTGAAAAATTTTGGCCTTGAAGTGACCTCCCTGGCTGATTACCCAGAAATTGGGGATATTGAAGAGACCGGGACGACTTTTGAAGCCAATGCCCGACTTAAGGCCGAACCCATGGCCGCTCATTTTGGAACCATTGTCTTGGCGGATGATTCTGGTTTAGTAGTAGACGCCTTGGATGGGGCGCCGGGTGTATACTCGGCCCGGTATGCTGGTGAGAGCCATGACGATCATGCTAATAATTTGAAACTCTTGGATGCTCTTAAGGATGTCCACGGCAACGACCGGTCCGCCCACTTTGTTTCTTGCTTGGTCTTAGCTTATCCGGGTGTAGAAAGTTTAGTGGTTCAAGGTCAAGCCCCAGGACAAATTCTAGAAGATTATGTGGCCGATCCTGAAGCCTTTGGCTATGACCCAATTTTCTACGTACCGGAAGAAGGAGCGACTTTTGCGCAACTTCCAATCGAACGCAAAAATCAGATTTCTCACCGAGCCCATGCCTTTCAAAATTTAGTAAAGGTTTTACCGGCTTGGTTAGAGGAGGTAAAAAAATATGAAAATGCTTGTTCTTAGTGATAACCATGGCCGTTATGATTTGGTGATGAATCTATTGTCGCAATGGCGCGATAAAGTCGACTATATTTTCCACACGGGTGATTCTGAATTTTCTTCTGGAGATGTTATCTGGGGTTTGGTTGATGGGGTGGTCAAAGGAAACATGGATTTTGATCCAGGTTATGAAATTGAGACCTTCATTAATACCCCTGCTGGTAAAGTCGCTTTGTCTCATGGTCATTATTATGGGGTGAATCATGGCTTAGGTGGGGTGAAGGACCTGGCCCAGACAAACGGCGCTAAATTTATGTTCCACGGACATACCCATAAATTATATGCCCGTATGGAAGAGGGGATTTTGTTTGTTAATCCAGGCTCTTTAAATCATTCCCGCGGCCCGGAACCCGAACGAACTTTTGCGGTTGTCGAGGTGAATGAAAATCAAATCAAGGTTGATTTTTATGATGATGATCAACAAAAGCTAGACCGCTTAAGTCAGCAGTTTGACTTATAATTTTGAATCGATAAATTTGATCCGGGATTGCCCTATGTGGCAGTCGCGGATTTTTTGATTTTTGCGAACTTTATTAAAGGAACTGGCCTAATATTGGGTATTTACTGATAGGAGGGATTGCGCACGATCTATCAACACGATTTAAATTATTTAACTTGTTTATTGAGTCGAGGCAAACTAACTGACCATAATGAAAAAGATCTTCATGCCTTGCAGGAGGGCATCTGGGTTGAGATGAGTTTTAGTGAGCTCTTGGACGGGTGGGCCCACCCCGAATGGCTGATTTATCGTAACACTTGGTTTGCCATGGCAGGCAATTTTGAAATCGATGTGGTGATGTTTGCTGGAGACACCCTCTATCTTTTGACATCAAAAATTATAGAGACTCCTTTACTTATATGGAACAGCAAATTAAGCGGGTGGAGGATGGCCATATTTTTCCAGATATTTTCACTAAACTTCTCCGTGACAAAAATCGGCTTCGCGATGAACTGACTAACAGTCAATTGAAGCTTAAAATCGAAGCAGCCATAATATTTGTCAATGTTGACTGCCATTGCCAAAAATTAATTCTTCGCAAGTTCAAGTTGGAAACAGTTGCCAAGAAATCAATCTTCGCAACTTTCCTAAAACCTCACCACTATCAACTATAAAAGAAGAGTGTGGCGTTGGCGATAACGTCACACTCCTCATCATTCTAAATACAAAATGAAGCCCAGTCGCATATGACTCTATGCGGCTGAGCTCCTTTTTTACTTATTGTAAATTGAATTGGGCAGGAGCAAATCATTTTGTTGCAAGTCCAAAAAGAACTCCCGATACAACTTGGCTTCGAGCCGGTAGTGCTCACCGTTGACTACTTGAAAGGCAATCCGGTAGGCGAAAGCCTGGTCTAACCCTCCGTTAGATCTTATTGGCCCAATTAATTCGCTCGGACCAGCAAGTAAACTTGCATATTTTTCTTCGAGGACGCGGACTTTATTTTTGAGAACAGTTTCGAATTCCTCTAGAGGAAGTTGGTGATTCATAGGCAAATCAATATTGACAGTTCGAACTTGCCGACTTTGATTATTTACAATTGAAATTTCGGAATTAGGAATATAGTAGAGGTCACCATTGGCCGCCTTAATGGTGGTTGTTCGGATACCTACTTTTACAATGGAGCCCGCTAACGAATGGTTAGGTAGACTCACCCAATCATTGACTTCAAATTGATTTTCAAAAAGGATAAAAAAGCCATTGATGACATCGGTAATTAATTCTTTGGCACCGAGACCAATCGCAACCCCGACCACGCCAGCTCCTGCGATTAAAGTACCGACAGGTACTCCCATCAAGGATAAGACGACGTAAATATAGACAAAATAAAGAAAGTAGGTCGCTGCATTGAGAATCACTGTATTTAAAGTACGGGCGCGATTCGTTGACTGGTGTCGTCCTTTTAATTTAGGTAAGTGACTTTCTAGAAAATGTAAAGCTAATTTTTTTATAAAGTAAAATATAATTGAGAATAGAAGAATCTGCAAAAATATTAGACATATGTGTATGACTTGTTCTGGAATTTGAGCCACCATAAATTCACACTCCAATCTAATTTAGTATAGCAAGAGTAAAGCTCATCTCCAAATGAAAAGGCTTAGAAGCCTAGTCCAATCACTTTTATTTGTTTTAGAGGGGAAATCATGGTATATTTAGTACAAGATAAAGATATCACTAAAGTAAAAAGAAGGAGTGAGGCTAATAATGACAATAGGACAATTGGCTGGCATGATTGCAGCCCTTGCCTTTGCAGTTTTGGTAGTTTTCTTATGTATCAATTTATCAAAACTAGCTAAGGTAATGTCAGATTTGAAGGAAACCGTGAAGCGGGTCAACACAACTCTTGATGTGGTGACCAAAGATGTGGACAACTTGTCCATTGAGGTTGAAGGCCTATTAAATAAAGCCAACAGCTTAGTGGATGATGTCAATGGTAAACTAGGTAAAACTGATCCTTTATTTACCGCCATTGGTGATTTAGGTGTGACCGTATCTGATTTGAATGATTCTACTAAGAATATGACGTCTAATTTATTCGATTCAGTGGCAAAACGCAATAAATCAAAAATCAGTAAATTTGTGACTGCAACCCAAGCATTTTCAAATATTCGGGGTCGGTCCAATAAGAAAGCTCAAAATGTCGTAGTTAAGAATGCCAATCAAGGCGTTGAATCATTAAGTCAAATGGCTGATCAAGCGAGTCAAGCTCAAGTTGAAGCCAAGGCGGCTGAAGACCAGTTGAAAGCTTTTATCAAAACAGCTCCTTCAAAAACAGCGGGCGAGATTCGAATTAAACAATAATAATCAATAAGGAAGGACAGAACTTGTCCTAATCAAAATGCTTAAAAAATAGGAGGAAATTATTATGGCTAAAAAAGATGGTGGATTTTTCTTAGGTGCGTTATTTGGTGCAGCAATTGCAGGTGCAAGTGCTTTACTATTTGCCCCTAAATCTGGTGAAGAATTAAGAGAAGACTTAAATCGTGAATTAGATGACTGGTTAGACCGTGCCAGCGAATATACTGATCGTGCAGTTGAACGTGGCGTAGACTTGTATGATGCCGCTGCTGAAGCAACCCAGGATATTAAAGTTAATTTAAAATATAATGCCGATCAATTAAAATCACGTTTAGATGAATCAACAAAAGAATATGGTCAAAATTTCCAAAACTTTAAAGATACTGCCAAAGATAAATTTAATCAAGTGAGTCAAGATGCTCAAGCTGGCGCAGAACTGCTTAAAGAAGAAGGTCAACGTGTTGCAGGCGACTTGAATGCAGCTAAGGATATTGTGTTAGAAACTGCTGCAGAACAATTCGACAAAGCTAGCGATGACGTAGCAGATGCCAAAGATAAAGCAAAAGAAGTTGTTCAAGATACTAAGGATGCTGTTGAAGAATCCTTAGAAAAATAAGAAGTTAATATCTTATATTTTGAGCCCTAAGTAATTGTGGTTTCAAGCCAAACCCTTGGTTTTTGATGCCCATAGAAACTTAGGGTTTTTTTAGGCTCAAAATAAGATTGACAAGTAAGTCTTTTAGATAATGAAACCTCATTTTCATTGGTTTCAAGTGGAAATTTAGTTTTCATTATTTTGCTATAAAAATTAGATAAAAACCTGAAAATTTATCATTTAGAGTGTAAGATTTATCACAGAAAATTAGACTGAAATATGATACTATCATGATTAAATTCTTTCATATTAAGCCTATCCTTAAGGCAATATAATGAAAATAAAGCGCTTGCACTAGCCTGATAACTGTGCTATTATAAATCTAAATTAGTAGACAAAAGGTAGGGGGATACCATGGATAATAAAACAACAATTACAATATATGATGTTGCTCGTGAAGCTGGCGTTTCTATGGCAACTGTATCTCGGGTTGTGAATGGCAATCCAAATGTTAAACCATCAACACGTAAAAAGGTGTCTGATGTAATTGATCGTCTTAATTACCGTCCTAATGCAGTGGCGCGGGGTTTAGCATCTAAGAAGACCACTACAGTTGGAGTTATTATTCCAAGTGTAACCAATCTCTTCTTCTCATCATTAGCTCGAGGAATTGACGATATTGCTACTATGTATAAATATAATATTATTCTTGCTAACTCAGATGAAAATCCTGAAAAAGAAATCGCCGTGTTCCAAACACTCTTGGCAAAACAAGTTGATGGAATTATTTTCATGGGTTATGATGTGAATGATCAAATTCGGGCTGAAATTGAACGGTCCTATACACCGGTGGTTTTTGCAGGAACAGCGACAGGCAATAAGGGTGACTTCTACTCAGTCAATATTGATGATGAATCAGCGGTTAAAGATGTGGCCCTTAAATTATTAGATATGGGTGCTAAACCAGCTATTTTAACTGGTCCAGACCATCTATTGAGTAACGCAGAACGTATTAAGGGATACAAAGCTGCTTATAAAGAAGCTGGTAAAGAAGTCAATGAAAGCTTAATTATGCCAACCAGCCATAATTATAAGTCAGCGCCTGCCTTAGTGGATGAATTGTTAGCTGAAAAAGCAGACTCAGTCATTGTTACGCATGATGATATGGCAGCAGCTGTTTTGAATGAGGTAATTATTCGAGGATTAAAAGTGCCTGAAGAATTTCAAGTAATTGCCAGTCACAACTCAGTGATGACTGAATTGGTTCGACCTCAATTAACTTCTATTGAGTTACCGCTTTATGATATTGGTGCAGTGGCTATGCGGCTTCTAACCAAGATTATGAATTCTGAAGAAGTCGATGAAAAGAAAGTGATTTTACCACATAAAATTAAAGAACGGGGTACGACTCGCTTTTAAAAGTTAAGGATAAGTCCAGCAGTGTGAAACTGCTGGACTTTTTTATTTGTATTTTAACTTTGATGATCTTTACTCAGTGACCAAGTTCAAATTTTCTCTCTTGATATTTTAATAGTAATACAAAAACAGCTGAGACCTAATGAGTCTCAGCTGAGGATGGCAGGTCCATGCTGTGAAAGTATGACTTTTTGCAGCTTATCCCTGTGTTTTACTATATAAATAGTTAATTAGGGTGTATCAGTATCGGTGGTATCCGTCTCGCTAGAATCAGTTTCTTCACTGGTTTGACTTTCGTCACCGGTGCTTTCGGTTTCTGAAGTAGATTCCGTCTGTTCAGTATCTTGGCCTTCTCTTTGACGTTGGGCAGCTTGTTGGGCTGAAATAATTGAGTTCCAGAAATGGGCCACTTCGTCATCGGTTGCACCAATCATGAAGTTCATATCGAGCTTAGGTGCTCCTTTAGAAGCCTTAAAGAGGTCTTCTCTTAATGGGCCTGTCATTTGGATTTGATAGCCACTCACTTGAGCAATTCCCGGTTGAGTCCCAGTTTGTTCAAGAATTTTGGCTTTCACAACAGAGGAAGGTTGGTCGAAAGTACGGTCTGTGCCAAAGATTTCTGGCCGGATGGCATAGAGGTCATTTACAATTTTAGCCCAATAAATTTGAGACCGAACTGATTCACGGTCAAAGCCATCGTTAATATCAATAGTGTATTGTGCGTAACGACTATCATAACCAATCCATGAGCCAATTGTAATCGATGGGGTGGAAGCTAGGAACCAAACATCTTTAGAGTTTTCAGAAATTCCTGATTTAGCAATCCAATCCCCGGGAACCGTTTTATTGGCATTTGCGGTCCGACCGGTTCCTTCGGTAAAGGTGTCGCGCAACATATCAATCATTAAATAATTAGAATCTTCATTAAAGACTTTTACAGGCTCAGCATTTTCTTCGAAAAGAACGTTCCCCGCACCGTCTTCGATTTTTTCAATTAGATGGCCATTCCGGTAATAACCACCGTTAGCAAAGGTAGTAAAGGCACGTGTTTCTTCAAATACGGTCGGTCCTGTTGTAACCCCACCAATAGCAAAAGCTAAATTACCCGTATCTTCTTCGGTATAAGAATCGACAGTATTAAAGCCCATTTTTTCAAGATAATCAATGATGTTGATGCCTTTATCCTGCATGGTCTTATAAATTTTAACCGCAGGTAGGTTATCAGAACGGTAGAGGGCGACACGAGCAGTTAGATAATTATTGGAAATAGTATTTCCGTAATTGGTTGGTGCCCATGTTGAGCCATCTTCAAAGGTTTGGACAAAAGCTGTATCAGGAATGATTGATGAAGGGGTAATGATATTATTTTCAATGGCTGGACCGTAAACAGCTAGAGGTTTGATGGTTGAACCAGGTGACCGGCGCATTTTGAAGGCGTGGTCAATCTGATTATTATCATAGTCAGTTCCGGCCACAAATCCTAGAACTTTGCCACTTGCATTATCAATGACAACCATTCCAGTTTGAACTTTTTCAACATAATAGGTGTTTTCACCCGTTTCAGGATCTGTATAGACCCCATCATAGGTGGCACCGAGTTGGTCTTCGTATTCTTTGGCAGAAACTTGAAGTTGGTCATAAATTTCTTTGTCGATCGTTGAATAGACCTTGTAACCCGAAGTTTTAAGTTCCTGTTCAGCGGCAAAATAATATTCATTATACCAATCAACATCAGCCCAAACTTGTTTCCAGGAGGCGCCATCTTTTTCGATATTAATTAACATCAATCGTTCTATGGCGGCATTCATAACTGCCTGGTATAGATAGGATTGGCGGGCAACTGTGGTCGGTTTACCCGGGGTAAAATCCTTTGTAATGTCGTAAGTAAGGGCGTCTTCATATTCGGTTTTATCAATTTTTTTGGCTCGATACATCCGGTAAAGAACTTCCTTCATCCGGTTAACCCCAGCTTCAAGGTCAGGACGGACTTGTCCCGTTTGTTCATAAGGGGTGTAGGAATAAGGATCCTGTGGTAGACCTGCCAAGAAGGCGGCCTGGTTAAGATTGACATCTTTGGCACTTACTCCGAAAATTCCTTCAGCGGCCGCATTAATTCCGGCAATATTTTCACCTGAATTATTCCGACCAAATGGTGAAATATTTAGATAAGAGGTCAAAATTTCATCTTTTGAGAAATACTTATCTACACGCAGTGCTAAAAGAATTTCATTTGCTTTACGGAAGAAGGTCACGTCGTCCGTCAGTAACTGTTGTTTGACTAATTGTTGGGTAATAGTTGACCCACCAGTACCAGAACCTGTAAAGAGGGTTTCTAACCCCGCTCGGAGGATTGCTTTAGGTACAATACCAGGATGTTCATAGAAATATTCATCCTCAGTTGCGATGAAACCGTCAATAATGTAGGGTGATACTTGATCTAGAGTGGTGACATTTCGCACCACATCCGTTTGAATTTTGGCAATCGGATTACCATCACCGTAGAATAAGACGGATTGTTGGTCATATTGGTTTAGTTTGGTCGCCATTTCTTCTTTGCTTGGTGGTTCTGTATCTTTCACTAAGTGGGCAAAATAGCCGATACCAGCTCCACCAGCAAAGATACCTGCAAGGATTAAGGCTAAAATCAACCATAAAAATAATTTAGAAACCACATTAAAGGCAATATTAAAGGCAAAAATCAGTTTCTCTTTTAAAGTTCTAGGCTCTTGCCTTGTTTCTTGCATAGAAGCTTTTTTGTTATTATGGTTTCGGCCTTTACGATGGCGGGTCCGTGACCGCTGACTGGTCATAGGAGGAACCACCACTAAGTCAGCATTTGAATCAGAACTATGATTTAATTCTTCGTCTGAGTTGTGCCTAAGCCCTGGTTTAGGGGTAGGCTGATTAGCTGCTTCTTCAGTGTCTGTAGCATTCTTTTGCCTTACTTCATCATCAACTATTATTGGTGGACTGGATAATTTGTCATTATTTTCCATAGTTTCATCAGTTTCTAGTGTATTGTCACTAGAGGTGGATGTCTGTCCTGGTTGGCTAGCTTCATTATCTAGTAAAGACTCATCTGCAAGGGGACCGTGCTTGGTGCTAGTATTAACTGTATTTTTAGTTATTTCTATATCTTGGCTTGATTTTTGCGACGGTTCACTGAGTCTGGGTTTGTCTTCTTCAGGATGGATAGCTAGGTCGCTAGCTTTCCCCCCCAGATTTTCTTGGGGTGACTCCACTTTTTTATTTACTGCAGCTAAGTCCGCTTCTTCCAAACGTAAGCGTCTTTCTTTTTCTTGAGCTATTTGTTCGGGGCTTGGTCTTTTTGCAGACTTTAGTTTACTAGCGTCTTTGCGTTGACGTTTACCAGTTAAGGAGAAAGCAGGGTCCTTTTTGAGTGATTGGTCAATATCGGAGGCATGATTATCAGCTGATGTATGGTTTGTTTCAGTATTAAAAATTGAATCTCCGGTAATAAATTGTTTAAATTGAGAAAAAGTTGAGTGTCTTTGGTTTTGAACCGTCTCATCCTGCTTATTCTTCTTACCTTGCTGGGTATTTAGTTGCTTTTCAAGAGAGTCTGAGGGCCCTTCATGATAGCCTTTATTTGAGTTTTGACCGTCATTTTTTTCAGACATTCAATCACCTCTTTTTGATAAATTTGTAATCAGCTTAATCAGTTTCTTGACTGTCTTTCAATGATTCACCAAGGGCATTTAAACGAGTTTCCCATTCTTCAGTTGATAGACCGTGTTCAGCCACATAACGATTACGTGGGTGGCGGCGACATTCAGGACTACACCCCCGTACATATTTATGTTCATTTTCTTCAGAACAAAGGATTTGTTCATTACAGAAAGGATTTGCACAATTTACATAGCGTTCACATGGACTGCCATCAAAATAGTCTTTGCCGATGACGGTTGGTTCGACGTGGTTGATTGGCACTGCAATCCGTTCATCAAAGACATACATTTTTCCTTCCCAGAGGTCACCTTGAACTTCAGGATCTTTACCATAGGTATCAATTCCACCGTGTAATTGGCCAACATCTTTAAAGCCTTCACGAACCATCCAGCCTGAGAATTTTTCACAGCGGATACCACCAGTACAATATACAACGACCCGTTTTTCCATGAATTTTTCTTTATTATCACGGACCCATTGTGGAAGTTCGCGGAAGTTACGGATATCAGGGCGGACAGCTCCTTTAAAGTGTCCTAGGTCATATTCATAATCATTCCGAGTATCTAGGACGATGGTATCTTCATCCAAAATAGCATCACGGAATTCTTTAGGGGATAGGTATTGACCTGTGGTAGTATGAGGGTCGATATCATCTTCTAAGTTAAGCGATACGATTTCTTCTCGCGGACGGACAAACATTTTCTTATGGGCATAGCCGTCTGCTTCATCTTCCTTGAACCAAAGGTCTTCAAAGCCTGGTAAAGAGTGGACATAATCTTTGTATTGTTGAGTTTGTTCAACTGTACCTGAAACGGTACCGTTGATACCTTCTTTACCCACGAGAACACGCCCCTTTAGGCCAATAGATTTACAGAAGACTAACATTTCTTTAGCAAAGCTTTCTGGGTCCTCGATAGTTTGATATTTATAATATAAAAGTACACGATAATCTTTAGACATTTTAATATTTCCTCCTTGCAGCTGCAAACTGCATTAATCTAACTATAGATTATACCTAAACTTAGCATTTGTCACAAGCCAAGGGTTGTCCTGTAATGGAAATGAAACCTGTCTTAAAAAAATAGTAGAAATTTTGGATGAAGTTTTAAGAAAAATTCAAAAGCTAAAAAGATTAGAAAGAGTTAAATTTTAATAGTCTATTAAAGTTTCCACCCGACTTACTTTTATAGCCATGACTTATCCTGATTGAGTCTGGGATTTGTTTAAATCACTAGGATACCACTCTGGATTAAAGTCTGTTATAATAGACAAAAACCAAAGGTAAGGAGGGATCCAATGTTAAGCAGGGTCTTATTAATTGTTAATCCAACCGCGGGACGAGGCTTGGCGGTTAGCTATAGTCAAGATTTGAAGCGGGTCTTAGAAGACAACCATCAATCCAAGATTCAAGTTCGTATTACTCAAGCTGAAGGCGATGCCACCGAATGGGCTAAGAATGCGTTTGGAGATGGTTTTGACACCGTAATTTGTTTAGGGGGAGATGGGACCGTCCGGGAAACTGTTCAAGGTCTGATTCAAAATCCAGACCGTCCGTATTTTGCTTTTATTCCCATGGGTACCGTCAATGATTTAGCGCGGGCCTTGGGTTATTCTTTGAATCCTGCCACAGCCATTAAAGAGATGGCGAAAGTGAAAACTGGCAACTTAGATATTGGTTTAGTCAATAATTCCTTGGCTTTTATTAATGTGGTAGCCTTAGGGGTGATTCCAGAGTCAGTCATGTCAACTTCATCTGACGATAAGAATCGTTTAGGCCCTTTAGCTTATTTTTTAGATGGTTTTAACGCTTTCTTCTCAGAAAAGGGCTATGAGTTAAAAATTACAGATGACCAAGACCAGGTCCACAGCTTGATGTCGAATTTAGTTCTAATCGGTTTGACAAATTCAATTGGTGGCTTTGAAGCAGCTTTACCAGAAGCTAGTTATGATGATGGCCTTTTTCATTTAATTGCGGTCAAAGGTAAGACACCACTTGATACGATTCGGGCTGCCATTCAGAAAAAACAAAACCTATTCAAATTACCTAAGGAGAATTTATTACAGCTCAATTCCAAGTTCTTTTTGATTGAATCTAAAGCAAGTAGTGAGTTAGCAGCTAATATTGATGGCGATGCTGGGCCTGGCTTGCCTCTCAAATTAGAGCTTTTAGCCTCTGCCTTAACTGTCCTAATTCCTGACCAAAGTAAATCAAAACCATTCTTTCTTCCCTAGACTTGAAGAAGTTTACATAATATATTCACATATTCCTGGTATTATCAGCTTTGAAAGCCTATTCTTAGCTAATAAAAGCAAGGTATGATATAATTATATAAACAACTGTGGCCAGGGATTGAAGAAAGTAGGGATCACATGGTTCAAGTAACTAAGAAGCAACAGACCTTAATTGAAACAGAGTTGCGTCGAGGCACGAGCAAGTCTCGCATTGCTACCCTATTAGGAGTAGACTATGATGAGTGTATTGAGTTGATTGATCGGGTGAAAACTAAGATACGCCCTACAGTTGGAGATATTATTCGATTTACCTTTCGTGGTTCGAAAATGGTTGGAACCATCGTTAAATTATTAACCAATTCCGCTGTTGTAGAAATTGATTGGGATAAATCAGACTCTGCCATGAAAGATATTTGTGAAGATCGGACGATTGTCAATTTTAAAGATATTGTTGATTTTGTTTTCCAAGTCGATGAAGAATAAAAATAGCCCAAAACCCAGTCTTTTTTGACTTTGGATTTTGGGCTTATATTTTGGGATATTATCTAGGAAGAACAAGTTAAGCGTTTAAGAAAATACTCTGTAATTCAAGAATGATTTGATCATAATAGTGGTCTAACTCAGGTGAAATGTCTAAATATGAAACTGATTGAACCTGGTTTTTGTGGAGAAAAATCGCCAGCCAAGTATCTTCATTCTCAAAAGTGGCTTGAAAATAAGGGTAGAAAAAGAGGGCTTGGAGGACAAATTGCTCGAGCACAGCATCCGTCAGATGGGGATCATTAGACTGACAATAATCATATAGTTTCTGTCGGGTTTCTAAATATAGGGGATCTTCTTGATAGGGGGTTAAATTGGCTAGGTTGACTTCCTTGTCATGGTCAAACCAGCTGAATTTAATTGTCTGATTTAATTCGGTCTCGCTAAGGTGGTAAAGAAGGTAGTGGAGAATATCAGCCTTGGCATAATTTGAAACTTGCTCATGGCTTAGACATTGAAAGAGAAAGTGATGGCTCGCTTTACTTTGAATGACATAAATTTGTTTCAGCTGACTTAATTGTTCTATTAAGGGGAGAGATAATAAATTATCTAGAATTTCTTGGCCTTGACCTAGCTTAAATTGGTCTTGGAGGGCTAAAGCTTGGTTTACCTTACTTAATTCGGCCTCGATGAATTCTTTAAGCGGGCCAGCAGGTGTTTGTTCCTGAAGTTGGTAGAGTTTGAGCGCGATGTCATTTAGTTTTTCCATGTGAAAAAGGGATTGGATATAGACTTGGGCCAAACGGGGTTGCAAAGCAATTTCTTCCAGAGAAAAATGACTTTCTTGCCAGATTCGCTTCAGCTCAGTCAAATCTTTGGTACGAATCAGGGCAAAAACCCAATCCACCAGAACATCTGGGTTTGGGTTAAGCTGATAGGATTGCTCTAATAGGGGAAGGGCATCTTTAAATTGATTTTTGATGAGGAAATTGCGTGCCTTCCGGTAGGCATTTTCTGCATTATTGGGCATTTCTAAGATATCAGTCATAGGGCTAGTCCTTTCTTTTAAATTATTATAACGGAGGTGGTTACATGATTCAAATCAGAACAGACGCTTCTTTTCAAGCCGATACGGGTCAAGCGGGACTAGCGGTTTTGATTCAGGCTGAGGGCAAAAGTGAGCAATTCAAATTTTTTCGTGGCGGAGGCTTTTGATAACCATCAAGCGGAATTCATGGCGCTTTATTGTGGTATCTACCAGGCACTTAAGCTGGGATTGGACCAGGATCCGGTTTGGTTTTATCGGAGTGACTCACAGGTCGTGATTGATGCGGTGAATAAGGGCTATGTTAAAAAAGATAAGTATAAGTTGTATTTAGATAAAGCCCTAGCCTTAATTCCATGGCAAGTTGACCTATTTGCTAAGTGGGTGGCTGAAAAGGATAATCAAGGGGCAGACCAAGTGGCACGTCAAGCCTTGCATCATCAGGGGCAGGTTGAAAAATTTGAAGGATAAATTATAAAAAAATCCGATAAAAGAGCGGGACTGGGCTTTTTTGCCCAGATCCAAGCTTTTTACCGGTTTTTGGATTAATTTTTCTTGCCCCAATATTGGTAGTAATCAGTTCTAAGGGCACCATTATAAAGCTTACGTTTTTTGGTTGCTTTTTGACCGTAATAGTTTTCAAATTCTTCGTCAGAAGTGAGGAAGTATTTGGACCAAGTAGTAAGTGGGCGGAACTTGTCGCCCATTTGGCGGTAGAGTTTGTGGACAGCTTCGGTGCTGGACATCCGGTCCCCATATGGTGGGTTGGATATCAGAATACCATAGTCATCAGGCACTTGAAAATCAAGACAGTTGATTTGTTTGAAGCGGATAGACTCTAAAACGCCAGCTTTATCTGCATTTTCTTTAGCAATGGCGATCATGTTTTGATCGACGTCAGTCCCATAAATGTTTAGCTCGGCGTCTTGCTTGATAGCAGCGCGTGCTTGACTGCGGGCTTTTTGCCATTCGGTTTGGTCGAAGAAAATCCAATCTTCACAGGAAAAGGACCGGAAGAGACCGGGTGCAATATTATGGCCCATCAAGGCTGCTTCGATTAAGATCGTACCGGAGCCACAGGTTGGGTCATAGAGCGGGCGGTCAGGATGCCAAGTCGTCAGTTGAATCAAGGCTGCTGCAAAATTCTCTTTGAGTGGGGCTGTCCCTTTTTCTGCCCGGTAACCCCGTTTAAAAAGAGAAGTTCCAGATGTGTCAAGGGTCAGCATAACGTGGTCCTTGCGGATGGCAACTTCTAAGGGGTAGAGCGCCCCAGTTTCTGGGAGTTTACCGCGGCGGGAATAGGTGTCCATTAACTTTTTGGAAATGGCTTTCTTAACAATTCGTTGGACGGCTGGAACTGAGGATAATTGAGACTTAATAGATTTTCCAGCTACTGGAAATTCCCCATCCATGGGGATGAGAGCAGCCCAATCAAGTGCATAAGTTTGGTCAAAAAGACTTTCAAAACTCTTGGCATGAAATTCACCGACAATGATTTTGATCCGGTCCGCGGTTCTAAGCCAAAGATTGGTTTTTACGATATCAGCATAGCTTCCTTGGAAGCGAACACGACCATTTTCAGTTTGAACTTGGTAGCCCAGGTCTTTTAATTCGTTGGCAACGAGGCTTTCAATGCCAGCAGCTGCGGTTGCAATGAGTTGATAGCTTGTCATAGGATTCCTTTCTTTGTGGTTGGAAGGTTTGTCTTTTGGAGGTAGGGTTAGAGTGGTATTTTGGTCATTCTTTTTTGTGCTGGAGGTGCGAAGATTTGTTTCTTTACAACTCTTAACAGCTTAGACTTGCGAAGAAAAAATTTTTGGCAACTATTAACGGTGTAGACTTGCGAAAAAAGATTTTTCGCAAGTCGCATTACAATACAACTTCATGTGGAGGAAAGAGTATTTACCCAATCGTCTTTATATAGTTTAAAGGGGATAACCTGTCATAGAACTAACTAATATAGTTTAAATCCCAATAACTGAAAAACCGAAATGACTGAGAACACCAATAAGGATACCTGCAAAAATCACACCGCATAAGCAGGCGATGATGCTCTTTTTAAAACCTAAATCAAGAATTGAGGCAGCTAAGGTTCCTGTCCAAGCGCCCGTCCCAGGTAGCGGGATGGCAACAAATAAGAAGAGGGCCCAAAAAATTCCTTTACCTGCCTTAGCCTCTAATTTCCGACCTCCAGAATGACCTTTTTCAATACAAAAACGGAAGAAAGGCCCAATTAAGGGTTTATCTTGTCCCCATAAGAGGACCCGATGGGCAAATAAATAGATAAAAGGAATCGGCACCATATTACCAATAACACAAATTAATAGGGATGTGAAAAAGGGTAGATGCCAGCCAGAAGCCATGATCATGGAACCCCGTAATTCGACGAGTGGTACCATAGAAACTAAAAATAAAATAATATACTTTTTGATACGAACACCTTCTTTAAATTTATTATAACGGAACCGAGGAAAATATTCCCAGTTTTGTTAGGGATAACGGACTTATTTTGACGAGTTCACCGAATTGACTGGTAGTGGTGTACTTAAGCCGACGCATTCACTGATTTAGAATAGAATGGTTGGCTCAGAAATGTAGACCACCACTTTTTTCTATACTAGGGAAAAGACAAGGGAAATCTTGTCTGTGGATGATATTTCCACCTTGTACTCATAAAAATGAGGCTGGAACATGATTTGTCCCAGCCTCAATTACCTATAGAGTAAATTTCGATAAGCCATGTTCTGTCCCTAAGTTAAGATAGGCCTTAACTTAGAGGGGTAATCATCTATCTACAATTGCTTGTCCTTTTCACTCGTTGAATTCCTTTGAAAAGACGCCCCTACCAATGTTTGGGTTGCTCGCTCGAGGGGTTTACCGCGTTCCAGTCTGACCATTTCTGGCAGAATCGTTTCTGTGGCACCTTAGGGGATAGTGGGTCATAGTTAGCCGAAACTAACCTTAGACGTTTTCTCCCGCCGTAAGTATTGCTACTCCCATAGCTTATGACTTCGCTAAGCACGAACACTACAAGCATCTCAGCCTGTGCGAGCATGGACTTTCCTCAGCTAGTTGCCTAGCCGCGATTACCTAAAATTTACTCTTACTGATTTATTAAAAATCAGCTAAAACACAAAAGACTAACTAAAATTAGAATTTAGTTTTCTTACTATAGTCGAAGGTATTGTCAGTATTTTCAATCTTTGAACCGAAAACATGTTTTTCTAGATTAGATAAACGTTTTAGAATATCAAAATTGGTAACGCCATTACCAGGAGTTGTCGGAACCGTCTTTTTAGCAATAGCTAATTGTTTTGAAAGTTCATCAACTTTAGCAATTAAGCGTTCATTTTCATTTTTAAGATAGGCTACGTCTTTTTGATAAGAATCGTAGTCCCGGATAATACTATCTAAATACTCATCCACTTCGGCGGAGTTATAACCTCTAACAGCTTTAGAGAATTCCTTTTGTAAAATATCTTTGGCGGTTAAGTTCTTTTCTGCCATAATGGTCACCTTCTTTAAGTTATTGATTCACATTTAATAATGCTATTGTATAATAGAGCTAACACATAGTTTACTATTTTATCTAGAAAAACACAAAGACTTTTGAATGAAAAGACTATGAAAATACTATGGTCTCTCTTTCTAGTTCCGTATATATCTATTATAAGCAAAACTAGGTTTTTTTCAAAGATAAAAGAACAAATAAATAAATCAGCAGAGGTGTTTCCCAATGGAAAGTCAATTACTTACTTTAGTTTTAGAGGAAATTATGCAAGAAGCGTATTTTCCTTGTGAATGGAAGGTGGAATGGTTAGAAAATAATCATTTTATCAATCTTGAGCTCCAATTTATGTTAGCCAATCCTGAAAAGCGATCCATTTCAGATCGCTTTAATGCAAGTTGGAATCAGGAATTAGTTCCGCTTCAATACCAAGTGATTTTTTATTTAAAAAATCGGGTAAAAGTGCAAAATAAAAATGTCCTCAAAGCCATCCCAGTTGACCCGATCCATGGGATAAAATATGGGGATGTGATAGCGGTGGTAAAATATCTAAAACGCCTGGCCACAGCGGTGCGTAGTCGTTGGCAAGATTACTATCAAACGATGCAGGCTGGTCCGTTTGAGATTATCTGGAACGATGAAGATTATCTGCAAGTGGTCCAATCGCTTCAAGATACTTATCGGTACAGTGACCGAGATATCTATTTCCCCCAAAGTAATGTTGATCAGCCTAACTAGGAGGTAAATCATGACTCAATGGATACAATTAAAAGTTAGTCTTGACCTGAAAGATCCAAATTTAACTGAGTGGGTGTCTTATCAACTATTTGAAGCTGGGGCCCAAGGGGTTGATTTGAATTACGCTTATGATTACTTGGAGGGGCATGATAATTTATTCGGAGAAATCCCGCTCGAAGTTAAAGATACAGACCGGCAACATTCGGTCGAATTACTGGCTTATTTTGAAGACCCAGACCAAGCCCAAGTAGAAAAACAAGTACAAAGCCAAGTTGACCAGACTCAATTACATTTTACTTGGACACAAGTCCAGGAAGAAAATTGGCAAGAAAAATGGATGGCCTTTTATCAGCCAGAATTTATTTCCCGCTACCTGGTCATAGTGCCTGATTGGATGCGCTACTCGCTTGATTTAAAAGCTGATCAAATCCCGATTTTCTTAGATCCCGGCGTAGCCTTTGGAACGGGAAACCATCCGACCACTCAACTAGGGGGCCAAGCTTTAGAAATTTTTATGCGAGGGGGGGAACGCGTCCTTGATGTGGGTACAGGTTCAGGTATCTTGGCATTTATAGCGGCTTCCTTAGGTGCCAGTCAAGTTGCCGGCTTTGACCTGGATCCCCAAGCAGTAGCTTCAGCCCAAGCTAACTTAACACTTCAAAACCACAATTCGCTCATTCAAGACCTTGAGGCACAAGGTAAAATTCGTTTTGCTGTCAATGACTTATTAGCAGGGGTTGATCAAAGGGCAGATATTATTGTGGCTAATATCCTACCTCATATCTTAGTGAATCTATTTGACCAAGCCTATCCTTTATTAACTGACCAAGGTTATCTAATCCTGGGTGGTATCTTAGAAGAAAAAGCAGACTTTGTTATCCAAGCCATGGACCAACATGGGTTTAAACTGGTCCAACGAACTGACCTTAAAGGGTGGGTTGGTCTAGTCGCCCAAAAGAAGGAGGAAGCTTGATGCAACAGTATTTTGTAGACCAAGCGACATTGACAATGGGACAAGTTTTCACGATTGAGGGGGATGACTTTCATCACCTGGTTAAGGTGATGCGGGCCAAACCGGGTCAAGTTATCCAAGTAGTCGCGGCGAATCAAGTGGCTTATGCGGTCAGTATTCAAACCATTGATAAGGCCACTTGTCAATTACAAGTCGACCAGATTCTTCAAGATAACTGCCTCATCGAATTGCCCTTGGATGTGACGCTTGCTTGTGGTATATCCAAAAACCACAAACTGGATTGGATTGCCCAAAAAGGCACCGAAGGCGGCATGGCTTGTCTCCAACCACTGAACTTAAAGCGGGATGTGGCCAAGTGGCAGGCAAATAAAGCAGCCAAGCGCATTGAACGCTTGGAAAAAATTGTCAAAGAAGCTGCCCAACAAAGTCACCGGCGTCAAATTCCCCAAGTGAATGACTGCCTTAACTTGACCGACTTTATCCGTCAAGTTCCTAATCAGGCCATTAAACTGATTGCTTTTGAAGAAACAGCTAAGGTTGGCCACCACCAAATTTTGGCCCAAACCTTGTCTCAGTTAGACTTAAATCAGGAAGTTTTGCCGCCCCTAGTTATGGTCTTCGGTTCAGAAGGAGGCTTGGACATAGGAGAGGTTGAGCAACTTCAAGCAGCTGGGTTCAAAGCTTGTAGCTTGGGGCCGCGTATTTTGCGGGCCGAAACGGCTCCGATTTTTGCCTTAGGTGCGATTTCATACGCACTTGAACTAAGCAAAAATGGAGAAAATCTGTTATAATAAGGAAAATATCGCGATTAAAGGAGTATGATCATGGAAAAAGCTTTAAATAAGTATATCGACCACACCTTACTAAAACCGGAAGCAACTTTGGCTCAAGTTGATCATTTGATTGATAAAGCCAAGGAATATAATTTTATGTCAGTTTGTATCAATCCAACTTGGGTCAGTCATGCGGCAGAACGTCTTGCCGACACTGATGTCAAGGTATGTACCGTCATCGGTTTTCCTTTGGGGGCCAATACCTCAGCTCTAAAGGCGTTTGAAGCTTCTTCTGCCATTGATGATGGGGCCAATGAAGTGGATATGGTGATTAATATTGGTGCTGCCAAAGCAGGCGACTGGGATAAAGTCCAAGCAGATATTAAAGCAGTCGTCGATGTGGCAGATCATTCTGTAGTAGTTAAAGTGATTATTGAAACGTGCTTATTAACAGATGAAGAAAAAGTGAAAGCCTGTCAAGCGGCCAAAGCAGCTGGGGCAGACTATGTTAAAACTTCTACTGGTTTCTCAACAGGTGGTGCCACCGTTGAAGATGTGCGCCTAATGCGGGAAACTGTGGGTCCTGATATGGGGGTAAAGGCTTCTGGTGGCGTGGGAAATTACCAAGACGCCATGGCTATGATTGAAGCAGGTGCTTCTCGGATTGGTGCTTCCAAGGGTATCCAAATTATGGAAGCAGCTAAGGCTTAAGCAAGGATAGAGTAGGATCTTTACCAAGGACAAGAATGACCAAACAAGAAATTGAAACTTGTAGGTGTTTTTTGTCCTATTTTTTCTCATGAATTTTATTCTAAGCTTGGCTTGACAGATTAGGTTAGCAAGGATAAAGTGTTGACTATAAAAATTTAAAAGGTGGTGACATTATGACGCGAAATCAAGATTTAACCGCAGAAGACGTGCTAAGTCTTTGCGCTGAATATATGAATGAAAAAAATCTAAAACTAGTTAGGAAATCCTATGATTTTGCAAGATTGGCCCACCAAGAACAGTTTCGTTTGTCCGGCGAGCCTTATATCATCCATCCCATTCAGGTAGCGGGTATTTTAGCTAAGTTGCATATGGATGCCGATACGATTGCTACCGGCTTCTTACATGATGTAGTGGAAGATACACCCCATAGTTTAGAAGAGATTTCAGAAGAATTCTCACCCGCCATTGCTTTTCTTATTGATGGGGTCACTAAGTTAGGGAGGTTAAAGTTCCAGTCAAAAAAAGAAGCGCTTGCTGAAAACCACCGCAAGATGCTCCTAGCTATGGCAAAAGACATTCGGGTTATTATTGTGAAATTAGCCGACCGCTTACATAATATGCGGACCATGAAATACCAAAAACCAGAAAAGCAAGTGGAAAAGTCGCAAGAAGCGATTGATGTCTATGCTCCTTTAGCTGACCGAATTGGGATGAACTCTATTAAGTGGGAGCTAGAAGATATTGCACTAAGGTATATTAATCCAGAAGCTTACTATAATATTGTTCACTTGATGGATTCTAAGCGGGAAGAGCGGGAACATTATATTAATGCCACTATTTCTGAATTGCAGGATGCCATTATGGCTATTGATATTGAGGGGACTATTTATGGACGACCTAAACATATTTACTCAATTTACCGAAAAATGGTCGACCAAAAGAAAGATTTTGAAGATATTTTCGACTTACTGGCTATTCGTGTTTTAGTAGATTCTATTAAAGATTGTTATGCTGTTTTAGGGGCGGTCCACACTCAATGGAAACCTATGCCTGGCCGATTTAAGGATTATATTGCTATGCCAAAGGCTAACCTTTATCAGTCAATCCATACCACGGTGATTGGGCCTCAAGGTAAACCGGTAGAAATCCAAATTCGGACTTATCAAATGCATGAAGTGGCTGAGTATGGGGTAGCTGCTCACTGGGCCTATAAAGAAGGCAAGACTGATAAAGTCGAGTCCAATGATGCCATTCAAAAACAATTGAACTGGTTCAAAGACTTGGCTGAATTACAAGATGAAGCCACAGACGCCTCTGAATTTATGGACTTTGTTAAAGAAGATATTTTCAAGGATCTCGTATATATTTTTACGCCCAAAGGTGAAGTAATGGAGTTACCGATGGGTTCAAGTCCGGTAGACTTTGCTTACCATATTCATACTGAAATTGGCAATAAGGTCACAGGTGCCAAGGTGAATGGTAACATTGTTCCCTTAGATTATAAGTTAAAAAACGGGGATATCGTAGAAATTATGACCAATCCGAATGCCAAGCCAAGTCGTGATTGGGTCAACATCACCGCCACCTCTAAGGCGCGGAATCGGATTAAACGCTATTTCAAGATGGCTGACCGACAACAAAATGCTGAAACGGGTAAAGGAATTATTGAAAAAGAAATCCGAGCCAACCATCATACCATGAAGGAATTTAATACTCGTAAAGTTGAAGAAGCAGTCTTAGACCGGTTTAATTTTAACGAATATGAAGACCTCTATGCCGCCATTGCCCTGGGAGAAATTTCAGCCCAGACCGTATTAAATTTCCTTGGTTGGAAAGAAGAGGAATCCGAGCCCGAACGGTCCAATGATCAAATTATAAACAAAGAAAATTCGAATCAAGCGAAGGCTAGTCGTACGGTCCATGAATCAGGTGTTGTAGTTGAAGGGGCGGACAACTTAATGATTCGCTTAAGCCATTGCTGCAATCCGGTGCCAGGTGATGAAATCGTGGGTTATATTACCCGAGGTCGCGGAATTTCAGTCCACCGCAAAGACTGTAAAAACCTCAAGTCCAAATCAGATCTTGATAACCGGTTGATTCATGTCGAATGGGAAAGTCAAGCGGGAGCCGACATCCAACAGTCATATACAGCTGAAATTAAAATTTTTGGTTTTGACCGGTCTGGTCTCTTAAATGATGTCCTTCATGTGATTAACCATACGGTTAAGGGGTTAACCGCCATAAATGGAAAAACGGATAAAGATTCGAATGTTAATTTTACGATTAAAATTTCGATTAATGATACCAATGAGTTAAAAGACCTCATGAGTAAACTAAAAAATATTCCAGATGTTTACGAAGTGAAGCGGGTTACGGTCTAAGACTAGAAAGGGGATAGCATGCGGTTAGTCATTCAAAAATGTGGTCCTTCCTCTGTGTCGGTTGACGGCCAAGTGATTGGAGCCATTAAGAAAGGGTTTGTTATTTTGGTTGGTGTCAGTGACCAAGATCAAGCTGAAGACCTTGATTATTGTGTCCGTAAAGTGAGTAAAATGCGGATTTTTGAAGATGAAGCAGGTAAGACCAATTTAGATTTAGATGCGGTTGGGGGAGCCATTCTTTCAATTAGTCAATTCACTCTTTTAGCGGATACTCGCAAAGGCAATCGTCCTTCTTTTGTCCATGCAGCTCCACCTGAAATGGCGGAAGCTTATTATGATAAGTTCAACCAAGAGTTGGTTAAGTTAGGCTTTGAAGTTCAAACAGGCCGGTTTGGGGCCGATATGACCTTAAACATTCAAAATGAAGGACCCATGACGATTATTTTAGATTCAAGAGATAAATGAGACTAAAAGTAGCGGACAGCCAAAGTGAAAATTAGAGATTTTCATGCCTTGATTGGCCGCCCCCGCACGATTGACTAGGATGGAACCAGTCGCTATGCGACGCTGAAGTTAAGCTCACGACTTCGCTTAACTACTAGGGTTCTAAGTCGTTTCACTCCAAGAACCCTAGTAAACTATTGCGATGTATTATTCTGATTTTAATATAAATGAGCGGGACTGGGCTTGTTGCCCAGTTTTTTATTGTCCACAAAATTTATCCTCTTCAAGAAAGCTAATTTTACCCTGGTCTAAGGCCGCAATGCGGCAGATTGAGTATACATCTAAGCCGGCTGTTTCTAATCGGCTGCGACCTGCTTGGAAGGATTTTTCAATACAAATCCCCACGCCTGCCACTTGGGCGCCCGCCTGCTTAGCGATTTCGACTAAGCCTAGAACAGCTTGGCCTTGGGCAAGAAAATCATCAATAATGAGAATTCGGTCTTGGCTGGTTAAATAAGCCTTATCAATACTAATTGTGGTTTCTGTCTGTTTGGTATAAGAATAAACTGGACTATGGTAGACATGGTCATTTTTTAAGGTAGAGGGTTGTGATTTTTTGGCAAAAAGCATGGGTATGCCCCAGTGGCTAGCCAGCATAAGGGCAGGTGCAATGCCAGAGGCTTCAATGGTGACAATTTTGGTGATGGAAGAGCGGTTAAAATATGCAGCGAAATCCAAAGCAATGGCTTTGATTAATTCAGGGTCGATTTGGTGATTGAGAAAACTGTCGACTTTTAAGACATTGCCAGGAAATACCTGACCTTGCTCTTTGATCATGGTTTGAAGATTTTTCATGTTTGACTCCTTTATTCATTTTTTAACTAATACTGTTATATAGAAAATTCGAGTTAAATTTGTTATTTAATTCTTAAAAGATAGGACAACTTATGAGAGTATTTTAATCGTATGACAAAGTTGTAACGCTTATGTAACAAATATTAGATAAGTTTGAATTTTTTATGATGCATTTATATAATTAAGGATAGCAAATTGAGGGAGGAAAGCAATGGATAAGGTCAATTATTTGATGCGTGCAATTATGACACGCAAATATTTCCCTTTATTTATCACACTCTGTCTAATGGCTTGCTCAAGTTTAGCCGTATGGGGTCTCCTCTCTAATAATTCGATGATCATCGAACGACCTGGCCTTGTCATGCGACGGAACGCTGCCACCAATCAAGAAAAAGTAGCCGATTTAGTTGAAGGAGACACCATTAATATCATCGGACAAAAGAATGGTTGGCTCCATGTTAGAAAAGAAGACCTAAGTGAGGGTTGGATTCCTCAATGGTTATTAGAAAATAACAAATTAAATAATGACCAAGAAATTGCTATTAAAACTTTGATGTCTTCAGATTTATTAGCTGAAGCCACTTACCGAAGTAATCATTTAATCGAAGTTCCGTTAGGAACTTACCTACTGATAAATTATGAATCTAATGGCTGGGTACAAGTTACTTATGAAGGTAAAGTGGGTTATTTAAAAGCTGATGTAGGAGAAATTATTAATGAGAGCGATATGCCTCAAGAAACCTATGAACGGCTAGAGTCTCAAGAGCAAGAAAACACGGATGGTCCAAGTGTTACTGTTGGTGCAACCGTGAAAGTTAAGAGCTTTGATTCACCACTTTATGCCGAACCTTCTACCAGTGCTGAAACTATCTATACAGTTCCGGTTGAAACAACTTTAGTTTATTTAGAAACTGTGACTAATGATGCTGGCCAGGAATTTTATTTCGTCCAAGATGGGGAAGGGCGCCAAGGTTACTTAGATACAACCTATGTTTCAAAATCAGACTATTCAACAGACCATCTGAATAGTCCAAAGGTAAGCTCGCTTAAGGAGGCTAAGGTCTTGATTGACCCTGGTCATGGGGGCGAAGATCCAGGGGCTACCGCTTATGATAATGGGTCATATGAAAAAGAACACACTTTAGCCACCGCCTTAAAAGTCAAAGAAAAATTAGAAGCTGCTGGTGCGACGGTGACCTTAACTCGAGAAAGCGATCAGTGGGTTGAATTGAGTGATCGGGCTAAGTTGGCCAACGACCAAGACGTCGATGTATTCTTATCGCTTCATTATGATTCTTCTCCAGGAGCTGGTTTGCATGGGGTGACAACCTATTATTACCATGATGCAGATCAAACTATGGCTAATTCTGTAAATAATCAATTGGCCACCCTAGAGATTAATAATAATGGGGTTCACTTTGGAAATTACCAAGTTCTTAGAGAAAATCATCAACCTGCTTTACTATTAGAGTTGGGTTATGTTTCAGAAACGACTGACTTGAAGTTTATTCGGTCAGATGCTTATCATGAGCAAGTTGCCAATGCAATTGTTAATGGGTTAAATGCTTATTTTGAAAATAATTAAGCCGTTGGACTTAAAAACGTTTTCCTAAGCAAAATAATTGATAAGGCTTGACAAAGCTATTTAGAACGATTAGATTAGATACAAGAATTATAAATTCAATGAAGTAGACAGGGTCGCAATCATAATTAGAGAGTTACCAAATGCTGAAAGGTAATACGATTAACGGCTGACACTATGGAGAAGGATAATGCAAAGTTATTCCGTTAACTGCGTTAAAGTTTGAGGTGCTTGTTATTTTAGATAAGCACAAATTCAGGTGGTACCACGTAATCATACAAACGTCCTGTGACTTCGGTCATAGGCTTTTTTTATTGTTTGAATTCATGTGAATGTTTAATAAGGAGGAAAAAAATGATACAGAAAATTAAAGGGGCCGAAGACTTATTAGCTGACAAAATACCGACTTGGCACTATGTTGAAGATACGGCACGTACAATATTTGAAGCCTATAATTTTAAAGAAATACGGACTCCGATGATTGAAAACTTTGAATTGTTTTCACGTTCAGTAGGGGAAAGTACCGATATTGTCTCTAAAGAAATGTATGACTTTGAAGATAAGGGGGGCCGTCGGATTGCCTTAAGACCCGAAGGTACTGCACCCGTTGTCCGAGCCTTTGTAGAACATAAGTTATTTGGTCCGGAGTATCCACAACCTTATAAAGCTTACTATATAGGACCTATGTTCCGTTATGAACGGCCGCAAGCGGGCCGCCAACGTCAATTCCACCAAATTGGGATGGAAGTGTTTGGGTCTTCTAATCCAGCCACAGACGCTGAAGGAATTGCGATGGCCTGGGATTTACTTTCCGAATTAGGTTTGGAAAACTTGACCATCCACTTGAATTCCTTGGGTAAAACGCCAGAACGGATGGCCTACCGTCAAGCCTTAATCGACTATTTCACCCCTCATTTAGCAGAATTATCTGAAGATTCCCAACGTCGGCTCCATGATAATCCTTTACGGGTGCTTGATTCTAAAGATCCTAAAGATAAAGTTTTTGTCAAAGATGCACCGACCATCCTTGATTATTTGTCTGAAGAAAGTAAGGCTCATTTCCAAGCGGTTCAAAACTACTTGACTGATTTAGAGATTCCTTTCCAAATCAATCCTTATGTGGTTCGTGGTTTAGATTATTATCAAGATACTATTTTTGAAATTATGGTAGAAGATGAATCCATTGGAGCACAGTCAACTGTCGCCGGTGGCGGTCGTTATGATGGCCTCGTACAGGAACTGGGTGGTCCTGAAGTGCCCGGCTTTGGTTTTGCACTTGGGGTTGAACGTCTGATTTTAGTTATGGAACATCAAGCAGTGGAAATTCCAGCTGAAGATGGGTTAGACCTCTTTGTATTATTGGCTGACCCTGAAGCTAATTCGCTGGCGTTACAAGTTTTACAAGCAGCCCGGCAAGATGGCTTGATTGCGGACCGTGATTTTATGAATCGGAGCCTTAAGTCACAATTTAAAACAGCGGCTAAAAACAATGCTAGTTTAGTGACTACCTTAGGTGGCGATGAAGTGGCAAGTAAAATGATCCGCTTGAAAAATCAGGAAAGCGGTAAGGAAGCTGAGTTTTCCTTAGATGAATTAATTGAAGATTTTGCTGGAATTTACCGTCAAATGACCATGGATACCTCAGCAATTGATGATTTTTTTAAAGGAGTATAGAAAATGACACAAAGAACAGTTTATAATGGATTAGTTTCAGAAGAATATGTAGGCCAAGAAATTACCCTTAAAGGTTGGGTCCAAAAACGTCGGGATCTTGGTGGAGTGATTTTTATTGACTTACGTGACCGGGAAGGTTTCTGCCAAGTGGTATTTGACCGTCAATATATTCCTGACCAAATGGATGAAGCCGATCACTTACGGTCAGAATATGTGGTTGAAGTAACCGGTAAGTTACGTCACCGGGCGGAAGAATCTATTAATCCAAAGATTCCTACTGGACATTTTGAATTAGTGGCCCATGAATTAACCGTTTTGGCTAAATCAAAAACGCCAGCCATTTATATTGAAGATGATCGGACCTCTGATGAGGAAGTACGGTTGAAATATCGTTATTTAGACTTACGGCGGCCAAATATGGTTAAGAATTTGAAATTCCGTCACCAAGTGACTAAAACCATCCGTCATTATTTAGATAATAAAGACTTTATCGATGTGGAAACCCCATATTTGACCCGGTCAACTCCAGAAGGCGCCCGTGACTTTCTCGTGCCAACGCGCCGCGAACCAAATTCTTTCTATGCCTTACCACAATCTCCTCAAATATATAAACAATTATTAATGGGGTCTGGTATTGACCGCTATTATCAAATTGTGCGTTGTTTCCGGGATGAAGACTTACGGGGTGACCGTCAACCTGAGTTTACCCAAGTAGACTTGGAAACTTCATTTATGACACAAGCTGAAATTCAAGAGATTGTGGAAAACATGTTGAAAGACGTGGTTAAAGAAACCCGTGGCTTAGAAATCAAGGAAGCTTTCCCAGTCATGACTTATGATGAAGCCATGAATTCATACGGTTCTGATAAACCGGATATCCGTTTTGATATGACCTTAAAAGATTTAAGTGATTTCGCTGCGACTGCTGATTTCAAAGTTTTCCGGGCTGCAGTTGAAAATGGCGGTAAAGTTAAAGCGATTAACTTGAAAGGTTTGGCTGATGAATATACTCGTAAAACCGCAGATGAATTATATAACGTTGTTAAACCATTTGGGGCAAAAGGCTTGGCTTGGACTAAGATTACTGAAGATGGATTCAACGGTCCAATTGCTAAATTCTTAGGTTCTGACGAAGATTATCAAGCCATTACTTCAGCAGTCGATGGTGAAGTTGGGGACATTCTCTTCTTTATGGCTGACTCAGCTGATGTAGTCAACAATTCTTTAGGTGCCTTACGGACGCATTTGGCGGCTAAGCATGGCTTATATGATGAAGCCGAATTAGCCTTCCTATGGGTAGTTGACTGGCCATTATTAGAATTTGACCCTGAAGCAGGCCGGTATGTGGCAATGCACCATCCGTTTACTTCACCACAAAATTCAGATATTGCCGAATTAAAGGCCCACCCAGAAAAAGCCTTAGCCAATGCTTATGATATCGTCTTAAATGGCTATGAAATCGGTGGGGGTTCTATCCGGATTCATACTCGAGAAATGCAAGACCAAATGTTTGAGTTATTAGGCTTTACGCCTGAAGAAGCTGAAAACCAATTTGGTTTCTTACTCCATGCGTTTGATTATGGTTTCCCACCACATGGTGGTTTGGCTATCGGTCTAGATCGTTTAGTCATGATCTTGGCCCAAGAAAAGAACATCCGTCAAGTCATTGCTTTCCCTAAATCTGGTTCTGGTATGGACTTAATGTCTAACTCACCAGCTGCCGTTGCTAATGATCAATTAAGAGAATTGAACTTAGCAGTGAAGGAAAGTAAGAAGATTAAATAATATAAATTTAAAGAAGATAAGATTAAAGCCTTATCTTCTTTTTTATTATTCAAAATTAATCTTAATAACAATTATTGTTTTTGTATAAAAACATGAAGTTATATATAGCAATTTAAAATATTAAATGATGCTGATTTTGCTAAAAAATAACGATATTAAAGCGGGGCAAGCTGAAAAAGCTACATTTGACCAAGCCCTTCAAGAGGAAGGTCTAATTGAAGAATTAGCAACTTATGAAGGCAATAAAGCTTACTATGATGGAATGAAGAATTAGACTTGGGTTAGCAAGTTAAAAGGAGTTGAGCAAATTTGCTCAACTCCTTTTTTAATCTTCACTCTATTAAACCACTGGTAAATCCAACAAATCTACAATTATGGAAGCAGATTCTTCAATCGAACGGTCAGAAACGTTTAATACAGGGCAGTCTAACTCTTTATAAATTTGATTGCTAAAGGCTAATTCAGCTTGAATCCTTTCTGGCGAGGTGTATTTACTATGTTCGGGCATACCAAACTCTATCATGCGATTACGGCGGTGTTTTTCCAAGACCTTTGGATTATTAGTTAAACCGATAATTTTGCTTTCACCATATTTGTAGAGGTCTTGGGGAATATCACTTTCAGGTACCAAGGGGATATTCATCACCTTATAGCCCATGGTTGCTAGGTACATGGAAAGGGGAGTTTTACCTGTTCGAGATACACCAAGTAGAATAAGATCTGCTTGGGCTAAGCTTTCAGGATCACGGCCATCATCATAACGCATACAGAATTCCATAGCTTCCACACGGCGGAAATAGGCGTCTGTAAGTTCATGTTGAATGCCTGATCGAGCTACAGGTTCAACCCCGGTTCGGCGTTGGACTTCTAAAATATATGGGTGCATAAGGTCATAGCATATCAATCCAGTTTTAACACAAAAATGTTCGGCTTGGAGGGCCAACTGGTAATCTATTACTGTCATAAAAATTAACCCATCTTGGCTGGCAGCTTCATCTAAAGCTTCTTGTAATTGTTCAGGAGTGGAAATAAAGGTATAGCGGTGAATCTGTGTTTTAACATTAGGAAATTGTGAGAGCACAGACCGGGCTACCTTAATTGCAGTTTCACCAATAGAGTCAGATATGATATAATAATGTAATATAGGCTTAGCTGTCATGGTATCTTCCTTCTTTTTTTATTATAAATATGATACCATATTTTAACCAGTTGAGATAATAAGGAGTTGTGTATTATGGAAAGCAAAACACATCATCATAACCATTCTACAACATTGTGTCCGGAAGAACGTTTAGACCAATCTTTGGAGACCTTGAAGGAAAAAGGATTTAAGTTAACCAATAAACGACGGGAAATCCTGGAAATTTTTATTGATTCTGATCGATATTTAACCGCTAAGCAGGTATATCAATCTTTAGCTGAAAAATATCCTACCATGTCTTATAATACGACTTATCGTAATTTGTATGATTTTGTTAAAATTGGACTTTTAGAATCAACTGAATATCAGAACGAACAATTATTCCGTATTTCTTGTGAGGGTGAAGACCATCACCACCATCATTTTATTTGTACTAATTGTGGTAAGACCATTCCATTGGAAATTTGTCCGATGGATCATATTCAAACTGACTTGTCACAAGTTGAAGTACAAATGCACCGCTTTGAGGTTTTTGGTTTGTGTGCAGACTGCAAGGCTAAGCAAGAAGCTTAAATTTTACTCGCTTAATAATTTTAATATTTTTTTAAAAAGTCTTGGAAAAGGGTCTCACTTTTGATATAATATTTTTTGAACTTTATTAGATTTAAGGTCTAAGAAAGGTTACATAAGCTCGGGAGGAGGGGATCATATGTCTAAGACAGTTGTTCGTGACAACGAATCATTAGATGACGCTCTTCGTCGCTTTAAACGTAATGTTTCTAAAACCGGTACTTTAAGAGAGGCTCGTAAACGTGAATTTTACGAAAAACCAAGTGTTAAACGTAAAAAGAAATCAGAAGCCGCTCGTAAACGTAAATTTTAATTAAATATATACGGATGAAGTGACTTGTATAGGACACCCTTTGGGGTGTCCTTTCATTTTTTCTTAGCAGAGGTGGGAAAGTGCGAAGAATTCTGTCTTGTCACTCTGAAGAATTTTGTCTTGTCACTCTTTTGGCAGGATCTGGTGCAAAAAATCATGTCTTTGAAAATCTTAATTGGAATTAGTTGCGAAGAGCAAAAATCTTGGCAAGTCCATCAAGCTAAAACACCCCAGACCCATGCTATACCCCACCCGAACTTTCCTACTCCATAATTTTTCCGCTCAGCCAAGTCTTCAATGACAACCAATCCTAGTCAATTTCTATCAATTTTAGCCCAAATATGATAGGATTAAGCTAACAAAAGTCAAAAGAAGGAGCTTGCTATTTGAGTCAAAAAAATGCTTATTCAACCAAAGTTGTCATTAGCAATCCAGACTGGCTGTTAGCTATTCTGGGTAACCACGATAAATATATCCATCTCATTGAGGAAAACTTTAATGTTGAGTTTTCAAATCGCGGTGAGAATTTAACCATTTCAGGTCAAGATTCAGACGAAGTAGACCAGGTTGCTGCCTTGATCCACCAACTTGTACATTTACTAGAACGGGGGATTACGCCTAGATCGATGGATGTCATGACCGCTATAAAAATGGCCAAAAAACAGACCCTAGATTATTTTCTAGCCCTATATGATAAAGTGGTAGGTCGAGCTTATGATGGTAAACCCATCCGGCCTAAGAATTACGGTCAGCTCCAATATGTAGAAGCCATCCGCAAGCAAGATGTGGTTTTTGGGATTGGACCAGCTGGGACGGGGAAAACTTTTCTAGCCGTCGTGATGGCTGTCCAAGCTCTACGTGACAATCGAATCAAGAAAATTATCTTAACTCGGCCAGCTGTTGAAGCAGGTGAAAACTTAGGTTTCTTACCAGGGGACCTTAAGGAAAAGGTAGACCCTTATTTACGGCCAATTTATGACGCTTTGTATGCCATTTATGGAACCGAACAAACCAACCGCTTAATGGAACGGGGCGTTATTGAAATCGCGCCATTAGCTTATATGCGGGGGCGGACCTTAGATGATGCCTTTGTTATCTTGGATGAAGCTCAAAATACGACCGTGGCCCAAATGAAAATGTTCCTTACCCGGTTAGGTTTTGGCTCTAAGATGATTGTTAATGGGGATAAGACCCAGATTGACTTACCGGGTGGGGTAAAATCTGGCTTAGTTGATGCTGAACACAAATTAAAAGGCTTGAACCGGATTAAATTTGTGGCTTTTGATGAATATGATGTGGTCCGCCATCCGGTGGTGGCTGATATCATCCGCGCATATTCTGGTCCTTTAAACAATAATCTAAATGTCAAAACACCTCAAAGTCTGGGTAAACTGCCGGATGAAAGTTTAGAACCTAGCTTTGGTTCACCTGTAGATAATGAAAGCAACAAGCTAGATAAAGCTGAACCTGCATCCATAGATACAAACGCAACCGAGGATGTAAAACCTTTATCTTCCTTGTCTAGTCGTGATTTAGAAAATGAATAGAAAGAGGGAATCGATATGGTCATCGATGTAATCGACGATAATAATTTTTTAAGTCAAGCCCAAGTTGAATTAGTGCAGGATGTCATCAAGTTAGCCGGGCAGAAATTAATTTTACCGGATAATTTTGAGGTGGATATTTCAATTGTGACGAATGAAGCCATTCATGAACTGAACCGTGACTACCGTAATATTGATCGGCCGACCGATGTGCTCTCTTTTGCCTTAGAAGAAACCGCTGAGGATGATCCCTTTGGTCAAATCGATATGTCGGAAGAATTAGGGATTTTTCTAGGCGATATTATTATCTCTTTCCCTAAAATTCAAGAACAAGCCACAGAGTATGGCCATTCTTTTGAACGCGAATTAGCCTTTTTAGCGGTTCACGGTTTCTTACATTTGAATGACTATGATCACCAAAGTCCCGACCAAGAAAAAGAAATGTTTGGACTTCAAGAAGAGGTTTTATCTGCCTATGGACTTGAAAGATAGAAAAGATTTAAATCCCTTTAAACGGTGGCTACTTTCCTGTGGCTTTGCCCTAGAGGGATTACGCTTTACTTGGAAAGGTGAGCCCAATTTTAAGATTCATATTTCCATTTTGATTCTTGTAACGATTGCTGGGTTTTTCTTTGGGATTGCCCGCTGGGAATGGGTGACTCTTTTAATTTGTTTTGCCTTTATTTTGACCTTAGAGTTAATCAATACCGCCTTAGAAACTCTCGTAAACTGGATAGCTGATAAACAGTGGCACCCTTTGGCTAAGATTACCAAGGATGTGGCAGCTGGAGCTGTCTTAGTGGGTGCTATTATTGTTGCGGGGATTGGTTTGATTATTTTTGTGCCATATATCTGGCAATATTTTCTAGGTTAGGCCTTAGATGTTGAGGAGTATATATGAATAAGAAAAATTTTAAATCGGGGTTCGTCGCCTTGATTGGTCGCCCTAATGTGGGGAAATCGACCCTTTTAAACAAGGTGGTGGGTCAGAAGATAGCGATTATGTCTGACAAAGCGCAAACGACCCGAAACCGGATCCAAGGGGTTTACACTGATGCCGATAGTCAAGTGGTCTTCATTGATACCCCCGGCATCCATAAACCCAAACATGCCTTGGGTAATTTTATGTTAAAAACTGCTTATTCATCCCTCCAGGGTGCTGATGCAGTGTGTGTAGTAGTCAATGCAGCCGAGAAAATTGGTCCGGGTGACCGTCTGGTGATTGAGCGAGCCAAGAATGTTCAAGTACCTTTATTTTTATTAATTAATAAAATTGACCTGGTAAGTCCTGAACAAGTTCTACAAGCCATAGAACCTTATAAAGATTTGGCAGATTTTGCCCAGGTCTTTCCAATTTCTGCTTTAGAAGGCAATAACGTGCCAGAGTTAGTAGAAGGACTGAAGGAAGTGTTACCGCAAGGTCCTCAGTATTATCCTGCAGACCAAGTGATGGACCATCCAGAATATTTTGTAGTGGCGGAATTTATCCGAGAGAAGGTCTTGATTTTAACCCGGGAAGAAGTGCCGCATTCTGTTGCGGTCAAGGTCGAATCCATGGTGCGGAATGAAGATGATAAAATCGAAATTCACGCAGTAATTATCGTGGAACGAGCCTCGCAAAAAGGCATTATCATTGGCAAGCAGGGTCAAATGATTAAGAAAATTGGTAAAATGGCCCGCCGTGATATCGAAAAATTGTTAGCGGATAAGGTTTATTTAGATTTATTTGTCCAAGTTCAAAAATCTTGGCGGGACCGGATGACCAACCTCCAAGACTTAGGTTATGAATTAGATAATTATTAATAATTTAAAAAAAGGGGAGGAAGACTTGAATGAACGGTTTGAAGGCATCGTCCTCTTTAATCGTCCTTACAAGGAAGATGATGCTTTAATCAAGGTCTTTACCGACCGCTTTGGGACTAAGATGTTTTATCTCAAGCATGTCAAAAAGCCCAACCATCCCTTGGCTAGCCAAATGATTCCCTTAACCCGTCATGAATTTGTCGGTATGATTCATGACCAGGGTTTTTCTTTTTTACGTGAGGGCACGAGTTTGGATATGTATCGGTCTAACCAAGTGGACTATAAAAAACAGGTGTATACGGCCTATATTTCTCAATTGGTTGATGCGGCCATTGATGACAATGTGCCAAATTTGGCCTTATATCAATTATTGCGTGGGAGCCTAGAACAAATTAATCAGGGACAAGTGCCTGAATTAATCACTCATTTTGTTGAAATTCATCTTCTCCCCTTATTTGGAACCCAACTAAATTGGCAGACCTGTCAAGTTTGTGACTCGCAGCAAGAGCCGGCGGATTTCTCAATTAAATTGCAGGGCCGTCTGTGCCCCCATCATTTAGACCATGACCCTTACCGGATGCACCTAAATCCCCGGGCCATGCATATGGCAGCCTTATTGGCCGGTCTATCCCTTGACCAGTTGGGGCAGATCAATCTTTCTGAACAAACCTACCAGGAATTGCGACGGTTAATGGATGCAATTTACCAAGAGTTTGTGGGGATTCGTCTTAGAAGTAAGCATTATCTGGACCAAATGGACCAGATTGCACAAAAAACCGACCAATTAAAAGTAAAACGTCAAGCGCGAAAATCAAAAGATAAAACTACTAGTGAATAAGGCTAGGTTATCGTTTTGACAGGACTTGGCTAGTTTAAATCGATCAGCTAGCTTATGGTCATCTGATTATGTTTCATTTTATAATTAAGCGTGCAATAAAGTATAGTTTTTGAGGTTAAAATAGGTAGATTAGGTTTTGGGTCTCAGTCTGAGAAGTCCCTTAGAAAAGCTGACTTACTATTGACTTTAATGAAGCATTTAGTTAAACTTAGTTTAATTGTTAGGCAAGTAAATAAGACGGTTAAGCGATTCTAGGCGGGTGTGAGCTAGGACGAGTCGATGGTAGTCTAACAGACAAATGAAGGCTACAATTAAGAGCTAACCCCGTGTTAGAATTAGGGTGGAACCGCGATAACTCGTCCCTATGGTTGAACAACCATAGGGGATTTTTTTGTAAATTCTTTATGAAAACAGATAAGAAAAGGAAGTGTACACATGGCAGTTGAAACATTACAAGATATGATTTTAACGCTTCAAAACTTTTGGGCCAAACAAGGCTGTTTAATTCTTCAATCCTATGATACGGAAAAGGGTGCTGGGACCATGAGCCCTTATACTTTTTTACGGGCAATTGGACCAGAACCTTGGAAGGCAGCTTACGTGGAACCCTCTCGTCGTCCAGCCGATGGGCGTTACGGTGAAAACCCTAACCGTCTCTATCAACACCACCAATTCCAAGTGGTCATGAAACCTGCGCCATTAAATGTGCAAGAATTATACCTTGAAAGCCTACAAGCTTTGGGAATTGATCCTTTAGCTCATGATATCCGCTTCGTAGAAGATAACTGGGAAAATCCTTCTTTAGGTTGTGCCGGTCTAGGCTGGGAAGTTTGGATTGATGGTATGGAAATCACTCAATTTACCTATTTCCAACAAGTTGGTGGACTTAAATGTTATCCAACCACTTCAGAAATTACCTATGGGATTGAACGGTTAGCCATGTATATCTTAGATGTGAATGATGTCTATGACTTACAATGGGTACCTGGGGTAAAATATGGAGATATCTTTAAACAACCTGAACGGGAACATTCAACCTATTCTTTTGAAAAATCCAATCAAGATATGCTTTTCCATCAATTTGATGCCTATGAAACCGAAGCGAATCTTTTGATTGAAGCAGGTCTTGTCCATCCAGCCTATGACTACATTCTAAAATGTTCGCATACCTTTAACTTATTAGATGCGCGAGGAGTCATCTCTGTTTCAGACCGGGCTGGCTATCTTGGCCGGATCCGTAAAATGGCACGAGCCATTGCTAAAGCCTTTGTGGCTGAACGGAAAGCCCTTGGTTTCCCACTGATTAAAGACCGGGCGCAAGCGCAAGTATTTCTAAACCAAAAGGATTAGGAGGAATCAACCATGGTACACAATTATTTATTAGAAATTGGGATGGAAGAGATTCCTGCCCGTTATTTATTGAGTTTGAGCCAACAATTAAAAGAAAGAATGGCTAATTTTTTAAATGACAATCGATTAGAATTTGACGCAATTCAAGAATATGCGACGCCACGTCGTTTAGCAGTTTTAGTGACGGGTTTAGCCGATAAACAAGCAGACTTGTCAGAACAAGCCAAGGGACCCGCCTTAAAAATTGCCAAGGATGACCAAGGTCAATGGACCAAAGCGGCTCAAGGCTTTGCCCGTGGCCAGGGGGGGACCACCGATGATTTGTTTGTGCAAGACCTCAATGGTGAAGACTATGTCTTTATTAATAAATTTCAAGCGGGTGAAAGCAGTCGCGACGTATTAAGTGGGGTAGAGTCAGTGGTGTCAGGTATGACCTTCCCGGTTACGATGCACTGGCATGATTATCAAATTAATTATATTCGTCCGGTTCACTGGTTAGTTTCTCTGTTAGATCAAGAAGTGATTCCATTTGACTTTGCCGGTGTGACTGCCAGCAATGGTTCTCGGGGTCACCGCTTCTTGGGGCATGACTTAGTGATTGCTCAAGCTGACCAATATGAAGCCAGCTTAGAAAAAGAGTTTGTCTTAGCAGACTTCCATAAACGTCAAGCCGTGATTGAAGCCCAAATTAAAGAGATTGCCGACCAAAATCATTGGCAAGTTCCAATTGATCAAGACCTTCTTGAAGAGGTGACGGCGATTGTAGAATGGCCCACTGCTTTCTACGGTGACTTCGAAGAAAAATACTTGGAAATTCCCGATATGGTCTTGATTACAGCCATGAAAGACCATCAACGGTATTTCTATGCTTTAGATCAAGCGGGAGAAAAACTACAAGCTATCTTCATTTCAGTCCGTAATGGGGACGCCAACCATTTAGAAAATGTGGTCCGGGGGAATCAGAAAGTCTTGAAAGCCCGTTTGGAAGATGCTTTATTCTTCTATAAAGAAGATCTTAAGGGGTCAATTGAAACCTATGTAGCTAAGCTAGACCATGTCAATGAGCATTATAAACTGGGTTCCTTGGCGGATAAACAAGCCCGAGTAGGTCAAATACTTGGCCTTTTAGCAGTTAAAGTTAACCAAACTGATAAAAATGATCTTGAAACAGCCAAGATGGCCGCTAAAATGTACAAGTTTGACCTAATGACTGGTATGGTCGGTGAGTTTGATGAGCTACAAGGACAAATGGGAGCTTGGTATGCTCGTCAATTTGGTCAGTCTGACCAAGTGGCTCAAGCAATCGCCAGTCAATACTTGCCAACCACCGCAGGAGGGCAACTACCAATAACTAAAGCTGGAGCGCTTTTAGCCATGGCTGATAAATTAGATAGTCTGGTGCAATATTTTGCTGTCGATTTGATTCCTACTGGTTCGAATGACCCTTATGCCTTAAGACGTCAAGCCATGGGTGTCGTGGAAATTATGGCGGACCAAGCATGGTCACTTGACTTAGTTGATCTATTCCAAGATATTCTGGCCCACTTTAATTTAAGTGATTCTGAACTTTTAAATAATCTGAAAGAATTTATGGCGGCCCGGATGGAGCCACAGTTAGCTAAGTTAAATCTTGATTTCGATATTATCGAAGCAGTTTTAGCAGGTGATTTCTTAAATGTTGTGCATATTTTGGAAGCCGGACCTATATTACAAGCTTTTAAGAATCAAGAGCCTCAAGCCTATCGGAATTTAGTTGAATCTTTAAGTCGGGTATTAAACTTAGGTCTAACCGTAGAAGAAGCAAAGGATTTAGATTTAAATCTTGCCCAATCCGAGAGTGAACAAGTTCTTTTTGATGCGGTTAAAGATTTAAACTATGAAGCTGATTCTATGGCTGAATTGTTGGAAGAGTTCAAAGCCCTAGTAACACCGATTGGCGATTACTTTGAGAATAATATGGTTAATGCAGACCAAGCTGATATCAAGGATAATCGTTATGCCCTTATGGCTTATTTAAGTCGTTATGTGATGCAAATGATGAACCCACAAAAATTAATTTCTAAGTTTTAAATTTTATAGAAATAAAATACAGTGAATTGTAGACTGACTGGAGCAAGAACAAGCTTTTAGTTAGTTTAGGAACGAGAAGGAGGCGAACCAATGTCAACATTTTTAGATTACGCCAAGGTAAATGTCAAAGCCGGTAAGGGTGGCGACGGAATGGTTGCTTTTCGCAGGGAGAAATATGTGCCTGATGGGGGACCAGCAGGAGGAGACGGCGGTCGCGGTGGTTCGGTGATTTTTAAGGTAGATGAAGGCCTAAGAACCTTGATGGACTTTAAATATAACCGTCACTTTAAAGCAAAACCTGGTGAAAACGGCATGTCTAAGAGTAAATATGGAGCAGCTGCGGAAGATTTAGTCGTGGCAGTTCCACCTGGAACAATTATTAAAGATGCCAATACGGGTCAATTTATTGCGGACATGTTAGAAAATGGCCAAGAAGTTGTGGTAGCTCAAGGGGGCCGAGGCGGCCGTGGCAATATTCGCTTTGCGACTCATAAGAATCCAGCGCCTGCAATCGCTGAAAATGGTGAGCCGGGTCAGGAAGTTGATTTAATCTTAGAATTGAAGGTTTTAGCGGATGTTGCTTTAATTGGATATCCTTCAGTGGGTAAGTCAACCTTATTATCGGTGATTTCTAATTCTAAACCCAAGATTGCGGATTACCCGTTTACTACGCTGAGTCCTAACTTAGGAGTCGTAAAATTAGGGTATGATCAAGAATTTGTGGTGGCGGATATTCCTGGTTTAATTGAAGGAGCCTCACAAGGTGTTGGTTTAGGCACCGACTTTTTAAAGCATATTGAACGGACCAATGTGCTCCTTCATGTGATTGATATGGCCGGAGTCCATGGTCGGGACCCATTTGATGATTTCGTAAAATTAATGGGTGAGCTCGAACAATATAATGAACGTTTACTGCTAAGACCTATGGTGATTGTGGCCAATAAAATGGATCAAGCTGCTGCTGAAGATAATTTACTTGAATTTAAAGCTCAATTGGCTAATTATTATGCCGATAAGGAACATAGTCAGCCGGAGATTTTCCAAATTTCCGCTTGGCAAACCAAAGGACTGGATGAGTTATTAAAGGCTACCTTTAATATAGTTCAAGAAGCTGACTTTGTGCCGCTTTATAATGAAACAGCAACAGTAGAGCAATATGTTCATTATCAACTAGATGAAGAAAAACCAGATTTTGAAATCCACCGTTTAAACGGGGATTATTATGAAATTACGGGTGAAAAAATTGAGAAACTCTTCCAAATGACCAATATGGCCCACGATGAGTCTGTCAACCGCTTTGTTAGACAAATGCGGGCGATGGGGATTGATCAAGCCTTACGCGAAAAGGGTGCTAAGTCAGGGGACACAGTTGACTTGATGGGATTCACTTTCGAATTTGTGGATTAGGTGTGAGAGAATGAAAGGAAAAGCAAAACAAGCAAGCCAACGTTTAGCTGTCTTTGATGGCTATAAGGGCATCGCGATTATTTCAATTTTAGGCTACTATTTTTACCAACATATTTTACCAGGAGGCTATTTAGCCGTTAACTTTTTCTTATTAGTAGCTGGTTTTTTCAATATGCGTCATTTTTACTTGGCGGATACCCGTGGTTTGAAAATTAATACTTGGAAATATTATAAGAAACGGTTTAAACGCCTATTTTTCCCGATGTTAGCTATGATTATTTCTACGGCAGCAATTATTTTAATTTTTGCTCGTGATTATCTGTTTAATATTCGGAATATGGGGGTCGCTTCATTATTGTTTGTGAATAATTTCTATCAAATATTTAATGAACAATCTTATTTCGTCCATGCCTCAAATCCATCTGCCTTTACTCACTTATGGTATGTGGCGCTCTTAGGACAATTATTACTTCTAACCCCGATTTTCTTTAAATTATTTTATACTTGGCACCGGAACCCAGCCATTGCCATTAATATGATGGGAATCCTCACCTTGGTTTCGGCCGCTACCATGGCTTATCTGTTCAAGGACGGTCAGGATCCTACTAATGTCTATTATAATCTATTGACCCGGGCTTTTGCCTATACCATGGGAAATGTTTTAGCCTTTTTACTACCGGTTAAATTAGAATCCCATCCTTTAAATCGACCTCAGAAAATTCTGGTCAATACTTTAGGTATCTTAGCCTTTGTCTTACTTTTTTTGATGTCTAAGTTTATGTATGGAACCCAAGCCTTCGCCTATCGATTTGGCATGTTCCTTTATACTTTAGTTGCTGCAGGCATGGTTGTGTTTACCATCCATAAACAAACTTTAATCAATAAAGTCTTATCTTGGCCTTTATTTACTTTTCTTGGTAAACGGTCATATTCTTACTATTTGTGGTACTATCCTATTTACTTAATCTTGCCTAATTATTTACGGTCTTGGAACTTTACCTTAACGAATATTTTCCAATTTGTCCTCTTGGCAATCTTAGCTGAAATTTCTTACCAATTATTTGAGCAAGACCGGATTAAGTTACCAATTGGTCAGCATTTTAATTGGTCTAAAATGAAGTACCAATTTTCTATTCTTAAACGGTCAGGTAATGTTCTCATGAATGTTAAAGTCATCACGGGAATTTATATCTTCTTTCTGCTTTTTGGTACAGTGGCTTTGGCTATTGCACCGGAAAAACGCTCAAGTAACGAGGATGATTTACAAACCCTGATTGAAAAGAATGAAGCCTTAGTTCAGACTAAACAAGCAGCAGAAACAAAAAATCAATCAAATGAAACAAAGCAAGAAAATACTTCTGATGATAGCCAGGCTCCAAGTCAAGACACCACCAAAGTCATTAATAACATTGAAGGTCTAGAACAAGATGAATTACTCTTTGCCAATGGTTTAGATATTACTTTTATTGGTGATTCCACTTTGCTTGCTTCCGCAGACCATTTTAAAGCAGTCTTTCCTAAAGCGATTATCGATGGTGAAGTTGGCCGCCAGTTATTTAATACCTATGGTGAAGTTAATTATCTTCAATCAGAAGGTTTAATTATGAATACAGTGGTGGTCATGCTAGGTTCAAATGGGACCTTTACGGATGGTCAAATTGATGACTTTATTGAAGCAATCGGGACGGATAAGTCTATTTACTTTATCAATTCCAACGCCAACCGTTCCTGGGTGACCGATGCCAATGCGGCTATTCTTCGTGCTTCACAAAAATATGGTAATGTCCAAGTCATTGATTGGAATACTTATTCGAATGATCACCCTGAATGGATTCGGGAAGATGAAGCCCATCCAACCGATGAAGGGGCTCGTCAATTATCAGTTTATGTTGCAAAAGAACTCTTTAGAACCCGTTAATCTATGATTTAGTAAAGGATGTCTAAAATGGAATTACTGTTTTTAGGAACTGGGGCAGGCATCCCGTCCAAAAATCGGAATGTTTCTTCGATGGCACTCAAGTTATTAAACCAGTTAAACCAAGTATGGCTATTTGATTGTGGGGAAGGGACCCAGCATCAAATCCTACATACCAGTTTAAAGCCAAGAAAAGTCTCCAAAATTTTTATTACCCATATGCATGGGGACCATATCTTTGGCTTACCAGGTTTTTTAAGCTCACGGTCCTTTCAAGGAGGCGAAGAGCCAGTTACCATCTATGGTCCTCAAGGTATCAAGGACTATGTTTTGATGTGCTTGAAGTTATCAAAGTCAAATTTGGGTTATCCCTTAATATTCGAAGAATTGTCTGACCAAGGCGGTAAGCTTGATCTAGGCCATGGCTGGCAAGCGGAATATTTGCCCTTGAATCATGGTATATTGTCCTTTGGTTTTCGCATTAAAGAACCTGATACCCCAGGTCAATTATTAGTGGATGACTTAAAAGCCCAGGGCATACCGGCTGGACCTATCTATGGCCGCTTAAAAGCTGGAGAAACAGTCCAATTGGAAGACGGTCGTCTCCTAGATGGGAAGGACTTTATCGCCCCAGCGCAAGCAGGGCATGTACTTACGTATATTGGCGACACTCGGCCCAATGCTAATAATTTAATTTTAGCCAAAGATGCGGATGTCTTAATTTATGAGGGAACCCATGATGGGTCTTTAAGCCAAATGGCTAATCAATATTATCACTCGACTTCGGACCAAGGAGCGACCTTAGCCAAAGAAGCTGGGGTTAAGCAAGTTTATTTGAATCATATTTCCTCCCGCTATTTAAGTCGAGATGTGCAAGTGATGGAACAAGCAGCGCAGAAAATTTTTCCAAAGTTACATATTGTCCGAGATTTAGAAGAAATCAACTTAGACTCAGTAGGGGGCTAGAAAGATGTCTCAAAGTAGAAAAGTTGCAGTGGTGACGGGCGCATCCTCTGGGATTGGTCAAGCAATGGCAAAACAATTAGCCGCTCACCACTATGATTTAGTTTTAATTGCCCGTCGCCAAGACCGGTTGGAAGCTTTAGCAGCAGAAATTAACCGTATTCATGGTGTGGATACTTTTGTCTTGGCGGGGGATGTGACCCAAACCAGTTTTATCGAAAGTATTGTTCCTTTATGTAAATCACGGTTTGGTCGGATTGATTTACTGTTCCAAGCTGCGGGTTATGGAGTATTTAAACGAGTCACCCAATTTTCTTATGCCGAAATTGTGGCCATGTTTGAAGTAAATACTTTTGCTATCATGTATTTGTCCCAATTAGTGGCTTTAGAAATGCTAGACCAAGGTTCAGGTCAGATTGTTATGGTAGCCTCTTCTGCAGGTAAACTATCGACGATTGCTTCATCTGTATACTCAGCGACTAAAGCCGCAGTAATAGCTTATGCAGATACGCTTCGACTCGAATTACGTCCGGCTGGAATCGAAGTCATTGTGGTGAATCCAGGTCCAGTTGTTACCGAGTTCTTCGACCGCGATGCTAACTCAAAAGCCTACTTTAAAACCATTGAAGGCTTTGCCTTAGATGTTGATGTTTTAACAAAGCGAATTATGGCTAACTTATTGAGCCCTTGTAAATTTAAACGGGAAGTGAATGCGCCGCTAGTTCTTGAGCTGCTGGCTCGATTAAATTCGATTTTTCCGACAATAAGTGATATATTAAAATTAAACTTATTTAATTTAAAGGAGAATTCAGATGAAACAACAGTTTAAGGTAATTCTAGGGGTGATTTTCCTCATTTTATTTGTGATTGTCGCCTTACAAAATGTGAATCCTGTGTCAGTGGATTTATTTGTCGCTAAATATCAAGTTCCCCTTATTCTACTAATCTTACTGTCAGCCTTGTTGGGGATGATTGTAGGACTTTTAGTTACTATTTCTTCCAATAGTCGACAACGTAAAGAGGTTAAGCGACTTAACAATGAAATTAAGAGCTTAAAAGACCAACATACTCAGGATATTATCAAGAAAGATGATCAGATCTCAGACCTTAAAGCTAAAGTATCTGATTTGAAAGATAAAAATAAAAATACCCAAGTCTATCAAGAAGATAGCTTTGTAAAACAAGAGATGGATATGCCTGAAAGTCACTTAGACCCTGCTTCAATGACACCAAAAGATTTACCAGTAAGTGAGGAAGTAAGTCTTCCAGCTCAAGTAGAGTTGCCAGAAGAAGTTGACGCTGATTTCACTGAATAAATAAGTTTTAAAAGGAGGCCTTTGGGCCATGTTTCTAAATAAAGCTCATTATGAGTGGGTCTTACCAACATTAGATTCCAACTCAAGTGATTTATCGGTATTTAAAGAAGCGGAAAAGAAATACTCTTCCGCTTTTTTGCGTTTATGTTACCAAAGGGGAATTGATAGTCTTGAGACTTTGACTGCTTTGGAAGAATCAAGTCAGGCTATTTTCCATGATCCCTTCGAATTATTTGATATGGCTAAAGCGATTGACCGTTTACAAGCAGCGATTGCTAGTCAAGAAGCAATTCTGATTTATGGTGACTATGATGCCGATGGGATTACCTCAACTTTAATTTTATATGAAAGTTTGCAAGCAGTGGGGGCAAATGTGACCTATTATATACCCAACCGCTTGATTGATGGGTATGGCCCCAATAAGGACCGCTACCAAAGCTTGATTGATCAAGGCTGTCAATTAATTTTGACCTGTGATAATGGGGTGGCTGGTTTTGAAGCGATTGACTATGCCAATCATCGTGGGGTCGATGTGATTGTAACCGACCACCATGAAATTCAAGACCACTTGCCCAATGCCTATGCCATCGTCCACCCCCGCCACCCCCAAGGATCCTATCCTTTTGGTGACTTGTCAGGGGCAGGGGTTGCCTTAAAAGTGGTGTCGGCTCTATTAGAAGAGATTCCTTTAGAATCAGTTGAATTGGCGGCTATCGGGACGGTGGCCGATTTGGTGTCATTGACGGACGAGAACCGAACCATTGTCAAGCAAGGATTGCAATTAATGAGACAAAGCTCCCGCTTAGGTTTGGATTTGATTCTGACCAATAATCAGGTGGACCGTAATAAGTTAACCAGTGATACCATTGGTTTTATTATCGGCCCACGCTTGAATGCGATTGGCCGTCTGGGGGACCCTAGTCCAGCCTTTGAATTACTGGCAAGTTTTGACTCTAGCGAGGCGCAGGCACTTTATGAACTGATAGAAAGTAAAAACCAAGAGCGGCAAGCCATCGTTAAAAAAATTATGACCCAAATTCAGACTAGAATCGAAAGCTATCCTAGTCTGCCAGATATCATTATTGAAGCAGACCCTGATTGGCCTGCGGGCGTAGTAGGGATTGTGGCGGGTCGTTTACTCGAAAAATATCATCGTCCTGCTTTAGTCTTCCAAGAACAAAGAGACCAAGGAGTCTACAAGGGGTCCGGTCGGTCGTTACCAAGAGTTAATTTATTTGACTGGTTGTCACAGAATAAGGGATTTTTAACGCAATTTGGTGGCCATATTCAAGCAGCCGGCATGACCCTTGAGTCTAGCCAGTTTCCCGCATTTAAGGAGGCCATGCTTTCTTCTAGTCAAGCTTACCAAGCAGCGATCTTGGCGCCTTCCCAATTAAAGTTAGATGGCAGACTAGCCATTGATGAAATCAACCTGGACCTCGTTCAAGAAATCGATCATTTAGGGCCCTTTGGGATGGACAATCCACAGCCACTTTGGCTTCTTGAAGATGTCCAAATCGAGCGGATTCAAGCCATTGGTGACCAGACTCATATCAAATTAAGGGTTCGTGGGTCAGACCAGGGATCATCACTTGAAGTGTTAGGTTTTTCGATGGCAGACCAGTGTCAAGGCTTAAGTCCAGGCATGCAGGTATCACTGGTAGGACAACTTGTTATTAATGAATGGCAAGGTAGACGACAGGTTCAAATCCATATGAAAGATATTGGCGTTAAGGGCTCGGTCTGGTTAGATGTGAGGGGGAAGCATATTGCCTCTGATTTAATGAAACTTGAAAAAAGTCTTTATTTATATAACCATCAAACCATTCTTGACCTTTATCTAGCAGACTTAGCTGATTCTTCTGCGGCACTTTTGTTTCAAGATTTACCTAGTCAGACAGAATGTGATGCGTACGATAATTTGGTTATTATGGAAGTTCCAGAAGATTTAACTTTGATAAAAGACTTTTATCAAACAAACCGTTTTGATCAAGTCTATTTAGGGGCTTATAACCAATATTCAAAATACCTTGTGGGTTTGCCCAATCGGCAAGAAGCGGCCCAACTTTTCCGCTACCTAAATCAAGTGGGACATGTTTCAGGGGCTGAACAAAAACAAACCATGCAGAATCAATTAAAAATTCACCCCTTAAAAATTAATTTATTAATTCACATGTTTTTAGAAGCAAAATTTGTTACAATTAAAGATGGCTCTTTAATGTTTAATCAGACGCGTCCGGATAAGGTAGACTTATGGCAATTAAAGGCTTATCGGACTTATGAACAAGCAATGAAGGTAGAAGCCTTACTCAATTATCAGCCGTTGGAAGCGGTTAAGAAATATTTTGAAGGGAATTAATAAAATGGACTTAAAGAATTATGTAACTACCATTGAAAATTATCCAAAAGAGGGTATTTTATTTAGAGATATTACACCTCTAATGGCAGATGGCGAAGCCTTTCGCTATGCCACTCAACAAATTGTGGATTATGCGGATGAGTTAGATGTGGATGTTATCGTTGGCCCTGAAGCCCGTGGTTTTATTGTGGGTTGTCCGGTGGCCTATGAATTAGGCATTGGTTTTGTACCAATTCGTAAGCCAGGTAAATTACCACGTGAAGTTGCCACCGTTGAATATGATTTAGAATATGGGACCGATACTCTAACAGTTCATAAAGATGATATTAAACCAGGCCAACGTGTTTTGATTATTGATGATCTTTTGGCCACGGGTGGAACGGTTAAAGCAACTATCGACCTCGTTGAAAAATTAGGAGGTGTCGTAGTTGGTTGTGCTTTCTTGATTGAATTAGCTGATTTAGATGGCAAGGCAAAATTAGAAGGTTATCCTTATAAAACCTTGATGACTTACTAAGAGTAATCGCTTAGAAAAATAAAAAAAGAGCGGGACAAATTCAGGAAATCTATGATTTACACTGGATTTGCCGTGCTCCTAATGTGGGGATATATTATTTTTTATATTTTTTAAAATGCTCTAGTTTATTAATTATTAGTCTTAGTACTCACGGTAAAGACTCACTACTTTTCCGAGAATCGTGGCCTTGGTCAAGATAATATCGTCCATGCTATCATTTTCAGGTCGTAAGATATAATGGTCAGATTTCTTGAAGAAGGTTTTACAGGTGGCTTCGTCGTCTTCAGTCATGGCAACCACAATGTCACCATTATTGGCGGTAGATTGTTTACGGACCGTAATTAAATCGCCATCCATAATACCAACATTAATCATGGATTCACCTTTGATCTGTAACATAAACAGGTCAGCGGCATCATAATGTTGTAAGTGGGGCGGAATAGGATAATAGTCTGTCGCTTCTTCAACCGCTAGAATTGGAGCACCGGCAGCCACTTTTCCTAAGAGGGGAATCTGTTGGGGTTGAATATCCAAGGCTTGTAAAGCTAAGTCGGTTAGTTCGATGGCCCGTGTCTTGGAGGAGTCTCGACTAATATAACCGGCTTTTTCAAGTCGGGTTAAATGACCATGGACGGTAGAAGTCGAAGCGAGTCCTACTTGGTTACAGATTTCGCGCACGGTTGGAGGATAGCCATTGCTTTCAATGGCTTGGTAAATACATATTAAGATGTTTTCTTGTTTGGAAGATAAGCTTTTCATTGGCTTCACTCTTTCTCTTATGTTAACGTCATTGTAGCAAAGATTAGAGTATAAAGCAAACAAATGTTCGTTTATTGGAGGGATTGTTTTGATTAGTCAAGAAAAAATCGACCGGATCAATACCTTAGCACGTAAGAAAAAAGCAGAAGGTCTGAATGAAGCAGAATTGGCTGAACAAGCTAAATTACGCCAAGAATACTTGGCAGACTTCCGCAAGGGCTTCAGTCAACAAGTTGAAGCCATTAAAGTAGTTGATTCAGAGGGCAATGAATTAACCCCTAAAAAGGTTAAAGAGATTCAAGCCCGTAAGGGTTTATTTAAGAATAAAGATTAAAGGAGACGTATAAATGCAAACTTGGATTTGGTTATTAATTGTTGCAATCGCGATGATTGCTGGTTTTGTGGGTGGCTTCTTCATTTCACGGAAGTATATGATGGATTATTTCAAAGAAAATCCACCAATTGATGAACGCATGATTACCCAAATGATGGCCCAAATGGGGCAGAAGCCATCTAAGAAAAAAGTACAACAAATTATGCAGTCTATGAAGCAAGCTAAATAAGTGTTTGTTTCGAGATATGAAAGAGTCAGCTAATGTTTAGCTGACTCTTTCTGTGGTTAGAGGTATTTATGGGGCATACATTGTAAAATTAAGAAATTTATTTTATATAAATATAAGAAATTGGTGTGAATCGTAACGGATTCGTATTGAAAGACGATGAAATCTCACTATTTAGCAATTCTTCAACTTGTTTTCTTATTAATATTACCCCCTAATTAAATAGATTATATTAACTACTACCGAATGAATATAAGTTTTAAATAGTAGGGTACATTAAACTAAATCACATAAAAATTTAACTAGTTTTTTGGTATCTGACTGGGTATAATTCAAGTCAGGAGGTTGATCATTTATGAAAAAATTACTGTTAACCTGGGCACCTTTAGTTTCTGCGGTCTGTATTACTATTTCTTATTTACCTCAGTTGTGGTTAACTTTTACCACCCATAATGTATCGGGCCAAAGTCTAGGCTTTTGGACCTTACTAGTAATTTCTTTGTTTGGTTTAGTCCTGCAACAATATGGTTTGATTCGCTATGAAGGTAATAAAAGCTATGTTGGTTTTATTACCCAATTAATTAATTTTTCCTTTGCTTTAATTATGCTAATTATGGTTATTATTTTTTCCTAAGTGTTCCTTTCAAGGTTAGATAACAAGGAAAACCGATTATGAAAAAAGTAAGCCTTGAATTAATTGTAGTATTATTAATTCAAGCCTTATTTTTAAATGGGAATTTTTTCCTTGCTTTGTCTTCCAGTCTGGAATAAAGACCCATCAATTATTGACTTAACCCCTAATAAAAAATATTTTCCATAGTTTAACCAAAGTAAAGAAAAAGAGTAAAATTTTTCCTGAGTTAAGAATAAGTTAAGAAAAATTACTCATATCTTACATAGTCAAGCCCTAAGTGGAGAAATTATTCTTTACTTTTCCAGCAGTAAGATAACCTGCGTCACGACAGTCTATGTCTACAAAATAGGACCAGTAACCAAGATAAAAGAGGCTGGGCAAAAAGTCCAGTCCATAAAAAGACAAGGCCATTATCGCAATCGTGATAATGACCTTTTTTTATTATTTTAGTAAACATGAA
>NZ_AUAT01000016.1 GCF_000428865.1 Eremococcus coleocola DSM 15696
TTAAAGAAAATCAAATCTTTCAAAGTATGTCACGGAAAGGAAACTGTTACGATAATGCACCCATGGAAAACTTCTTCAGTGTGATGAAGCAAGAAATGTATTACGATAAGATTTATCATAGTTACAGAGAATTAGAAACTGCGATTATTAAATATATACAGTACTATAATGCAGAACGAATCAAAGAAAAATTAAACTGGATGAGCCCAATTGCTTATCGCCATTCACTTCAAGCTGCTTAGAAAACAAAAAATAAGAGAGACAAGTACATAAAATATGTACTCATCTCTCTGGTCCAACTTTTTGGGGTCACTATAATCTTTAAGATTTTTAGCTTTTTCCAATGCTTCTTCTTCATATAGATGTACTACCGCATTTAATTTTTCGTTATTATTTTTAATAGCATCTATTGTGGCTTGAACAGCTTCTAGAGGTGTAATTTTACCAGCCTTAATTGCTTCAGCTATTGCTGTAGCATCAAAAATATGATTGTATTTTATTTCCATTTATCTAATCCTCCATCTTTCAGTTCAAAGTTTACTGGTGTATATTTCATACTTGTCCCTCAATTATTTTTTAATAGTTAGTATGCCCGAGCAAAAAGAATATTTCTCAAATTTCAAGTTTGGTAAAAGCCCTTTCAGATTTTCATAGACAAAATAGAATTCTTCGTCATCCCAATATTTTCCTGCATCTAATCGACATGATTCCAAATCATCTCTTGTTTGAAAAGCAAGATCGCCAATATAAATGATTCCCTCTGTGTTTAGTAAGTTTAGTAGTGATTTTATAAAGAGAACTTTCTGTTCATCATCTAAATGATGAAGTGAATAAGTTGCTATAATTGCATCATATTTCTGTTCTTTCAAAGGCTTTACTAGCCCATTTGTAAAATCACCTGAATAGAGAGTTGCTTCTGGCATTTTTTCTTGAGCAATCTTAATCATTTCTTCAGAGAAATCTTGGCCATAAATTTTGCAACCTTGTTCATATAATCGAGTAGTTAAAGTACCAGTACCAAATCCAATGTCTAGTACTTTTTTTGCTGATAATGTCAAAACCTGATTATAAATTTCATTTAATATTTTTTTATAACCTGCAAATGGATATGTATTATCATCATCTGATAAACCAACACTTTTATCATATCCTTCTGCCCATAGGTCAAAACCTCTATTATCTAACAATTAATTTTCCTCCATTTCTTACAACTCTTTAATTGTCTCAAATTTGGCTTCTTTGTATAGTTCCTGAAACTCTGTATTCATCGTTACTACATGCAGTTGTCATAATTATTACATACCGAAGGGACACAAGCGAAACCCACAAAAAAATCTAACATAACTTTCGGGGACTATCATACATTGCCTCTAGGTAAAAAACATGTTAAATTAAACAAACTACTTTTAACTTAACTTTATATATCGATTTTTTCTTTATATCCATAATTTTTTTACTAAGTTGTTTTTATAACAATTACATGTAATAGTCACTCAAAACACACACTTATCAATGTTTTGTTTATATTGTAGAAGATTTGAAACCTTGTGTTCATCTTTACTATTTGCCGTTGTCATAATTATGACACGAGACCCAGGTGTAAAATCATATAGTAATATCAACAGCTTCAGAACACTAATCTCCTAATAGTTCAGGAGGATGTTTGTTCTACAATCTTAGATTACTTTTTATTTATTCTTTAATTGCCTTTGTTGCTATATAAGTTTTAATGTTCATTTCATGTAGTCTTCCAAAACCATTGGTATCTTCGTAAATATCAACTAGAGTAAATCCTGCTTTCAATTGACCACCTATTTGTTCTGTCATATTATGTGAAAACTGCATTCCTGCATTTTCTTTTACCATGAACTCTTTGGCTTTTTCGTCCTTAAGTGGATTAAAGGGCATTTCCCAAACTATCTCTTTTTCATTTTGATCTACAATATAGTTTATTTCATTATTTAGTCCAGCGAGAAAGACTCCACCTTCTTTCAATACTCTGTATGCCTCATTAAAAATATGCTGTACATCTTCGACATAACAATTTGAAACAGGATGAAAAACTATATCAAATGTTTCATCATCAAATGGGAGTTTTTTAGTCATATCACCTTCTATTGCTTGTATAGTATAACCTTCCCTTTCAGCTATTATATATTCAGATTCTATTTGCTTTGAAGAATAATCAAGTACGCTACATTTAGCACCCAATGCATTAAATATTGGCATTTGTTGTCCTCCTCCTGATGCCAATCCCAATATTTTTTTATCTTTTATATCACCAATCCAATCATGTGGAACAGGAACTGTTGGCGTTAATAATACTTTCCAATCACCATTTTTAGCATTAATATATTCTTCATGTGAAATAGATTTTGCCCATTCCCATCCTTCTTCAACCCACTTATCAATTGTTTCTTTATTTATATCTTGATATGATTTCATACCTAATATCCCTCCAATTACTAATTTCTAAATATTAATTTTTTCCCATACATAAATTTTAGAGATAAGCGGCACCACCTGACATGAGATTTTGCCACGTAATAAATTAACCATCTCGAAGAGCATTTTTGGTATAAGGTAGTTTTTGCTTGAAGTTAGCACCCCGAGCCTTGGCTTCTTTTTCCGTACCAAAAGGCACTAATTTTAACTTATCGCCTAAGACTTCCTCGGCTTGAGTAAAGCTGGTAATTTTCTTATTTTTAATCAGGTACTGACCGGTTTTATCTTTCAAGTTTAAGATGCCAGCAACCCCATGACAAACTGAACACACAAAGCCATGGTCTTGGTAGATAGTTTCAGCAGTTTCTGAAGAACTGGGTCATCAGGGAAATCCCACAAGACTCCATGTCCTCCGGTAAAGTAAACGGCCGCATAATCCTTGAAATCTGCTTCTGTGATTGATATAGAATGCAACAAAGTCTGATGTTGGAAGTCTTCTGACTGCCAAGTGGCTTTATCTTCTTCGCTGACATTTTCTTCCTTCAGACTTCTTGAGTCAAGGGGCACCTTGCCCCCTTGGGGACTCAAATAATCGACTTGGTGGCCAGATTCAGTGACGACTTTGACAAACTCCGTCGTTTCGGCCAACCAAAATCCGATTGCTTCAGGATCCTAACCATAGTGATCTATATTAGTTAATATTACTGCAATTTTCATAAATTATACCCCTTTCCTAGGAACTTCTTTGAATAACAGTAAACGGTCCAAATAATCATCGACGTGTTTCTGATTTTTTAGGACTAGGACTTTGTCAGCATACTGAGAACAAGTTGCCTGGTAGCGATCTCTTTGTTTGCATTGGCGCCCCTCCCATAAAATCCAACCAGCTTGGTCCATAATAGTTTGGACTTGAGGGATCATTTCCTCATTGGTTACTTCTTGCCAACCAGGTCTAAAATTAACTTGGTCTAAATGGGGAACGGGAATCCCATAATGACGCCCTAATTGACGGGCCAAGCTTGATTTACCTGACCCACTATAGCCGATAATCGCAATTTTCATATTAGACCTCCTTTAAAGTAGTAAAGATGAGACATAAATCTGCCTCAGCTTTTTTATTAACTTATTTATATAGACGCTATTTTAAGCTTGAAAGTCTACCGTCCATTTACTACCGCATCAATTTCTGCCACCATCTGGCCAATCTCACCATCTGATAGGTAGTCAGACATGATCGTTAACTGGTAGCGGGCATAGCCATTCACAATTCCTACTGTATGGTTAATCTTGGGATACCAAGCCCCAATCTTTTGATGGGTATCTGTATCCACTACATCCAACTTAGTGCCATCATAATCAGTATGTGATAGGGCTTTAAAGGCAAAGCCTTGGTTTTGCTTAGCTAGGTAGAGCATGACTTGACTGAGCTCTTTAGGCGATACCTTAAGGGCGAAATGATCCACGCCATAGACTTCTTGGGTAAACCGATCAAAATCTTCTAAGTCGGCGTAGCCCATATAATTTAAAAGCATGTTAGACCCGATATTATCGGAATGAACCATGGTCCGGTAAACAACATCCTGAAGGGTATAAGCCTTATTTTCCGGATCTTCATTTTGGATCGTTCCTGAGCCAGAAATATCAAAAGATTCAGGCCGTTCATTTATCGAAGCCTTATAAACTAACTCATCAGACCAATGAGCCAGGCCCCGATCGATCCGGTCCTGGGTATAGGCCGCTAAGATAATTTTGACAGTCGAAGCACCATAGATTGCTTGGTCCCCCCGAAGTTGGGCATACCGTTGGTCCCCTGGCATATCCATTTGAAAATAAATATAGACTGGCAAGTCTTGATAAGAATCTAGCAAGCTTTGCACTGCTTGATGTATGCCTTGAGGATCCTGGCTGCTTGCTGCCATGGCTTGTAAATTCCGCAAAGCAAAATCAAACTGTGGATCAGCCACAGCGGCTAATAAGTTAAAGTTCTTTAAATAATAGACTCTTTGGGCCCAGGATTGACCAGGTAAATCAAGGATTGACCGATTATCCAGGAGAATATAAGACCCATTAGCAGGTTTGATTTCCCCCGTCTCAGGGACTTCTTCACCTTGGCCAGCCGGGAAACCTCGTTCGATAATTTGAGGTGAGTAATCATGCAGACCAGAATCTTCAATCACCTGGGTCGGGGTCTCTGGATAATATGGACGGGCTTGTCTCGATTCACTGTTTCCTTCTGAAGGCTTACTATTCGATTCTGAAGCTTGTTGACCCTCATTATTGTTGACAGGAGCATCGCCCTCTTTAGATTCTACATCCCCTGGATTACTCGGTGTGACAGGGGTGGGATTGACCTCAGTATCCGTCTCTGGTTCAGTCGGTGGGGTTACCGGTTCTTCAATGACAGGAGGGTCTATATCTGGCTGACTCGGTTGGACTGGTTCAGTCACTTGAATCTCCCCTTGGCCACCTTCTTCCTGAGCCAAAACCAAGCCAGCTGGAAAATTTCCCAGGCTAGTCGTCAACAAGAAACTGGTCACTAACAGCCAAAGTTTCGCCTGTTTGGCTCTCTCCAATTTTTTTACCATAGCTTACTCCTTTACTCATACCAAGAATAATCAATATGACCAAAAGGGTCTGGATCGTCACTGCTGGCATCTTGCCATAAAATAGCAAAGCGGTATTGGTCGCGATAATCCGCATCAAATGCAATAAAAACTGGAAAAGCTAAATCTTCTATTGAAATAGGCCAGAATTCATTATCTTCAAAATCCACACCTGGTTCACAGGCTAAGACAGCAAATTGAATTCCTTGGTAAAGCCATTGGCTGACCGCTTGTGTGGCATTATCATCAAGATATTCAGCCTGGCTGAGCTTTAGATTGGTCTTGATTTCTAAATGACTAAAGTCTTCCACCGCTTGTAAATCAGGAATTAACTCTAGGCCTTGGTAAGAGCCACTTAAATCATCAAAATCCTGAACTTGAAAATCTAGAGAGTGACCATCTAATTCGAGCCAAAACTTGGCAAAATCTAAATCGAGAGGCTGGACTTGATTATAAATCATGACTGGCTTTTCCTTTCTTGAGGTAAATATTTACCATTAACATACTTATCGACCCAATCCCGGACAATTTGGTCAGGCACCTGGCCAGGTGGGTAGGATTCTTGGAAATGTTGGACCAAAGCTTGGAAATTTGAATTAAGCTGAGCTTGGACTTGATTATCTAAGTGGTGGGCGCCCCAATAAGCTCGAACCACATCATCTTCACCAAACTGACAACCATAATACAGGTCATCTGCCACTTCTTCAATAATTGGACTTAATTCAACTTGGTCCAACCATTCTTGAGCTAAGGCTGGCATACCAAATTTAGCACCTAGAATTTGCCCAGTCAAAGCAGCTGTGGCTGACTTAGCAGCAGTAAAATTTGCAGCTGTAACTAGGGCTTGTTTGAAATCTGTCTGGTATTTCAAGGCACAGTAGATAGCACTGGCTAAGGCTACGTCTCCAGTCTTTGCTTGACCGATTTGGTCAAGGGCTTCCTGATCATTCATGTGATAATCAGACAAGTCCATGGCCTGGTCTATTTTTTGGAATAATAAGTCAAGTTGGGACTCATCACCATACAAATCAGCAATGACAACTTTGGCTTGAAGCACGGCTTCTTCTAGATAAAGGTCTAGACTAGCTACCGTATTAATCAGGTAAGCATGAAAGGCTGCAGGAAGGTAAGCTAGAGGATGGCCGTGGGTCAAGGCTGCTGCTTGACCGGCCAAGTCTGCCACTTCTTTAGGACTTAGTTCTCGGTCAATAAAGAAGAGGCCAATTGGTGCCCCCCGTATAACTCCGCCCTCAGCTTGGGAGTCATTAAGGGGTTGGTCCATTGAACCAGCTTGTGCTTGTTCTAAAGCCTGCACACATGTGGCCTCTGGTGACCGGACTTGGAAAAGGTCGACTAGGTTCAACATCCAAGAATTATTGTGGTCACCGGGCACTGGAAATTGACCAACTTGTGAGTAGAGCCATTCCTTATAAGCTTGCCATAAATAATATATATAGGGCGACCGGGCCCCCCGGGTGGCTAATCGCGTTTGCCCTTGGAGCAAGGCAGTCGCTGTAAAGAGGGTCAGCTGGGTAGTCGCCGAAATCGGTGCTTTCTGCATGGTTGGGTCTACCAATAGCTTGCTTAAGCCTTCTGGTCCAAACTGGTGGTTTATTTCTTCCCCAGTCATATCAGCAATCGGATACCCTAAGGCATCTCCCAAGGCGCCCCCTAAGAGACAGGCCCTAAATTTATCTTGTTGGCGCATACCACTCCACCTGCTTTCTATATTCTAAGCATTATTTTATCATCATTTTGACCATAAAAAAAGAGAGTAGCTAGAAGCCAGAAAATCTAAGATTTTCTATCATCTGCCCACTCTCAAGAAATAGCTTATTTATATTGGCCTAAGATTTCGTTCAAACGAGCCTTGTCGTGTAAACCAATCAATTTTTCAACGACTTCGCCGTCTTTTTTGATTATAAGGGTTGGAATAGACATGATTCCAAATTCTTGTGCAGTCTTAGGTTCTTCATCCACGTTCATTTTAAAGAATTCAACTTGGCCAGCTAATTCATCAGCAAGTTCATCAACGATTGGTGATTGCATCCGACAAGGACCACACCAAGGAGCCCAGAAATCAACTAAAGTAAGACCTTCAGAAGTTTTTTCAACGAATTGTGTATCAGTAATAGATTCTACCATTTTATACATCCTTTCTAATCAAGTTAGCCTTGTAACCTTTCTTACGGGATTATCATAGCACACCCGCCCTTTTTTACAAAAGGTATTGCTCATAGACCGAACTATTTGAAAAAGACTTGGGTTGATCCATTACCACCCGCATTGGGTGGTGAATAGTCAAAGTGGTCGACTTGAGGATGGACCGCCAATAATTGTTGGATGCCCTGGCGCAAGGCTCCCGTCCCCTTACCATGAATAATGGTAACCATGGGATGGTTGGATAAGAGCGCCTTGTCTAAATAAAGTTTAGTTTCATTCATGGCGTCTTCATAGCGCCGGCCCCGTAAATCCAAACTGGTCGTCACCTTGGCCCCAGCCTTGCGTTGGACATTGACCCGGGACTTTTTGGCCTCAATCGATTCAATCACTTCAAGATCCTTGGCTGGCAAGTTCATCTTAAGAATTCCCATTTGAACGGTGAAGGTTTTGTCATCGACTTTATCAACAATCGAACCTCGTTGACCATAGGAATGGACCAGAACGTCTTGTCCCACCCGGAGTTCTTGCTTAGCTTTTTGCCGCTTAAGCACCTTGTTCTTGCGGAGGTTTTCAGGTTGTTTCAACTGATCAAACTTACCTTTTTTATCAATCAGGACATGTTCTTTGATGGTGGTGTTTTGCCCTTGTTCCAACTGTAAATCACGGATTTCTTGGATCAATTTATCCGCTTCTTTTTGGGCTTGGTCCACCTTCATATTGGCCTCATGCTTAGCCTTTTCAACTAAGGCATCTTTATAAGTCACCCACCGATCATATTCGGTGCGGAGGTCTTTTAGGAGTTGGTCTGCCTGGGCTAATCTGTGCTCAGTTTCTTGGTGGTCCGCTTCAAGTCGCCGCCGTTCGGTTTCAAGATTGGCCACCATCTCATTAATAGATTGGGAATCTTGGCTCACTCCTTGCCGGGCTTTTTCCAAGATATAGTCGGGTAAACCTAAGCGTTGCGAAATTTCCAAGGCGTTGGACCGACCAGGAATCCCTATCAAAAGCCGATAAGTTGGCGCCAGGGTCTCAGCATTAAATTCCATGGAAGCATTAATCGTATGAGGCGCTTCATGGGCATACACCTTCAATTCAGGATAATGAGTGGTGGCCATGGTGGTCATTCCTGCCCCGGTTAAATAATCTAAAATAGCTGTCGCCAGAGCTGCTCCCTCTTGGGGGTCGGTCCCTGAACCCAACTCATCAAAGAGAAGGAGCGACTGGTAAGTCGCATGCTTGAGGATATCAATCGTATTGGTCATATGACCCGAGAAAGTAGACAAGCTTTGTTCTATCGATTGTTCATCCCCAATATCCGCAAAGACTTGGTCAAAGAGTCCAATTTGTGACCCCTTTTGGGCGGGAATATGAAGGCCAGCTTGGCCCATTAAATGCAGTATCCCTAGGGTCTTAAGTAAGATTGTTTTCCCCCCAGTATTAGGTCCAGTGATAATCAAGGTCCGGTAATCTTGACCAATAATAATATTATTGGCCACAACTTGTTTAGGATCTAATAAGGGGTGGCGGGCTTGGATTAAAGAAACATGACGGTCAGGTGATACCTTGGGCCGAACAGCCTGAAGTTGGCGGCCATAACTAGCCCGGGACTGAATATAATCTAATTGGCCAATAATATATTGGTTCTGACGAATATCTTCATAATAAGGCATGAGTTGCCCCGATAAATCCATTAGAATCTGCGCAATTTCATTATTTTCTTCAGTTTGTAAATGAGACCGCCGGTTATTGAGGGTTTCAACCGACCGAGGTTCAATATAGAGGGTTTGCCCCGTGGAAGATTGGTCATGGACCGTCCCCTTAATTTGACTCTTGTGGTCTGCTTTGACGGGCAAGACATAACGGTTATTCCGGATAGTAATGAGGGTGTCTGATAAGGCCGAGGCATTGTTTTTAAGGATTTGGTTAAGTTGGTTCCGCACCGCTTCTTCCGTTTGTTGTTGAGCCCGACGGATTCGGGCTAATTCGGTAGAAGCAGAAGACAGAACGTCGCCTTCCTCTGAGATAGCCTCTCCTATCATCGCAATACAATCTTTTAAAACAATCGACCGTTCAATCCAGGCATAGAGGGCAGGATAGGTCCGGTTATCCGCTTCTTGTTTGGCATAGAAATCATGGACTTGTTTCACTGAACTTAAGAGCTTACCCACATCGGCTAATTCCTTACCATTCAAACTAGCACCTACTTGGAGCCGCTTGATAGCCTCACTCAAATCATTCAGGCGAGGAATGGGTATAATCTGATTCTGGCTCAGCAAACTTAGGGCCTGTTCCGTTTCTGCCTGCCAAGTTTCAACGGTGGCTAAGTCATCGGAAGGCAGCATGGACTGGATGGCTACTTTGCCCGTTTCAGTCTGGGCATAATTTAAGACAGCCGCCCGAATTTTTCCAAATTCTAGGGTCTCGAATATTTTCTGATTCATGATCTATCTCCTTCTTGCCGTTAAGGCAATGACTAATGATTGGCTAAGGGTTTTGCTTAAAATAATTGAGGTAAAAAAAGAGTCTGGGACGGGGTCCTAAACTCTGTGGTAATTGGTCTTAGAAAGGATTAATATTCAGCCATAAGTTAGAAACAAAGCTGGATAAGAAAGGTGTTTGGGACACAATCCAATAAGCAATTGGATTATTAACAAATTGTTGTTGGATAAATTCGATGGGAATCAAAGACAAAGCAAAGAGGATAAAATAGATGACCACATAGGTGACAAGGGCATTAATAATGGCACCCGATATTCCGTTAGCCAAGTTCCATAAGTTATAATATTGCAACGGGCGGAATAAGGAGGCTAGGAAGTTGGTCACCAGCCAGCCCACTAAAGCGATTAATAAGAAGGTAACCACGCCATAGAAGGCCTTGGCCAAATCCATATTAAGACTGGCTTCTTGGGAATAGATGGCAAAAGTTGAGTCGGGTTTAAGCGCGGGAAAAGGTACAATCATTTCGACAAACCCTGCTAATTTATCATAATATTGGGTGGATAGGATAAAGGTTATGATATAACCGATTAAACGAATCCCTTGGATAACTAGACCACGGCGGTAGCCCGTATAAGCTGAAATCGCTATGGCTAGGATAATTATTAAGGTTAACATGACAAAACTCCTCTTCTGGCACTTAATTTACTAGGTATACCTGATTAATCAATGGTTGGATTCGGCCGGATTGTTTTTGCGGTTTGACCCGAATTTTCTCCAGCTTGGTTGGCAGGATGACTATCTAAAGGTAAGCGTTCTTGATAGTGTGGTCGCTTGGCCGGACTTGGCTGACCTTGCTTGTTGGACGACTGATTTGGAAAATTGTTAGGCATCCGCCGGTCTGGATAAGCGGGGTCGTTCCCCTGTCTTTGGTCTCGGCTTGAAGCTGCCTTTAACTGGTCTAGTTCAGCTTGTAAGGTTTCAATTTGATGTTCCTTACTTAACTGGTCGGAAATTGCATTGACCGCCATTAAGATCGCTAAATCACCCTTGGATAGGGAACCATCTAAGCGAATTAATTGGTCCAATTGATGGTTCAAAATGGTCACAACGGCATCCATATGTTGGTCAGACTTTTTGCCCACAATGGTATATTCTTTTCCAGCAATCACTGCTTTATAACGGCGTTTTTCTTCCATTCCTAGCCTACTTTCTTAAAAGGATCATTTAACAAATCAAATTATTCTTTATTTTAACAGATTTTTGCCTAGTTTGCACGATGGGGCATTGCTTATCTACAAGCTGAGAAATAAGGGGAAATTTCTTCTCACGCTTAAGCTTGCCATCGCATATCAATATGAGGAATATCATCTTCCAAATAAACATCCGAAATAGCTTGAAAGTCTAAACTTTCATAGAAGGCTTTTAAATAATTTTGGGCACTAATTTCAATGGTGTTAGCTTGCCATTGGTCTTTGGCATAAGCAATGGCTGCTTCCATCATAGTCCGAGAATAACCCTTGCCACGTTGATCTTCCCGGCACAAAACCCGTCCAATGGATACAGCTGGATAGCTTAACCCAGCCGGGATGAGGCGACAGTATGCCAAAACTTGGCCTTGGTCTTCTAGAAAGAGATGGCGACACTTTGGATCTAAGTTATCAATATCTGGATAAGGACAGGTTTGTTCCACAATAAAGATATCACAACGGACTTTAAGAAGTTGGTACAGTTGGTCTGTCGTTAATTCATTAAAGGCAATATTTTTCCATTCCATAGGGCCCTCCTAGTCTTCTACTTGATCTGAGACCATGAATCGTTCGTTTTGGTATAAGTCCAGAATTTTGTCCAAATCTTGGGTCTTGATTACCATGGTTTGGTCAGGTCGCCCTGGAGCAAACACTAGTTTTTCTGCTTTTAAAATATCTTCATGGATGAGTTGGCCGACTTCAGCCGGATATCCAATTGGGCATACGGCTCCGGACTCTTGGCCGGTTTCAGTTTCTAATTCTTCCGGACTAACCACGGATAATTTTTGACCGACTAATTTTTTTAAATATTTAAAGTCATTGCGTTTATCAGGTAAGGTAAACAGGATATAATAACGGCCATCCTTCTTTCCCTTCATAAAGAGGGCCTTTGTTTCCGTACCGGTAAACCCCTTTTCCGCCTTCATAGCTAAACTTTCTTCATACGTATACATGGAGCTGTGATGGTATAGTTCAAAATCAATCCCTGCCGCTTGTAAATCGGATTCAATAGTTATTTTCATGATGCTTCCTCCTTGATAATTGCTTCGTTCCCTATTTTATAAGAGACATCCGGGAATTGCTAGTCTTAGGGGAGATTTATCGGTCAGATGGTCGTCTTTTAATTTGCCATGTGACGAGTTGGAGGTTAAGTCACCGTTCATTTGTTGATTTTATGACAACTTTGGGGGCGACTCGTCCTCTCTTACCGATTTAATGACGACTTAAGTGTCAACTCGTCACTCTATTGCCAATTTTGTGACGACTTTGGGGGCGACTCGTCTTCTGCCACAAAATTATAAGAAAAACCGGGTCAAGACCCGGTTTCCTTTATGCTTAAAAGATACTATTGTCAAAGGGCTTTGCCATCCGGGCAATCATGCTTTGATGCGGAGTTAGATAATGACGGTAATAGAAGATTTGGTCAGAGGTTAAAGTCACCGAATTATACCCCGTACGGTTGGTGAAAATTGACTCATGGTCATACTCATCTACACCAAAAGAAATTGCTTCAGACATATATTGGTTGATGCCTTGATAAGTCACGACGGAAGCCGTATGCACATGGCCTACAAAAATGGCCCGGATATCACTGCTAGCAATTAATTCTGCAAACCCCTGAGGTACCCGTGTACAAATGTCTGGCTCTTCCCATGCCAAGGGATGGTGTTGGATTAAAATACTCCCCTTTTCTGCCGGTTTACTCAACCATGTTTTCAATTGTTGAAATTGAGCTTCTGAGATTGCGCCTTCATGGTCACCTTCTTGATAAGAATCTAAGCTAATAATCCGTAAACCTTTGAACTCATGGCAAGCAATGTAAGACCCCTCAAGATTCATTTCCACATGCATTCCTTCTGCAAAAGCAGCCCCAGGGTCATGGTTACCGCGGCAAAAGAAATAAGGTAAATCACCCAGATGTTCTTGCCATAAGCTTCGGAATAAATCATAATCACTAGCCTCACCTTCATGGCACAAGTCACCAGTTACTATTGCAAAATCATAATCAACTGGATTAATACTGGCTAAAAGGCGGCGAAAACGAATCGTAGGATTATCAAAATCAGTAAAAATACGGTGGGTAAACCAATCTGAAGCGTAATCTTGCCTTAAATGGGTATCGGATAAATGTAAAAATTTCATGTCGTCTAGTCCTTTCCAAATAATAAGATCAAGCCATTTGAATCATTCATGGATCAGAAACTGGAAGTTTTCCGGATATCCTAAATTCACTTGACTCCCATTATCAAAGAAGTGAAGATTTTTGTCATCAAAATCAAGGATGACTGAATCTCCCACTTGATATTTATCCTCTTCTTCCAAAACAATGAACTCTTGTCGACCTATATTAACAGTTAAAGCAAAGCTTTGACCTAAAAGTTCCCGGTATTTAACCTGGCCTTTAATCCGACCCCGTCCTTGTTTATCAACAATCCGTAAATGTTCTGGCCGGATGCCCATCAGACATGCTCCGGCTTGACTCAAATAGCCAGCCCAACCTGGGTCGAGGTCAAAAGCTTGGGTATCAATCCCTACATGGCCTTGCCCTTGGTCTACCTTCAGGATATTCATCCCTGGTGACCCAATAAATTTGGCTGTAAAGACATTGGCCGGTTGATTATAAACATTATGAGGTGTATCTACCATTTGTATGTCCCCATTATGTAAGACTACAATCCGATGGGCCAAGGTCATGGCTTCCATCTGATCATGAGTCACATAGATAAAGGTTTGTTGATACTTTTCATGAATTTTAACCAATTCCTTACGGGCATCCAAGCGTAAGACCACGTCTAGATTAGATAAAGGTTCATCTAATAAAAAGAAATCAGATTTCTTTACAATGGCTCGAGCTAAGGCCGTTCTCTGTCTCTGACCCCCAGATAACTCCCGTGGATAACGATTTTTTAATTCTGATAAACCTAGGATTGCTAAAGCTTCGTCCAAACGGTTTTTGACTTCATCTGCTGGTACGCCATTGGCCTTCAAGGCAAAGGTCACGTTTTCTTCAATGGTCATATGGGGATAAAGTGCATAATTTTGAAATACCATGGCAATATCTCTTTGACCTGAAACCAGATTATTAGCCAGCGTGTCTCCTAAATACAAGTCACCCTCAGTAATCGTTTCTAGGCCAGCAATCATCCGTAATAAAGTTGACTTACCTGAGCCGGATGGTCCTAATAAAACAATCCGCTCACTCGCTTCAATATCTAAATTAATATTTTTTAGCACCGTAATGGGGCCATAAGTTTTTTTTATGTTTTTTAGTTGAATCGATTTACCCATAGTGTCCTCCTACTTGATACCTGATGAGATAAAGGTTGAAATGATATACTTTTGGAAAATGGCATATAAACCTAAAGGTACTGCCATAGTAATTAAAGAGATGGCCATCGCGGTAGTAAAGTTAGTACCACCTTCAGATGAAATATACATCTGCATGGCTAATGGCAAGGTATAGTTATCAATACTCTTCAAAATAAGGACTGGCCAAATAAATTCGTTCCATGAGGTGATAAAGAACCATATTCCAGTTGATGTGACTGAATGTTTAATCAGTGGAAAAACAATTTTGCGCATAATCAATGGTTGCTTAATATTATCTAAGGTAGCCGCTTCAATTAAAGGGATAGGAATCCCCCGCATGGTTTGGGTTAAGAGAAAGACCCCCATCGCATCAGCAAATTGTGGCAAAATAACCCCTACAATATTATCAATCAGACCAAATTTAGACATAATAATATAGTTAGGAATCATAGTCACGGTAAAGGGAATAAACATGGTTGAAATAATTAATAGATAGAGCCAACGTTGTCCTTTAATTTTATAGTAGACAAAGGCATAGGACGCGAAAAATGATAATGTAAGCTTCACTAAAGTTACCGTTGTCGCAATAATAAAGGTATTTAACGTAATTTTGACAATGGGAATATTTTCAAAGAGATAGGTAAAGTTCTCAAAAGTAAAGGGCTGGGGAATCAGAGAAAGAACTGTATGGTAAGCCTCTTTCAAAGGCTTAAAAGCATTAGCTATAATAAAGAAAATGGGATAAAGAATAATTAATATCGTCAAGATAAATAAGATATGATAGAGGGTCTGTTTTTTAATTTTCATAATAGACCTTCCTTTCAATAAACTTGAACGTTAATAACAAGAGGATAACGAACATGATTAAGGTCATGACTGAAATTGCAGAGGCTTCCCCTACCTTGAACATTTCAAATGATTTTTGATAGGCATGGTATATCAAGTTGGATGAAGCATAGTTAGGGCCACCCTTGGTAATTATTTTAATTGGGGTAAAAACATATTGGAGCCCTTGAACAATCGCCAAGACAAAGACGTAAATCCCGGTAGAAGAAGACATAGGCAAAACAATTTTCCTGAAGATTTTCCAATTAGAAATATTGTCAATTTTGGCCGCATCAATCAATTCCCGATCAATCCCCATAATGGCGGCATACAAAACAATAAAGTTATAACCAAAAACCTTCCATGAAGTAATCAGAGAAATTACGACGACAACGAACCCTTCCTTATTAGTCCACATAGGCATGGTTAGTCCAAAATGACGTAAGACAATGGCTAAAGGACCAGATACCGGATTGAGAATCCAGGTATAGACCATGGCAACCACTACCAAGGAAATCACGGCAGGAATGAAGAAAATTCCGGTATATAACTTTTTAAAACGGACAATAACTACATCCATAATAAAGGCAAAAACATAGGGCAAAATACAAGAGCAGATAACAAAAATGAGAATATAAATAAAGGTATTGACTAAGATTTTTTGAAAATTATTATCGGTTAAGACTTTGATGTAATTATCAAAACCCACAAATTTCTTATTGGGTGATACCATATTCCACTTAAAAAAACTTAGATAAATGGTATAAAGTAAAGGATAAAAAACAAAACAAGTCTGAACCAACAATAACGGAACCAATAATAGATAGCCAACCCCTGAGTGAGTTTTTTTCATAGTTTCTTCTCCTAAAATAAGGGTAATCTCGGTACCAGATATAAAATATAAAAACAATCCACATGGTGAAATGGCTGACAGGCATTGATCGACTGAAAGTAACTTTCGGTTGTCGCTAGCACTGAAATATCAGCCAAAACAAAAAATGTGGATTGTTAACCTGAATAAATTTAACTAGAATAAATCATTAATGGCGTCTTGGGTAGACTTAAGAGTTTCTGCCACGTCAGAACCACCTAAGATACTGTCACGCATATCTAATAGCATTTGCTCAGCTTCTAGGCCAGCATCGCCTGGGAATGAAGTCCAAGAAACCATGGCATCCATTTGTTCAATCGCTGGTGTCATCATTTGGTTTTCTTCTAAGAATTTTTTCAAGCCATTTTCAGCTTCAGCCACGTCTTTACGCGGTGGGACATAACCAGTTCCTTCGGTCCATTTAGCCATGGATTCAACGCTATATAAATATTTTAAGAAATCCCAAGTCGCTTTTTTCTTTTCTTCATCTTGTGAAGTAACAGCTAACATAGCCCCACCTGCAGGTAATTTATTTTCCTTTCCTTCCCAAGTTGGTGATTTAATGGCAGTGACATCAAAATTAGCATTGCTTTGTACATTATTTCTTTGTGCAATGGTTGTATATAACATGGCCACATTTCCATCGATAAAGCTTTGAATCCCTTGTTCCCAAGTGGTGTGTAAGGCTGATTCATCTTTAACAACCATATCTTGGTATACTTGGTAAGCATGGATACCTTCTTCAGAAGCAAAGCTAGCCTTGCCATCAGTCATAATTGCAGCGCCATTTGATTCAAGGAGTGCTTGTTGAGCCCAAGAATCAGCAGGTTCTTGAACATATAAACCAAATTTTCCTGTTTTTTCTTTAATTGTTTTAGAGAATTCTTGAACTTGTTCCCAGGTTTGTGGACCATTTTCATCGAGGCCTGCTTCTTTTAGTAAATCTTTATTAATGTATAGGACTGGGTTGGAAACAGAATAAGGGATTCCCACATAGCTGTCGTCTTTCTTAGCTAAGTTTAATACATTTTCTAAGAAGTTTTTTTCAAAGAAATCTTTGTTATCAGGATCAACTTCTTGCACCAATTGAATTGGATCGGTATATTCAAAGTTTTCTGAGAAATAGTCTTTAAAGGCCCAACCTACTTGAACCACATCTGGGGTTTCACCAGATGTTACGGCAGCTTGTAAGTTTTGCATTAAACCCTTGTACATATCTGGATTGAAAGTTGCTACGACTTCAACTTCATCCTGCGAAGCATTATAGGCTTCAACTAATTCATTAACGGTTTTTCCACCTTGGGTATCAGCATTAACATGCCAGTAGTTAATTTTAATTTTATCAGCAGCCTCAACTTGATTAACTAATAGAGGACTGGCAGAAGCTAAGATAAGTCCAGCCGATAAAGCTGTGAAAGATTTCAAAACTGTTTGTTTCGACAACATGAAAGATTTCCTCCTAAATATTTATTTACTTACATGTCAAAATTATAAAGCGCCACAGTTTAAATTACTATAATATTTTTGTAAAGTTTATGTAAACAGTAGTGAAACTTTGATGTATAAACAAATTCTTCTTTTTGTAAAAATTATGTAAAGAATAGGATTATATTTGGGTATTATTTCTATCGTTTGTCCAATTAATATTTACAAATAATTTACAATTTGTGATTTTTTAAACTATATAAATAAATTATACTCAATAATTAATGATACTAACTGATATTCACTTTGATTTTCTATTATATAAGCTTTCATCTCTTTTATCTTTTCTTCAAAATTGATCAAATTAAAGAAGTGGATTCTTTTCTCCTTCCCTTTTTAACGCTTATTTAAGATAACTTTGCACCCGCTCATCACTTTCCAGATTAATTAAGGACCATTTTCTCATAGATTATTCCCCAACATAAAAAATCACCCTCGCTGAATTAGTGAGGGTGATTTACCTTATTCTTATCGATTAATTTTAGTACATACCAGAACGGCCATCATTCAAGTTAATATAAATATTCTTAGATTGGGTATAAGCATCAAGAATCATCTTATGGGTTTCACGGCCGATACCGGAATTCTTATAACCACCAAATGGCGCACCTGCTTCAAAGGCATTATAGGTATTCACCCACATCCGACCTGTCCGAACTCCACGAGCCACCTTGAAGGCAGTATTTAAGTTAGTGGTCCAGATACCACCACCTAGTCCATATTCATTTTCATTGGCCATCCGGATGACATCATCAGCATCTTTAAATTTAATTACGACCCCCACTGGGCCAAAGATTTCTTCTTGAGCAACTACCATATCATTAGTAGATTCCATCAAGGTTGGTTTATAGAAAGCACCCTTGGCTAGGTCACCTTCAGAATAACGTTCACCACCGGTTAAGATTTTAGCGCCTTCTTCTTTACCAATTTTAATATATTTTTCAATAGTTTCAATTTGGTGTTCATTGACTTGGGCACCCATTTGTACCCCATCTTCCCAAGGAAGTCCCACTTTAACTTTTTCGAATTCTGCCACTAATTTTTCCAAGAATTCATCATAAATAGATTCTTGGACAAAAATCCGTGAACCAGCTGAACATACTTGACCTTGGTTAAATAAGATACCTAATTGAACTCCTTCAAGGGCTTGATCCATATCCATATCTTCAAAGAAGATATTGGCGGACTTACCACCCAATTCTAGGGTAGCTGGGATTAAGTTTTCTGCAGCAGATAAAGCGATTGACCGACCCACAGCAGTTGAACCAGTAAAGGCTAATTTATCTAAACCTTTATGATGTTGTAAATATTCACCACATTTAGAACCAGAACCTGTCACTATATTAATGACCCCTGCAGGTAAAATATCATTCAAAATTTTACCAAATTCTAAAACCGATAAAGATGTGGATGAAGATGGTTTGAAGACTACAGTATCCCCTGCAGCAATAACTGGAGCTAATTTCCAAGCTGCCATTAAGAATGGAAAGTTCCAAGGTACGATCTGACCTACCACACCAATTGGTTCGCGTAGGACAATTGACATAGTTTGATCGTCTAACATTTTTACAGTATCTTCTTCACCCCGAATGACACCTGCAAAATAACGGAAATGATCAACCGCTAAAGCGATATCTGCATTGGTTGTTTCCCGTAAAGGTTTACCATTATCTAAAGTTTCTAATAAGGCAAAAAACTCTAATTTCTCTTCAAGGCGGTCAGCGATTTCTAATAGCTTAGCAGAACGTTCTTTAACTGAAGTCCGGCCCCAAGTCTTAAATGCTTCTTGGGCAGCTTCGACAGCGGCATCTACATCGGCATCTTGTGCGTCAACAATTGTTGCTAAGGCTTCTCCATTAGCTGGATTGTAGGAAGTAATCCGGTCATCGCCGGCTCCATTGGTCCATTCACCGTTAATCAACAACTGATAATCTTTTTCTAGCTTTAAATCTTTAATGTCCATAATCTAATCTCCTTTAATATTTGTTTGAACAAATTTTGTTCGATAGTGTTACTTTACTCTACTATGGAAACAATGTCAATTATTTAACTCACAGTAATGGAGGTTTCTTGCAAATTAATTTGCACCAACTATTCTGGTAAAAAATCTTGTTTTCACTTTCAAATCTAGGGGTGAATTCAAAGAAATCAGATCAGCAATTTATTCTCAGTTAGTAGCATCACACCCTGCAATCCAGCAATTCAGCATGATCTCCCTAAATTATCCATCTACCCTATTTAACCAAGCACCAGAAGAAAAAGCGGGCCAAAAGGGGCTGTAAACTAGGGATTTAATTCCTAAAAAAAATATCAGCATGATTAAGTGTTTTTATTTTAAAAAAAAATAAATTTAGAAATAAAAAAACCACCGAGTGGTGGTTTTTAGCTTTCAATTTAATTATCTTCTTCTTCCAATTCTAAACATTCATCTAAATCAAATTTTTTTGTGAATTCTGGATCCATATGGGTTAAGAAGTGCCAATCTTCTGAATCGTTTTTTCTATATAGGATTGCTTCTCCGTCTTCTGATCCAAAGTAGGCTCTTTCTACTTGGTAGCCTTTCTTTTCTAGATTTTTATTTACTTCTAAATAATTATTTTCTCTCGCTTCGATATAATCTATTAAATCTGAATTCGCTACTGTGTAAGCATCCACTCTAGTTGCTCCATCTACGATTCCTTTTCCTTTTTTAGATAAATTTGGAATTTCTTTCCAATATACTTCTACATCGCCATCTTCTGTAAACATAAACTTAGTTAGTGGTACTATGTTGCCATTTATTTCTAGTTCCATGTAGTCTGAGATTGAATCTAGCTTTATAGTTTCGTATTCAAATCCGTCTATCTCTTCAAATTTGTATCCTTTAAGTTGAGATACAAATTTTCTTCCTTCTTCTATGGTGTCAAATAGTCCCAGCTCTGTGCTCATTCCATCTTGGTATAATTCTAATATAAACATTTTTTCTCCTTATCTATTTAACTCTATTTCAAATTTAAAACTTGAATCGCCTTGAGTTGCTCTATACTTAATCTTGTAGTTTTTAAGAAGACTACTAACTATATAGAGCCCCAGTCCATTTCTATTCTTCTTAAGATTCTTCTTGCTAAGATCAAAGTTTACGTCAAAGATTTTATCTATATAGATACTACTTTTATTTTCATAAGTGTTTTCGATGTATCTATCCCCTTTTTCTGATCCTATATTTATACTACCATAAAAACGACCATACAAGAGCATCTTTACTCTTGTATGGTCGTTATTTCTTTTTTTACCGCTTAAAGGTTATCAGTTATACTTTGTTTTCTTCAATCCCTAACTGAACGCTCCTAATAGCCCGCTTTTTATCTAATTAATCTTCTATTATCGAATTTCCAAACCATCAACCGTTTGTAAACCAGCTAGTACTTGATCCATAGCGGCTTGGACTTGATCATCCGTCAAGGTTGCTTGCGGATCTTGGAATGTTAACCGGTAAGCCAAGGATTGTTTACCTGCAGCAATATGGTCCCCTTGGTAACGATCAAATAAGTCAAGACCGACTAATTTGTCGCCAGCCTGGGCTTTAATGATTTCTACCAATGAGGCATGACTTTGTTTTTCATCGACCAGTAAGGCGATGTCCCGAGACGTTTCAGGGAAGCGTGGAATTGGTGCTTGGGTGATAATTTCGGCTTGGGCGGCAATTAAATCTGCGACCCTTACTTCACCGAAGAAAGTGGTATCATCGAGGTCATAGTCTCGAGCAGTTTGGGGATGGACTTGACCAAAGAATCCAATTTCTTGGCCATCCAAGAGAATAGCCGCAGTTCGACCTGGATGCATGACGGGCAAATCATTTTTACTCCGATAAGTAATGTGGTCGCTTAGGCGAACCGTTTCGAAGTATGCTTCAAATATTCCTTTTAAATCAAAGAAGTCATATTTACGGTCTTTACCATACCAAGTATTGGCTTCATTTTGGCCAGAAAGTAGAATTGACAACCGTTTTTCTTCAATTGGTTGCTTATGTTTATCTTCAGATAAGAAAACGCGACCAATTTCATAAAAGGCCAATCCCGTATTTTTACGGTTAGCGTTATACATGGCTACGTCCATTAAAGCTGGGAACATACTTTGACGTAGAACGGTCCGTTCTTCAGACATAGGCCAATCCAATTCAACGAAACCATATGACTTATCTTGAATTAGTTGGGCTTTGTCTTTTGAAGTTAGGCCATAAGTAATGATTTCATTTAAGCCAAGTCCTTCAAGTATTTGACGGCTATGACGGGCAAAGGCTTGAGCCTTACTTAAGTGACCCGGCGTTGTTTCACCACTTGGTAATGTAGTAGGAATATTATCGTAACCATAGATACGGGCAATTTCTTCCAAAATATCGGCTTGGATAAAGATATCCCACCGCCGGTTAGGTACGGTCACTTCAAAGGAGTCTTTGCTTAATTGACAGTCAAAATTTAAGCGGTTAAAAATATGGCCAATTTGGTCTGAGCTTAAGTCTACCCCTAATTGATCAGCTACTTGGGCATAGGTCATCTTAATTTTAAGTGGGCTGTAGTTTTGATGGTTTTCTTCAACAAAACCATCCACCACTTGACCTTGGCCTAATAAAGCCATCAAGCCAGCAGCTTGATCGCCTGCTTCAGTCACCGTATCTTTATTAATCCCCTTTTCAAACCGAGCTGAAGATTCGGACCTCAAGGCAAGACGGCGGGAAGTTTTACGGACATTGGCCGAATTAAAGATAGCAGTTTCTAATAAAACGTTTTTAGTTTGATCCGTTACTTCAGAATCTAATCCACCCATAACTCCAGCTAAAGCAATCGCTCTATCACCTGATTTGATTAAAACATCTTCAGCCGTCAATTTACGGTCAATCTCATCTAAAGTAGTAAACGTTTCACCCGCATGCGCACGTGCCACCGAAATTTCTTTAGATGGTAAAGTGTCTAAGTCAAAAGCATGCATGGGTTGACCGTATTGAATCAAATAATAGTTAGTGACATCGACAATATTGTTGATTGGGCGAATGCCCGCCTTCATTAATCGCATTTGTAACCAAAGTGGACTTTCCGCCACGGTTATATTCTCAACCAAATGGAGTTGGTAATGACTAGCTAGGTCTTCTTCAATAGACACCTTGACTTGACCTAAAGCACCCTCATTATCTTCCACTAAAGGAAGGTCTTCTAATAAATTCATTATAGGTTTTTGGTCTAGGATGGCCCCAATTTCATAAGCAGAACCCACCATTGATAAGGCGTCAGCCCGGTTAGGGGTAATGTCTAACTCTAAAATTGGATCATCTAATTGCAAATACTCAATTAAATCCTGACCTACGGGTGCATCCTCAGGCAAAATATAAATACCATTCGCATAGGCTTTGGGCACAACAGAATCTGGAAAGCCTAATTCTGCTAAAGAACAAATCATCCCATTGGAAGCTTGACCGCGAATTTTACCCGCTTTAATGGTCACACCGCTAGGTAAAGTGGCATCTGGTAAGGCCACCATCACTTTTTGGCCCGCTTCAATATTTGGAGCTCCACAGACAATTTGTTGGACCGCATCACCATAAGATCCAACTTTAACTTGCGCCACATGCAAATGATCAGAGTCTGGATGGTCGATCAATTTAAGCACTTGACCCACAACTAAATTGGATAAGTCTTGGCCATAGTTAATCACTGATTCAATTTCAATCCCAGTCCGGGACATTAATTCTGCTAACTCTTGACCTTGTACACCGGTCATATCTAGGAAATCACTGAGCCATTCAAATGATACTAACATCTAGTTTTGTCCTCCTTTGAATTGTTGGTTAAAACGTAAATCATTGGTATAGAAATGACGGATGTCATCGACATTGTTACGAAGCATGGCAATCCGTTCAATTCCAAGACCGAAGGCAAAACCATTATATACAGATGAATCGACACCAGACATTTCTAACACATTAGGATGAACTATGCCTGCACCTAATACTTCGATCCAACCCGTATGTTTGCAAACATTACAACCTTGGCCCTTACATTTAAAGCATGAAATATCAATTTCAACCGATGGTTCAGTAAATGGGAAATAAGAAGGACGAAGGCGAATTTGTCTGTCTTCACCAAACATTTGTTGAGCAAATAACAATAAAGTTCCCTTTAAGTCAGCCATAGTCACGTGTTTATCGACCACTAAGCCTTCAATTTGTTGGAATTGGTGAGAGTGGGTAGCATCATCAGAGTCGCGCCGGAAAACTTTACCCGGTGAAATCATTTTTAAAGGTCCCTTGCTGAAATCATGTTTTTCCATAGTTCGAGCTTGCACAGGCGATGTGTGAGTCCGCATCAATAATTCTTCCGTAATATAGAAAGTATCCTGCATATCTCGAGCCGGATGGTCTTTAGGTAGGTTCATTTTTTCAAAGTTATACAGATCTTGTTCAACTTCTGGGCCTTCTACCACTTGGTAACCCATACCTAGGAAGATATCTTCTACTTGTTCCCTAGTTTGAGTTAAAATATGGCGGCTTCCAAACTTGTGACTATGTCCAGGCAAAGTGACATCCAATCGTTCGGCTTCAAGTTGGGCTTGAAGTTCTTTGGCGGCGACTTGACTTTGAGCAGTTTCCATACTTTGATTAAAGGCGGCATTAAATTGTTTTAATGCCTGACCAAGTTGAGGTTTTTCATCCGGAGCAAGACTCCGCATTTCTTTTTGAATGGCCTGTAATTGGGACTTCTTCCCGGTAAAGGCTACTTTGATATCATTTAAGACTTTGGATGATTCAGCCAGGCTGATTTGTTGCTGAGCGTCTGCCAATAAATTATCTAAATCTTTTTGTAAATCAACAATTGACATGATTTTCCTACTTTCTTTTTAATCTTCGCTAAAACCTACAAATATGATGGTGTCAGGCCTTATAGTTCTCATCACTGCAATAAAAAAAACCCTCCCTGGTCAGGGACGAGCTATCGTGGTACCACCCTTGTTCATTGCTAGGTCCTAGCCTAGCAACGCACTTGGACCCATAACCGTGGGTGCGGTACCCTTTTCAATCATTTCATATCTTTAGGGGTAAACTCAGAAATTGAATAGTTCGACGACTTACTAACTTACTTTCAGTCAAGGTAAGTCTTCCTGTGGTTCGCGTCGCACCTTAGATTTCGTCTTCGTTTTTTGTGATTAGCTTAAGTATAGCGATTTGCCTTGAAATCGTCAATATTTAGACTTCTGAATAAGTGATTTATTTCGACAAAATCTATCCTTAATCTCATTATTTAAATTTAGGACCAGAAATAAAGAATGAAACCGCTAAGGAAGCTAAGGCATTCCCATAACGGATGCTTAGGCCTTTGCTAGCTTGATAAAATCCAGTTGAGACTTCAAGCATGGCGGCTTCCTTGTCCATCAAGGTAACTAGCCAAGACTCGGCATATTTAGGCACATCCCGGGTCGCACCCCACATATGTTTTAAGATAATATCTTCTTCTAAGTCGGATAGGTGGGTTAGTTTTTTTGCGTTGGCCAAGGCAATTCTTGGATGTTCATATAAATGCCCTTTTGGACCATATTGGTCTTTTTGCCATACTTGATAGAAAAATAAATCATGGAGTAGACCAGCCCGAGCAGTCGCCCGTTTATCTAAGCCAAACTTTCGTGCTAAACAGAAAGCGCGATAGGATACAGTTAAGGAATGTTCTAAGCGGTTACTGTAATTGTGGTGAACAAAGTCTGCTAAGGATTGAACTTGTTCTTGATCTAATAAGTCTTGGACGCAGTCTAAATAGTCTTGATCAGTTTGCCAATTGAGTCGGGTGAAAAATGCCATATTCTGCCTCCTTAGTTAAGTTACTCTTATTGTACTACTTTATTGTAAAGAAGAGATGAATTTTACATAAAGTTAATGTTAAGTTTTATGAAGCCTTTTCAAGCTTATCGTGAATTTTTCATGATTTTATCCATAGCTGACTCTATTTCTCATTTTATTTTGATTTTGTAAGAGCTTTATTTACATAAAATTTACAGCAAATTTACTCAAGATTTACACTCAAAGCTTATAATCTACTTATGTCCCTTAGGTTGGCCTTAAAACCATTATCTGACGGAATTTAATCGAAATAAAATAATATCCACAGTCATCGGTTAACTGGCAGAAGCAAGTTGTATTCTGATTCTGGCTTAATCGACTGTTCAAGAACGAACCTATAAAGTAAAAACTAGATTTCTACTTGTTGCTTCGTTCCTACTAGTTAGGAGGTAATATGCAAATACGTATCCAAGGGCTTTCTAAGTCATTTGGTCAAAACCAAGTCATAAAACCACTCGATATGGTCATTGAATCCAGCCGCTTAACCACCTTGTTGGGTCCATCTGGTTGTGGCAAAACTACCCTGCTCCGTATGATTGCAGGTTTAGAAAGGCCAGACCAAGGCCAAATATTTTTCGATGACGTCTGTGTCTTTTCCGAAGAAAAAGGAATTAATTTACCCCCAGAAAAAAGAGGCTTGGGCTTTGTGTTCCAAGACTTTGCTCTCTGGCCTCACATGACCATCTTTGAAAATGTCGCCTTTGGTCTACGGGCTACAAAAAATACCACGCGGTTAGAAGAACGGGTCCATAAAGCTTTGGCTTCAGTCCAACTAGAAAAAATGGCTGACCGTTATCCCCACCAACTATCGGGGGGGCAACAACAACGAGTTTCTTTTGCCCGCGCTATTGTGATTGAACCCGCTTGTATTCTCTTTGATGAACCCTTGTCCGCTTTGGATGCCATCCTACGTGAACAAATGCGGGTGGAATTAAGAGCCTTAATTGACCGACTACAAATTACGGCAATTTTTGTGACCCATGATCAAACTGAAGCTATGTCTATTTCAGACAAGATTGCGGTGATGTCACAAGGTTTAGTCCAACAATATGATAGTCCTGAAAATATTTATCAGGCTCCGGTCAATCAAACGGTGGCTAATTTTGTTGGTACCAGTAATTGGATTGATGATCATCACCTCTTCCGACCAGAACAAGCCCAATTAGTCGGCCAAGCCAATGATCAACATTTCCAAGCAAAGGTTATATCCAGTGAGTTTCTCGGTCAAAACTACTTAGTCCATTTAGAGTACCAAGGCCAAGAATGGTCCGTCTACTCCCCGATTCGTTTAAATCACGACCAAGTGATTGATTTGTATCTTGCCCCGCAGCATATCACTCAAGTTTAATTATTATAGAAGGAGACATAATTATTATGAAAAAATTCTTAAAAACAATGGCCCTTGCCGCAGTAACTTTAGGTTCTTTTGCTTCATTTGGTCTGACTGACCAAACCGTTTCAGCTGAAGGTGATAAAATCACTGTTTATATGCCATCCCCTGCCGGCCTCGCTGAAAAAATTGCTGAAGGTTTCAAAACTCAATCTGGTAAAGAAGTTGAAGTTTTCCAAGGAACGACCGGTGAAATCTTAGCTCGTTTAGAAGCTGAAAAAGAAAACCCTATTGCCGATGTGGTAATCTTAGCTTCTTGGTCTGATGGTTTAGCCATGAAAAATGATGACAAATTAGCTAGCTATGAATTGTCTAACAAGGACAACGCGGTAGAAAACTTTATCGATGAAGACAACACTTTATTCGGTTACTCTGCTTCAGCTGTTGGTGTTATCTATAATACAGAATTATTTGAAAGCTTAGAAGCTGACTGGGCTGACTTAGGTACTACCGAAGACTATAAAGACCTATTAGCGATTCCTGACCCTGAAAAATCAGGTGCTGCCAAAGACTTCGTTTCTGCTTATGTGACTGAAAAAGGTTGGGATGACTTCGAAGCCTTAGCTAATAACGGTACAATTGTGCCAGGCGCTAACAAGGCTGCTATGGAAGCTGTCACTACGGGTGAAGTCGGTATCCTAGTCGCTGGGGTTGACTACAATGCTTACAAAGCCATCGATGAAGGTGAACCTTTAGCCATGTATTATCCTGAATCTGGTACTGTAATTAACCCTCGTCCAGCTATGATTATGAAAGACGCTCCAAACCCTGAAGGCGCGCAAGAATTCGTGGAATACTTATTCTCTGATGAAGCCCAACAAATGGTTGCTGATGCTTACTTAATCCCTGGTCGTGCGGATGTAAAATCTGAAAAACGCCCTAACGTAGATGAAATTCCTACTTTAAATACTGACTGGGGTAAGATGATGGAAGTTGCTTCTGAAGCAGCCGCTAGAATCAACGAATTAATGGCTCAATAATCAGTTGCCATGAAACAATTAAAGAGTAACTTAAAATTAGTAGCAAGCCTCGGGTTGCTACTAATTTTATTCATATTAATTATTGCTCCCTTGTTTTCGATTTTTATTCAAACCATTGTCGTCGATGGTCAAGTTACTTTAGACCAAGTAATCACAACCCTCGCTGAGCGTAAAAACTTACAAATGATTATCAATTCACTCTTATTGGGCTTTTTCACTGTCATAATGACTTCCCTGATTGCCCTACCCTTGGCTTATCTTTTTACCAAGACTAGTATGGCCAAGTATCAATTCTTTGATACGATTTTTATGATGCCTTTTATGACGCCGCCCTTTATTGCCTCTATGGGATGGATTTTGTTTATGCAACGACGGGGCTTGCTCCAACGTTTCATCCCGGCACTTGACCAATCAGATGAATTCTTTTTTACCATTACCGGTTTAGTTATTGTCATGAGTTTTCATAATTTTCCTTTTATGTATACCATGATGAAAAATGCCATCTTAAATATCCCCGCCTCCTTAGAAGAAGGCGCAGCGGTTTTTGGGGCCAATTTCTGGCGCCGGATTCGTAAAGTTTTTATTCCATTAATTACGGGTAATTACGCGATTGCTGCTTTGCTGGTTTTTGTTAAGGTGATTTCGGAATATGGGACGCCTGCGACCTTGGGTAAACGGATTGGCTTTAATGTCTTTACCACCGAAATCCATCGTTATGCCACGGTGGCGCCCATCTCCTTTGGTAAGTCAGCTTCCTTGGCTTCAATTCTGGTGACCATTTGTCTGGGGCTATGGATGATTCAAACCTATGTAACCAATCAGCGGACTTATAATCTCATTTCTGGTAAAGGTAGTCGGTCCAAACTAATCCAATTAAAACCTTGGCAACAAGTCCTAGCTTGGGGCTATATTTTGGCGATTATTACGGGGGCGACCATCATCCCCATGTTTTCTGTCTTCGCCACCTCAATTATTAAGTTAAGAGGGTATGGTTTCCGCTTTGATAACTTGACCTTTAAACATTATTATCAAATGTTTACTGCCAATGATAAAACGGTTGCTGCCATTCTAAACTCCTTCCTCTTAGCCTTTGTAGCAGCTACCGTTTGTGCTCTACTAGGTACCCTCATTGTGCTTACGATTCGTAACCTAAAAGGAAAACTAGCTAAAGGAATGGAGGCGATTAGTTTGCTGCCTGAGATGGTACCAGGCATTGTACTCATCTTAGGTATCATGCTGTTTTGGAATGATATCTATCATTTGATACCGATTTATAATACCATGTATCTCTTAGCTTTAGCCTATATCATCCTTTTTCTCCCCTTTACCGTCCAATATGTGACTTCATCCTTTACTCAAATTAATCCTTCCCTAATGTCAGCGGGTCAAGTCTTCGGAGCTAGCCCTTCCTATATTTTCCGCCGGATTACGCTACCCCTGATTAAGCCTGGTATTATTACTGGCTGGATGATGACTTTTATTATCTCCTTCCGAGAACTTGTCACAGCCTCCTTAATTTCGCCGCCAAATAAATACGTGATTTCCACCTTTATTGTGAGGGAATTTGGGCAAGGGTCCGTTTCAACCGGGATGGCCATGGCTGTCATTTGTGTCCTATTAACCACCACGACCCTCTTAATTTTAAACCATGTCACCCGCAAGAAAATTGTATAAAAATAAGCCTCTCTTCAGTTTTCAATTACTTCTGTACTGACCCCCTAAAGTTGGACCAAAAAATCCAACTTTTTGGGGGTCACTATATTCTGAAAAGAGGCTTGTTTTTTTAGTCTAGTGGTTAAAATGGAATAAAAGGATTCCGGTTGCAACCGCTACATTTAAGGATTCTGCTTGGCCGAGCATGGGAATATAAACGGAATGATCCGCTGCTTGAATTAAATCACCAGCCACGCCAGCCCCTTCATTGCCCATGATTAAAGCCACTTTATCGTCTAATTTAAGGTCTGAATAAATTTGGGCATCTTTATGAAGTGCGGTTGCCAGCACCGGAATCTTAGTCGCTTGTAATGCCGGAATAGCTGCCTCTAAATCATAATGGATGACCGGTAGATGCCAAATTGAGCCTTGAGTAGCCCTTAGGACCTTATCATTATAAGGATCAACACACCCTTGCCCTAGTATGACTGCATCAAAACCGGCCGCATCTGCGGTCCGAATCATGGTCCCTAAATTACCTGGATCTTGGATGGCATCTAAGAGTAAGAGGCGGTGCCAACTTGGGTCGAGACTTGCTGGTTTTTGCTTGGATTCAACTACCGCAAAGACTCCTTGGTCTTGTTGGGTTTGGCTCAAGTATTGGGCCAAACCCGGCGTCAACAAATAAGTATCGCAATGGTCTTGATCAAATAATTCCTCATGGTCTCCTAAATAAGCCGGCGTCGCCATCAGAGCTTGGAGGGGTAAACCAGCTTTGAGGGCCTCTTGCACTAAGTGGTCTCCTTCAATTAGAAAAGCCCTCGCCTTGCGCCGGCCCTTACTCGTATGCAGTTTCCGCCATTCTTTAATGCTTTGATTTTGTTTGGATGTTATTTCATGTTTTGCTGACATAATGGGCCCCCTTTTTATCTCTGTCTATTGTCTAGTAAATTATGGGGCTTGTCAATGAAAGGGAGTGAAACAGAAGTATAAAAATCTTTGATTTTCTGGTTTCTGTCTACTCCCTTGATTATATCATTCTACCTTATTTCACGGCGTATTCGGCACAACAATAAACACAGCGGTAAATCTTTGCTTCTTTGTCCACCAAGCGATACTCATGAACAATTTCTTGCTCAATCGAGGTAATGCACCGAGGATTTTTATATTTAATCACGTTGATCAATTTTTCCGGCATGTCAAGCTAAATTAGCAGATTCTTTAAAGGAAAATTTAAAATTGGGATTTTGGGGATGATACTTTGGCTTCGTGTGTTTTATGTTCCGATGCTTTTCTTTAATTTTGTTTAACTATGGAAAATTTTATTTAGTTACTAGTCAAGTGAGGAAAGCAGCGTATTATTTTCTTAATTTGTAGTATAAGTAAGGAAACCATTGGGGTGATTTCCACACTGGCAGTTCGAATCAGGAAAATTTTCAACACGCAAGCTGCCACTAAGGAAAATAATTCCTAGGTTTCTTTATCAGTACTGATAGTAAAGAAAATTTTCCACAATTAAAGGAAAAGTCTGGAATCCCAAGCCAAAACCTTGTGCAAACCGCCCAACCCATCCTATAATGAGGGCCTCGCCTAAGCGAGGCCACCGACTAAAGCCACCAGTGCAGACAATACTAACCAACTCCTGCACAACTCCTATACCGGCTCATAACCCAGTCCAATCCTATCAGAAAGCAGCGGGTTATAATCCCTGCTGCTTTCCTTTAATATCAAAAGAAGCCCTCGCCGACAAGCGAAGGCCTCATCACAACCTCAATCAAACTATTTAGTTAAACGATAAATGGCTTCAGCATAGATAGCTGTGGCTCTTAACAAGTCTTCAACTGCCAAGAATTCGTTGGCTTGGTGCATCACATCGATTGAGTCTGGGAATAAAGCACCATATGCAACACCGCGTGGCATTAAGCGGCCATAGGTACCGCCCCCAATCGATTGTTCGTGGGCTTCAAAACCAGTTTGTTTATGGTAAACATCCAGTAAAGTTTCTACCAATGGATCATCCGCTGGCACATAATGAGGGTCCTTATGGTGGCCCATAGAAACTTGAAGACTAGCATAATGACCGAGGGCTTTTTCCATTTGACCTAACATGGTATCAGGTTCTGTTCCTTCTGGATAACGGAAGTTCACATCAATATGGCCGCCCTTTTCAGCGTCATAGTTAGCAATTCCAATATTCATGGATACATCGCCCATGACATCATGATGGTGGCTTACACCCACTTTGCTACCATCAAAACCTTCAAATAATTCATGGCTTAAGACTTGGACAAAGTTTTCCGCGGCTTGGTCATCAAAGCGATATTGGCTCAAGAAACGGCCCAATTGAGTCGCCCCGTTGACACCTTTATGTGGAGTGGATCCGTGAGCTGACTTACCAACTACAGTGATAGATACTTGCTTGCCATCGACGCTTAAATTACCCTTTAAGTCATTTTCCGCTAAAAATTGGTCGAAATCTGCTTGGAAATCAATGTCCCCTTTTAATACCTCTAGGACTGCAAAAGCAGATTCAGGAACCATATTTGGTCGCAAGCCTGCTTTAAATTCAATTAATTTTAAGTCGCCTTCTAAGACTTGAGAATCCTTGGTATCAATGGCTGCGGAGACATTTCCTTTTTCCCCATTAATGATTGGGAATTCAGCATCCGGTGAAAAACCAAAGTCGGGCATTTCTGCATGTTTGAAATAATAGTCCATACATTGCCAACCAGATTCTTCATCCGTACCTACAATTAAGTGAACCCGTTTATTGAAAGTATGCCCTAATTCACGCAATAATTTCAAAGCAAAATAAGCTCCTACGGTTGGTCCCTTATCATCCGAAGAACCCCGGGCATAAATCCGATCATTAATGATTTGTGGTTCAAAAGGATCAGTATCCCAACCAGACCCAGCTGGTACTACGTCCACGTGACCTAGAATACCCATCAATTCATCGCCAGCCCCAATCTCAACCCGGCCAGCCCATGGGCCAAAGGCTTGAGTTTGGAAACCATCTTCTTGGGCCATCTTAAGGAACTCATCTAAGGCAGCCTTGGGTCCCGGACCAACCGGAGTTTCCTCGGTTGCGGCCGCATCATCACGGACAGAATCAATTTTTAATAAACGAAATAGATCTTTAAATAAGTCTTCTTTACGACTTTCAACTTCTTGTAACCAGTTGATATTTTCCATAGTTAAGCTCCTTTATTTTTTAATACATTTATTGTAACACTTTTTATAAAAAGGAGTGAAAAATCCAACCCCAGGGAAGGATTTTCTACTCCTCACTTCATTATTCCAAGCCATAGGGACGCAATAAATCACATTCTGCCGCCGTTAGTTCCCGGTATTGACCTAGATCAAGGTCAGGATCTAGGACCAAGGGCCCCATACTAACCCGGTGCAAGTGTAACACTTCATGGTCTCTGGCTAGAAACATCCGTTTAACTTGATGGAACTTGCCCTCATGAATGGTCACCTTGGTCAAGCTTTGGTCTTTATCTGGATCATAATCTAAAATTTCTAACTCAGCCGCTTGGGCTGTAAAATCCTTTAAGCGAATTCCGGCTGCAAAGGCTGCGATATCTACTTCACTCACTTGGCCAGTCACCAAGGCTTGATAGGTCTTAGCGACATGTTTTTTTGGCGAGAGTAATTGATGAGCTAATTGACCATTATTGGTTAAGAGTAACAAACCGGTGGTATCAATGTCTAACCGCCCCACTGGAAAAAGGTCGACATGGTCAAAATCAAGGGCAACCCAATCAATCACCGTTTCATGCATTTTATCTTCAGTAGCAGAAACCAAACCATCTGGTTTATTCAGCATTACATAGTAATAAGCCTGATATACAAGTTCTTGACCTAAATAAGCAACTTGGTCATGGTCTTCATCTACCCCATGGTTTACTTTGGTAACTGTTTCGTCATTCACTTGGATTTGACCCGAAGTGATGAGTTTCTTGACTTCTTTACGCGAGCCTAGGCCAAGAGTCGCTAAAAATTTATCCAGCCGCATCATGATGGGAAAATCCTTAACTTATCTTGAATTTCTTGGAAACGATGTCCCAATAGAATGTGGAGTTTACCCATTAAGCCCATGCCTGCCCCATAAACAAAGACTGCAATGACCATATCAAAGAGAACTTTAACAAAGGTTAAACCACGTCCTACTGTGCCAAACAGACGATTTAAAGCGATATTCCAGGCTCCGGTGATTAACAGCATAACCCCAGATACGATAATAATCGCAGTCAAATCTGAAATAAGTTTGGCAAAGTCAAATTCTAAATGACGATGAAGTTCAAAGCACATTAAAAGTGAGGCGACTAAGAAGGCAAAGAGAGTGGCTGCTAAAGCTCCATGAGCTTGGAAAACAGCTACAAATGGATACTGGGCCAAGGCTTTAACTAGGAGTCCAATTAGGAGATAGCGAATGGCCATCCGGCGCTGATCCATCGATTGCAAAATCGTTGAAAGAACAGTATAAGCCCCTAGGAAAATAGAGGATAAAGATCCGGTAATTAGTAGACCCGGTCCGGCTGGGGCTCCATTGGCATAGAAGAGATGGTAAATATTATCTGAAATAGCAACCATCCCAAAAGATGCGGGTAACATGATAAACATGAAAATCACTAAAATACGTTGGACTAAATCAGACGTAGCCCGCACATCTTTTTTAGCAAACAAGCTGGTTACAGATGGAATCGCAGACGCCGCCATCGCAACTGCTAGAGAAATAATAATCATCATTAACTTATCCACATCCAAGGACAAGGTTCCATATAATTCAGAAATTTCAATTAATAGAAGGGGTGACGTTGCCTGCATAATTTGACTAAAACTATAGGTATCAATCAATTGGGCAATAATAATTCCAGAGCCTAATAAAACAAATGGAATTGAGTCCCGAATCAGTAATTTGAAACTTTCCTTGAAGTCAATACTTACCTTATTTGGCGATGCTTGAACCAAACTAGTAATGGTTTTTTGTTGCCGCCATAATAAGTAAATCAAATAGACAAGGGATAGGAGTGCCCCGATAAAAGCAGCAAAGGTGGAGTGCACCACTGCCTGAGTGACATCACCTGAATAGATTTTCATAATGGCATAGGTTAAGGCTAGCATATAGATAACCCGGGCAATTTGTTCAATAATTTGAGAGACAGCCGTTGGTTTCATGTCATTAAAGCCTTGGAAATACCCTCTTAATAAGGACATCATCGGCAAGATTAATAAGGCTGGGACCAAGGACCGAATAACCAGGGTTGCACCCTCAGGATTAATGGTTGGCGATTGTTCCGCTAAAGCAGGTGCTAAAGCAAAGAGTAACCCACCGGATACGATCCCGGTGACTAACATGATAACCATGGCATAACGGAATAGTTTTTGAGCGACTCCATATTCTTTCTTGGAATGGAAATAAGCCATTAACTTAGCAATTGCTGATGGAAAGCCAGCGGTTGCTAAGGCTAAAAATAGTGAGTATGGTTTATAACCTACTGAATATAAGGAGTTGGCTTGAGTATATTCAGCGCCTAACCAAGCAGCCCATGGAATAATATAAATTGCACCTAAGATTCTAGAGAAAATCGAACCTACAGTCATCCAAATTGTGCCAGAGACAAAGTGGTCGGACCTAGCCTGGTCAGCTGACTCAGTTATATGATTCAAATCTTCATCCATTACTTCGCTTTCAAAGTGTGATTCAGGCTCAAGTGTCTCCTCATCTTCTACATCGAGGTCAGGGGTAATTTCATTTTCTACTAAATAATCCGCTTCAGCTTGTTCTTCTTCCGCCTTAATCACCGCATCAATCACACCTACTTGCTCAAGAGTGTTATCTAAGATAATCTCATGGGTATTGTGGAGCGCTGCCATTTCTTGGTCAAGTTCAGACTGCTGTTTAGTTTGAGCTTCTTTAGCAGCCGCTTGCGCCCATTCTTCTTCAAAATCGCGATTGGCTTGGTTAAAGGCTTCATCCTCATCAATATCCACAAGGTCTGCATCAACTAAATCAGCTTCCTCAGTAATGGATGGTTTAGTTTGGGCTTCAACTTCAAGATTATGGTCAAGCTGGGCTTCACTTTCCTCTGATGAAGCAACCCTCTCATCTTCATAAACAAGTGCCTCATCTGCTTCAATAGGCTGAGCTTCTAATTTTTTTGCATCAGCCAAGTCCATATCATCAAGAGAGTCAGCTTCAATTGCTTCGCCCTCGTTTTCTTCGGTCTTATCCGAATTAGTTAAACGGTCAAAGAAGCTGGCTGATTTAGCACGAAATGACCCAACGAGGTCACCAATTTTAGGACTCGAAGCTTGATCATTGGGACTAAAGTAGTCATCTTCTTCCTCGACTTGATTATATAAGGTTTCAAAATCCTCATAATCATCATCAACTTCTGCTGGATTAAGGTTCATTTCAGTTTCACTTGTCGCTTGCTTGGCTTTAAACTGGTTTAAAAAATCATGCCAGCGCTGCGGCAATGATTTGTCTTGATGGACAGGTTGACCTAGTTCTGCTGGTCTTTCTTCATTTTCTTCAAAATCAGGCCCTTCATAGTAAGCCTTGGCAAACTCATAGTCATCATATTCAACATCACCCTCGGATGTCTGAGCTGAAGCCAAGGCACCCTCATCAGCTTCCAAGCCCCTAGAAAAATCTTGTTCTCTAGACCCTTCTTCTTGTTCACGGGCTTGACGATCAAAGAAATCTTCATCATAGCCTTGGGGATTCAGATGGCTTTCCTCAGGACGAGCTTCATAGAGACGCTGATTATAAAAATTACGAATCCGTTTTAATTCATCTTCGGTAAATTGAATGGTATCTGCGAGATCACGACGATAATGGCCCTTGTCTTGAGCATCTTGTTTTAAATCATGTTCATCTTGCGTCAATTTCTTTCCTCCTCATTCAATCGTTAATTAGCTACGATGTTAACCAAGCGACCAGGAACAGCAATTACTTTACGAATAGTTTTACTGGCTAATAAATCTTTGACTTCTTCATTGGCTAATACTAGGGCTTCTAAAGCTTCCCGGTCTAGGTCAGTGGCAACATCCATCTTGGTTTTAATTTTACCATTCAACTGGATAACAATCTCAACGGTATTATCAATAGTAAGCTCTTCTTCATAACTTGGCCATGGCACATAGCTAATCGATTCTTGGTGCCCCAAGATTGACCAAATTTCTTCCATTAAGTGAGGTGCAATTGGCGCTAGCAATTGGACAAAACCTTCTGCATACTGACGTGGAATAATTGTTTGGTCTTTAGCTTCATTTAAGAAGACCATTAATTGTGAAATAGCTGTATTAAAGTGAAGGTTTTCTAAGTCTTCGGTCACTTTCTTAACCGTTTGATGGTAAACCTTGGTTAGAGCGTCATCATCAGAGTCTTGCACACTGGCTTTCAATTGACCCGTTTCTTCGTCGACCAATAAGCGCCATACCCGGTCAAGGAAACGACGACTACCTTCAAGGCCATTTTCAGACCAAGCAATTGAAGCATCCAAAGGTCCCATGAACATTTCATACACCCGGAGGGTGTCGGCACCATATTCCTTCACAACGTCGTCTGGATTGACCACATTGCCTTTTGATTTAGACATTTTTTCATTATTAGAGCCTAAAATCATTCCTTGGTTATAAAGACGTTGGAAAGGTTCCTTAGTTGGGACTACACCTAAATCATACAAGAACTTATGCCAGAAGCGGGCATACAATAAGTGAAGTACAGCATGTTCGGCCCCACCAATGTATAAGTCAACTGGTAACCATTTGGCTAATTTATCAGGGGCAGCTAAGGCTTCTTTGTTGTCAGGATCGATATAACGGAGGAAATACCAAGAAGAACCCGCCCATTGTGGCATGGTGTGGGTTTCCCGTTTCCCTTCCATTCCGGTCTTAGGATCCACTACATTTACCCAGTCTTCAATCCGAGCTAAAGGTGATTCCCCAGTGCCAGAGGGTTGAATTTGGTCGGTCTTTGGTAACATGACTGGGAGTTGGTCTTCCGGCACTAACGTCGTGGTGCCATCTTCCCAATGGATGACTGGGATTGGTTCACCCCAATAACGTTGACGGGAGAAGAGCCAATCACGGAGACGATAGTTTATTTTACCTTTACCAACGCCTTTTTCTTCAAGCCATTGGATCATGGTTAGAATCGCTTGAGCATTATCCATGCCATTTAAGAATTCAGAATTATAATGGAGGCCTGAGCCAGTAAAGGCTTGATCTTGCCCCGCATCGCCCGTTTCAATAATAAATTTAATTGGTAATTGATGTTTAGTCGCGAATTCAAAATCACGGTCGTCATGGGCTGGCACCGCCATGACCGCCCCGGTCCCGTATGAGGCTAGGACATAATCAGCAATCCACAATGGCAATTCTTCACCATTGACTGGATTAATTACATAAGCTCCTGTGAAGACTCCAGATTTTTCCTTATTCAAGGAAGTCCGTTCCATATCAGATTTAAGTTCAGCTTCCTTAATATAGTTGGCCACGATTTGGGCTTGATCTGGACTAGTAATCGCTTCTACTAAATCATGTTCTGGTGCAAGCACTGCATAAGTCGCGCCGAATAAGGTATCCGGACGCGTCGTAAAGACCGTAATCTTATGGTCAGTTCCCTTGACTTGGAAATCAACTTGGGCCCCTTCAGATTTACCAATCCAATTCCGTTGCATGGCCTTGACAGATTCTGGCCAATCAACCTCTTCAAGGTCTTCTAATAAACGGTCTGCATAAGCCGTAATCTTAAGAACCCATTGCCGCATTGGTTTACGATAGACTGGATGACCCCCCCGTTCAGATAGACCATCAATAACCTCTTCATTCGCCAAAACTGTACCTAAAGCGGGACACCAGTTCACTGCCACTTCTTCTTCATAAGCTAAGCCACGTTTATATAATTCAGAGAAAATCCATTGGGTCCATTTATAAAATTCAGGATCTGTAGTATTAACTTCCCGGTCCCAATCATAAGAGAAACCCAAAGACTTAATTTGGCGTTTAAAGTTTTGAATATTTTCCGCCGTGAAGTCAGCTGGATCATGGCCGGTATCCAAGGCGTATTGTTCCGCAGGTAAGCCAAAAGCGTCCCAACCCATAGGGTGAAGCACGTCATAACCTTGGGCCCGTTTCATCCGTGAAATAATATCAGTCGCTGTATAACCTTCTGGGTGACCGACGTGAAGGCCTTGACCTGAAGGATAAGGGAACATATCTAGCGCATAATACTTAGGATGGTCTGCCCCCCGGTCTAGGGTTTTGAAGGTTTGATTTTGATCCCAGAAATCTTGCCATTTTTGCTCGATTAAACGATGTTGATAAGTCATTTTTTATTGCCTCTTTCTTTTTATTCAGATGGTTGGCTGATTTTTGCTCCTAAAAGCAAAAAATCCCATATGAAATAAACTTCATATAGGACGTTGAAAACGCGGTACCACCTATTTTTGTGCGCCAAGCGCACCTCTATGCCTTAACGCGGTCAGACGAGTGCTGTTAGCAAGGCTTGGCAGCACCAGGTTTTATTAGATGAGTTCAACGGATAACTTCACTTATTTGCACCGACCATAAGCTCTCTACAGAAGTCTAAAGTTTACTAGTTCTAATCCCTTTATTTATTAGGTATAATATAGCATAGCAAGCCTTATTTAGCAATCATTGCTCCTTATCTAAAGAAAGAGATGACTTCGATGCAATCTGCCCTCCATTATTCCCACCAACTCCTAACTGCTCTTATTGACCGCTTTCCTAAAGGGACTTTTGTTGATGCCACCTTGGGAAATGGCCACGATACCGCCTTTATCTTACAAAAACCTAATTTTCATGGGCAGGTCCTAGCCTTTGATATCCAAGATCAAGCCCTCACCAATAGCCAAGACCGCTTAAACAAATTAGGCCTTGACCCAAGCCGCTATCAATTAATCCATGATAGCCATGCCAACCTAGAAGCTCATCTGACTCCTGGGCAAAAATTACAGGCCGCCATTTTTAATTTAGGCTATCTGCCCGGGGGCGACCACCAAATCACCACCCAATGGCAATCTACGTTAACTGCTATAAAGACTTTGGCCCAACATTTAGACCTACACGGTCAACTAATTTTGGTGATTTATTTGGGCCACCCTCAAGGGCAGGTGGAATCCACTAAACTTTTAGCTGAAGTCAGCCAATGGTCCCAAACAGAATTCCAGGTCCTCCAATATCAATTTCTTAATCAGGCCAACCAACCGCCTTATGTTATCGTGATTGAACGGATAAAAACTGCAAAGGTTTGATAAAGATATTATGTCTAAAATTATTGGGAGCGGGCAAAAAGTAGAAAAACAGAATCTCTTATTTTTGCTAATTTATAGAAAATTTTATTATCTTCTAGTTTTTTTAGAATATTAAATTAGCTGTTCATAAACTTTCTCATCAAAAATGCTAAGTAAACTATTTCTCTTTAATTTCCTATAAAGACAAGTGCTTATTATAAACATCATAAGCGCCAGAATCAATGTAGCAATCATTTGTCCAATTGCGGCAGCGGGGATGGGTTGCAATGGCCATGGTTCGATAAAAATTGATGAGCAGACTCGGAAAATACAGACAAGAGTTAGGAAAAAGTAAAAGTAAATAACTTCCTGATTGCCTGATAAAGCCTTCTTTCCTAAAATAATCAGCATTAGACTCAATCCAAAAAGCAGAAAGGAAAAGCAATAGTTTGTATAGTCGATTCCAACGATAAGATTTTCATATTGCATTGGCAGATAGTCTTACCACTGAAACATATGGGGCACAAAGAAATGCCAGAAACCCACTAAAGCACTAGCACACACTGAAATGAAATAAACAATGCTTAGCCATTTTTTCATTCGTTTGCCTCCATCCACATAGTCTCATTTATACCCTTATTATACTTTTCCCTACAACTATTTAAAGATAAACAGACACTTCAGCTGAATTTAGGTAAAGGACTGGTTACCCTTCTATCTATTTAAATCTATCTGATGACTTCACTTACCATCGTAAATAATTACCTTAATAAATTAGCCCCGATAGCTATACAAAAATTTATAAAAAACGAACCTCCCTGAAATTGGATTGAATCATCCAACTTTAGGGGGAAAAAAGGTATCTAAAGTTAATTATTGGGCAAAGTAGGCCTTTAAAGCAGCCACCTTATCCGTTTGTTCCCAAGTTAAATCAATATCAAGGCGACCAAAGTGACCATAGGCGGCTGTTTGGCGGTAAATTGGTTTTCTTAAGTCTAAACTTTCGATAATACCCCCTGGCGTTAAGTCAAACACAGACCGAATGGCACGTATAATTTTTTTATCAGAGTAGCTAGAAGAACCAAAGCTATTCACAGCAATAGAAGTTGGTTTAGTCACACCAATAGCATAGGCGATTTGGATTTCGATTTGGTCCGCAATTCCAGCGGCCACTAAATTCTTGGCGACATAACGAGCCGCATAAGAAGCTGACCGATCTACCTTGGTAGCATCCTTACCAGAAAAAGCCCCACCCCCATGGTGGGCTGAGCCACCATAGGTATCTACGATAATTTTCCGGCCAGTTAAACCAGAATCTCCCACTGGACCCCCGACCACAAATTTACCCGTTGGGTTGATATAATAAACCGTCTCATCATCTAATAAATGAGCTGGTATCACTGCCTTTACCACATGTTCAATCATGTCTTGGCGAATTTTAACTAAAGAAATTTCCTCCGCATGTTGGGTAGAGATGACTATATTATCAATGCGTTGAGCTTGACCCTGCTCATCATATTCAATAGTTACCTGGGTTTTACCATCTGGCCCAAGGTAGGCTAGTAGTCCACTTTTTCGAACTTCGGCTAAGCGACGGGCTAAACGGTGGGAAAATGCAATCGCTAAAGGCATATATTCTGGGGTTTCGTTAGTGGCATAGCCAAACATAATCCCTTGGTCTCCAGCCCCAATCTTTTGTTGGTCTGATTGACGGGATTCAATTCCTGCGTCAACCCCTTGTTTGATATCCGGTGATTGCTCATCTAAGGAAACCAAGACCGCAACATTGTCTGCATCAAAGCCGTATTTCTTATCCGTATAACCAATCTCACGAATGGTTTGGCGGACTACCGCTTGAATATCAACATAGGCCGAGGTGGTAATTTCACCAAATACTAGGACTAGGCCGGTATTGACTGCAGTCTCACAAGCGACCCGGGCATAAGGGTCTTGACTAAGAATCGCGTCCAAAATCGCATCTGAAATTTGGTCCGCAATCTTATCAGGATGTCCCTCAGTGACTGACTCAGATGTAAATAAATATTTTTCCAAAAATAATCTTCCTTTCCAGCATGTTTTTTGCTGTAGTAAATATTACAATCTTTACAAATGTAAGGATTTTTAATTTTCCATTGATACAACAAGGATTATACCTTATTATTAATATGAATGATAGTAATATGGAAAGGCTAGTCAAGATGAAAAAATTTATAAATTATTTACAAAACCCTTACCTCAAGATCTTTATCGCCCCCCTCTCTTTGATACTTTTTGGCGCTATTATGGGGGTAAGCCACAGTCAATCACCTAAGTGGTTAGCGGTAATCTTACTTTATTTGATTGCACTCACTTCACAATTAACCTTACATTTTCTACATTTAAAATTTGACCGTGAGAGTTCAATTACTGACAATCCCTTGTTGCTAAGGATTCTACAAGGCCTGATGATTTTAGCTGCGATTCTTTTAATGATTCGCCAACATTGGATTATTATTTTGCTCATTCTATTTTATTTAATTTATACCCACATCATCTATTACCCTTATAATATTTCCAATACGATTTATGCCTATATTTTAGCTATTTTCTATGAAAGCTTTATCCTCAACATCATAGCTTACTATTCCCAAGTTGGTGCCATTAATAATGATTTGCTGATTCATTTAATTCCAATTGTTCTTATGTTTGCAGGGATTTATATTCAAACTTTCCACTTAAAAGATGAACTTTCTATTTATCAACCCTCTAAACTTTGGCCCCGTTTACGTTATCTAGGTTATATTCTAAGTTTTCTTGCCTTAGCTCTAGGCTTCTATTTTAGTTTACCAAGCCGTTCCTACTTTTTAGTTCAAATTCTTTGCTTATTAGTTTCAGGTTTTGCCTTAATACCAAGCCTGGTTGTTACCAAAAATTCTGACCAGAGCCAACGGAAAATAAATTATTTATCCGCGGTCTTAAGTATCTTCACTATCATTTATAGCCTCAGTGTTCTTTTCTAATAATCAAAAAACGTCTTAATCCTTAATCGGATTAAGACGTTTTTATTATTTAGACTGTTAAACTATTCTTTAACAAATGAGGTTGCTTGGTTACCAGCTTGACGACCGAATACAATATTATCGGCTACAGCCTTACCACCAAGCCGGTTAGAACCGTGGACGCCACCAACTACTTCACCGGCTGCATAAAGTCCAGAAATAGCTCGGCTATCTTCATTTAAAACTTGTGCCTCAGTATTGATAGACCAACCACCCATGGTATGATGAATTCCCGGTGCAATTTGGATTGCATAGAAAGGTGCTTTAGATAAGTCATATTCCATACCGGTTTCACGTTCAAATTCGCCATATTTACCAGTAGCAACGGCTGATTCTGAAACATATTCCTCAGAGTGAACGATTGGCATTTGCGCAGCTAACAGTCCAGTTAAAACTAAACTTAACGAAAACTTCTAAAATTTCATAACTCTCCCTTCTCATTCACACATCATAAAACATTCCTCCACAAGTTTGTAAGTGTTTTCTTATCATATTTTAATAAAAATAGAGGACTGGGCAAAAAAATCCAGTCCCTTTAACTATTTATTGATATTGATTGAGAATGGCTTCAATATGAACTACTGTTTCTTCGATTGATTTATTTTCAATATTAACGACTGGAATCCCCAACTGGTCATAGATTTTCTGAGCATATAATAATTCTGACTTAATTCGACTCAAATCATCATAAGCAGATCCTTGACCAAGGCCTAAGACTTTTACCCGCTCTTGTCGAATCCGCATAATATAACGGGGACTAGCAATCAGACCAATCAGCTTCTCTTTTGGAACCTGGAATATTTCCTTGGGTAAAGTAATTTCTGGAACTAAAGGTAGATTAGAAACTTTAAGCGAATTATTATTAGCTAAATAAATAGACAGCGGGGTCTTTGATGTTCTAGACACCCCTAATAAGACCAAATCGGATTCTAGAAAACCTCGTGGCGACCGGCCATCATCAAATTTTACAGCAAACTCAATCGCATCAACTCGGTCAAAATAGTTTTTATTCATAGCATGGATTGAACCGCTTTGGCGGGTGGGTTTCAGTTGGGTCCGCCGTGAAATAATCCGCATCAGCGGAGAAATATAATCCACATGGTCTAGTCCATGTAAGGTACAAAATTCTTCTACCATCTGATTTAATTGGTCTGAAACCAAAGTTGTAATCACGATGGCTTGTTCCTTAAGGGCATCTTCCAAGATTGGTATTAAGGTTTGACTATCCCTAACAAAAGGAAAACGTCGTATTTCATCAATTGCTAACTGGGGATATTGAGCTAAACCTGCTTGGGTAACTTTCTGGCTGTTGCACCGACTGAGTCAGAAATCATAAAGATTGCTAGTGGGCTTCCTTCTTGACTGGCTTTCATCTACTCAACCACCCCCAAGTCAACTAATAAATAGGCTAAACTGGTCTTGGATAATTTACCAACTACCTGTTTTGATTGGTCTGATTTTAATACGGGTAAAGAGTCAATTTCAAAGTCACGTAGCATTTGCCCCGCTTCTAAGACCGGACGATTCGGATAAGTGACATGTATATTAGGCCAACGCGTCATCATAACGGCAATCGGAACGGAAACATCACTTTTATTAAGTACAGTCCTAAGTAAATCTTTTCTTGAAACTAAGCCAACTAACTCTTCGTTATCATCGACTACATAGAGGGAGCCAGCATCATGTAAGAAAAGATGACTAATTGCCATTTGAACACTAGTGTCCTGCTTAATAATAATAGCCGGGATCATAATTTCAGCTACGGTCATGTGATTTAACTTATCTAGAAATAGAGGTTGAAAATCTAGACCTGAATAAAAATATCCTATCTTGGGCCGAGCATCCAAGATGCCCGTCATGGTCAAAATCGCAAAATCACTTCTTAAAGTTGACCGACTTAAGCCCAAAAGTTGGGCAATTGTATCCCCATTAATGGGTTCATTGGCTTTAACAATTTCAATAATTTGATATTGTCGTGGACTTAGTTCCATACTTACATCGCTCCATTATTTGATTTAATACTTTCTTGGTTGCTTAATCGTAGCTTGAGCAGCAGCTAATTGAGCCACCGGCAAGCGGAAAGGTGAACATGACACATAGTCTAAACCAATATTATGGAAGAATTCAATTGATTTAGGGTCGCCGCCTAATTCTCCACAAACGCCCATGGTTATTCCCGGACGGCTAGCTCTAGCTTTTTGACTTGCAATTTTAACTAATTCACCGACCCCTTCTTGGTCAATGGTTTGGAAAGGATCAAAGGCTAAGACCCGGTCTTTAATGTAGGATTGGATAAATTTACCCGCATCATCACGGGAGAAACCATAGGTCATTTGGGTTAGGTCATTGGTACCGAAAGAAATAAACTCTGCATCCTCAGCTAATTGGTCGGCTGTCAGACAAGCCCGTGGTAATTCAACCATGGTTCCAATCTGGTAATCTACGGTATCGCCCTTTTCATCAAAAATCGCTTGAATCCGTTTTTCCAAGAAGGCTTTGCTTTCTTTAAGTTCTTCTTTCATTCCCACCAATGGAATCATAATTTCCGGCTCAACGTTAACACCTTGTGCTTTTAATTCTAAGGCGGCTTCAATAATCGCTTGAACTTGCATTTGATAAAGCATTGGGTAAGAAATGGCTAAACGTACCCCGCGGTGACCAAGCATTGGATTTACTTCATGAAGTTCAAGAACACGTCGGTTTAATTTGGCTGGATCCATTTCAAGTTGCTTAGCAACTTGAGCGATATCTTCTTGAGAAGACGGTACAAACTCATGTAGCGGTGGATCTAATAAACGGACAACCACTGGTAGACCTTCCATTTGTTGGAAAATAGTTGAAAAATCTTCTTTTTGGAAATTGATTAAATTATCCAAGGCAGCTTGACGTTCTTGATCGTTTTCAGCAAGAATGAACCGCCGCATATGTGGTAGACGATCTGAACCAAAGAACATGTGCTCCGTCCGAACTAAGCCAATTCCGGCTGCTTTAAAACGAAGTCCTGTTTCAATATCACTTGGAGTTTCAGCGTTCATCCTTACTTTCATATCGGCAATTTCGCGGGCCCAAGTCATTATTTTTTCAAAGCGTTCGTCTGCCTCAGATGGAATCGTAGGCACTTCGCCTAAATAGAGGGTACCAGTAGAACCGTCAACTGAAATTAAATCTCCTTCATGTAAAACACCACCAGGATATTCAACCACTTTTTCTGCTTCTTTAATTCGGATATCTTCACAACCGACTACACAACAAGTTCCCATCCCCCGAGCCACGACAGCCGCATGAGAAGTTAGACCTCCTCGGCTAGTTACAATTGCAGCCGAAGATACCATGCCTTCAATATCTTCTGGAGAAGTTTCTTGTCGCATTAAGATAACACGTTCTCCCATTAAGTTATGTTCTTTAGCAGTCGCAGCATCAAAATAAATATGGCCAACGGCTGCCCCAGGACTCGCTGCTAAACCAGAATCTGTTATTACAGGGAAATTAGCCACTTGATTTGGATCAAACATCGGATGTAAGAGTTGATTAATCGCAGCAGGGTTAATTTGCATTAGCGCTTGTCCCTTATCAACAATGCCTTCCATTGCCATTTCATAAGCAATATTTAAAGCAGATTTGGCTGTTCGCTTACCATTCCGGGTTTGGAGAATGAATAGCTTACCATTTTCAACTGTAAATTCAATATCTTGCATGTCGCCATAATGCCGTTCTAATTTTTCTGAAATCGCATTAAATTGATAATAGATTTTCGGCATTAAATCATTCAATGAAGAAATTGGCTTAGGTGTCCGAATACCAGCCACGACGTCTTCCCCTTGAGCATTTAATAAGAATTCACCGAAAAGTTCATTCTCACCGGTATTTGGGTTCCTTGAGAAAGTAACACCCGTTCCAGATGTTTCACCCAAGTTACCAAAGACCATTTCTTGAATATTAACCGCTGTCCCCATGGTATGTGGAATATGATTTAAATTCCGGTACACAATGGCCCGATCATTATCCCAAGAAGCAAAAACAGCTTTAACTGCATCATAGAGTTGTTGAATTGGTTCTTGGGGGAAAGTTAATTGGTTGGCTTGGTAGACTTCTTTGTAGCGTCTAACCACTTCTTTTAAATCATCTACCGTTAAATCTAAGTCTGAAGAATATGCTTTACTTGATTTGATATCATCTAAAATATCTTCAAAAGCGCGTCCGTCAATTCCATAAACAACGTTTCCAAACATTTGCAATAAACGACGATAACAGTCATAAGCAAACCTTGGGTTAGAAGTTAAATCAGCTAAGTATTCTACATTTTGATCATTTAAACCTAAATTTAAAATTGTATCCATCATACCAGGCATTGAAATAGCTGCACCAGACCGAACTGATACCAAAAGTAAGGAGTTAGGATTTGAGAATTGCTTTCCTGTTTTCATCTCCATTTCTTCTAAGTACTGATCAATTTGTTGCTTCAACTCTAGGGATAAAGTCCGATCACCATCTAAAAACGCTAAACAAGCTTTAGTAGAAATCGTAAAACCGTTTGGAATCGGTAAACCAATCCGCGTCATTTCGGCTAAATTTGCCCCCTTACCGCCTAAAATGTCACGCATAGACGCATTACCTTCACTGAAATGATACAATAATTTTTCCATAATGACCTCCATTAGTGTTGAATATTTACAAAATATAGTATAAATGTCGCACTAATAATAGTCAATATAAAATCGATGATTTGTATAAACAAAATAAACACTTATAAATTAAAGCCTCTATTAAAAGCTTTAACAAAGTTTCAAATAACATGATTAAACATCTTGAAATAACAAAAAAAATAAATATTAGAAATAAATTAAAATGTTGCACTAATAAAAAAGCCCCTAAGGGGCTAAAGTAATAATTAAAAAAGTTAAATATTTAAAGAAAATCTTAAGTTAAAAGACGATCATTAATATTTGGAAGACTTAATTTAACTGGCAGATTTGAAATATAAATCGCTAGAAAAGTTAAACATAAACCAAATATCGCTATAGAGGTCGGCTATTCATGATAGAGGATTAAACCCATAACCATAGCTGCTGGCGTCTCTCCTGACACCAAAATAGCTACTTTACCCGCTTCTAAAAAATTCATGGACATGGCATACAAACCAGATAGAATAACAGATAAGAATACAGCATCTAGACCTAACCATAAGAATAACTGGGGTTGATTCGCCGAACTTTGCCAGAATACATGAAAAACAGTGACAAAACTAATACTTATTGCCGTAAAGAGAGAACCATAAAATATTAAAGTTAAGTAATGAGATTGACGAACAGCTAATTGTTTGGAAAAAATTCCATATACCCCGTAGAAAAAAAACGCTAAAGCTCCGTAAATAATGCCAGTATAAGTCCATTTCAAACTAGCTGATTCCAAAACACCCGAAACAAATATCACACAAAGTAAAGTTAGGCCCACACAAATCTGTTTACTAATCGTAATCTTTTCCTTGAAAAATATAGCAGCAAAATACACGACAAAAACAGGAACTAAAGCTGATAAAACTGCAGCTAAAACCAGGAAGGTCTAAATAATAGCAATATTATAAAAGACATTAATAATTCCCATTCCGATTACACCAGATCCTATCATTAAAGTCCAATCTTTATAGGATACCTTAAAAAGTCTTGAATCTTTGATTAAAATAATTAAACCTAAAAATAAAGCTGCAGAAAACATTCGTCCGAAAATTGTTACATAATTATTCACTCCAAAACTTGATAATTGCCGAATAAACAAGCCACTACTCCCCCACATTAAACCAGCAAGCAAAAGCCAAATCCACCTAAACCTTTTCAAGTCCTTATCTTCTCTCAAAATATTAAATAATAAAAAAAGACTAGCCTCAGCTAGTCTTATCAAGCGGGTGACGAGAATCGAACTCGCGACAACAGCTTGGAAGGCTGTAGTTTTACCACTAAACTACACCCGCATAAAAGCGGTCCGGACGGGATTTGAACCCGCGATCTCCTGCGTGACAGGCAGGCATGTTGACCCCTACACCACCGGACCAATAAAATATAAAATGCGGGGGTAGGACTCGAACCTACGACCTTCGGGTTATGAGCCCGACGAGATGCCAACTTCTCCACCCCGCGATAAT